>JAZLLN010000058.1:0-60863 GCA_045598165.1 Candidatus Cryptobacteroides sp.
AGACCAGATGTTTGCCGCCGGCTTCCTTCAGATTCCGCCTCACAGCGGACACCCTTGCCTTTGGCTGTAACCTTCCCACTATCAGGGCGGTTGGGGGACTTTCACCCGTTAGAGTACGTTCGTGCTGGACGAACTAAAAAAGGGGAAGCCCAAACTTCCCCTTTCTCCTGTTATTATTCAGCCTTCTGCTCAGGCTGCTGTACTTCCTCCTGCTGTACCTCGGGAGCTGCTTCCGGAGCAACCTCCGCCTTCTTGGCACGGCTTCGGCGGGTAGTCTTCTTCGCTGCCTTGGAAGCGCTTGCAAGAGCCGCCTCGTTGAAATCAACGAGCTCGATAAGAGCCATATCAGCGGCATCTCCAAGACGGAAACCGAGGTGAAGCACCCTGGTGTATCCTCCCGGACGATCTGCTACCTTGGGAGCGATGGTGCGGAAAAGCTCTGCAACGGCATTCTTGTCCTTGAGGTAACTGAAGACAACACGGCGTGAATGAGTGGAGTCATCCTTGGATTTGGTGATAAGGGGCTCCACGTAGGTCTTGAGAGCTTTTGCCTTGGCAACAGTAGTGGTGATTCTCTTATTGAGGATAAGGGAAGCAGCCATGTTGGCGAGGAGGGCCTTGCGATGACCGCTCTTGCGACCAAGATGATTGATTGCTTTATTGTGTCTCATCTTTATGCGTTCTTTTTCTTAGGTTCAATATTGTACTTGGTAACATCCATTCCGAAAGAGAGTTTCATCTTCTCTACAAGCAGATCTATCTCGTTGAGACTCTTGCGTCCGAAGTTGCGGAACTTCATCAACTCTGCACGGGAATAGGATACGAGATCCGCAAATGTGTCGATGTCAGCGGCCTTGAGGCAGTTGAATGCACGTACGGACAATCCCATATCGGAAAGCTTGGTGAGAAGAAGATGACGCATATGGAGTGACTCCTCGTCAAGTTCTTTGGAATCCGACACCTCAGGGCTCTCGATAGAGACTTTCTTGTCGTCTGTGAAGAGCTTGAAGTGATAGATAAGGATGTTAGCAGCGTCCTGAAGGGCTGCATCAGGGGAGATGGAGCCGTCAGTGACAATTTCGAGGTTCAGCTTCTCATAGTCAGTTTTCTGCTCGACACGCCAGTTCTCGACACTCCAGTTGACCTTGCGGATAGGAGTATAGATGGCATCGACCGGGAGAGTACCGATAGGGGTATTCTCGTCCCTGAGTTCCTCAGCGGGCACGAAACCGCGTCCCTTGGTGATAGTAAGGGAGATTTCGAGTTTCACTGAAGGTTCAAGGGAGCAGATGTGCTGATCAGGGTTTAACACCTTGAAAGAAGACAATCCTTTGGAGATATCCTCCGCGATAAATTCCTGCTTGCCGCTGATGACGATATTTGCTGTCTCAGAATCAATGGACTCAACCATTCTCTTGAATCTGACCTGCTTGAGGTTGAGAATGATGTCCTGCATTCCCTCGATGACTCCCTGGATGTTCTGGAACTCCTGGTCAACTCCGGAAATCTTGATCTGGCTGATAGCAAAACCTTCAAGAGAAGCAAGGAGAATACGACGGAGAGCATTGCCGATAGTCTGTCCGTATCCCGGCTCGAGAGGGCGGAATTCGAAACGTCCAACGGTATCCGTGCTTTCGAGCATGATCACCTTGTCAGGTTTCTGAAATGCTAAGATTGCCATAATTTATGTGGTGTTAAACTGTTACTTTGAGTAGAGGTCAACGATGAGCTGCTCATTGATGTTCTCGGGGATTTCCGCCCTTACGGGGAAGTTGAGGAACTTGCCGCTCAACGCTTTGGGATCGAAATCAATCCAGGAATACTTGGTAGAGGAAGCAACGCTTGCCGTGATGACTTCGAGGCTCTTCGAACGCTCGCGCACTGCGACGACGTCACCGGCCTTCACGAAGGTTGAAGGAATGCTGCAGACCTCTCCGTTGAGAGTGATGTGATGATGGGAAACAAGCTGACGGGCGGCCGCTCTGGTAGGAGCTATACCCATACGGTAAACCACATTGTCGAGACGGCTCTCGAGGAGGAGGAGAAGGTTCTCACCTTTCTGTCCAGCCATACGGCAAGCCTTGTCGTAAGTATTGTGGAACTGACGCTCGAGAACGCCGTACATGTATTTCACTTTCTGCTTCTCGTTGAGCTGGGTACCGTATTCTTTCTGTTTCTTGCGCTTTGCTGCGAGACCGTGCTGTCCTGAAGGATAGTTGCGTTTCTCGAAGTATTTGTCTGCTCCGTAAATAGGCTCGCCGAATTTACGTGCAATCTTGGTGCTGGGACCAGTATATCTTGCCATAATTCTTAGCTTTTAAAATTAAACTTTACGACGGCCTTTAGGACGGCAACCATTGTGAGGCATAGGGGTGACATCGACGATCTCAGTCACTATGATGCCTGCATTGTTGATTGTGCGGATAGCGGACTCACGGCCTGCACCCGGTCCCTTGACGAATACCTTAACCTTGCGAAGACCTGCGTCAAAAGCGGTCTTTGCGGCATCCTCTGCTGCCATCTGGGCTGCATAGGGAGTGTTCTTCTTGGATCCCCTGAAACCACACTTGCCTGCAGAACCCCAGCTGATAACCTGGCCCTGAGCGTTGGTAAGGGAAACGATAACGTTGTTGAAGGTTGATGAAATATGAGCCTGCCCATAAGCTTCAACCTTGACAACTCTCTTGGATGTTGTAGTTTTCTTTGCCATAATTCATCAATGATTACTTCGTTGCTTTCTTCTTGTTTGCAACAGTCTTCTTTCTACCCTTGCGTGTACGGGCATTGTTCTTGGTGCTCTGGCCGCGAACGGGGAGACCCGCACGATGACGGATTCCACGGTAGCAACCGATATCCATAAGACGCTTGATATTCATCTGGACTGAAGAACGGAGCTCTCCCTCAATCTTGAGTTCACCGACCTTCGCACGGATTGCTGCAGTCTGCTCATCGTTCCAGTCACCGACTTTAATACCACGATCGATACCGCACTCATCGAGAATCTTCTTCGCTGTGTTGCGGCCGATACCGAAGATATAGGTAAGACCTATCTCTCCTCTTTTGTTGTTTGGTAAATCAACACCGGCTATACGTGCCATAATTATACATTAAAATTTGTTAGACAATTAAATATTATCCTTGGCGCATTTTGAACTTGGGGTTCTTCTTGCAGATCACGTAAAGACGGCCTTTACGACGAACGATCTTGCAATCTTCGCTGCGCTTCTTGATGGATGTTTTGACTTTCATATCGAGTGATTTTTATTTGTATCTGAAAGATATTCTGCCCTTGGTCAAATCATAAGGTGAAATTTCAACTCTTACCTTGTCGCCCAGAAGGATATGGATAAAGTTCATACGCATCTTCCCCGAAATATTGCAGAGAAGCACGTGACCGTTCTCAAGCTCGACTTTGAACATCGCGTTCGGGAGGGTCTCTATGACCTTTCCGTCTTGTTCTATTGCTACTTGTTTAGACATTAAAAAAACACTTAAAATTTAATACTGGCATCTTTCTCGATAAAATCAAAGGTAGACAGCTGCTCAGCCTTACCGCGACGGACAACAACCGTAAGCTCGTAATGGGCCGCATTCCGATGGTCCGAAGTTTTGACCTCCCACCCGTTTCTGGCGAGAAAAACATTCTTCGCACCGGCATTGATCATCGGCTCGATACAGATAACCATTCCCTCGACGAGGTGTGTGCCTTTCCCCCTGCGCCCGTAATTCGGGACACCTGGTTCTTCGTGCATTTCCCTGCCGAGCCCGTGGCCTTCCAATTCCCTGACCACGGAGAACCCGAATGATTCAGCATACGACTGCACCGCGTATCCTATGTCGCCGATCCTGTTGCCTGCTACAGCAGCTTCGATTCCCTTGTACAGGGAGGCCTTGGTGACGTCCATAAGTTTACGGGTCTCGGCAGACACCTCCCCGACCGGGAAAGTGTAAGCCGAATCACCGTTATAACCCTTGTAGAGCGTACCGCAGTCCACCGAAACGATGTCACCCTCCTTGAGCACGTATTCTGAAGGGAACCCGTGCACGACAGTGTCGTTTACAGAGATGCAAAGCGCTGCAGGAAAGCCGTCAAAACCAAGAAAGGAAGGAATCGCACCATTGTCGCGGATAAAAGTCTCGGCCACCCTATTCAACTCGAGAGTTGACACACCCGGGGCAACCACCTTACCGACTTCTGCCAATGTCCTTGAGACTATGATGGCATTCTCGCGCAACAGTTCAATCTCCTCCTCGGTCTTGGGCTTTACCATCTTCCTTTTAATTTTTCAAAGAACTACATACCTGAGCGTCCTGACAGGCGGCCGGTCTTCATGAGGCCGTCATAGTGGCGCATCAGCAAATAACTTTCAACCTGCTGCAGAGTATCGAGAACAACACCCACAAGAATCAGCAGCGACGTACCGCCGTAGAAACTTGCAAACTGGTTGCCCACACCGAGTTTCTGTGCAAATGCAGGGAGGATTGATATGATAGCGAGGAAGATTGAACCAGGAAGAGTTACCTTTGACATAATGGAATCAAGATACTCAACTGTCTTCTTGCCCGGCTTCACACCAGGAATGAATCCGCCATTCTGCTTCATATTCTCCGCCATCATAGTCGGATTGACTGTAACTGCGGTATAGAAATATGTGAAGATAATGACCATCAAGCCGAAAATGAAGTTATACCAGAATCCTGTGTAGTTGCTGAGAGTTGCTGCAAGTCCTCTGGTCGCATCCCAACGGGAGAAGAGAAGCGGGAAGAGCATCAAAGCCTGGGCGAAAATGATAGGCATAACGCCGGCAGCGTTGATCTTGAGAGGAATGTACTGACGGACTCCGCCATACTGACGGTTGCCGATGACTCTCTTTGCATACTGTACGGGAACTCTGCGGACTGCCTGTACAAGAGCTATGGCCGCCGCGATGACGAACAGCCAGATGACAAGCTCCACGACAAACATCAAAGCACCGCCGCTCACCTGATTGAACCTGGTTCCGATTTCAGCCGCGAGAGCGAAAGGCAGACGAGCTACGATACCGATCATAATGATAAGTGAAATACCATTGCCGATACCACGGTCTGTAATTCTCTCACCGAGCCACATCACGAACATTGATCCGCCCATCAGGATAACCGTTGCGACGAGATTATAGACGAAGTTGCTCCAACCGAGTACACTTACTGCAGTGAATGCCGCCATCGGAATCTGACTGTGGAGAGTGGCGATATAAGCCGGTCCCTGAATGCAGATGATAAGGATGGTGAGATACCTCGTGTACTGGTTCATCTTCTTACGGCCGCTTTCACCCTCCATCTGGAGTTTGCGGAAGTAAGGAAGGAACACTCCGAGCAGCTGGATGACGATGGATGCCGAGATGTAGGGCATCACACCCAGCGCAAAGATAGAGGCATTGCCGAACGCTCCGCCGGAGAACATGTTGAGAAGGCCTACAAGACCCTCGCTCGTTGTCTGCTGGAGTTTCGCCAACATGGATGCGTCAATGCCGGGAAGCACTACGAAACATCCGAGACGATACACCAGGATGAGAGCGAACGTATAGACGATTCTCTTACGAAGTTCCTCTATCTTGAAGATGTTCTGAATAGTCTCTATAAACTTCTTCATAATTATTCAACTACGACCGCCTTACCACCGGCAGCCTCGATTTTTGCAATTGCTGACTTTGAGAAAGCGTTGGCATTGACAGTCAGGGCGGTTTTGATCTCACCGTTTCCGAGGACCTTTACAAGGTCTGTCTTGGAGACGATTCCCGCAGCCTTGAACTGCTCAAAGCCGATTTCATTCACCTTGAGAGCAGCGGCAACAGCCTCTACGTCAGCCACATTGACAGCTCTGTATTCTACTCTTGTGGGATTCTTGAATCCGAACTTGGGGAGGATACGCTGAATAGGCATCTGACCTCCTTCGAAGCCGATCTTATGCTCATATCCTGCGCGGGCCTGTGCACCCTTGGTACCGCGTGTGGCAGTACCGCCTTTACCGGAACCCTGTCCGCGACCCAGTCTCTTGCTTGTGTGTGTTGCACCTGCAGCAGGTGCGAGATTGTTAAGTTTCATAACTCGGGTCCTCCTTAGATTTCTTCAACTTTAAGAAGATGCGCAACCTTGGCGATCATACCCCTGATGACGGGAGTATCCTCAACCTCGACGGTCTGATGCATCTTGCGTACACCAAGGCAACGAAGATTAGCCTTCTGACGGGGATCACAGCCATTCTTGCTGCTGATCTGTGTAAGTCTGATTTTTGCCATAATTCTATCCTCCTAGCCTTTAAACACCTTTGTCATGGGCACACCGCGCAAACCTGCCACGGTATAAGCATCCCTCATCTCAGAAAGGGCCGCGATAGTAGCCTTGACGAGATTGTGAGGGTTGGATGAACCCTTTGATTTTGCAAGCACGTTCTGAACACCTGCGGATTCAAACACTGCACGCATAGCACCGCCGGCCTTGACACCGGTACCGGGAGCCGCAGGCTTCATGAATACGCGTGAGCCACCGAATTTGCACTCCTGCTCGTGAGGGATAGTCGTGTTGATGACGGGAATCTTCACGAGATTCTTCTTCGCATCCTCAACACCTTTCGCGATTGCGGCTGTAACTTCATTAGCCTTTCCAAGACCATAACCTACAACGCCGTTCTCGTCACCTACGACTACAATAGCAGCAAAGCGGAAGTGACGTCCACCCTTAGTCACCTTGGTAACTCTCTGGATGGCAACCAGTCTGTCCTTGAGTTCAAGTTCAGAGGTTTTTACTCTTTTAACATTTGTATTTGCCATAGTCTTTCCGATTAGAATACGAGGCCGCCTTCACGGGCAGCATCTGCCAAACTTTTAACTCTGCCATGGAAAAGATATCCGCCACGGTCGAAAGCGATTGTGGTGATACCCTTCGCAATAGCACGCTCAGCAACAGCCTTTCCGACAATTGCTGCAGCTTCGATTCCGGTCTTGCCCTTGCACTGAGCGGCAAGTTCCTTGTCGTTGGAAGCAGCGGCGACGAGAGTTTTGCCCTGCTGGTCATCGATTACCTGAACGTAAATCTGCTTGTTGCTGCGGAAGACGCACATACGAGGGCGTTCAGCAGTTCCATTGACATGCTTACGGATACGGTAATGGATCCTTCTTCTTCTTTCAATTCTAGATAATGCCATAACTCTGTCCTCCTAATTATTTAGCGGCCGCAGTCTTACCAGCCTTGCGGCGAAGCTGCTCTCCGGCGAATTTAATACCCTTGCCCTTGTAAGGTTCAGGCTCACGGAATGAACGTATCTTGGCAGCCACCTGACCGACAAGCTGCTTGTCACAGCTCTTGAGTACGAGGCGGGGATTCTCACCCTTCTTGACATCCGGAACTTCAGCCTTGACCTCAGCGGGGAGCATCAGCTGAATATCGTGAGAATAACCGAGAGCGAAGGTGAGGAGCTGTCCGCTGACAGCGACTCTGTAACCTACACCTACCAGCTCCTGTGTAGTAGTGAAACCCTGAGAAACGCCGACTACCATATTGTTCACCAGAGCGCGGTACAGACCGTGCATTGAACGGTGACGGGGCTGATCTGTCGGACGGGTGAACTTGATTTCACCACCCTCGATGGTGACAGTGATGTCAGCATCAACTTTCTGTGACATCTCACCAAGAGGTCCTTTAACCTTCACAACGTTGCCGGGGAGAAGCTCTGCGCTTACACCGGTCGGAAGGCTTACAGGCAATTTACCAATTCTTGACATTGTGTTATACTTTAAATATTAATATACGTAACAGATAACTTCACCGCCGATGCCGAGTTCCCTGGCTTCCTTGTCGGTGACGACACCCTTGGATGTAGAGATGATTGCGATTCCGAGTCCGTTGAGAACGCGGGGCATCTCCTCTGCGCCGGTATACTGGCGAAGACCGGGAGTGGACACGCGCTCAATCTTCTTGATGGCAGCCATCTTGGTCTCGGGATGATACTTGAGGGCGATTTTGATTGTGTTGTAAGGTGTTCCTTCAACTACCTTGTAGCTGAGGATATAACCCTTCTCAAAAAGGATCTTGGTGATGGCTTCCTTCATCTTTGATGAGGGAATTTCAACAACCTTCTTTCCGGCCATATAGGCATTGCGGACCCTTGTGAGATAATCTGCAATTGGATCAGTCATATTGATTTCTTTTTAATTATTCTACCAACTTGCCTTCTTTACTCCCGGAATGAGACCGTTGCTGGCCATTTCACGGAACTGGATACGGCTGAGGCCGAAGGCTCTCATATATCCCTTGGGACGTCCTGTGAGAGAGCAACGATTGTGAAGACGAACTGAAGAGGAGTTCTTGGGAAGTTTGTCGAGAGCGACCCAGTCACCGGCCTCTTTGAGAGCCTTTCTCTTCTCTGCGTACTTAGCAACCAGTTTTGCGCGCTTTACCTCGCGGGCTTTCATTGATTCTTTTGCCATAGTATCTTACTTGTTATGTTTCTTGAAAGGAAGGCCGAATGCTGCGAGAAGAGCGTGGCACTCTTCGTCAGTCTTGGCTGTGGTTACAAAAGTGATCTCCAGACCATGGATACGGGGGTTCTTGTCGATGTCAATCTCAGGGAAAATGATCTGCTCCTTGAGACCGAGAGTGTAGTTTCCACGTCCGTCCATATTCTCGGCGATACCGTTGAAGTCACGGATACGGGGGAGAGTGACACGGATGAGCTTCTCGAGGAACTCATACATCTTCACGCCGCGGAGGGTGACTTTGCAACCCACGGGCATACCCTTACGGAGTTTGAAGTTGGAGATATCCTTGCGGGAGAGAGTGATGACTGCCTTCTGACCGGTGATGAGCGCAAGTTCTGCGGCTGCATCCTCAACGATCTTCTTGTCCTGTGTGGCATCACCGCAACCTTCATTGATGGTTATCTTGGTGAGTCTGGGGACCTGCATCACAGTGGTGAAAGAGAACTGCTTCTTGAGAGCGTCGACGATCTCTTCCTTGTACATTTTCTTGAGAGCGGGAACGTATCCTGCAGGCAATGCCTGCTGCTCTGCTGCTTGTGCTTTCTTTGCCATAATTACTTGATCTCCTCCCCAGATTTTTTAGCGAAACGGATCTTCTTGTCTCCATCCATCTTGTAACCGACGCGTGTCGGCTTGCCGGACTGAGGATCAATAAGATTGAGATTTGAGATATGAACAGGTGCCTCCTGCTTGATGATACCGCCCTGAGGCTGCTTGCTGTTGGGCTTGGTATGCTTGCTGACCATATTGATTCCCTCAACGATGGCGCGATTCTCCGCAGGTGCTACGGAAAGGACCTTTCCTGTCTTGCCCTTGTCGTTACCGGCATTTACATACACGGTGTCGCCTTTTTTAATATGTAATTTGTTCATAATGCTTATTAATTAAAGGACCTCCGGTGCCAGTGAAACAATTTTCATATAGTTCTCGCGGAGCTCTCTGGCCACAGGGCCGAAGATACGTGTTCCGCGAAGTTCTCCGGTATTGCTCAGAAGAACGCAAGCGTTGTCGTCGAAACGGATGTATGATCCGTCGGGTCGGCGTATTTCCTTCTTTGTGCGTACGACTACAGCCTTTGAAACTGTACCCTTCTTGGCGTCACCGCCAGGGATGGCGCTCTTGATTGCGACGACGATCTCATCACCGACAGTCGCATAACGGTGGCGTGTGCCTCCGAGCACGCGGATGCAGAGGACTTCCTTTGCTCCGCTGTTGTCTGCCACCTGTAAACGTGATTCCTGCTGTATCATATATATACTACTTGGCTTTTTCTACGATTTCTACTAATCTCCAGTTCTTTGTCTTGCTCAGGGGGCGGGTTTCCATGATGCGGACGGTATCTCCCTCACCGCACTCGTTCTTCTCGTCCTGGGCAACGAACTTTGTGGTCTTCTTGACAAACTTGCCATAGAGAGGATGTTTCTCCTTTCTCTCGACTGCAACGACAATGGTCTTGTCCATCTTGTTGCTGACCACTACGCCGATTCTTTCCTTACGAAGATTTCTTTCCATAAGACTTGACTTTTAGTTTTGTTTTTCTTTCTCAGCGAGGATAGTGATCATAAGAGCTATATCCTTTCTGGCCTTCTTGAATGCGGAGGTGTCCTCCAGCGGAGAAATGGCGTGATTGATTTTCATTGTGTCGAGATTCTTCTTCTCAACCTCGATGCGGTCGCGCAGGTCTGCTACAGACATTTCGCGTGCTTCTGCTGCTTTCATACTTCTTTTCTCCGTTTAATTATTCAACATAATCCCTGCGGACCACGAACTTGGTCGCAACGGGAAGTTTGTTGGCTGCAAGACGCATAGCCTCTTTTGCCACTTCGAGTGAAACGCCCTCAGCCTCGAAAAGAATGCGGCCGGGAGTGATAGGTGCCACGAATCCGTAGGGATCACCTTTACCTTTACCCATACGGGTATCGAGAGGTTTCTTTGTGACGGGCTTGACAGGGAAGATCCTGATCCATATCTGGCCTTCACGGTTCATATGACGTGAAATAGCCTGACGTGCAGCCTCAATCTGCTGAGCGGTCAGCCAGCAGTTCTCAAGGGTTTTGATACCGAAAGA
Organism: Candidatus Cryptobacteroides sp.; assembly: GCA_045598165.1. Lineage (GTDB taxonomy): Bacteria > Bacteroidota > Bacteroidia > Bacteroidales > UBA932 > Cryptobacteroides. Next base: position 10,585 of record JAZLLN010000058.1, read on the forward strand.
GCCGAATGCAAGCTGGTTTCCTCTCTGGGAATTGCCCTTCATGCGGTTCTTCTGTTCCCTTCTGTACTTTGTTCTCTTAGGTTGTAACATCGTTGTATTACTTTAAAAATATCATTTTTCTTCTAATCCCCTGAATATCAAGCCTATACGCGGTTAAGGCCCGTTTTTGGGGATTGCAAAGATAGCAAAAATTTTTCAATCGCAAAGCATTTTTACAAATATTTTCAAACTTTTCGACAGGTAAACTGCATACTCAAATAGACTTTAATCAAGAAGTTACAACAGTTGTGGAAAAATATTTCCGCACATTTTCGACCGCGATTCCGCTCATATCAACTTGGTCAGATTTTTGTAGTATCTTTGTCCCCGGAAATGAAAAAGGCGGCACTCATAATATTTGCCCTCCTGATAGGCGCGGCAGCCGGAGCCCAGATAAGGAAGCCCCGCGGAGAACTTATGTACTATGAGGTCCATGACGGGGATACAATGTTCTTTGACACCATTGAGCCAACCTGGTGCTTTCCTAAGGGAAAAGGAATGAAAAAGAACGACTGGCGCACATACTACAAACTCGTCTACAATTTCAACAAGATATACCCCTACGCCCTGGTCGGACGGAAAATGATGGCCCAGGTCGACAGCACCCTTGCGGCTGACGTCACGAAAAGATCGGAGCGCAACCGCTATGTCAATGATGTCGAAAGGGAATTGCTGCGGCTGTTCGAGAAGGACATACGCAGCATGACCGTAAACCAGGGGGTCCTTCTCCTCCGCCTCGTGGACCGCGAATGCGGCATGAGCGGATATGACATAATCAGAACCTACGAAAGCGGTTTCGCGGCAAGTTTCTGGCAGCTCGTGGCCAGAATCTTCTCCCAGGACCTGAGGACAAGGTATGATCCCAACGGAAAGGATGTCAAAACGGAAGAATTGATAAAAATCTGGGACAGCGGCCAATGGGACGCCTTTTATTTCTCAGTATTCATGGAACTGCCGCGGAAGACGGTCATCAGGACCGAAAGGCTGAAAAGCCAGGTCGAAAAGAGGGGGCGTTAAAAACGGTATTCACCGCTGGCCTTGTCGTAAAAGAGACAGGGTGTGCCTCCGCCCATCCAATCCTTCAGCACAAAGAAACGCTCTCCTCCGGGCAACGTCAGATCCACCTTGTCGTGGAAATGGCCGAACACAAAGCAGTCGATGTGCCTCTCTGACGCCATATCCAGGGCAAAGCGGTACAACGGTTCCTCCGCATTCCTGAACGTATACGGCTTATGGGTCCTGCGATTGGAATTTGACCATCCAAGACCGAATCTGTACGCAATCCAGGGATGCAGGGTACTGAACAGGGCCCTCGCGACTTTGGAATGGAAAACGGCCAGCATGAGTCTGTAATTCCAGCTGGCACCGCCAAGGCAGTCACCATGGCCCATGCAGAAAATCTTTCCTCCGATATCCGTTATGAAAGGTTGGTGGAGTTTCTTCATCCCAAGGCTTTCAAAGAACGAGAACGTCCACATATCGTGGTTCCCTTCAAAGAAATACACCCGTACGCCGGCATCCATAAGCTGGACGAGTTCCGAGACAACCCGGCACCCCTCTTTGGGAATGACATCCCTGTACTCATACCAGAAGTCCCAGATGTCACCCAGAAGATAAAGGGAATCAGTCGTATCCCGCGGTATCCCCTTCAGAAACTGCACGAACCTTCCTTCGCGTTCTGCAGGATCCGCAGTCCCGAGCCCCAGATGGACATCAGATACAAAATATACCCCGTTCCTCTCAGCCATAAAGACGTCAGACAGCGTTGAAAATCAATATCGCGGCACCAACGGCAGCACAATACAGGGCGAACCAGCCCAATTTTGCTTTCTTCACCATCGCTATCATCACCTTGCAGGCGAAAAGGCCGCTCAGGAATGCAGAGACAGCACCAATGAGAAGAGGAACAGCCCCGACGGACGTCACCGTCTCCCCCGCGGGCGAAAGAATCATATCAAGACAGTCCAGGGCCTGTTCACCAATAATGGGGACAAGCACCATCAGGAAAGAGAACTGAGCCATACGGTCACGCTTGACTCCGCACACAAGACCTGTTGCAATGGTAGTACCGGACCGCGACAGGCCGGGAGCGACGGCGAAAGCCTGTCCCGCACCTACAATCAATGCCTGCCAATAAGAAATGCCGTTCCTGTAATTGTTGACATAATGGAGACGTGAAGTGAGGAAATCCGAAAGAAGAAGCAGAAAAGCCGTGACAAGAAGACATATTCCCACCACGGTCACCCCGTCACCGAAAAGCGCCTCCACCTTATCCTTGAAGAAAACGCCGACCACCGCTACGGGTATCATCGAAACAGCTATCTTGCAGACATAGTCGGTTTCATCATTATATTTGAACTTGAGCAGTCCTTTCAGAAGGTCAACAATAACATTCCAAAAAACGACTATGGTACTCACCACCGTAGCGAAATGAACGGCTACGGTAAAATCCAGGAAGCCCTCGCCGTCAACTCCGAGGAGTTCCCGGACCAGCATCAGATGTCCGCTGCTGCTTACAGGAAGGAACTCCGTCAATCCCTGCACGATTCCCAGAACGAGTGCCTGCCACCATTCCATACCTATTCCTCCTGATTTCCCTTACGCCCCATGATGGCGACGATTATCACAGCTATCCCGGCCAGTATCACAATCGGAGCGGCAACGAGCCTCCTCCAGTCAAACATGGCATAATTGAAAGATTCATGCACGGGAGCGGGTCCTGTCATGAGGATATACCCCGCCACCATGACAACAACTCCTGCAAGCAAGAGTCGAAGGCCCTTGGGCGTAATGGACAACTTATTCATAATCAATAATATATCTCATCCCTACTCATAGATACAAGCTTGTTGACCGTAAATAGGGTGCTGACTGTACATATAACGATGGCCGAGACAAAAATAATGCCTGCAACCATGCAGATTTTCCGGGGGCCGAAAAGTACGGAGAACTGGGGAAGGTTCTTCCTGACATACAGGATGCCGCCGGCCATCATCGCTGAGGCGATGACTGCGGACACCAATCCCTGAATGATGGACCTGGCCAGAAACGGTCGGACTATAAAGGCCCTTGTCGCACCGACCAGCCTCATGGTATGAACCGTAAAGCGTTTCGCAAAGATGTTGATTCTTACGGTATTCCCTATCTGCACGAACGATACCACGAGCATCAGGAGAATAAATACGCCCAGCACTATCGATACCTTCTGGAGATTGGCGTTCAGCGCGTCAACAAGCGACTGACGGCACACCACCTCGTCAACAAGCGGAGATTCCATGATTGCGGAAGAGACCATACTGAGGCTGTCCGCCGAGACATAATCGGCTTCAAGCGTCACCTCCACCGATACCGGGACCGGCGAGGATTCGAATACGTCCAAAAAATCGTCCCCAAGCATCTCCTTCAATTCGGCGGTGCCTTCCTCCCTCGACACAAAACGCCTGCTGTGGATAAAGGGCAGCGAATCCAGATATGGAAGTATCGTCTCCGCTTCAGAATCCGAGACCTCCGTTTTCAAGATTACCGACATCTGCAGATTCTCCTTGAAAAAATCGGAGACCCTGCTGGCGTTGGCAATGATGAAAGACGCCACACCCACCAGAAGCAACACCAGACTTACGCTGATTACCGAAGAAGAATAGGCTCCTATCAGCCTTCTGCGTATCAACTTTTTGTTTTCTCTGGTCATATTCCGCCCGAATTATCCCTCAAAGATAGTGAATAATAGAAATTTCAAAAAAAATTCTTACCTTTGTTACAATCCATTTTAGGCTAAAATGAGTGATATCAGCGCAAAAAAAATTCTGTTCATATCTTCGGAGATGAGTCCGTATCTTCCGGAAACGGACATTTCGACCATCGGGAGATACCTCCCGCAGGGCATTCAGGAAAGGAAACATGAAATCAGAGCCTTTATGCCACGCTACGGCTGCATCAATGAAAGGAAAAACCAGCTGCATGAAGTCATCCGCCTTTCCGGGATGAATCTCATCATTTCGGACGTTGACAGACCGCTGATCATCAAGGTGGCGTCCATTTCTGCAGCCAGAATGCAGGTTTATTTCATTGACAACGATGACTATTTCATCCGCAAGGGTGTCTCAAACGACGAAAATGGAGTTTTCTATCAGGACAATGACGAACGGGCCATTTTCTTCGCCAGAGGAGTTCTCGAGACCGTAAAGAAACTGCGTTGGGCTCCTGATGTCATCCACTGTCAGGGTTGGATTTCGATGCTCGTTCCGCTTTTCCTCAGAAGAGTTTACAAGGACGACCCCATATTCGCAAACAGCAAACTCGTCTTTTCCCTGTATGATGACGCACTGAAGGAATCCTTCTGCGAGGACTTCGCGAAGAAGATCATTTCGGGTGCAATCTCCGAAAAAGACGTTGAGTTCCTCGTCAAATCGCCTGATGGCACAAATCTTGCCAAAACAGCGGCGAAGTTCGCCGATGGAGTGATCCTTGGAAGCGACAAGCTGTCGCCGCTTCTGGTGAACTACTGCAGGGACCGCGGGCTTAAAGTTCTGCCGTACAAGGCAAAAACGATAGCGGACGGAACCTACATTGACGAGTACAATGCTTTTTATGACCAGCTTTTGTAATGAAGAATAGAATTCCGGCCATTGCCGCAGCACTTCTCTGCTGTATTTCCTGCATCGAGGCAAACTACCAGATAGGTGGGAACCTCATCCCGGAAAGTCAGAAATATAAGATAGTGTCCGGACAGAGAGTTCCTCTTTCAGTCAAATCCGTAGCAATCGACAGCCTTTCCGGTTATTCCACGAACTGGATTACCGTAGGCTCCGTGCAGGATGATGATTTGGGAATCACGTCCAGATCATCAATCGTTTACCTCATGCCCATCAGCGACACCATGGATTTGGGAACAAACCCGGTAGTGAAGCGTCTTCACGTCTCGATGGCGACAGACTCCATTTCGGTAAATGATGAATCGCAGCGCAATATTCTTCAGAACATAAACGTCTACGGTCTCAAGGAAACCATTGATCCCAAATACACGTACGACTGCAACGCAGACCTCTCGGACAAAGTGGACTGGACACGCAGGGTGTCAACGACAACTCCTGTAATCAACGGAAAGGACTCGCTCTCCTTCGATTTCACCAAGGACTATGCGGCACAATTCCTGACACTCACCCAGGAGGACCTCAAGGATGAGAAGCTGTATAAAAAGAAGATAAAGGGATTTTATCTGTGCACCGACAATCCTTCCGGGGAGTCCGGGAGAATCAACATGTTCCAGCTGCAGCTCGGGTTCGACCGGGAATACTACTTTATTTCCGGCAATTACGCAGTGCTGAATATCAATTCCACATATAACGGGGAGAAGAAAGACACATCCTTCCTGTTCTATCTGTCCACCAATAAGATAGCTGATCTGGATTCCGTTCTTGCCAATAGCGTTGCGGGGTCTCTGCCCCAGAATGCATTGAATCTTACGAAGCAGGACAAGTCAAGGACGGCTGCGCTGCAGGCAGACAAAACCAGACTGTGCGTTGAGGGAGGGGGAGGCCTGAAACCTCAGATCTCCGCGAAGGAGCTGAAACATCAGGTTATTGACCTCATAAAGAAAAACGGGCACGACCCTGAGAAAGTCACAATCACAAAAGCATCACTTATTTTCTGCTACGATGCGCCTGACGAAAAATATGAAGGTCTGGCACTTTTCCCGGCGATGCTCAGCCCGACAGTGAGACTGCACGGAGTCGACACCACCGCAGGTGTTTCCGTCAAGAAAGTCCTGTATGACGGCATCAGTGATTCAAGTTCGGAATCGGAGAATCAGGGAGATATCAACTACTCGCTCCAGCAGTATGCTCCCGACATCACATATCATCTTCAGGAACTTATCAATAAAAAAGATTCCGTTCTGGTGAACGGTGATTATGATATCTGGCTGATGATTATGGCCTACCGTACTGTAACGACCTATGATGCGGAAGCGGCCCAGATGAGTGATTATTATAACACCCTGGCGTACCAGCAGTACTATAACAGCATGTACGGAGGTTACGGTGGCTATGGTTATGGAGGTTATGGAGGCTATGGGGGATACGGCGGATATGACAGCTATTCCAACTACTATTCCTATATGATGTACGCACAGATGGCCGGCAGCAGTGCCACCCAGACATCAGTGAGCCTCGAGGTTGACAGAGACAGGTTCTATAAAGCCTTCCTGTGCGGCACCGAATATCCGGACGAAAGCAGGAGGCCATGTCTGATATTCTCCTATGCCGTTCCAGACGACACCTTCAGCAAATTGAATTATTAATTCCGAAACCATAAGAAAAAGGTTGGCTAATAAGGCGCATCAGCGCCGTGTCGTAGTGTGCGAAATGGATATTGAGCCACGGAGACACCCGCTGGAACGCAGTGCAAGCGGCATACCCCTGGGGCGGCTGCGAAGCAACAAGGGTAAAACAAGAAGGGGATGACTTTTTAGTCACCCCCTTTTCCTATAGAATAATTGTCATCAGTTCTTTGCGAGTTTCTCGGCAACTTTCTCAACAGCATCCTTTACGGTTGCAATCGTACTGGTCTCATCGTCGGGAATCTTGATACCGAACACCCTTTCGAATTCCATAAGAAGCTCCACTGTATCAAGAGAATCTGCTCCAAGGTCATTGGTGAAATTGGCGGACTCGGTAACTTCTGAATCCTCAACACCGAGCTTGTCAACAATTATCGCCTTTACTTTCTTTACGATTTCCTCGTATTCCATAGTTATTGATATTTAGGTTTATAATAATCAATTAATACCCTACAAAGTAACGAAAAATTATTCAAATATGCAATATGGACAACGTCACTCCGCCTTGCTGAGTTTATACCAGATGCGTATCCCGTTTACGCTGTTGATCATATAGAAAATATATTTAATGAGAGGAATGACGGCATATTCCGACCCCGGGGAGAGAACAGGGGTGAGGCCCCACAAAAGAATGGAACCTATGTTCACCACCACCCACAGATACCATTGCTCGGCATAGGCGCCGGCCATAAGCACAAACGCCACGATATTGCCGGTTGTAATGATGGCATCCAGAAGGACTTTCACCGGAACGATCCCGGCTCCCGCCAATTTAAGCATATTATATGATATCCCGGAAGATGCCAGGAACACCACCAGGAAAAGCATCGATACGTTTATCCAATACTTCGCAGGCAATCTTCTGGCCTTGATGGTATTATTCTCCCGCAAGCCCACCCTTCTCCATTTGAAGAAACCGATGAACTCCATAGGAAGGATATACAGGAGGTGCAGGCAGAGCTGGGCAGGCTGCCCGTTCTTGAACAGGATTATCGAATAGAAACAGACATCTATCAGGCCGAACAGGAAATTCCAGATACTTCCATTGGCCGCAAGCACGGTGCTGGCCACTCCTGCCAGGGCCCCCACAGCGGAGACAAGAAGGAGGATGCGCCCGTCCGAACCGGAATCCATCTTGAAGATTGTCGCAAGCACCACGCATACTGACATTCCTGCCAGAATGAACGCATTGAATATCTTATTGAACCTTTCTTCTTTCATATCTTCATTTCAAAGACATATCATAATGCTTCAGGGGTACAAAGATAATCAATTTTCACACAAGATACTCCTTGATACGGGCAGCCAGGACGGGGCCGACCAATTTTGCCATATCCTGCTCCGATGCGGCCGCTATCCGTGCCACGGAACCGAAATGCAGCAAAAGTCTCTCCTCGGTCCGGCTTCCCACACCGGGAATCTCACGAAGCACGGACTGCAGCTGAGCCTTGCTTCTGAGGGAACGATGGAAAGTTATTCCGAAACGGTGCGCCTCATCCCTTATGTGCTGCAGGACTTTCAACGCCTGGGAATTCCTGTCTATGAAGAGAGGGTAGGGGTCCCCCACCCTGATGACTTCCTCCATCCTTTCCGCCAAACCTACAACCGTCAGTTTGTCCTGGATTCCAAGTTCACAAAGCGCCTGCCATGCATAATTGAGCTGGCCCTTGCCACCGTCTATCACTACAAGTTGAGGCAGATCGTCCGGGTCCTCCTGAAGCAGCCGGCTATAGCGGCGGTTCACAACTTCCTTCATCGTAGCATAGTCGTCAGCACCCACTACAGTCTTTATCTTGAACTTACGATAGTCCTTCTTGGAAGGCTCCGCATTACGGAACACCACACAGGCTCCGACCGGATTGGTTCCAAGTATGTTTGAGTTGTCAAAACACTCAATATGCACCGGGAGGTCCTTCATCCCTAAAGCTTTACGGAGTTCTTCCATAACCCCCTGACGGAATTCCGCGGGATTGCAGCGTTCCCTCTGCTTGAGAGAATTGAAACGATATTCCCTGGCGTTCTTGGCACTCAGCTCAAGCAAAGACAGCCTGTCGCCTCTGACGGGGATGCTGAACTCTATACCAGGCATTGAAACATCCGGAAGGAACGGCACCAATATATCTTTTGACAGTTCACCGAACTTTGTCTCAATCTCGGCGATGAAAGAACTCAGAACCGACTCCTGAGGCTCCTCTATCTGGGATTTGAATCCAAGATTGAGAGACTGTATTATTGCGCCGCCACGTATCCTCAGGAAATTGCCGAAGGCCTCGAATCCGTCAAAAACCAGAGAGAACACGTCAACGTTCCTGTCCCCGGCGGCCGTAATCACAGACTTGGAATAATGCTGCTGCAATGCGTCTATCCTGTCTTTGTACGACTGCGCCGTCTCGAAATCAAGCGCATCGGATGCCTCCTGCATGCGTGACTTGTATTCTCTGACAATTTCGTTCACGCCACCCTTGAGCAAACGCACGATTTCTTCTATCTGACCGTTGTACTCTTCTTTTGATATCGTCCCCACACAGCATCCGCGGCATTTTCCTATATGAAAATCCAGACAGGGTCGGAATTTCCCCCGGAGAATTGCATCAGAAGTAATCTTAAGGTTGCAGGAACGCAACTTGTATGTCCTGTCAAAGAAATCCAGCAGATAACGGGCGTGAATGACGGAACTGTACGGACCGAAATAGCGGGACCCGTTCCTGACGACACGCCTGGTCAGAAACACCTTCGGGAAATCATCCGCCGTCACACATATCCACGGATAAGTCTTTGAATCCTTGAGAAGGATATTGTACCTTGGTTTATACTGCTTGATAAGGTTATTCTCAAGCAGGAGGGCATCCGCTTCGGAATCAACGACCGAATATTGTACATCGGCGATTCGTGACACCAGCAGCCTTGTCTTGGTATTCAGCCTTTCGGCAGGGACAAAATACTGGTGGACCCGCTTGAACAGGTCCTTGGCCTTGCCCACATAGATAATCTCTCCGGCAGAATCGTAATATCTGTAAACTCCGGGAGAATGTGGAAGGAACCCTATTTTTTCTCTGATATCCAAGTTCTGCCTTCTATTCCGGAACAAAAATAACAAAAAGATGGCTGAGAGTAAAACTCCCAGCCATCTTTATGAGTGATATAAGCTAAGACTTACTTCGCGTTGTTGTCTCTGCGGGGACCGCGACGGTCTCCACGACGGTCACCACGGCGTCCGCCACGGTCACCACCACGATTCTGGCCTGCCGCCTGAGCATTTGCCGCAGCGAGGGCTGCAGGGGTAAGATCCTGCTTGCCGTATTTCTCACCGTTGCAAATCCAGACCTTGATTCCGAGGGCACCTACCTTGGTGTTTGCCACTGCGAGAGCGTAGTCGATATCGGCACGGAATGTATGAAGAGGTGTACGCCCTTCCTTGAACATTTCGTTACGTGCCATCTCAGCGCCGCCTACACGACCTGCGATAAGCACCTTGATACCTTCTGCACCGGCTCTCATAGTATTGGCAACTGCCATCTTGATAGCACGACGATAGGAAACACGGTTCTCAATCTGACGGGCAATGCTGTCCGATACGATGTGAGCATCAACCTCGGGGCGCTTGACCTCATAGATGTTGATCTGAACGTCCTTGCCGGTAACCTTCTTGAGTTCCTCCTTAAGCTTGTCGACCTCTGCGCCACCCTTGCCGATAATGAAACCGGGACGGGCCGCATAGATTGTGACTGTGATGAGCTTGAGGGTTCTCTCGATCACGATACGGCTGAGACCGGCCTTTGCGAGACGGCCACCGAGATACTTGCGGATCTCGAAGTCTTCCGCGATCTTTTCTGCGTAATTACCACCACACCAGTTAGAGTCCCAACCACGGGTGATACCGATACGATTGCTGATAGGATTAGTTTTCTGTCCCATATTACTTATTCTCCACTGGTTGTTTTACATCAAGGATGACAGTAACGTGATTGGAACGCTTGCGGATGCGACCGGCACGGCCCTGAGGGCACGGACGGATACGCTTCAGTGTGCGGCCTTCGCCGACCATAATGGTCTTGACGATGACATTACCGTTCTCCAGTTCTTTAACTTTGTCCTGATTCTTGGCTTCCCAGTTGGCGACAGCGCTGCGGAGAAGTTTCTCGAGACGGATGCTGGCCTCTCTCTTTGAGAAGTGAAGCAGATCAAGTGCATGGTTTACCTCAACACCTCTGACTGTGTCAGCGACAAGACGCATCTTGCGAGGAGATGTCGGAACATCATTGAGCTTTGCAATAGCTGTGACCTTCTTCTGCTCTTTGAGCTTTTCGGCCATTTGTTTTTTACGAACTCCCATTGTTAAATCTCCTTATGCATTACTTGTTGTTGCCAGAGTGGCCTTTGAATGTACGTGTCGGCGCGAATTCACCGAGTTTGTGGCCAACCATCTGCTCAGTTACGTAAACAGGGATAAACTTGTTTCCGTTGTGAACAGCGATTGTGTGGCCGATAAAGTCAGGGGAGATCATACTGGCGCGAGACCAGGTCTTGACCACCTCTTTCTTCTTGCTACCTTCATTCATAGCAAGAACCTTCTTCTCCAGGGCTTCCTGGATATATGGACCTTTTCTTAATGAACGACTCATAATCTCTAAAGTTTAATTCCTGTTATTTCTTTCTTCTCTCGATGATGAACTTGTTGGAAGAAGCCTTAGGATTACGTGTCTTGTATCCCTTTGCAGGCAGACCCTTGCGAGAACGAGGGTGTCCACCGGATGCACGGCCTTCACCACCACCCATAGGGTGATCAACAGGGTTCATAACAACACCACGGTTGTGAGGGCGACGGCCCAGCCAGCGGCTGCGACCTGCCTTACCGTAGGACTCGAGGTTGTGATCCGGATTGGATACTGTACCGACTGTAGCGCGGCAGCTCACGAGAACCATACGTGTCTCGCCTGAAGGCAGGCGGAGAACAGCGTGGTTGCCTTCGCGGGCGGCAAGTTGCGCTGACGTACCGGCTGAACGTGCCATTGCGGCACCCTGACCGGGACGAAGTTCGATATTGTGTACAAGCGTACCAACGGGAATTTCACTCAGAGGGAGGCAATTGCCGACTTCGGGAGCGACACCGCTGCCTGAAGCGATCACCTGACCTACCTTGATGCCGTCCGGAGCGATGATGTATCTCTTCTCTCCGTCTTCGTACTGAACAAGAGCGATACGGGCGCTGCGGTTAGGATCATACTCGATGGTCATAACTGTTGCAGTGCACTCGTCCTTATCACGCAGGAAGTCGATGACACGGTACATTTTCTTGTGACCGCCACCGATGTAACGCATGGTCATCTGACCGGTGTTGTTGCGACCGCCTGTTCTCTTGAGGGGCTCCAACAATGATTTCTGAGGTTTTCTTGTTGTAATCTCAGCGAAAGCGCTGATGACCTTGTTCCTCTGACCCGGGGTTACCGGTTTGAATTTCTTAACTGCCATTGTCTTTCCCTCCTAATTAAATGCTTGCATAGAAGTCAATCTTATCCTCGCCTGCAAGGGTGATGTAAGCCTTCTTGAAATGATTGGCGCGGCCACGGAGAAGACCAGCCTTTGTATAGCGTGATTTCCTCTTTCCGTGATAATTGACTGTGTTGACATCAGCGACAGAGACGTTGTACATCTCTTCGACTGCTTTCTTGATCTGAAGCTTGTTGGCTTTGACATCTACGATAAAGCCATAACGGTTCAACTTTTCGCCCTGAGCCGTCAACTTCTCTGTAACGATTGGCTTAATTAAAATGCTCATCTCAGTATCTTTTTAGCGCATTCTTGCAGCAAGGATATCCTGTACACCGTCGATGAGAACGAGCTTGTTGGCGTTCATGATGGCGTAAGTGTTGATCTCGTCAACTGTAATAACCTTAACCTCGGGGAGATTGCGGGATGAAAGGAAAATGTTGTCTGAATTCTGAGGAAGCACATAGAGGACCTTGCGGCTTCCGGCCTTGATGGCTGCGGTGATGCCGAGGAGTTCCTTTGTTTTGGGAGCTTCCATGACGAAGGGCTCAAGCATGATGATGTTCTCTTCTTGTGCCTTGTATGAAAGGGCGGAATAACGGGCGAGAGCCTTGACCTTCTTATTCAGCTTTGTGTGATAGAAACGGGGTTCGGGTCCGAAAACACGGCCACCGCCTACGTAAATATTGGACTTGAGAGAGCCGTGGCGTGCTCCGCCGCCGCCCTTCTGGCGTCCCTGCTTCTTGGTACTGTGAGCGATCTCACTGCGGTCCTTTGTCTTGGCATTGCCGTGGCGCTGATTTGCAAGATACTGCACTACATCAAGCCAGATGGCATGATCGTTGGGCTCAATTGCAAAGATTGCGTCCTCAAGAACAACTTCCTTTCCGGAAACGGTTCCGTCGATTTTGTAAACAGGTAGTTTCATAATTAAGCCTCCACTAAAACATAAGAACCTTTGGCTCCGGGAACGGAACCTTTCACAACGAGAATGTTATTCTCGGGAATAACCTTGACAACCTTGAGGTTGAAGACTTTGACACGGGCATTTCCCATATGTCCCGCCATACGCATTCCGGGGAATACGCGTGAAGGCCAGGAGGATGCGCCCATTGAACCGGGGTGACGGAGACGGTTGTGCTGGCCGTGGGTCTTTCCGCCGACACCGGCGAATCCGTAACGGTGGACAACACCCTGGAATCCCTTACCCTTGGAGGTACCGATGATGTCAACGAAAGGAACTTCCTCCTTGAGGATGTTCTCAACGGTGATCACATCGCCGAGTTTGAGTTCTCCCACGAAATCGTTCTCGAACTCTGCGAGCTTCTTCTTGGGAGTGGTTCCTGCCTTTTTGAAATGACCCTGAAGGGCCTTGCTGGCGTGCTTTTCTGTAGTTTCGTCATAGGCAAGCTGTACAGCGGCATAACCATCTTTTTCAACTGTACGGAGCTGCGTAACAACGCACGGACCAGCCTCGATAACGGTGCACGGTATGTTCTTGCCGTCGGCACCGAAAACGGAAGTCATTCCGATTTTCTTTCCAATTAATCCAGGCATTGGTTTGTTAATTAATTGTTTGATAATGTTGTTGTATCCCTTTTTAAGGGGGTGCAAAATTACAACATTTTTCTTACAATCCAAAACTTTTTGAAGAATTGCCTTCTTTTGCATAATTTTGCAATATGATACTTGAATTCATGGGCTTTCTGAGGCTCGGCTTCGTGGATATTCTGGACATCTTTGTAGTTGCCCTCATAATATACCTTATCTTCAAATGGCTCCGCGGATCCTCCGCGGTCAATATCTTTATAGCAATCATCCTTCTCCTTGTCGTGCGCGTGGTGGCCGTAGCGCTCAACATGAAGATGCTGTCCGCGCTTATGGGCACCGTCATTGACGTGGGAGCGGTCGCCCTTGTGGTCATTTTCCAGCCTGAAATCAGGCAATTCCTCATCGGGGTGGGAAGGAGAACGGGATTGCGGAACGGGATACTGAACAGGATTCTCGGCAGGAATGCGGAAAGCCTCCAGGATGTAGCCATCAATGAAATAGCAAACGCCTGCGCCGAAATGTCGGAAGAAAAGTGCGGCGCTCTCATTGTGGTGCTTCAGAAAGATCCGTTGCGCGACATAGTGGATACGGGAGACAGGATAGATGCCGATATACGCAAACGCTTGATAGAAAACATTTTCTTCAAGAACTCCCCCCTTCATGACGGGGCCATGGTCATCGGTGGAGGGAGAATTGTGGCCGCAAGATGCACTCTCCCCATCACGTCACGGGCCGACATTCCCGCAAATTACGGCATGAGGCACAAGGCGGCCGTGGGGATTTCCGAGAGGTGCGATGCCAAAGTGATTGTGGTATCCGAACAGACAGGGCGGATCTCCGTTGTCAAAGACGGCACAATCCAGACGGTGGGAAGGAATGACCTTAAACTTTTCCTCAAGGAGGAGGACGGTGAGGCAAAACAATAGGATATGACGGATTCGAGGTTAGAAGAGAAATTGGGATTCAACAGGATACGCACCCTGATTGCGGGGCGCTGCAATACCGAATACGCCGTTTCCAGAGTAGAGAAAGAGGAATTTTCGACCGATGAGGCCGTAATCCGGCAGAGACTGCTGCTGACCGATGAGATGAGGCTCATCCTGATGTTCGAAGACACCTTCCCCACCACCGGTTACATTGATGCGCTGGGATTTCTTGAACCGCTTCTGAAGGACGGCACCTATATGGATGTGCTGTCGCTCGGAAAAATGAAAACCCTTCTCGACACCACCCGCAAAGTCACGAATTTCCTCAGAAGCGTCAAGGACGGGATTTATCCCAACCTGAAATCCATGGCCGTTTCCATCGACTATTTCCGTGAGGTCAACAGAAGAATCGAAACCATACTCGACAAGTTCGGCGACATCAAGGACTCCGCATCCGATGAGCTTTACTCCATACGAAGGGAGCTTCGGGACAAGGAAGCGTCCATCTCCAAGCGTGCCGCCGCCATCCTCAGGCAGGCGCAGGCAGACGGAATAGCCGACGAGGGCGCCTCCGTGACAATCCGTGACGGCAAATTCCTCATTCCCGTCAATACGGCCAGCAAACGGCGTCTTTCGGGCTTCGTGCTGGATGAATCATCCACGGGAAAGACTTCATTCATCGAACCGGCAGAAATTGTAAACCTTGACAATGACATCCAGGAACTCCGTTTCGCCGAGGTGAGGGAGATAGAAAGAATCCTGCATTCATTCACGGATTTTGTAAGGCCGTATATCCCCGAAATAATGGAAAGCGCCGTTTTCCTGGGCGAAATAGATTTCCTTATGGCCAAGGCGCAGACAGCGCTTGACTTTATTGCGGGAATGCCCGTGATTGCCAATGACGGATGCCTGAGGCTCCGCAAAGCCAGGCACCCGCTTCTCGAAAAGGCACTGCGCAAAGAGGGCAGGGACATTGTACCCCTGAGCGCAAACCTGAGCCCCGAAAAGCACATTCTCCTTATTTCCGGGCCCAACGCCGGGGGCAAGTCGGTTTGTCTCAAGACTGTCGGACTTCTCCAGTATATGTTCCAGTGGGGAATGCTCATCCCCACGTCAGAAACATCGGAGTTCCCCGTTTTTGACAGAATCCTGGTCAGCATAGGAGATGACCAGTCTCTTGAAAACGATTTGTCCACGTACAGTTCCTTCCTTTCCGACATGAAGACAATGCTGACGCTGTCGGACAACAGGACGCTTGTTCTGATAGACGAGTTCGGCTCCGGGACAGAACCGGCGGCGGGAGGAGCCATCGCAGAAGCCATCCTTAACGAACTGGACAAGAGAGGTGTCTATGGCGTTATCACGACCCATTACACCAATCTCAAGCTGTTCGCCACCGCCGCGGGCACGGGGGTGACAAACGGAGCCATGCTGTTTGATTCAGCGAAGATTGCGCCGCTGTTCCAATTGGAAATCGGACTGCCCGGCAACTCTTTCGCTTTCGATCTGGCCAGAAAGATGGGTTTGCCCGAACCCATCGTCAAGGACGCGGAGAACCGTGCGGGGGAAGAGTTCGTCGGCATCGAAAGAAATCTCAGGAAAATCGCCCGGAACAGAAAAGCGCTGGACGAAAAACTCCAGAAAATAAAGCATACGGACAAAACTCTGGAAGGTCTTACTGAAAAATATCAGAAAGAACTTGAAGACATAAAAGAGCAGAAGGAGAAGATTCTCAACGACGCGAGACGCGAAGCCGAAGACATTGTAAAGGGAGCGGGCAGACAGGTCGAAAAGACCATCCGTGTCATCAAGGAGACCAAGGCGGACAAGGAGAAGACCAAAGCCGCGAGAATGGAGCTTCAGGGGTTCATGGATGCCATCGCCCAGAAAAAGACACGGGACGCCTACATTGAGCGCAAACTTGAGAAACTTGAAAAGAGAAAGGGCAAACAGAGTCCGAATGACGAACCCGGGATACGTAAATCCGAGCCTCTCAAGGTCGGAGAAAAAGTCCGCGTCATAGAAAACGGGGTTGTTGGAGAAGTATCCAAGATTTCCAGCAAATCCGTCACTCTCATTATTGGAAGCGTCTCCAGTACAATGTCTCCCGACAGGGTCGAACGCATTTCCTCCAATGAATTCCGGGAGGCCGTCCGCAAGGATTTCAAACCTGCATATGAACATCGTGATGCGGCTGTCATCGATCGCAGGATGAATTTCAAGCCCGAGATCGACATACGTGGTGAAAGGTTGTCCGATGCTCTCGACATCGTAACCCATTTCGTTGACGATGCTATTATGCTGAGCATGGGCAGCATCCGCATCATCCACGGTAAAGGCACCGGCGTCCTGCATGAAGAGGTTCAGAAATATCTCCGCTCCATTCCCGGCATCAAATCCGTCAAGGATGAAGACATACGCCAGGGAGGTACGGGGGTGACGATTGTGGAATTCGAATGATTCAGTAATACATCGGGATGAATGCGGCGGGGAAATATTCCACATTTGCGGACGGACCGTCAAAAACTACCGTGATTACATCAAAGAATATTTCAACGTTCCCGAATTTGCCTCTCCCCGCAGTAGCAAGGAAACGGCCGGCCGCAGATACGATATTCCTTCGTTTGGCATAATTGACGTTCACTTCCGGAGGTGCCTGACAGGGGGCCGTGCGCGATTTTACTTCAACAAAATGCAAGCCGTCAGGGCCAAGGCTTATTATGTCCAATTCCACCCTGCCTCCCCTCCAGTTCCTGGCAATGATTGAATGTCCCAGGTTCTCCAGGTAAATGCAGGCTTCATCCTCCCCCCTTCTTCCCGTTTCTGACCGGGAAGCGATACGATCCTTTTTTTCTCTCCTCATTCCTTCTGCCACAAGATAAGACAACTACAAAGAATCTCCGTTCAGGACGTGGTTCATAAGGAACGCCCGGACACGGGCGGTGTATTCTCCAGGATAATCGGGGAAAGAGCGGGAATGTGCCGAGCCGGGAGCAATCCAGATTTCCCTGTAACCGATGACCTTTGCATTGTAATTCTCCCAGGCCATCCTTACCGGAACAAGCTGGTCCGCACCGCCGTGGATGAACATCATCGGTTTTGCGCATTTGGCCAGTTGCGCGACGCTGGATGCCTCATGAAGATTTACACCATATCTCCTGTCGCTCAGTTCCGCGGCTCTCCGGACAAAAAGCGAATCCCTGTGCAGATATTTCCCCGCAGCAAAAACAATCTCCTCCCACGCACTGGTATATCCACAATCCTCGATAAAACCCCTGACATAATCCTGAGTCTCCTCACCGCTGGCCATCATCACCGCCGCAGCGCCCATAGACTCCCCGTGAAACACTTGGAGCGTATCGTTAAAGACGCCATGGGCGAACTCGGACCATTTCAGCAGATCCAGCCTGTCTTTCCATCCCATCTGAGTGTATTCCCCTTCGCTGCGGTAATGATGCCTGAGGGAAGGCATCAGCACGTTGAAACCAAGGGAATCGCGGTACATCCGGGCCAGCATCATCACGTTGTACGGTCCGGCATTGTACCCATGCACCACGATGGCCGTATGCCTTGGCTGTATCGCTGTGGAATTGCCAGGCCCCTCCGCATTGCGGCAAGGCCCTGCCGGGGCGTACATCGCATGCAGACGGCAACCCTCCACCTCCATAACGGTATCACGCATTACCCCGCTGTCCCGAAGAGAATCGGTCCAGTGCATAAGACCCGGCATCAACGCCTCCCATCTGTCACGGTTCCTGACGGTCTCTTTCTGGATTTTCTCCGGAGTCCTGGGTGAAGCCAGCCCCAAACCGATCAGGGAGGAGGCACAGGACGTCAGCAAAACGCCGCAGCACAGGGCAGCAATCCTTATAAGAAGCAATTTCCTCATTCCGTCCGCAAGTTACGCTTTTTTTCGTAGTTTTGTAGAACAGTATAAAAATTCTGACAAGCATGCACGTAATGAAATTCGGCGGTTCCTCCGTCGCAGATGCCACCAACATATCGAAAGTTCTGGACATAGTGGGCGACGTTGCCAGACGGGACAAAGTCATTCTCGTGTGTTCAGCCATAAAGGGGTGTACGGATACGCTGCTGAACTCCGGTGTGACTCCCGAACTCGTCGGCCGTCACGAGAATATAATCCGGAGGCTTTTTACCGGAAAAGAAAGGGAGGACATTCTTGCAGAATGCAGGAAGGAATTCGCTCAGCTGACCCCGAAGACTCTGCATATCGAAGCTTACGGAGAGATCTTTTCCACCAAAATCATAGCAAAGAAACTGGCCTGTGACGGGGTCCGCACCCTGTGGATAGATTCCCGCTCCCTGATTCGGGCGGAGGGATGCAAGGTGATTGAAAGCCTCTCCTATCCCTACATCATGGCTACGGTTGACGCTCACCCCGAAATAGACGTTTTCGTGGCTCCGGGATTCATCTGCTCCGACAAAGAGGGTCTGGTCAACACACTTGGACGCGGAGGCTCCGATTACAGCGCCGCGATTCTGGCGGCCGGCAGCAAAGCCTCGGATCTGGAAATATGGACGGATGTTCCGGGAATTATGACAACCAATCCCAAAGACGTTCCGGCCGCACGGACAATCTCCAACATTTCTTACAAAGCGGCCCTCGATCTGGCGAGATACGGAGCGAAGGTGCTCTATCCCCCCACCATCACACCCGCTATGGAAGCAGGCATCGCCATCAATATCAGGAACACCTTTGACCCGTCCAATCCGGGGACGGTCATCAGCGACAAATGCGCTTCCGAAGTACCGGTATGGAAAGGGGTTGCAAGTTGCGGCAGCAACGGGAAATCCACACTGCACATAGTCGGGGAGGGCAATCCGGATGCAGAGGCGGCACTCGAACGGACCTTGTCCATCCTCAAAAAGGCAGGGGTTCGCGTCATCGCCTCCGCCATCGAAGACGGCAATGTTTCCATTACAGTTGATTCCGCTCAGGAAAGAGAGGCTCTGAAAGCGATACACAAGGATTTCTTCGAACAGAAAAAAACCTCTGTCCTGGACATCTACGTGGCCGGTTACGGCGCCGTAGGCAAGGCTCTTGTCAGGATGATCAGGGACAATTCATCCAATATTGCGGAAAAGACAGGGAAGGAAATCCGCATAGCGGGCATTGCGAACAGCAAAGGATATGTCATAGACCGCGAAGGCATAGAACCGGATGAGGTCGAGGCCCGCCTGAGATCCGGAGCTGACGAAAAAAACGTCGGATTCACTGATGCGATTCTTGAAAATGCCTCCCGCGGATCCATCTTCGTTGACTGTTCCAACAGCGAAACCCTGCAAGAATCCTACACGGCATTTTTCCGCAACGGCATCAGCGTAGTCTCCTCGAACAGAAGGGCGCTGGCTGTTCCTTACGCAAAATATGCGGCACTGAAATCCGAAGCTTTGAGCAACGGCGCAAGTTTCCGTTATGACACGACAGTCGGAGCGGCTATTCCTGTACTGGAGTCATTCTCGAGCGGCACCGTAAACGCAGAATCCCTCCAATCAATCGAGGCCGTCATCTCCTGCACAATGAACAATATCATTACCGGATACGACGGAGCCAACACTGCAAGTTTCGCCACGTTGCTGAAAAAAGCCCAGGACAGCGGGCTCACGGAAAAGGATCCGAGAATGGACCTTGGCGGACAGGATGCGCTCAGGAAAATTCTGATTCTGGCCCGTGAGGCGGGCATTCCCCTCGAAAGTTCGGATGTAAGAATCATCCCCATGCTCGGCAAGGAATTTTTCGACTGTACCCTCGATGAGTTCTACAGCAGGCTCGAAGAAGATGAGCCTGAATTCATCGCCCGCGAAAAAGAGCTTGACGAATTGGGGCAAAGACAAAGATTCGTGGCTTCCGTCGTCAAGGACGCGTCTGCGCCCCTTGGATTCAAAGCCACCATCAGGATGCAATTGGTCGGAATGGACAGTCCCTTCTACTGGATCAGCGGTACGGAAAACGTCATCTCCATCAAGAGCGACCTTTTCTCTTCCCCACTTGTGCTCAAGGGCTCAGGAGAGGGAGCGAAATTCGCCGCCTCCGGCATAATCAATGACATCCTGAACGCCTGAGGATATCCGACATCAGTGACTCGGTGGAAGCTGAAGCCTCCGTCAAGGGCAGGCGCATTTCTTTTGAGCACAGGCCGAGAATGTTGAGCCCGGATTTGACAGGAATCGGATTGCTCTCGACAAAACAGGCCTTGAATAGGGATTTAAGGCTGTCATTGATATCTGCAGCACCTATCCAATCCACGTCATAATCTGCCTTGAAAGCCGCTTTCAGTGCCTTGGAGCACATTACGGACAGTTTCTCGGGGACAAGGTTGGATGCCACGGAGATAACTCCCTGGGCACCGTATTTCATCATCTCCAAAGTCATATCATCATCTCCGCTCAATACGGAAAATCCCTCCGGAGCGCCGGCAAGAATGTCCTTGACTTGTTCTATCCTGCCGCAGGCTTCTTTGACCGCAACTATATTGGGAACATCCGAGGCCAGCCGAAGGCAAGTGGCGGCGCTCATATTGACGCCTGTCCTTCCGGGAACATTATAGAGCACGACGGGCTTCTCCGTTGAGCCGGCCACCGCCTTGAAATACTGATACATTCCCTCCTGGGTGGGTTTGTTGTAAAAAGGAACGACAACAAGCCAGGCATCAACCCCATACGGCTCCAACAGGGCCATATTGGCTAGGGTGCCCGGCACGGAGTTGGACCCGCACCCCACCACAACAGGACAAGCTCCTGAACGGGCATTCGTAATCTGCAGAAGTTTTATCTTCTCCTCCGTACTGAGCGTGGGGGTTTCGGAAGTCGTGGCAAGAGCCACAAGGAAATCAACACCTGAGGAGACCTGACGGTCAACCAGCGCGGCATAGGCTTCATAATCAACCTCCCCGTTGCGGAACGGGGTTACAAGTGCAGTTCCGCAGCCCTTAAGTTTCAACATAATTATTTAATGATCAGTTCTTTGAACGAATGTACGCCCTTCAGGCCCTCTGTCATTTCCGCAGCTACAACCGCTCCCTCCGCGAAACCCTCACGGGAAAACGCCTCGTGTGAAATCTTAATCTTGTCAACTCCGGACTTGAATTTTACGACATGGGTGCCGGGGACTTCACCTATCCGGAGAGACGTAATGTCAGGCTTGATGCCAAGGCTGTCACCGACAATCGAAGCCATGGTCTTTGCAGTACCGCTGGGCGCGTCTTTCTTATGAACATGGTGGGTTTCCTCGATATGAGGGACATAACCATGGCCTTTAAGTATTGTCCCAACCTTTTCCAATGCGGCGAACACGGCATTTACTCCGATACTGAAATTGGAGGAATATATCATAGGTTTCCCCGCCGCATAAAAAGAAGCTGTCACTTCCCCGAGAATATCGTCCCAGCCCGTCGTACCGATAACCGCCGCCTTGAAATTCTCCGCGATGAAGCGATAATTAGCCCTGAAGGCATCCGGTTTAGTAAAATCAATACACACGCAATCCTTCGCCACGGCCGGATCCACAGATGCAATGTCCTCACTGGCCGCCACCAGTTCGTGCCCGCGGGCAATCAGGGCATTCTCCACCATATGGCCCATCCTGCCGTATCCGCTGATTATTATTTTCATTACACAAGTTTTTTAATGTTCTCCTCACGATTGCCCGCCAGGAAATCAACCACAGGGACCTCAATCATCGTATAACATCCGGGGCTCTGCCTCATGGTGGCCCTGGCGGCCATTACGAGCACCTGTCCGGTAAGAGCCGGATTGTTGATCCTCATATTGAATTCCAGGCGCTGCCCCTCAGTAATGCCCGACACGCCCCCACGTTCCAGCTTTACTCCGTGCATATGAGTATCTATGGCGGCCACGCTCTCCACCTGCCTCACGACAGTTTCATCGTTGATGAAATACGGGTCTTCCTTTATGGCCTTCTCTACGGCACCGAAATCGGCGCCAGCCTCAAGTTCCACGAACACCTCGCGGCGGTGGACTCCGTTACCGACAGGTATTGTCATACTCAACGCCCTGGCGACACCGGATTTGGAAGCGGCCGCAACCGAATGTCCCATGGAGCGTCCGGGGCCGAAATTGGTGTATGTTGTACCGGAAGGAGTCATCCCCTCCATAAGGGCACGGACAATGGAATCCGTACCCGGGTCCCATCCGGCAGAGACAATGCTTACCGCCGCACCCTTACAGGCGATTGGATTCAACTCGTGACGAAGGCTGCAGATATCGCTGTGGATATCGAAGCTGTCAACGGTATTGATACCCATCATCAGATATTTCCTTGCATTTTCCCCGACGCTGCGTGACGGAGTTGAAAGTATTGCCACGTCCACCTGACCGAGTCCGGCTATGTCGGTGACCACTTTGTACCCGCTCAACTCCGGGGTACTTTTGAGATATTCGGGGGTACAACGGTCCGCACTGCTGCGCACAACCCCCACACATTCCATATCGGAGGCCGCCTCCAATGCCTGAAGGGCATACTTCCCGATATTTCCATATCCCACTATTGCCACTCTTATTTTCATATTCACTGAATTAATAACCGTTTTTATCAAAGAATTCCAACAGCCTGCGTCCCATTTCCGGACTCTTCTTGATATAACTGCCGTGATTCTCCCCTTCAAAAATCACGAGTTCGGAATCAGGCAGGGAATCCGCTATCAACTGCGTGTGCTCAACGGAAATCAAGTCATCCCTTCCGGCAGTCACAAGCACAGGACACTTCACAGCCGAGAGGTCTGCAGGATCAATCTGCGGCTCTGTCAGCATCATCATTGCGATCGGCGTGCCTTCTTTCAGAATCCAAGCCTTGAATTCCTCGAAACCGGGGCCGCAGTCAGGATAAAGATTGGCCCCGCTGACGGCCATCAGACTGCAGGTTCCGGGATGGGCCATTTCCAACATAAGAGCATTGATTCCACCGTCGCTCCATCCGTAAACGGCAGGTTTTCCCAAATTGAGGGTCTTGATGAACCGGTAAAGGTCTTCAGCCATATCGGCATAATGATATTCGTCCAGTGGAGCATTGGCTCCCTGTCCCCGCGAATCCGGACTGTAAACCCTGTATCCGGCTTTGGCCAATTGCAAAGCCTGGGTCTTCATACTCTTGTGCGAGCCTCCGTTACCGTGAACAAGTATTACCGGTTTGCCACACTGCGGACCGCGTACCACATAGAAAATACGCTGCCCGTTCACCTCGACGGTATCGGACGTCTCCGGGAACTCACGGCAACTGAGGAGAAGCGCCGTGAAGTAGAGAAATCCTGTCACCCTCCGGACAATCTTCACGAAAAAGTTCATACCAACTTGGACAGATCCTTTTCAGGGACAACCGCAAGTCCTTTGGAAAGAATAACTTCACGAGCTTTCTCGGCATTGTCGGTACGGAATATCAGCACGCCTTTCCCTCCCAGAAGGAATGAATACAGATACGCAATACTGATACCCTCGTTGGCAAAAATCTCGATGGCATCGGCGGCTCGTCCAGGCTCGTCGTCAAGTTCTACGGCGAACACCTCGGTAAGAGTGACCGCAATACCGGCTGCTTTCAGCACTTCAAAAGCCTTGGAAGGCTGGCTGCAGATTATACGACAGATGCCATATTCAGCAGTGTCGGCAATTGTAGAGGCAATAAGCTGAATGCCCTCCTCCTTCAACAACTTCAGGACCTTAACCAGAGTTCCCGACTTGTTCTCAATAAAAACAGAAAGTTGATGTATTGTCATATCCCTTAGAATTGTTTACGTAAATCCTTTACCCTTACAGCTTTACCCTCCGCCTTGGGAATGGAGCCGAACGGCACCAGACGGATCTTCGGAGTAATGAGAATCTCATCGCGAAGACGTCTGGTTATCTCCTTCTCCAGCTTCTGGAGAGCAGCATAATCGTCATTGAAGAACCTTTCGGAAAGCTCCACCTCAACCGTCATCCCGTCATTGTCATCCAATGTCTGAAGGGTTATGAGATAGTCAGTGGCCAGTTCCTGGAACTGCATGAGAACCTGCTCTATCTGAATGGGGAAGATATTGACACCCTTGAGGATAATCATATCGTCCGAACGTCCCTTCATTCTGTCGAGACGCTTGTGATGGCGTCCGCAGGCACACTCTCCGGGAAGGATGCGCGTAAGGTCACGCGTCCTGTAACGGAGCAGCGGCATAGCCTCACGGTTGATGGTTGTAAGAACGAGTTCTCCAACCTCTCCGTCAGGCACGGGTTCCAAAGTCTGAGGATCCACGATTTCAACGATATAGTAATCCTCCCATATATGCAGGCCATTCTGCTCCCTGCACTCGAAAGCCACGCCGGGACCGCACATTTCCGACATTCCGAACGAATTGTACGCCTTCACACCGAGCATTTCCTCAATGCGCTTCCGGGTGTCCTCGGAATGAGGTTCGGCGCCGATGACAAGAGTCCTGAGCGCAAGATCCCGGCGGGGGTCGATTCCCTGCTCGCACATCACCTCATAGAGACGTGCCGCGTAAGAGGGTATGGCATGAACAACGGTAGTGCGGAAATCCTTGAAGAATTTGAGTTGTCTGAGCGTATTGCCGGCGGCTGCGGGGACTGTCAGCATCCCGAGTCTTTCAGCTCCATACTGGAAGCCGAGTCCCCCCGTGAACATTCCGTAGCCGGAAGTGTTCTGGAAGACGTCATCGGGGCGGCAACCGACCATCCACAGGCAGCGCGCCACGGCATTGGCCCATTGCTCAAGATCCTTTCCAGTGTGGAGAATAACCGTGGGGTTACCTGTAGTACCACTGGAGGAATGAAGTCTGGTGCACTCCCGCAGAGGCACCGAGGCAATTCCGAAGGGGTAGGTGTCACGAAGGTCCTGCTTTGTGGTGAAGGGAATCTTCTGCAGATCGTCCAAAGTTCTGATATCATCCGGACGAAGACCGATACCGTCAAACCTGGCTTTGTAGAAGCCGGAGTTCATACAGTGGCGGACAGTGGCTTTGAGCCTTTCCAACTGGAGAGCCTCGATCTCAGAGCGGCTGTACGCCTCTTCAGGATTGAAAAAATCCATAATTATTCTATTATACGATTATCAATTACAAACTTGCTCTTGCCTTCGCTGCGCTCAAGAGAGTTGGGTGCCTTAACCTGCACTTTCGCGCTTATGCTGAGTACACTCTTGAGTTTGGCCGATATCTTCTTTTCCAGCTCCGTGATAGGCGTAAGGGTATCGAATCCCTGATCAAAGTACTCCTGACGGACTTCCACCTGGACGGTGAGGGTATCGAGATTACCCTGACGGTCCACAATGAGCAGGTATCTCGGCGCGCATTCGGGCATGGAGAGAAGAACGCTCTCAACCTGGGACGGGAACACGTTGATACCACGGATGATGAGCATGTCATCACTTCTGCCGACTATCTTGGTCATCTTGACAGATGTCCTTCCACAGGAGCAGGGGCTGTTCTCTAGACTTGTCAGATCTCTGGTACGATAGCGAAGGAGGGGCATTCCTTCCTTGGTCAGAGTGGTGAAGACAAGTTCGCCCTGCCGCCCATAAGGAAGAGGTTCCAGGGTCGCCGGATCGATGATTTCCGGAAGATAATGATCCTCGTTGATATGCGAGTTGTGCTGCGCGGTACATTCGTAGCTCACGCAAGGCCCCATTATCTCGCTGAGACCGTAGAGATTGAAGGCTTTGATTCCAAGACGCTCCTCTATCTCCCTTCTCATATTTTCCGTCCAGGGCTCTGCTCCGAAAGCTCCTACCCGGAGTTTGATTTCATCCCGGCTTATGCCCATCTTTTCCATAGTCTCGGCAAGATGCAGGGCATAGGAAGGGGTACAGGCGATGCCCGTCGCGCCAAGGTCCTTCAGGAGATGCACGTGCTTCTCCGTATTGCCGGTGGAAGCAGGGAGTACTGAAGCTCCCAGAGTCTCGACACCATAATGGACTCCAAGTCCTCCCGTGAACAGACCATATCCGTATGCGACACTGAATATGTCCCCTCTGCCTACGCCGTAGGAAGTAAGACATCGGGCCATACACTCGCTCCAGACACCTATATCCTTGCGTGTATAACCTACAATCGTGGGGTTGCCGGTAGTGCCGGAAGAAGCGTGGATTCTTATTATCTCGGATTGAGGGGCCGCCTGCAGTCCGAAAGGATAATTGTCCCGAAGATCCTGTTTGGTGGTGAACGGCAGCTTTACAATGTCATCCACAGTCCTGATATCATCAGGCGTGATATCCATCTCCTGCAGCTTCCGCCTATAGAAAGGGGTGTGATGGTAAACATATTCCACCACCTTGTGCAGACGGCGTCCCTGCAGTTCCCGCATCTCCTCGCGGGGCATGCACTCCTTCACTTCATTCCAGATCATAGGCACCTCAGATTTGCTTCCACCACATCATATCCCTTGCCGGCGAACACGACCTTGACGGCATCGCGCAACTGGCCGGGAGTCAGGATACCGAGATACGGAGCCGCAGCTCCAAGCAGGACCATGTTCGCCCCCCTGGGATTCCCCAGTTCACGGGCCCGTTCCTCTATGTCAAGCTGGACAAGATGCGGCAATTTCGCCAATTCGGCCTGAACGGAGGCTTCCGACGGATAATTCGGGATGTTCAGGAATGGTTTTGACGATGTTACGACAATTCCGTCCGCGGCCAGATAGGGAAGATAACGGAGAACTTCCATAGGCTCCATCGAAATAATCAGGTCTGCGCCCCTGAGAGGAATCAGATCGCTCCAGATCGGCTCTGTAGAGAGACGGAGATTACTCTGCACATCACCGCCGCGCTGGCTCATTCCGTGAACCTCGGCCTGCTTGAGTTCCAGGCCGGCGACTGTTGCCGCCTGGCCGATGACTGTCGCGATGGAAAGTATTCCCTGACCTCCGACACCGCAAAGAATTATATCCCTTTTCATTTCTTAAGATGTCTTTTCAACGTCTGCATGCACTCACGACGGGGCATGATGACAGAAACTCCATTATATTCAATCTCTTCCCGGATAATCCTCGTAATTTCCTCCATATTCTGGGGAATCGGGACAACAACCCTCACGTGCTCCGGCTCAACGCCGAGAGCGACGCAAATCCCCTCGAACTTGCTTGTCCCCGCGGAGTCCTGCCCTCCCGTCATGGCCGTAGTGAGATTATCCGAAATGATGACAGTAATGTTCGAATGGTCGTTGACGGCATCCAGCAGACCGGTCATCCCGGAATGAGTGAAGGTGGAATCACCAATCACCGCGACAGCAGGGAAAATGCCTGCATCGGCAGCACCCTTGGCCATAGTAATGGAAGCTCCCATATCCACGCAGCTCGCAAGGGCGCTGAACGGGGGAAGGGCTCCGAGCGTATAGCACCCGATATCTCCGAAAACCTTTGCTCCGGGATATTCCGAAACCACCTTGCCAAGTGCAGTATAAACGTCACGGTGACCGCATCCAGGGCATAACTGGGGCGGCCTGGAAACGAGAACTTCTGATTTGCCGAAACCTTCCGAAGGATGTTTTCCCAAAGCGGCCGCCACGCTGTCCGGAGTCAGTTCCCCGCTGCGGGGCAGATCTCCGCTGAGCCGTCCGCGGACAGGATATCCGGCACCAAGAACAGCCTTGACATCCTGCTCAACAATCGGCTGGCCGTCCTCCACCACAAGAATCTTCTCACAACGCAGGGCAAGAGATTTGACGGCATTCTCCGGAAGAGGATACCTGTTGACTTTGAGAATCGCAACCTCGGCAGCGGCCTCCTTGACATAATTGTAAGCTATGCCACAGGCAATGACACCCAGTTTGACCTTGGCCACACCGGGCTGGCTCTCTATGGCTGAAACGCTTTCGTTATACTTGAGAATATCCGGTTGTTTCGCTATCAACGCGTCATACTGCTTCCTTGCGATTGCAGGGAGCAGCACCCAGCCCCGATCCGAAGCCGGAGAGAGTTCATTCTGCGCCGACGCCGTTCCTACAGACACAGCCGCGCGCGAATGGGCAAGACGTGTCACCATCCTGAAGAGCACGGGAACACGCAGTCTTTCCGATAAGGAAAATGCCTCCGACACCATATCGTAGGCCTCCTGCTGACAGGAAGGCTCGAAGACAGGCACCATTGCGAATTTACCGTAAAAACGGGAATCCTGTTCATTCTGGGAAGAATGCATCGAAGGATCATCAGCCGCCAACACCACAAGACCGCCGTTCACACCCGTGATGGCGGAATTGACAAACGCATCGGCGCAGACGTTCATACCCACGTGCTTCATGCACACAAGGGAGCGTTTGCCTGCGAAAGACATTCCCAAAGCGGCTTCCATAGCCGTTTTCTCATTCGTACACCAGCGGCTCCGAATCTGAGGGGCCGCCTTCCGGATATACTCCGTAATCTCCGTTGAAGGCGTTCCCGGATAGGCATAGACGCCCGATAATCCGGCATTGATTGCACCCAAGGCAAGCGCTTCATCTCCCAGCAACAGTCTTTTGTCCATAATCAAAATTTATCTGCATCGCGCAGTACAGGAAACTTTTCCCTGAACTCCGCAAGTTTCTCCATATCCGTTTCCACCGCACAGAAACCCTCTTCGCCGCTGCGGCACTCGGCAACGGTCCTACCATACGCATCAATGACGGCGCTGTCCCCCGTATAATGGCAGGACGGATCCGATCCGACCCTGTTCACACCCACGACGTAACACTGGTCCTCCACCGCACGGGCCCTGAGCAGGAGTTTCCACGCATCAGCCCGTCTGTCGGGCCAGCTGGCCACGCAGAGCAGCACATCATATTCCCCTCTGTTGCGGCACCATCCCGGGAATCTGAGATCATAGCATGTTATCAATCTGAAACGTACTCCCTTCCATTCTATGATTACCCTTTCGTCCCCGGCGTCATAATGCCTGTCCTCCCCGCTGTATGTGAACAGATGGTGCTTGTCATAAAAAACGCATCCACCGTCCGGCTTCACAAAATAAAAGCGGTTGCGGAAAGAGCCGTCGACCCTTATCGCAACGCTTCCGGCGATTGCGGCGCCCGTCCGGGATGAAGTCCTGCGCATCCATTCCAGGGCCGGACCCGGTTCATCCTCCGCGTATAATTCCGGCTGCATCACAAAGCCCGTGGACCACATTTCAGGCAACAAATAAAGCTCTGACGGCCCTGCGGCCTCCACAGCCGCTTCCGCCTTCAGGACATTCGCCTTCGGGTCTCCCCATACGGGATTTGTCTGCAACAACGAAATTCTCATTATTTGCGAGGCTTGAAGAGCAGTTTGACAGGCTTGATCATATTCTCCGGTTTGAGAATGGTATCAAGTTCCTCCTTCAGAAGTATTCCTTCTTCAAGGATAAGGTCATACACGGAACGACCCGTTTCCTTCGCCTTCTTCGCTATCTTCGTGGAATGCTTGTAACCGATGACAGGATTCAGGGCAGTCACGATGCCGATACTGTTCCTGATATTGGCCGCACAGCGATCCGCATTGGCAGTGATGCCGTCAATACAGTTAAGTCGCAGTGTATCAAAGCCATTCATAAGCAGTTCCGCACTTTCGAAACAACATTGTATCATTACGGGTTCCATTGCATTGAGCTCCATCTGAGCCGCCTCCCCGCTCATCGTAACACAGACATCATTGCCCATCACTTTGTAACAAATCTGTGTCATTACCTCAGGGATAACGGGATTGACCTTTCCGGGCATGATTGATGAGCCGGGCTGCTTCTCGGGAAGATTTATCTCACCGAGACCGCAACGGGGGCCGGAAGCCAGCAGACGGAGGTCGTTGGATATCTTGGATGCCTTGACAGCCACGCGCTTGAGAGCGGCGCTGTAACCGACCAGGCAGGATGTATCAGAAGTGGCAGCCACAAGGTCTGTGGCAAGCTTGATGGGCCAGCCGGTGATATCAGCAAGAGCTTTTACACATTTCTCCGCATAGCCGGGCTCCGAACAGATGCCGGTACCGATGGCGGTCGCACCCATATTGACCGTCAGGAAATCTGCGGCGGCTTCGTCCAGATGCTTCTTCTCTTCTTCAAGAATTGTCGCGAAAGCCCCGAAGCTCTGTCCAAGAGTCATAGGCACGGCATCCTCCAACTGGGTACGACCCATCTTGAGGATGTCTGCGAACTCTTCGCTCTTGGCGCGGAGACTCTTTATAAGAAGTTCCAGATGTTTCAGAAAATCAAGATGAGTGAAATATAGTCCGAGATGCGCGGCTGTGGGATAGGCATCGTTTGTGGACTGGGAACGGTTGACGTCATCATTGGGCCAGCAATGCTTGAAATCCCCGAGCTCGTAACCCATAATCTGAAGGGCGCGGTTTGCTATCACCTCGTTGGCGTTCATATTGGTTGACGTTCCCGCTCCTCCCTGAATCATGTCAATGGGGAAAGCGTCCGCATGCTGCCCCTCACAGATCTCCCGGCCCGCCTGCATTATCGCCTTATAGACTTCATCAGTGATAAGTCCCTGCTGATGATTGGCCTCTGCGGCGCCCATCTTGGTAATTGCCAGGCCCTTGAGATAATTGGGATATTCGTTGAGGTGGAAATGACTGATGGGGAAATTTTCGAGGCATCTCAAAGTCTGCACATCATACAACACGTCAGCGGGAATCTGCTTCTCACCGATAAGATCGCTACCGATTCTGAATTTGTTCATTTTCTTATGATTTTTGCTCCGAGCGCATTGAGGCGGCCGTCTATATCTTCATAGCCGCGGTCAATCTGCTCTATATTGTTAATTTCTGATATTCCATTGGCGGACATAGCCGCAAGCAGCATAGCTATACCTGCACGTATATCCGGTGACGTCATTCTGCCTGACTTGAGAGTCATTCTGTGGTCGTGACCTATCACGACAGCACGGTGCGGGTCGCACAGAATTATCTGCGCGCCCATATCTATCAGCTTGTCCACGAAGAACAGACGGCTCTCGAACATTTTCTGATGTATGAGTACGCTTCCCTTGCACTGGGTGGCGACGACCAGCATGACCGACAGGAGGTCCGGCGTCAGACCCGGCCAGGGAGCATCGGCAATTGTCATAATGGATCCGTCTATGAAGGACTCTATCTCATATGTCTCCTGCGCCGGGACATAGATATCGTCACCGCGCTGCTCAAGATGAATGCCGAGCCGGCGGAAGCATTCGGGAATTATGCCAAGATTGCTCCAGGAAACATCCTTTATGGTAAGTTCACTCTGAGTAATGGCGGCAAGTCCGATGAAAGAGCCGACCTCAATCATGTCCGGCAGGAGTTTGTGGGATGCCCCACGCAGACGTTCCACCCCGTTTACGGTAAGGAGATTGGATCCGATGCCACGGATATCGGCTCCCATTGCCGTCAAAAGACGGCATAGCTGCTGGATATACGGCTCACAGGCCGCGTTGTATATTGTGGTTCTGCCTCCGGCCAACGTGGACGCCATAAGAATGTTGGCGGTTCCGGTAACGGACGCCTCATCGAGAAGCATATAAGACCCGGAGAGTTTTCCGTTTTCAGGAACGGTCAGATGATACGCACGCTTCTTACTGTCATATTCACAGGCCGCACCAAGCTTTATGAAACCGTCAATATGGGTGTCAACCCTGCGGCGGCCTATCTTATCACCTCCCGGCTTGGGGAAATACGCTTCCCCGAAACGGGCCAGAAGCGGTCCCACGACCATAACGGACCCCCTCAAGGCGGCACATTTCTCCACGAATTCCTCACTCCTGACATACTCCCGGTCAACATCGGATGCGCAGAATGAGTACTCTCCCTTTGCGATACGTTTTACCTTGACACCCATACCCTCAAGCATCGCTATGAGATTTCTGACGTCAAGTATCTCGGGGACATTGCCTATCGTCACCTCCTCCGGTGTCAGCAGCACCGCACTGATAACCTGCAGGGCTTCATTCTTCGCGCCCCGGGCCTTGATGCTGCCGCTGAGTTTATGTCCTCCTTCGACGATAAAAGAACCCATACTTCAGTAATTGTCTGATTAACCTTCAAATTTAATAAAAAAAGAGGATAAATCCATCACTGGATGTGGGAGATGAAAATCACCACGCGATTTGCGCTGAGTTCCTGAAGATGCTCCAGAAATGCGGCCCGGGAAACGGCATCCATCCAGGCGGTCGGCTCGTCGAAAATCATAATGTCCGCATTGGAATACAGGTGACGTGCAAGGCAAAGGCGCTGCTTCTGCCCCATACTGGGGACCACGCCATTGTCGTATTCGCGACCCACCATCGTATCCAATCCATCCGGATAACCGTCAATGATAGCGGAGGATTCACTGAGACGCAGAGCCTCCGAGAGACGCTCTTCATCCGCTTCCCCTTCACCGAGATCTCCGAGCTCTATGTTTTCACGGATGCTGAAATTGAAAATATTAAGTTCCTGGAACGCGGCGCTTACACGGTGGCGGAGGTCTTCAAGGGCAAATTCTCTGATGTCAGTACCATTTACGAGCACCCTGCCCTCCTGAGGATCATACAGGCGCAACAGCAATTTCACCATAGTTGTCTTGCCAAATCCGTTGGGCCCTTCGATACGGGTTATCTCCCCCTTTCGTGCCGTCAGCGAAAAATGATTCAGGACCGGAGTGTCAGAGCCCGGATAGGAAAAACAGACATCATCAAACTGCACATCCGACACCTCATCAGGGAACGGCAGCGGATGCTCGGGAGACAACACCTCCGGCTTTATGTCCATAAAATCGAAGAGATTGCTGAGGAACAGCAGGTTGTCGTAGATTCCCGCAAGGCTGAAAGTAAGATCATTGAAGTTGCTCTGACCTCTGCGGAACGCCTCAAACAGCATCACAAAAGAGCCTACGGTATAAGCTCCCGATACCGTCCCTTTCAGGAGGATCACCGTCACGGCCAAAACTGATACGGCTTCGAATACGGCACAGAGTATATCGTATGCCGTCATTTTCCGGATAATCCGGTTAATCATCCCGCGCAATTCCTGCCTTATCTCAACATATTTCCGGCAAAAATAGCCGGAAAGGCCGCGGGCCTTCACTTCGAGGGCATAATTGCGGTTCGTTACAAGCGACGAAAGATAGGCCGACCTGCGCTGCACAACGGTACGGTCCCGCCTGAAATCGTACAGGCTGCGGGATTTGCGGAGCCTGACAAAGAATGCCGGAATCACAGTGACGACCAGCACTGCCACCGCCCAGGGGGAGCTTCCGGCGAGCAAGGCCACGATTCCTATTATGGAAACGGCCGAAGTAAAGAATCTTATACTGTTGTTCAGCAACTGGAGCGGACGGAGAGACGCCTCCTGCTGTGCACGGTACAACTTGTTGTGGTTCTCAACGTTGTCATAATATGCCAGATCCATTTTCGCTGACTGTGCATGCACAAGACTGTTCGTGTAATCCGCGAATTTCTGCCCCAGGATATCCTGGCTTGCTCCATAGCAGGTGGAGACCAGACGGGAAAGGAAGAATATGGCGGAAAATATCACAACATAGAGCATGAGTTGCCTGAAGTCATTTCCTTCCAACCCGATGTCCACCAGTCTCTTGAGCACGGTAAGATTAGCCAGGGGGAGCAGGGCGCTGGCCGCGGAAAGGAACAGCAGCCACAGAAACCCCTTCCTGTCACAACTGTATATAAGCCTGTATGTCCGTATTATCAAATTCCAGTTCATAGATGCCCCGCGAGACCGTGCAAATATAAGAATTTTTTTATCTTTGGAGAGTTTATCACATATGGGGAACATCAACGGCAAGAATCACTCTCTCCGGCGCATATTGTCGGCACCATTCATACTCCTGATTAGATTCTATCAGGTATGCATCTCCCCGCATACTCCATCGACCTGCCGTTTCACCCCCACCTGCAGCCAGTATGCCCTGGAAGCATTCACAAAATACGGCCCGTTCAAAGGATTCTGGCTGTCCTTCAAAAGAATAATCCGCTGTCACCCTTGGGGCGGCAGCGGATATGATCCTGTACCTTAAATGCTGTCTCAGAACAGTTTGTTCACCTGCTCATACACATTCTGCGCGGTGTATCCGAGTTTCTCGTCGAGCACCTTGTAAGGTGCAGAGAAGCCGAACGACTCAAGGCCCCAGATGGTGCCTTCAGCTTCAGGGACAAGGCCTAGAAGGTTGACGGGAAGACCTGCGGTCATACCGAATTTCTTCACTCCTGTCGGAAGCACGCTCTGCTGGTATTCCTTGCTCTGGAGGCGGAAGAGACCCTCTGAAGGGACTGACACGATACGCACCTTCCTGCCGTCGGCGCGGAGGAGTTCCGCACCTGCAACCAGAGTGGAAACCTCGGAACCTGTAGCCACGAGAATCACATCGGGGTTCTCATCGGAACCCGCAACGACGTAACCGCCCTTGGCAACTGCCGAATAGTCATTGCCGACAGGGAGGAAATTGATATTCTGACGTGAAAGGATAAGCGCGGTAGGTGTCTTGGTGTTCTCCATTGCGAGAGCCCACGCCTCGGTTGTCTCGAGAGCGTCCGCAGGGCGCAGGACAAGCATTGAAGGGTTGCCGCTGTGATTCTTGAGTTTCTCCATGAGGCGGATCTGGGCTTCCTGCTCCACAGGCTCGTGGGTGGGGCCGTCCTCACCGACGCGGAACGCATCATGTGTCCAGACGAATTTGACGGGAAGTTCCATGAGAGCGGCCAT
The DNA here is from genome assembly GCA_045598165.1 of Candidatus Cryptobacteroides sp. GTDB lineage: Bacteria > Bacteroidota > Bacteroidia > Bacteroidales > UBA932 > Cryptobacteroides. Next base: position 45,568 of record JAZLLN010000058.1, read on the forward strand.
ACGGACGGCGGGCTTCATGTAGTCCGAGAACACAAAGAAAGTACCGCATGCAGGGATGACGCCTCCGTGAAGAGCCATACCTATACAGCAGCAGGCCATCGTGAGCTCGGAAACGCCGGCCTGGAAGAAGGCTCCGCTGAAATCTCCTTTCCGGAGAGCGCTGGTCTTCTTGAGGAATCCGTCGGTCTTGTCTGAATTGGAGAGGTCGGCTGAAGCGCAGATCATGTTGGGGACCTGCTCTGCAAGGACTCCGAGACAGGCCGCTGAAGCATTGCGGGTAGCATCGTTCTCCTTCTGGGCACAATTGCTCCAGTCAATCCTGGGAGCATTGCCGCTGAACCATTCAGCAAGTTGTACGGCCTTCCCGGGGTTGGCCTCCGCCCATACTTTCTCCTCGGCATAACGCTCGGCTGAAATCTTTTCAAGCTCCTCAGCACGCTTGGCATAAAGCTCGGCGACCTCGGGGAAGATCCGGAACGGCTGGTCGGGATCTCCGCCAAGATTCTTGACAGTATTGATGAAAGCGTCGCCTCCGAGAGGAGCGCCGTGGGTCTTGCAGCTTCTTTCGTATGAAGTGCCGTCGGCCTTGATGGCGCTCTTACCCATAATACACTTGCCGATGATGAGGGCGGGCTTGCCGGTAACGGCCTTTGCAGCCTCTATCGCCTTGCGTATCTGTGCAACATCGTTGCCGTCAATCTCGAAGACTTCCCATCCGAATGCACGGAACTTGGCCGCGGTATCCTCGTTCATGACCACATTGGTCTCAGTGGAAAGCTGGATGTCGTTGGAGTCATAGAACATCACAAGATTGTCGAGGCCGAGATTGGCTGCGATGCGGGCGCTGCCCTGGCTGATCTCCTCCTCGATTCCTCCGTCAGAAATATATGCATAGACGGTCTCCTTTGCGAATGTGGGATTTCCGGTGTGTGCCGCAAGGAACTTCGCGGCGATAGCGGCGCCGACAGCATAAGCGTGTCCCTGTCCGAGGGGACCGGAAGAGTTCTCGATGCCGCGGGCTACGTCAACTTCAGGATGACCGGGAGTGGGAGAGTTCCACTGGCGGAGCTGCTGGAGCTCGTCGAGGGAGTACTTTCCGGTAAGGCAGAGCTGCGAATAGAGCATCGGGGCCATATGGCCAGGGTCAAGGAAGAAGCGGTCCCTGCCCGCCCAGGAAGGATTCTTGGGGTCGTAGGTAAGATACTCTGAATAAAGGACGTTGATGAAATCTGCGCCACCCATGGCTCCGCCGGGATGCCCGGACTTGGCCTTCTCGACTGCAGCCGCAGCGAGAAGGCGGATATTGTCAGCCGCGCGGTTCAGTACACTGATAGAATTTGACATATTTATGATGCTTTAGAATTTATTGCCTAATCATACAAAATTAGACAAAATCCATAATAACCGCAACATTATGCGCGCACATCTGTCATTTCACCAAAGATTATTATCTTTGCACAACTATGGAAATGAGGAACATTCGCAATTTCTGCATCATTGCGCACATCGACCACGGCAAGAGCACCCTGGCCGACAGACTTCTGGAACTCACCCAGACTCTGGCACAGCGTGATATGGAGAATCAGGTGCTTGACGATATGGATCTGGAAAAGGAAAAGGGCATCACCATCAAGAGCCACGCCATCCAGATGATTCACAAATACAAGGGGGAGGAATACAAACTCAACCTGATTGACACTCCGGGGCACGTGGACTTCTCTTACGAGGTGTCCCGCAGCATCGCTTCATGCGAAGGAGCTCTGCTTGTGGTTGATGCGTCGCAGGGCATTCAGGCACAGACCATATCCAACCTCTATATGGCCATAGACCACGGTCTTGAAATCATTCCCGTCCTCAACAAAATAGATATGGAGAGCGCCCAGGTAGAGGTCGTTTCTGACGAAATCTGCGAGCTTCTGGGCTGTACGCCCGAAGACATTTTCAAAGTCTCGGCCCGCACGGGTCAGGGCGTCGCCCCCATACTTGACGCCATTGTCGAGAAGATTCCGGCTCCGGTCGGAGATCCGGGAGCCCCTCTTCAAGCATTGATTTTCGACTCCGTGTTCAACTCCTTCCGTGGCGTCATCGCCTATTTCAAGATAAGGAACGGAAGCATCCACAAAGGAGACAAGATCAGGTTCTGCGCCACCGGAAAGGACTACGACGTGGAAGAGGTCGGGATCCTGAGAATGAAACTGGTGCCGGGGGCCGAGGTTGGCTGCGGCGATGTAGGCTATGTCATAACCGGTGTAAAGGCGGCTTCCGAGGTTAAGGTCGGTGATACCATAACCCTCGCGTCCAATCCCTGCAGCGAAGCCATTGCCGGTTTCGAAGAGGTCAAGCCTATGGTGTTCGCCGGAATGTACCCCGTCCTGGCGGACAAGTTCGAAGAACTCCGCGCCGTGCTGGAGAAATTCCAGCTCAACGACGCCTCATTCGTGTATGAACCCGAAAGTTCCCTTGCGTTGGGAAGTGGATTCAGATGCGGTTTCCTCGGGCTTCTGCATCTGGAGATTGTGCAGGAGCGCCTTTTCCGGGAGTTCGATATGGACGTCATCACCACGGTGCCGAACGTTTCATACAAGGTTTACACCACCCAGAACGAATGCCTTGACGTTCACAACCCTTCCGGTCTTCCGGCACCCACGCTGATAGACCGCATTGAAGAGCCGTTCATTCGTGCCCAGATAATCTCGAAAGCCGAATTCTTCGGGCCGATAATGAAACTCTGCCTCGACAAGCGCGGCACCCTCGTGAGTCAGCACTACATCACTGCAGACCGCGTGGAACTCAACTACGATATGCCCCTGTCCGAAATCGTGTTCGATTTCTACGACAAACTGAAAAGCATATCAAAAGGCTACGCTTCTTTCGACTATCACCAAATCGGCTACAGGCCCGCCAAACTCGTCAAACTTGACATTCTCCTCAACGGGGAGCCCGCTGACGCACTGTCAACCCTGATTCACGCCGACAACGCCTCTGATTTCGGACGCAAGATGTGCGTGAAACTCAAGGACCTCATCCCGCGCCAGCAATTCGACATCCCCGTCCAGGCAGCCATCGGAGCCAAGATTATCGCCCGGGAAACCGTGAAGCAGGTGCGCAAGGACGTGACTGCAAAATGCTACGGCGGTGACGTCACCCGCAAGCGCAAGCTGCTCGAAAAACAGAAGGAAGGCAAGAAGCGCATGCGCCAGATAGGCAAGGTCCAAGTGCCTCAATCCGCCTTTATGGCCGTTCTGAAACTGGATTAATCCGAATCGATATCAGGCTCGACGTGCAGCGAGACCTGGGTTTTGGGGCCGAATTCTTTCTTGATGCGGATTTCGGCCTCCGTAGTTATGTCGTGCGCCTCCTTGACCGTCATCTGCGGATTCACGACAAGATGCGCCGCAATTATGTAATCGGGGCCGTTGCGGCGGGTCTTGAGTTCGTGCACGTTGCCAACTCCGCTGACAGATTCCATAATGCTGACTATCCTGTCCTCGACGTCATCCGGAAGAGAGGCATCCGTAAGCTGCCGGATTGCCGGGTAAGACATCTTGACGGCAACCACAATGATTACCACGCTGATGATGCAGGCGACAATGGGGTCAAGAATTATCCATTTGCCGCCGAGGATAAGGGCGCCTCCGATTCCGACAGCGGAGCCGATGGAGGAAAGCGCATCAGAACGGTGGTGCCAGGCGTTGGCTACCATAGCCGTGCTGTCGAGCCTCTTCCCCACACGGGAGTTCCACTGATAAAGACCTTCCTTCACGGCAATGGACAATATTGCCGCGACCAGGGCAACAAGACCCGGAGTCTCAATCTCTCCCCCGGCCAGAATCAGCTTTATCTTCCTTATTCCTCCGGCCATTATTTCCGCACCGACTATCAGCAGTATGACGCTGATTGCGGCGGTGGCGAGAGGCTCGTATTTGCCGTGGCCGTAATCGTGGTCCCTGTCACGTCCGCGTGCGGAGACATTCACCATAATGAGGACTATGAGATCGGTTATGAGGTCGGAGAAGGAATGGACGGCATCAGCAATCATCGCGGAACTCCTGCCCACGATGCCGGCCACAAGCTTCAATACCGACAGAAGCAGGTTGCAGACCGCTCCGCAAAGCGTCACCCGGTTTATTTCTTTTTCCCTTTCATTCATAGCGAAGGCAATTTTACAACTTAATTCCCATTGTTGCAACAAAACTTGTCAAATACGGCGAAAGTCTTTAAATTGCGGATATGAAAAAAATCCTCACAATGATTGCCTTGACCGTCAGCATCGGTGCAACGGCAGAAAGCCCTTACGGCATAATTTCCAAAGAAGATCACAACCGGGCCACCGAACTGGTGAAACAGATGACTCTTGAAGAGAAATGTCTGCTTGTCGCCGGACAGGTTGACGGTTTCCAGACCTACGGCATCGAAAGGCTGGGCATACCGGCAGTAAAGATGGCAGACGGTCCCCAAGGTGTACGGAACAACACACGCAGCACGTATTACCCTTGCGGGATGTCCGTGGCGGCATCTTTCAACCGCAAGGTTGCAAACGGGGTGGGCTCAGGCATAGGCTGTGACGCCAGGGCCAGAGGCGTAGGCTTTATGCTGTGCCCGGGCGTCAACATTTACCGCAGCTCTTCGTGCGGACGCAATTTCGAATATTTCGGGGAGGATCCATACCTCTCTTCGGAAACTGCCGTCAGCCTCATAAAAGGCATCCAGTCAGAAGGTGTCATCTCGACAATCAAGCATTTTGCCATCAACAACCAGGAATACGACAGACACGGCGTAAGTTCCAACATCGATGAAAGGACCGCCAACGAGATATACTTCCCGGTTTTCAGGGCAGCTGTTGAAAAAGCCCGTGTCGGAGCGGTGATGACCAGCTACAACCCGGTGAACGGCGTGCATGCCGCCGAGAATTCCTGGCTCATCAAGGACAACCTCCGTGCCTGGGGGCACGAGGGAATAGTGATGTCGGACTGGACATCCACCTATTCCACCGTCACCTGCGTAAAAGGAGGTCTTGACCTCGAAATGCCAAGAGGCCGGGTCATGAACTTCAAACTCATAAAGCCCCTCATCGACAACGGTGTCATAGATGAAAAGGAAATAGACGAGAAATGCATCCACATCCTGCAAACCATAATAGCGTTCGGTTTCCTGGACAGGCCTATGCAGGACAGCAGCATTCCGGAAGACTACGGATACTCGCGGGAGAAGGCTATGGCCGCAGCTGTAGAGGGGCCCGTCATGCTACGCAATGAAGGAGTCCTGCCCATCAGACCGGCCCGCCGGAACGACATCGTAGTGCTCGGCCCCAATGCCGACATTGTGGCCTATGGTGGAGGAAGCGGTGAGATATTCCCCGTCGAAGGGAGATCTGTCAGCTTTCTGGCAGCAATGCAGGCGCTTGGAAAAGGTTACAATGTCAGGACAATGGACTGGAAGAACCTTGATGTCACTTCTCTGGCCAAGGCATCGGCTGTAATATTCGCCGGAGGATATGACAAACGCAGCGAAGCTGAAAACATGGACAAGGATTATACCCTTCCCGGAGGCCAGAACGAAGCCATCAAGGCTATAGCGGCCGCCAACCCCAATGTGACGGTAATCATCAATTCAGGCGGGGAATTTGACATCAACCCCTGGAAGGATGACGTCAAAGCCATCATTCTGGCCTGGTATGGCGGGCAGGCAGGAGGTCAGGCCCTCGCGGATATCATATCTGGCAAGGTGTCCCCTTCCGGACGTCTTCCCTTTACATTCTGGGGAACGCTCGAAAAGAACCCCGCATTCCCATACTACGGCATCAACCAGGACAAACAGACCGACTACAAGCCCCATCAGGAACGCTATGCAAGATATCCCTTCACCCAGTACAACGAAGGTATTTTCATCGGTTACAGAGGAGAGGACAAGTTCGGCGTCAAGCCCATGTTCCCCTTCGGCTACGGTTTGACCTACAGCCGGTTCGAGTACAGTGATATCAATGTCAGCCCTGCGGACGGAGGCTTCGACGTGGAATTCAAGATCACCAATACAGGCAAGTTCACTGCATCTGAAGTCGCCCAGGTTTACATTGCTCCTATCGAACCCAAGGTCATGCGACCCACAAGGGAGCTCAAGGGTTATGACAAGGTGACCGTCGCACCCGGCAAATCAGCCACTGTGAGCATCCACATACCATCCGGTGCATTTGCATATTACAGCACGGCCATCCACGGATGGAAAACGGACAGCGGCAGTTACGACATCCAGGTCGGCAGGAATGCGGATGAGATTGTTCTCAACCGTATTGTCTGCCTTTAATCTGTTGAAAGATATGGCTACATTTGACCCGGAGGAAAGAAGCCGGAAGGCCAGAGAGTTCTTCCACGACGGATACAACTGCTGTCAGTCCGTTCTTCTGGCGTTTCAGGACGTGATTGGTCTGCCTCAGGAAGAAATAGCCCGGATATCCTCCGGTTTCGGAGGAGGAATGGGCCGTCTGCGCGAGGTCTGCGGCGCAGTTTCCGGAATGGTTTTCATGGCCGGAGTCATTTCTCCCGCCGACCATCCCGAGAATGCCGATGAGCGCAGGGCCAACTACGCTCTTGTTCAGGAATTCGCGGAGAACTTCCGCAAGCAGAACGGCAGCATCGTCTGCCGCGACCTGTTGGGACTCAGAGCGGGACACAAGGGATCCCCGGCACCCAGCACCCGCAGCGAACAATGGTACACCGACCGTCCCTGTGAGAGGCTCGTCGGCTGTGCCGCCCGCATAGTCGCAGAGAAACTGATGCTCTCCCCTTCACAGCAAGCCTTCATTGAGGCTTGATTACGAGCAGGAAGATTCATAAATCAGCAAAATCAAATGACCTTTACCGACATACAGGCCATAGTTGATGAGCAACGAAAATTCTTCCTCTGCTTCGCCTTCTGGAAAGATAGCGGCAGTTCTGTTCACTTGCACGGATAAGACAGAATTTATTTGGGCGATTACCCCACATCAGGTTCTTCGAATGTACGTAGTCTCCGGAATTGTGGGGAGGCTACGTACACCGTTTATTACAGAATCGGCTTCTGAAACGCCTACGAGGGGCATTTTTAGGAAGAGGGCGTACGTAGTCTACCGCTTTTTCTGGAGACTACGTACGCTCAATCGTCTGGACGGATGAAACAGGATTGGTTTGAACGGCGTAAACAGATTACGTTTTGTATTCATTCGTCTGTACCATTAAGTCAGACGCGCTACTAAATGTAAAGCATTGAATTGTAGGAGATTATCAGCCAAGTGATGGTGCGGGTAGTTTTTAAAAGAGCTGGCACCATTACAGGCACCATCTCTTGTGTATGAGTAACCAAAGAATTAGTTACTTGAACAAATCTTCAAGCGTAATTACTTGATTGACAGCATCTCTATGTATCCCATTTGCCACGCCTTTCGTGGTTACAATGACAACCTGAATTGAATGTGTGGTTTTGTGCATTGGACTTGCCGAGAATGCATTGACCTTATTTTCAATACTGTCAGCATCTTCTGCCGATATAGGATACAATCCTGAATAGTATTTCATTTCGAAAATATAATCGGTACGACCAGCATTGGATTCCACTACCAGATCTATTTGGGCTCCTCTTTTGTCTGGTCCTTTTCCGTTCCAACAGTAGTTGCGGTCTGCAGATGCTATGTTTGCAGCTTTCAAAATATTCTCAAGATGCAGGATGCATACAAGTTCAAATGTGTTACCTATCCAGGTATTGAACTCTCCCGTCCTGTTTATCGAGTGCCACATTCCGTGCTGGACATGCTTGCCGTTTATGAATCTCAAATAGAACAAAGAGAAGAAATCAACAAGTTGGTAGACATTCTCAACTCTCTCTCCTCCGTATTTGGGGTATTCCCTGATAACACCAGATTCAAGAAGGTTCTTGAGAATTTTACTCAATGTGCCCCCGGTCTTCGTTTCCGTTGCGGCAGAAATCTCCGCCTGCGTCATCCCGTAGAATTGTGACCCTATGGCCTTTACCACACTGATATACTTATCCTTGCTTGAATAGAGACCGGCATAAACATCCTTGAATTCCTGATGTATCTTCTCCTCGTCAAAAAACAGCCTGTCTATGTTTTCAGTGATGGTCTGATCGTTGCGAAGCCTGTCAAGATAGTATGGGATTCCTCCGAAGGCCATATATGTCAGGCATATCTCATAATCCGAGAGTCTGAATCCGTTCCTCCTGAAATATGTCTTGCACTCGGCAAGCGTGAACGGATTGAGTTTGAAGAGTTCCGTCAGTCTGCCGTGAAGTCCTCCATATTCGTGCACCACGTTGTCAAGCATCCAACTTGTAGCGGAGCCGCACACCACAAGCACTATATTTCTTTGGCTGCAAGCCCACGAATTCCAGAAATATCCCAATTCCGATACAAGTTCAGCGGACTGTGGTCCTGCCAGCCAAGGCAGTTCGTCAATGAATACCACCTTGCGCTTTACGGATAAACTGTCAAGAACCATACGTAACAGAACAAATGCCTCGCGCCAGGATTCCGGCTTTTTGCGCGATGGGTCAAGCCCGGCGAACAACAGAGAATCATAGAAGTGCTCAAGTTGCAGTTTCCTGTACCTTGCATAATCCTTGTCTCCATCCTTAATATATGTACCGACTGCAGTGAATACAATTTTTCCACTGTATACTTCAGTCACAAGGTAAGACTTACCGACACGGCGTCTTCCATATAGCGCCACGAATTCTGACTTTTTAGAGCGCAAGGCTCTCTCAAGAATGCTGATTTCAGCCTCTCTTCCTATAATATTGCGGTACTTCATAACAAGTGTCATTAGCTGTTGCAAATATATTGAAAAATCAGCGAAAATGACAACAAAATCTCGAATTTCGCTGAGTTTTAAAAGGGTATTTATACCCCACACGCATATACAATGAATATTTGCCGCTAAAAATGTCATTAAAATTATCAATCAATTTTATTCGATTTCTACATTTTTTATCAAGACTCGAGAATGCGGGCCAAAATTCATTGTTTTTGATGTTTTGGGCCCTCATTCAATGTGTAAATTATTCTTGAAAACTCAGCGGAATTGAAAGAAAAATACCCATTTTCGCTGAGTATTAGAATGTGCTCATAGACCTTCTGCGTGCATAAAACGCATATTTCCATCAAATAATAGTGTAAATCCGCACACAAAAATTTGATGCTTTTTCATCGATGATTTTACCCAATAACCATAATTAAAAATCACAATCATGTATTTCAATCAAATCGATGAAAAGAGACGCACGGCGATTTATGTGCGCATCTCCACTGCAATGCAGAAAACGGACAGGCAGGTCGAGGAACTTGTCGCCTTCGCAAAGAGCAACAGGCTCAATTTTGACGAATCCACGGACATCTACAAGGATATCATCAGCGGATTCAAGGACGGAGAGGACAGACCGAACTTCTCTATACTCATGGCCAAACTTGAGATGGGTGAATACACGCAGGTCCTGTTCAGCGAATTCAGCCGCCTTGAGCGGAAACCTACCAACCTGCTTCGCGACCTTGAGAAATTTCAGTCTCTGGGTGTTTACGCCTGGTTCTCCAAGCAGAATCTCTGGGTGTGATGAAGAGAATCATCAAGTTCGCGAAGGACGATGCCGAGGCGGAGAGCTGGATTGCCACGGAGAGAAGTGAATACGAACGCAAGTGCGAGGAGAACCGGAAGGTCATCGAATCCCTGAAGAATGAGATTGCCGGTCTCAACCGCAGGCGCACGAGCCTTCTGAAGGTGGAGGACAAGCCTGAATTCGCGGAGCGACAGGCCGAGATCCTGATGGACCGTAGTCTTGTCAAGGAATACATAAACGAATACATCCAGGACATTGTGATGTACAACCCGTCAGATATGTGGATTCTGGTCATCATCCATTTCATGGACGGCAGCGAACGCTGGGGAACCGTCAAGAAAGGCAAATACGGCAGAAGCCAATCCGGGCAGGAAAAGATATACACCGGCTGGTTCATCGACAATGACGACCACCTGTTCTCATACGACCGGCAGACACACCGCATCACCGAGAAGATAACCAGCCTCGTGCATAAGACCTACACTTTCGAAGAGTTCAATGACATCGCCGCCGCCCGCGGCTGGATGGGAGAATTCAAGCCGTATGAATTTTAGGAGAAAAATCAATTAAGTTTTGATAATTCCAGACACAATGCTTATATTTGTGAGGATTTCACAAAAATTAAAGTTTAGGTATGCTTTTAGAGTTTTCATATGAGAATTTCCTGTCATTTAAGAATAAGGTGACTTTTTCTATGGTTGCCACAACATTGCGTGACAGAAAGGTCAAGGCGGAAGAATGCACATTCGCCGTTGGTGACGAGATCAAATTATCTCTATGTAAGGCGGCTGCCGTTTTCGGTGCAAATGCATCTGGAAAATCGAATTTTATCAAGGCGCTGTCCTTTTACAAGTGGTTCATTCTCAATTCATCGAAAGATCTTCAATCCGGAGAAGCGATTCCTGTCAAGCCATTCGCTTTATCAACTGATACGAAAGGTGTACCCAGTATGTTTGAAGCCGTTATTTGCATTGATGACAATTTCTATCGTTTCGGGTTTGAGGTGGATGGTACCAGTGTCGTATCCGAATGGCTGTATGTCCGCTCGTCAAAGAAACGTTCAAAGGAAATCGAGCTCTTCTACAGGGATGGTTTGAAATGCGAAATTCATCAGCGTTTCGGTATTGGCAAGGAACTGACGGATAAAGGGATGCTTAGAAGCAATGCTCTCCTTCTGTCTCTTGCCGGTCAGTTCAATGAGCCTACAGCCGTTTCCATTATGAAATGGCTTGTAGACACTACGATAATTACCGGTTCATCAGAGAAAGAAGCTTGGGACTGGGCTGTGAGCAAACTTGACGATGAGAATGTCCGCAGGAAGATTGTGGCTTTTTCAAGATATGCCGACCTTGGAATGGAAGATATCACCAAGAGCGATGCCGGTGTCCTTTCTTCTCATACCTCGTATGACGAGAATGGTAATCCTACCGGTCATACAGTATTTCCGATGAGAGAAGCGGAGTCGGATGGAACAATCAAGTATTTCTCGCTTGCTTTTCCGATTATAGATGCGCTGGAAAATGGAAAACGCCTGATAGTAGATGAATTCGGGGCCAAGTTGCACACATTGCTGATAGAAAGAATCGTATCACTGTTCAATTCTGAGAATGCAAACAGAAACAAGGCCCAGTTGGTTGTGACTCTGCACGACACGAATCTTCTCGGTTCCAATATCCTTCGCAGGGACCAGATATGGTTTACCAGGAAAGACGGTTATGGGGCCTGCTCAATGTATGCTCTATCAGATTATAAAGTTAGGAATGATGCCTCTTACGAGAAGGATTATCTCCTCGGGAAATATGGCGCTACTCCGATAATGGATGACCTTTCAAAAGTGTTAGAAAAAGATGAGCGCAAGATATAATCCAAGAAAAGAACATCCCATACGGAGACGAGCCGGGTTCAAGCCGGTGAAGAAGACTTTCCTCATTGTTTGTGAAGGAGTGAACACGGAGCCTGAATACTTCAATGCGTTCCGCCTTACATCCGCTACCGTCAAGGCAATAGGGAAAGGTTTGGGTACAATGTCTCTCGTACGTGAAGCGATTTCTGTCAGAGAACAAGAGAAACATAAGGGGAAAAGCTTCAACTTCTGTTGGGTGGTCTTTGACAAAGATGACTATCCGGATTTTGATGAAGCGATTGAGCTTGCAAAAAAGAACGGCTTTGAAGTCGCGTACAGCAACCAGGCGTTCGAACTTTGGTTTCTCCTGCATTTCAAGAAATATTCAGGCAAGTTGCATCGCAGGGAATATCCGAAACTGCTTGAAAAACATCTCGGCTTTCCTTACTCAAAACAGGAAGGGTTTGCCAAAATGTTGTTTCCGATTCTGCTTCCTTTTCAAAGCAAAGCTATCACCAATGCAGAGACAATCATTGCAGAGACTCAAGGAATTAAGCCTTCTCTCGCTGAATCATCCACGACGGTACATAATCTTGTGAAGAAACTGAACGAGTATTCTGACTAATATGCCAATCCGATAATTGACGGTCTGCTGAACTGTAAAAGCAGGCCGTCAATTTTATTGCGGAAGGATTCTCAGTATGTAAAAATCATATGTATGTACGGATGCAAAGTTATGTTGTTAGAAGGTTGAAAACGAATGGCTAACTGAAATTTCAGGTTGAAAACTACGTGCGGTTGTGTCAGTAATTTATGGACCGTATAGAGTTAGGGCCGTAAAGCGGCTTTGTAGAATACTTGTGTCCGTATATGTTTGGGGCCAAAACTATTAATTTTTTGCCGGTCGGTATTCGTTCACGACAATTACTTGACGAAATCCCCTCCGGTGTTGAGACCGGTCTGTTCACCGCGCTTGATTCCTACTTGCAAATCCGACTTCAGAATGACTGTCGAACTTTGACTGTCACCGACTTTCATCTCGATATCGTAATCTCCGGTCGGAAGATTGGCTTCGAAACTTTTGCCTTTTGAATATGAACTGCCGGTAAAATTGTATACATCTTTGGGATTCTTGACGGATATGGCCTTGATTTCAAAGATATACTTGCCATAGGTTGTTTCGTCGTGAGTAATCTTGAGACTTCCTGTCGGAATACGGTTGGGCAAGGGAAGTACATCTCCTTCTTTCCTGTAAGATGAAGTGGATGTCTTAAAATATTCCAATCCCCAGGTGAAGTCTCTGTAATCCGCCTTTGTAGAATAGAATCTGCAGGCTCCATAATCGAGTTCCGTGATTTGTACGGCCATTCTGTGTCTGTCAGTGGAATAGTCCCTGACATCAGGCAGATGAACTATATATGAAAAGTCCAAAGTCGCCGTTGATCTGCAAATGGGTGGCGCATCAGTGATATGTATGCTTGTATAGTGGGGCAGATTGTTGAACACAAGAGTATATGAGGCAACCGGTTCCTTCTGGTTAAGAATGATATCCAAATCGCTGATGGATCTCGATTCCGACTTGTTTGCCGAAATTCCTCCATTCAAGGTCAGACCGCAATTAAAGCCGCTTGTCTGGGAAAAACCGCCCGTCAGAGATGAACCAAGATTCCAGGTATAACCTTTTGAGTATGTGGTGGACCCTGTACTTGTTGTCGGTCGTGGAGTTCCGCCGGCGACATACCGGCCGACCGCCTTTCCGTCCATATCGGCAATATATGTCTTGATTGAGAATTCACGGGCGAATGCGCCGCATATGCGCACGTGAACGCCTCCGTGCATACTTGTGAAGTTGCCTGTCCACATTCCGCTCGAGTTGAATGCGACAGATCCATTCACAATATAATAGTCGCCTCTGCCGTTTTCCTGGTCATCGAAGGAATGAACGGGAGTGACACTCCAGTTGACATCCACGGAACCGGTACCGTGGAGATAGTCTTTTTTGGAACAGGCCACAGCGGCAACTGCCCGATCCGGCATAGTGAACTTAAATGTGTAACCGCCGTGGATTGCGCCGAAAATGGCTTCTGCATCAGAACTTCCGCCCGCTATGAGGTTCTCCCTTTCCGCATAGGAATTCATCCACTTCACAAGACCGTTCATCGTGCCGAGGATGTCGCTTTCAACGAACTGGTCGATTGTGAAAAAATCTCCCTTGTCGCTGACGGCAATCAGAGCACACTCCTTGTATTCCGAGAAATCCATACCGTTTCCTTCGTTTACTGCAAGACTGCACAGAGCATCTACGTCAGGATCAACTATGATGGAAACATTTCCGGAAGGCACTAAGACTTTTCCATCACCATTTACAGCCCCGAAATAAACCGTGGCGGTGTACTTGCTGTTTTCCGCGCTCAATGCATTGATAGCGGAGAATGCATCAACATATTCAGGATTTCCTGCCGAACCGGGAACGACTAAACGGAGCAGGGATTTCTCCTGATTGAAGGCACTCCTTGGTTCATCCTTTCCTATCTCTTCTGTCACCCCGGGGAAAGATGACATCTGGATACCTATATTATCCTCCTTCCGGCAGGAAAGCACCGCCAGAAGAATCAAAGACAAAAGTATATATTTTTTCATAGTCTTTACCTCCTGCTGAATGTTATGTTATAACTGATTGAAATGACAGTGAATCTGTCCTTGACGTAATCGTAATAGAAATCCATTGTAAACGTGTAATCCTGATCCTCGTCATCGTCATAATGTATCACGAATCTTCCGGTATATGTGCCGGAGTTGTATATGCAGGTCCGTATGTCAGCCGACATTACAGGATCCCCCTCATGGGTTACGACCATTCTGCCTATCTGCATACCTTCCGCGTAATAGACCCCCTCGCCTTCTTCGAAGTCGGAACCGATGTCAACCTTGAAATCTACGGGCAGACCTTCGTATTCCACATTTTCTGCATACCAGGAGCCAGGCATCGGATTGCCTGTCTCAAAACCCCTTACGCTCTCCTTCTGACAGGAAGAAAGCAAAAAAGCCAGTGCGCAGAGGACAATCACATTCAAACGATTCTTCATTATCATATACAATCATATTATTGGAATTCGCTTGTAAATATATAGTAAATACACAAATAATTCAAATAGGGTGAAACCATACTTTTGCTTGTAATCCATTATTTTGCGTTTTTCGGTTTGAAAACGTAATTGGGTATTGGAATAAAAAGATTCTGTTGTCCAATCGTTTGTAAGGGAAACCGTGTTGAGACTTATTTTATTCGTTCCGGGTCGGAATACATAATCCAGAATTTGTCGTCTCGATTGGCACGACGGTAATGTCCATTGTTGTATTTGTACCAATCACCCTTCTTGTCAAAAAACCTCGAAGTAAATTCATTCAGGGATTCGGGATTATGGATATAAGGGAATACTCTGCCCGGGAAGAAATCACTTCGGCACTCGATAAGAACAACGTCACACTCAACGTTTTTTCCCTTTTTTCACGAAATCATGATTGGGATCGTCAGCCGCGCTTACTACGCACTGCACTCCGTGCTTCGGACTTGTGCAGGTCCAGAAACCGATTCGTGCACAATATTTGTCTGTCGAGTAAGCGGAGGGGAGTTTCACCCCTCCCTTCTCTCGGAACCGTGCTTGATAGTCTCCCATCACACGGCTCTTCGTACTTACTTCTTTTTAAGTTGTTAATAAATAATGTTTTATATTTCACATCACCTACTGATTTGGTAAGGAATGTACCCTTCCGCCCAGTGGGAGAATAGTGTCTTGTTATAGGTCGCCACCATGGCCAGCCAGTTGCCAGCTCTCTTTCGCAGACGTTTGAAGCG
>JAZLLN010000059.1:0-3398 GCA_045598165.1 Candidatus Cryptobacteroides sp.
AGACCAGATGTTTGCCGCCGGCTTCCTTCAGATTCCGCCTCACAGCGGACACCCTTGCCTTTGGCTGTAACCTTCCCACTATCAGGGCGGTTGGGGGACTTTCACCCGTTAGAGTACGTTCGTGCTGGACGAACTAAAAAATGAGTTGTGACCTCACGGCTACAACTCATCTAACCACATAATTAATAACACTAAAACTAATAACCAATAGAAAGACGGTCCAGAACGGACACTTACTCTTTCCGATGACAAATATACGGAAGATTTTGTATTTTGCAAAAAAATTTAATAATTTTTCAAAAAAATTTAACAATTAATTAGGGCGATGAAATTGAAGCAATGTTTATGTTGTCTGGGAATAATGGTCATGGCCTGTTTTGCCGCTTCTGCCGAAGACAAGGCTATTGCGGTGGAAAAATCCGTCGGACCTTATACTCTTCACTATCTTTTGCCGACAGATAATTCGGTTCTGCTCTACTGCACATTCACCGTTCAGGATTCGATGAGTCTGCCAGTCCTCTTCAGCTATGACCGTACGGCAATGGTAAAGTCGGATGATATGGGATACAAGCTGATGAATACCTATAATGTCCCGGAAGCGGACGAGGGCAATGTTGAATATGCATATTTCGACAGATGCCCCCAGAGTTTGAACTTCGTGCTGGAGTTTGAGAAATTCCCCCTGGACATTCCATTCGATCTTGTTGAAAACGGTTCCAAGCCAGATGCATTCAATCTTGCAGAAATAGTTGTGGACACCTGTTCTGTGACTACGGTCGATTCCGGTGTGTTCCTTGACGCTACTCCATATACGCGATACGGCACTTTCATCAGAGAAGGCAATCCCTGCGAATATTACAGCGGTGAAAATTTCTTCTTCTCTGCCATGGCCTGTGATTTGCAGGAGGGCATTACATATGATTGTGGATCCGCTTTCCTTACCATCACCAACAATTCGGATCATCCTTTTGACATCGGTCCTTCCTGTCTGAATGTGACCGGTCACAAGCAAGCCGGGAAAACCGTGAGGGATATCAAGATGAATTTAATGAATAAGAAGGAGTGTGATAAATTCCTGCTCGACTTCGATGAGGCGACGGTCCGCAGCATGCATGATCGGACCGGTGCCGAAAAAGTCGGCGATGCTCTCGAGGGTATGGCACTTCGAACAAATCTCCCCGGTTTGAGCGGTATCGGAATTTTTGCCCTTGGGGCCATCATAGAGTCCTGTGACAGGACGGACATCACCCCCTATATGAAGGAATTGAACGAGGCAAGGGAAAGCAAAATCAAAGTTTATATCGAAGATCATACGATACAAGCCGGAGAAACATACTCCTGTTTCATCGCATATAAAATCCCCACCAACAATCTGGTAGGAACAACAATCAACGCAACACTCGATGGTGTAACATATTCATTCAACTGGTAATATGAAGAAACTTTTTTCCGTTATTTCAATCTTGCTCGGCCTGACCGTCAGCGCGGTCGCACAGTCTCCCGTCGTATCCGGTGACTCCTCAAATTCGGATATTAAACTCAAATGGGTCGTACAGACGGATTCCACCACCATGGTTTATGGTATCTATATGAGACCGGAAGGGGAGAATGCTCCGGAAAGCATCAATTTCAGCCACAAGACGAACGTCATTGCGGATGAAATGAGTTATCGTCTCCTGGGGTCCCGTAATATTCCGGTGACGGATGGAGCTCTTCCTGTCAGCGCCCAGTTGACGGAAAACGGCCAGAAGGTGCATTTTATGATGGAATTTGAGAAATTCCCTACAGACCAGCCGTTCTCGATCGAAGCGAATGACACTCTGTCCTGTTGCATGGATATCAAGGATATCCGTATAGACGAATCCGCCGCCAGGAAAATTGATACGGAGCGTTTCCTCAAATCCACGCCTACGATACTCAAGGGCCAGTACAGCGATGATGGCAGCAACTACACGTTCTATCAGTGCGAAGGTTTCTTTATGGCATCCAGTGCCAGCTATAATTCCGATTACATAACTTTGAAACTGGATATAGCAAACGAATCAGACCACGGCGTTCTGTTCCGAACAGACAAAATCAAGGCTGTGGCAAATGTGAAGAAAGGTAATAAGACAGTCGAGAAGAACATCGTCATTCTCGAAAAAGGGGATTACCATTCCGTGGTGGCATCTTCCGACTACTACAACGCACAACATTCCTCTACGGGCAACGATGCCATCGGCATAATTGAAAGCGGCTTGAGAACATCTTCATATGGATTCAATTATGGTTCTGCCGAGAGTGTCGGACTGCGTGCGTTGTCATCAATATTGAGTGATGTCAAATATGAAAATGCGCGTCCATATCTTCAGCAGTTGAATGAAACCCGCGAAGACAGAATCAAGAACTACCTTCAGAGCCAATCACTCAAGAAAGGGGAGTGTTACAGCGGCTTCATTAAAATGGAGATGGTCCGGCATATCCAGGATATTAAGATAACGATACCTATTAACGACTACGAATACGTGTTCAAATACACTTTCTAAAGTGTTGCGGATACAAATATTTTGACTATCTTTGTATCCCATTCGGGGGATTAGCTCAGTTGGTAGAGCGCTTGCATGGCATGCAAGAGGTCAGGGGTCCGAATCCCCTATTCTCCACAGGATTGGTGCGTTGGCCGAGTGGTTAGGCGCAGGTCTGCAAAACCTGTCACAGTGGTTCGATTCCGCTACGCACCTCCAGCAAATGCCTCTCAGATATCTGAGGGGCATTTCTCATATCTGGATTTTACTACCTCTTTACTACTATCCATAATCAAACCAAATTACACTACACAAAATCTGGGCAGTCCGACGCTGATGACTA
This sequence comes from Candidatus Cryptobacteroides sp., assembly GCA_045598165.1. Lineage (GTDB taxonomy): Bacteria > Bacteroidota > Bacteroidia > Bacteroidales > UBA932 > Cryptobacteroides. Next base: position 2,848 of record JAZLLN010000059.1, read on the forward strand.
TGTTGCCTTCAAGGGTAAGGCGTTTCTGGACTTCGAAACTGAGTCGCCTCATAGCTGTTCACGCGATAGCCAACGGCTATTACTACATCGAGGTTGTACATCGCCTCATCCGACCATTTTTCCGAACCATACAAATATTTTTTGTATCCATCGGACAAATGGATTTCACCGCTGTCATTTATCTGCTGCAGATGATAACTGATGTCCTGCTGAGTCACCCCGAACAGCTCAGCCATCCTCTGTTGCGACAGCCAGAACGTATCGGTATCGAAGATAACCTGCACCTGCGCTTTCCCCCTTGCACCCTTATACAGCATAATGGTCGATTCCATACTTTTGGCCATCACCTCTGGGGTCATCGTTGCCGCAAAATACTCACGTGCAGCCTTTACCATCACTTTCTTCCCGTTCGCGTTCATAGCCACAGACGTACAGGCGGCACGCGAGAGCATAACACTCGTCACTTCCCTCACGGCTCCGCTGCCAAGCTCTGCCATTTCGCTGATTTCGCGGAAATGCTCTGCAATGGTATAGCCCTTCTGCGTTGTCCA
>JAZLLN010000060.1:0-5771 GCA_045598165.1 Candidatus Cryptobacteroides sp.
AACAAGCCTCGAAGAGCTTCGCGCCCTCGACCCTTCAGCCTTCGCCCGCTTCATGATGGGCGCTGGAAGCTGGCCGATCGTCGACGGCTACGTCATCCCAGGCGACCAGTACGAGCTCTACGAGAACGGCAAGTTCAATGACGTCAATGTCCTCATCGGTTACAATTCCGACGAAGGAGCAAGCTTCAGCGGCAGCTTCGCCGGCCTCGGCGACGACCACTCCACCGGAGTCCACAACCGCTTCGAAATCTTCGCGGACACCCTCCTGACCGTTTATCCTCTCGAGCCGGACGGAACCGCAGGAAAGACAGCGCGCGACCTTCTTCGCGACGTCTCCTTTGGATGGCACACCTGGAGCTGGGCCCGTCTCCAGACGGAAAAGGGACAGTCAAAGGCATATCTCTACTACTTCGACCAGCCGAACCCAGGTGCCGAAGGCTCGCCTCACGGACAGGAAGTAGGATATGTGTTCCAGCATCTGGACATAGAAAAGGAAAGTGCGGAAAGCCTCTCCCTCTCAGATATTATGGGAGACTACTGGCTGAACTTCACAAAGTACGGGACCCCGTCACCTGAAGGCGCGGAACTGCCTGTTTGGGAAGCATTCTCGAACGAAGAACCTCAGTGCATGCTACTGACCGGAAACGGTCCGCATATGGTACCAGTCATAGACGAAGACGCCCTCTGGGTGCTCAACGGCTACTACGAGTGGCGCAGAACCCCTGAAGGACATACCTGGGAGCAGTAGAACACTACTCCCCTACACGTTTGTAAGTGAAAGTCAATGAGTCGGCGTTGGGATCAACGTCGACCATTGTACTTAATGGGTTGTTCTTGTCCATAACGTCGCGGACAGTGCAAACAAATTCCTTGGAATCACATTTGAGAACTGTGGCCTGCCTGATGGCAAAACCATACTGACCCTTTTCGGTCATCAGCATATGCCCTTCATCATCGAAGGAGAAATGGCCGAACATAAGCGTTCCACCATTTTCAATATAGATTTTGTATGACCCGTCTGCAAAAAACTGGAAACGGAGGGTATCAGGGACCGGAGGATAATCAACCGATTCCTTGTCCTTGAAATTCACCTTCCCGCTTACGAACTCCCACTTCCCTACTATATAGACTTTCCACCTGTTTATCTTCAGGTGTTTGATAAAAGATATCATAAAAAAATCAAGAATTATTTTACACGCAACAAAATTAATAAATCGTTTTAATACAGCAAAATAAATCTTGAATTTTCAGTAAGCGTCTCCGCGGGGACGTCTTGACGCGTGCGTGATTATAGCTGACCTTTGTCGGAAAATGAAATTCGATGAAGGATCAGAACAAAAACAGCGGACGCGAGTCTGTTTCCAAGAGTACATATAAGGCCGAGTATGCAGAACATCTGTGGTTTGCTCTGGTTGATTGCCTCACTGTCGATCTCGAGCATGGGGAAGCAGCGTTCTATACGGAGAACAGAATCCACAAGGATGTATTCCGTGAGTTCATGGCAAACCAAGGCTATGACGTAGACAGGGCACGCAACTCGGCTATCCAGTTACGTCGTGCGCAAAGGAAGGAGCGTACCAAGGCAAGGAACGAGAAGATAAAGACCGACCGCATCGCCGCTCGCGAGGAACGCCGAAGAATGAAAGCCGAGCGTGAGCAGAAAGAAGGCTGGGCCACGGAGCCAATCCCGGAGGGCATGTTCATCCAGTTCTATCCGAAGCCTCATGAGTCTGTCCCGATGTACAAGGGGATCTCCGTCAACTTTCCTGACGGAAGAAGTCTGACCCTTCAGGAATGTACTGCAGACGGATTGTCTTCACTCATCAATGTCTATCACAAACGTAAGGAGGAAACTGCGGTATGTTCTCTCTAGAAAGCAACAGTAGGTACTTCATGTGCCAGCATCCGGTAAGCATGCGCAAGGGCATCGACTCCCTCTTCAACCTGATCCAGTCCGAGTCCCCGTTGTCTCCGATGTCGGGAGATGTGTTCGTCTTCTTCTCAAAGAACCGTCAATCGGTGAAGATCCTGAGGTGGGATACGGACGGTTTTCTTCTCTACCAGAAACGTCTTGAGAGAGGCAGCTTTGAGCTTCCGAGGATCAATCCGGTCACAGGGTATTATGAGCTTTCATGGGAGACCTTCTCCTTCATTATGACCGGAGTCTCGCTTGAGAGCGTTCAGTTCAGGAAGCGTTACAGGACTCGGTTTATTGGTAGATAACGCATTAAATATTAAGTAAATAACTTCTAGAATACTTGTAAAATCCGACTATTTTTCGAAAATTTATCGTATGGGAAAGGTCGGAATGACAGCGGTTTTGAAGAGTCAGTTGGAGGTAGCGAATGCCACCATCAGAGAGCTGATGTCTCAGATGGACCGCATGTCCAAGACCATCGACAACCAGTCCGCCACCATCAAATCCCTTGAGCTTACCATCAAGAATCTCGAAGAACAGTTGCTGAAGAAAGAAGATGTTCTGGCCTCTGCCGAGGCTCAGAAGAAGGCACTCGGCAAGCTCCTCGAGAAGAAGAACGAAAAGGTCAGAACGACATTCATTCCAAAGACTCAAGAGGAAAGGGATGCCGAGGAAGCCAGACGTGAGGCGGAGCGCAAAGCACGAGGCAACAACGGGGCAAAGCGCAACATGCACTATGAGATGGAAGTGGAAGAGAAGGATGTCAATCCCGATGATGACATAGTCCTGAACAAGGCGGCCGTGGAGATTGGAGTGAAGGACTTCATCCGTTACTCCATGATTCCACCCAGGTTCATCAAGACCATATATCACAATCACGCATTCCGCCTTGAAGATAAGGTCTATACAGGTATCGTCCCCAGAGCTCCTTTTCAGAATTCCGAATACGAAGCCTCATGCATTGCCGGCATAGCAGAGCTGCGTTATCTTCAGTCAATGCCGGTGGAAAGGATAGTCAAGTACTTTGAAGATCATGGCTTCAGCCTTGACAAGAACACAGCCCACGGATTTCTGAGGAAGGCTGCAGAACTCCTAAAGCCGCTCTATGAGGCATGCGGAACATCGGTGAAGGAAGACGGCTACGCGATATGTGATGAGACTTACCACAAGGTGCTCATCAATGCAGAGGAGAACTACGGCAAGGGAAGCAAGAAAGGTTATCTGTGGGACATTGTTGCTCCACTTCTCAACCTTGCATATTTCTTCTACGACAACGGCTCGCGCTCGCAGGAAGTCATCCTGAACCAGATGGACGGATACCGGGGAATCATCCAGTCTGACGGGCTGAAGGCATATAAGAAAGTTGCCGCGAATTCCGGTGGCCAGGTTGTAAGGCTCGCGTGCCTCCAGCACTGTAAGCGTGGATTCATAGATCTGCAGGGCAACCCTGACGCTGACTTAATTCTCGAGCAGTCCAACCTCCTCTATTCAAACGAGCATCAGCACAAGATCGGCATAGGCGGATGGACCGTGGAGAACAACCTGGAATGGAGGAAGAAATATGCTCCTCCGATTCTGCGCAAACTCAAGGCTGCACTGATAAAAGTGATGAGTTCGGCATCCAAATACCCGCCCAAGAGCGATATGTACAAGGCGGCGCAGTACTTCCTCAATGAGTTCGATGGCATCGAGGGGATATTCAAGACTGGCGACTGCGACCTGGACACGAACAGGATAGAGAGGCTGAACCGGTATGTATCCACTTCGAGACGCAACTCGCTGTTTTTCGGCAGCCATGACGGTGCCGAGCGCGGAGCTATCTTCTACACTCTCGCATGCAGCTGCAGACTGTGCGGCGTGAACTTCTTTGACTACCTCTCAGAAGTCATAGACCGCATGGCCGCACTCCCTCCGAAACAGCCTCATGAGGTGTATAGAAATCTTCTTCCGGACAGGTGGGGTCTGAAATCAATGCAATAGGAACAGTATTCTTTTAGAACCATATCACTGGGACCTCAAGCAGACTTTTAAATCACAGTTTGTTTGCCGGGCCAAAAAGAATAGGAGAGAAACAAGTAATCATTAATGAGGCAGGATGAGCTGTCAATGGGATGATTTTACTGTCACTGAAACAATTTCTGGATTATTGAAGAAACGAGGTACTCTGGTGCTTTCTTTAGCTAGTCCTCGACTGATAACAAGAGATGTTTGTTTTGTCAAATAATGAACACCTGATGTATATTTCGGAAACAATCCTTGATTTGGTGCAACCAGGCCATTGTTCAACAAATGAGGTATTCTGACTTGTCCTCCGTGTGCATGACCCGAAACGACAAGATCAACAGGGATTGAAGTGAAAAGTTCTGTCAGTTCGGGACGATGACTTAGCAATACTGAATAATATTTCTGCGATAATGGAATGTTCTCAGCTTGAGCTTTCACAGCATCTTTTCCCAAGTATGTCGGATCATCTATACCTCCAATGGCTATTGTATCTTTTCTGATATGGACGGTCTCACTGGTGCCTTCAAGGACATTTACACCATAACCGGCTAACATTGACTTGATTGAATCAATCCGACCGCTCCAGTACTCATGATTCCCACTTACATAATAGACTGGCCAAACTTCCGATAATTGCCTTACAAGGTCATTTGAATTATCAAAAGGTAGTTTGTCATCATATATGTCCCCACAAAGAAGCACCACATCAGGCTGTTCCGCTGATATCAATCTCATGATTGGCTCACTATGCTCGCCATAACTGCATCCATGGAAATCAGCAATCACTACTAGTTTCAGACTATCTATAATTTTATCGCTGGTAAGAGTGTATCTTGTACAAACAACTTTATATGAAAAACCTGAAACAATTGTCATGACGACGAACAGGACGAGTAGTACTATCAGAGGCTTCTTCAATTTTGGAATACTCATAAGTGAATGATATCGTTAAGACTTCGAAATGTAATGGTATTCAGCAAAAGTAATGTTACTTTACTGCAAAAGTACTTACAACCATGTTCTTTTGCAACTCTATCGTCAGGTCGTTTGAGGAATCAGAAAATCGCAGCTAATTTGCCCGACGGAAATATTTATCGCCACAACTGATTATTTTTCGAAAATGCTCGAAGATTCATCGTTACGAGTTACTCAATGACTAGTGATGACGTCCATGCGGAGGCGCTTACAATTTTCACACGCAATAGCTGTCAGGGGGTCTAAAGGCCATTGTGCTTATGGAACTTGCCAGAAGGTTCTGTAACTTGATTGCTTAGAGGTTATTCGTCACATTCGTTGCAGCCTGAAAGGAAAAGCAGCGGAGCAAATCATTTAATTATAATGAGGGAACATGGCCATGCCTTTCAGACCATTACATGGCATTCAAACATTCCGTAAATCGTTATCAATTTGAGTTAGGGCACTAATATGACTGCACCGAATGTGACGAAGAACCCGCAACCAAATGGGCTAGGTATGCGACTACTTTGGGCTAGGTCCACCCTGCTATAGGGAGACCTAGCCCGTCTTGAAATTTTAAAGTATTAACATCCAATACGTTACAAAATAACAGCGGGGCTAGATACCCCACCACCGGAGGGGACCTAGCCCATCACTGGAGAGGACCTAGCCTATCACTGGAGAGGGCCTAGCCTATCACTGGCAGGCATCCAGCCCGCTTCGGCCGGAAATGTCGGCACAGGGAACGATGGATCACCGTAAAAGAGGCATGGTCCAGCATCGGCATTGAATGACACATATTGAATTGTTTCAGAATCGGGAGGAGAGGCGGCGGGCAGTTCCGGCGGACGGCCGTCCGCCGGAATGTCGGGCAGCGTAACCGTCCCGGGCT
>JAZLLN010000061.1:0-5512 GCA_045598165.1 Candidatus Cryptobacteroides sp.
CAGCATCGCAGGAGAAGGATACATCCCCACCTACACAAGGACTGATCTCACCAACAATCTGCACGGCTCCGCAGGCTTCAGAACCGACACACAGATAGTCTCAAGGCAGAAAATGAAAAAAATCATCAACGAGACAAAAAATATAACGAAGGACTGACATATTAGTACAAAGTCATAAAATGCGAAAAGCCCCAAATCGCTACTACAGCGGTCTGGGGCTTCGATATCTCAAAAGTGAAGTGTCAAAGATGAGAAAATACTGATAATTCTGTGATTCGCAAAAAAAATTCGATTTTTTTAAGGAATCAGCCCGGCGGGAACATTCAGGACAAGCCTTCTTTGCCTCTCGTCAACGGATGCTATGAAGTCTTCGTGAAACGGAACCATTACCGTTTGCCCCTTCACCAGAACATCCAGACAGGGATTGCCGGGGATCTCCTCAATGTCAGTAATCGGCCCGACCTCCCTCTTTCCGTCAAAGAGCGTCCATCCGATAAAATCCTCTCCGCTTTCCTCCTCCTCGAAATAATCCACGGACATCACGCGCCCCACAATCTCCTCGGCATCTTCAAGACTGTCAACGTCAGTGATATGCGCTATCGCCCTCCCGTTACCCTTTGCCTGAAGGGCATCAAAAAAGAAAGGAACCGGAAGTCCATCGAATTCGATGAATACCGGTTCCTTTGTGTCGATTTCTTCAATCGCGATGTCAGACAATCCTATAAGGATGTCGCCATCGGTGCCGTTGGATTTAAGTACCTTGGCAATCTGGAGCATTAGGCTTCTGCGGGAGCCTCGGCCTCTGCAGCGGCTTCCTCTGCGGGAGCCTCAGCAGCTGCAGCCTCGGCAGCTTCCTTGGCGGCAAGTTCAGCGGCCTTCTTTGCGATAGCCTCTGCACGAGCGGCATTAACCTTGCTCTCCTCAGCCTTTGCAGCCTTCCTGGCCTCGATTGCGGCGTTCTTCAAGCCGGTCTTCTTTGCCTCGACCTTTGCATCCTGCTGAGCTTTCCAGGCGTTGAACTTGGCATCTGCCTGCTCCTGTGTGAGCGCACCCTTTGCCACACCGCCGTCAAGGTGGTTGCGAAGGAGAACACCCTCATAAGAGAGGATACGGCGTGCAGTAAGTGTGGGAACTGCACCAACCTTCACCCATGCAAGAGCCCTCTCGAAGTTGAGAACGATCGTTGCGGGATTTGTGTTGGGGTTGTAAGAGCCGATCTGCTCGATGTAACGTCCGTCACGCGGTGAACGTGAATCTGCCACTACAATGTGGAAGAATGCGAAATTCTTCTTTCCGTGGCGCTGAAGTCTGATTTTAACAGCCATTGTTAATCTGTTTTAAATTGTTAAACCTTTTCCGTTCTGCTCGAGAACGGACGGCAAAGGTAAGAAAAGTTTTCATTATTACAACGGTCCTGCGTGGAAAGATGGTGAAAATCAACCCTTCCAGCCTGAATTTCAGCACCGAAGACCTTCGCATGTGCCGGAAAAGGTCGCGATTACTGTAAAGACATTCCCCAATCTTCCGGTTCGTAGCATCATCGAAAAGAGTGACATTCTTGAGAGCGTGGGTTATGTCGGAAGAGATCAGATTATGAAAACCGACGCGAAATTCAGGTTCAACCCCATCGCAGAAATCACTGAGGCTTCTCACGCACTTTTCTATGTAATCGAAAACCCTTTTGGGATTCGACGACCTCGTGGTGGAACCGGGGCTGGGAAAGACATAATAGAGTATCCTGTCGGTGCATTTCACCCGGGGCGCGCTGTAATAGGCCCGGGGCGCAAATTCCGCATCTTCGTGATACACGCCTTCCATAAACCTCAGGCCCGCCCCATCCAGAAGAGACCTGCGGTAAATGGAGAATGGTGTCCCGACATTGATTTTGGTACAGCACATCAGCCTGCGGCCTTCGATTATCCCGTAATCCTTCCATCCGAACCTTCTGGCAGCACGACCGTCCTTCCAGTCAGCGCCGCTTATTGCAAGGATATCGGCAGACTCCATCATAGCGGCTATTCCACCAAGACTCCTCCTCTCTATCCAATCATCAGCATCTACAAACCATACAAACTCGCCCTTCGCAATGTCCAGCGCCCTGTTTCTGGCAACGGCCTGACCGCTGTTCTCCTGACTCAAAATCACCGCGTTCTTTCTGCCGGAGAGTTTCTCCACGGCAACTGACCTTCCGTTGTCGGTGGAACCGTCATCGACAAGTATGAGTTCATATTCTTCCTCCGGGAGGTCCTGGTCCAGGCAGGAATCCAGACATCTGCCAATCCACGGCCCCGCATTGTAGAAAGGTATGATCAACGAGAATTTCATAACATCTCCCTCCTTTTGAGCCACTTCTCCCGCTTTTCCCTGCATCCCGATGTCAGAAGGATACGCGAGTAAACGGTAGCCGCCCATATTGCATCGGCCACCTTCGCCGCGAAGGCGGAATGAGTCAGGGAAAGGTACAGCTTCCGGCTGGCCCGGTATATCTTCTCCTTTTCCTCACTTTTGACGGAAGCCCCTCCGAAGTGGACGATTTCCGCTTCCGGAACGGACACTATCCTGTATCCGGCGGCACTTATTCTCGCACAGAGTTCGGTTTCCTCAAAGAAAAGGAAGAAGCGCTCGTCAAATGCGCCCACCTCGTCCAGCACAGCCTTCCTTACCATCAGGTCGGCACCGGAGATGAAACCCACCTGTTTGGCTCTGCCGCTGCTGTTGAAGACCTCGGGTTTCATTTCGAAGAAACGCATCAATTCCGCCCTGATACCGGGCATAAACGGCATATATGACTGGTTCGGCCTCCCATCCCGGGTAAAGAGATTCGCCCCGCAGGCCCCCGCTTCCGGATGAGAGTCCAGATAATCCGATAGTGTCTTTATGGCATTGCCACGAATCAGGGTGTCGGAATTCAGGAACAGCACGTTCCTGCCCGACGCCAGTTCAAGTCCTCTGTTATTGGCACGGCCGAAGCCGAGGTTCATGTCATTATAGACGTAATTTATCCTCCCGTCGGACTGAAACAGGTCCCTGCTGCCGTCCGTAGAGGCGTTGTCAACCACAATTGCCTCGAAGTCCAGTCCCTGAGTTTTTGAGAAAACGCTGTCAAGGCAATCGGAGACCAGGCCTTTCGTATTGTAATTGACTATGATGACCGATACGTCTTTCATTTCTTCTTGGATAAAACGTCTATTCTCCACAGTACTCCGCTTTTACGGCGCCATTTCCACAACGTGCGCCTGTAAAGTGCTTTCCAGAGACCTCCGGGACTCATTCTGTATGCTCGCTCTTTGGCCCGTACCGATTCGAGATAACGTAGACCCCAGAATTCCCTGCTGCGACGGAATGCATCCTCCGGCTTCCGGTCAAAAATGCTGAAAAGGAAATCCTCTACAGGAGAATCCTCAGACAGAAGAGCCGGAGCCCTGAGCATATCAAGATAAAGGGCATCATCATCGTCTATCTCCTTCACCCGCTCCACTACGGCGTCAAATGAAGGATAATCGTTACAGTTCACGAAAGCATTGGGGTTGAAAGTCTCCACCACATCCGGAGCACCCCAATATATGGGAACCGTGCAGGCCGCAAATGACTGGACAATCTTCTCTGTGACGTATCCCGGATGTCTGCAGTTCTCGAATGCGATATCGAATTTGTGGGATGTCAGGAACTCTGTCTTGTCCTTTACAGGTCCTCCTGTGTTATTCCGGAAACGGCCACCGGATGATACTTGCTTATATGCACTCAACTTGTCAAAGAATTCCTCGCGCTCGGTCGAAGCAAGACCGTTGGAGCACACAAAACTGCAGAATCCTGTTTTCTTCCCGAATGACTCCTCCGCCCTTTCCGACTTGGACTTCATTCCTGCCAAATCCTTCTCATAGAGCAGATAGTTGGGATATCTGAAATACCTGTCACCGAACTCGATGCGGTCGAATCCGAGGGCATAGTCGAAAAGATTGAAATCCGGACTCTGGTTTTCACCGGTATAGAATATCTTCACACAATCGTAACGCAAGTGCTCCTCCCCGAATGTCGAGCAGAACAGGAAATCCGGATCATTGCAAAGCTCAATGTCGTAACGGGATTCGAGGACACGGTAAAACAAACTCTCCTCCGGCACGAATCCGTGCCAGAAATCCACAAATGCTATCCTGATCCGCTTTTTCATTCTGCCATCCATTCCTTGAATTCATCAAAACATTTACAGGTAATACTCCTGGCCGCCGCCAACTGGGGAGAATCGCCGTATCGGGACAATGACATACCGTCAAGCAGGTCCATGACCGCAGTGGAATTCAGACCTCCGCGCAAATCGTATTCTGCAACAGAGGGCAGGCGGAAATTCTCCACAAGCCCTTTCATCTTGTCTTCATAGGTCAATGACAGGAACGGCACACCCGCCGATGCGGCGAACACAATGGAATGATATCGTGCACCGACAAGGAATTCCGCACCGGCCACGACAGAGCGCTGGGTGTCGGAATCGAGTGTGTCGGGAAGCACGCACAACTTTCCTTCCATACCGGCGGCATCGGCAATACGGTGGAAGAATTCCACGTCCCCCTGATTCAATCCGGGAGCGCCGAACAGCTGCGGAAGCATTACTATCCTGATATCCGGGAAACGCTTCGAAATGCCCTGTATGACACTGACGAAGAACGATTCCACACTGCCGGATCCCGATGCTTCCGTCAACTGGCGGAAAGCCGGATGCCATCGCAGGGAATTCGGAACCAGAACACAATATCCCGCATCTCCGGCAAAAGGTTTCCCGGATACGGGAAGCTTCCCGTCGGCAAAAACAACGTCCAGCATCTTATGCCATTCAAGTCCCAGTCTGTCGCCCAGTGCCCAGGACTTTGTATCACGCAGCGAGATGAATCCGCAACGGTACAAGACAGCAGAGCTCAGGGAACTGAACCTGTCATCAGCGAACGGACCTATCGAACGGCCGAAATAAGCCACTTTCGGAGCAAAACGAAGAGCCATACGCATCAGGAAAAGATGATGCCAGTTTCTGAATCCTCCCAAGTCCATCCCTCCGGGAGCGCATACCAGCACGTCCGCCTTCTTCATCTCCCTCGCCACTCGGTGTGCCGTTCCCGACAACACCCATAGAAAACCGAGACCCTTCTTCAACGCTCCGGCAGTCCATTTGTAATAAAAGCGTCCCGGACTGATATTGACATATTCCGCACCCGGCACTTTCATCGATGACAATGCCTGCTCCGCCACCCCGATGGTTACGACGCTCACCGCAAAGCGTCCGTCTCCGAGTATTCCCTTGACAAACGCCTTGTGCGCCGCCTCGTCACCGCGATTGCCGCAAGCCTGATTAATTATGACTATCCTTCGCAAAATGTGTTCGTTTCTAGTGTAATGTAATATTGATGATTAGAAATATTTTTCTTATCTTTATGGTATAAATAAAACGTTGGATCCAAAACATTTATACCATGCCAAGAGAAAGGAAATACCGGGTTAAACTCTCGGATGAACAAGTAAAACGACT
>JAZLLN010000062.1:0-14490 GCA_045598165.1 Candidatus Cryptobacteroides sp.
TTCCGAACAGAGAAGTTAAACCCGCCAGCGCTGATGGTACTGACCTACCAGTTGGGAGAGTAAGCAGCTGCCGTTCTTCGAGGCCCGGTGACGAAAGTCATCGGGCCTCTTCGTTTTAGGGGGTTCTGCCCCCTGATGACCCCCGCGGCTCCTTGCTCCCGCATTTTCTCCTTCGTCGAAAATGCCCGCACCGCCGGGCGCTCTGAGGAGCGCCTTTTGGCCGCTTTCACTGCGCTCCAGCGGGTGACTCTGTTGCTCGAAAATCATCTAGCACATCGTATTCGTTTTTATGTATGCCAGAGGCATCTCCTTGTGATAGGTGGAAACATTCCGGCGCCATTAAGAACGATGGTCCCCATCACAGCGCGCTGTGGCCCCTGTCATTGTTCCAGATGTTTTTGTTTTTTTCCGACTAGCCCCGTCGTTATATGATATCCCTTATCTCGTCATATTTCAGACCGCATATGCGTGCAATCTGTTTTGTGGAACTATTGTACCGGGACTTCAGGCAGCGAGCCAGATGAATGCGTTTTCCGGTGTCGAGATTGTTCGAAGACTTCTCCCCGAACAGTTCCAGGCATAATTCTTTCTTGTGCTGACGTATTTCCTGGTCCGGGAGAGAAAGACGGGATATATATCCACCACGCGATTCGATATCCGAGTCTTTCGTGGTGCTGAGAAAATACAGGAAACTCTTCCGTGTTCTGAATATCTCTTCGACAATTTCGAATGCCACATACTCTCCCGGAAAGACAATACCGTCCATTATCCTCACTCCGGGGATTTCAGATGAACATGTCCTCATAAAGGATTTCCATTCTCTTATGTTGAGATTTGACGTGGTTCCCTGATCCAATGCCGAATCCTCATCGGTCCATTGCGGCGAGGTCCAGACACCCTTTTTTCTGAAGTACAGCGATCCGCTTGACCATGGGTAATCATAAAACATCCAGGGAAGGCCTCCTATTGTGGCGTTCTTTATGGTATAGCAGATCGCACGCTTCAAATACAAGTCAGTATCGATGCATTGGTAATTGATAGGGAATTTCTTGAATTTTTTCTTCTCTTTGTATTTACTTTCTATATATATGGAGGTCCGTCTCATATATTCGTGCAAGAATCTGTTACATTCATCGAATTTCCCATATAGTATGAAATGGATATGTGTGTCCATAAGGATGAAAGCCAGAATCACGACGTCATAACTCCTTAATGTCAGGAAAACCCTGTTCATACCATCCCGGAAATCTGCCGATTCATAGAAAACGGTGTCAGTTGCCTGCCCCTCAGTGCAGAAATGCCAACAGTTTTTCACATTGATTTCCTGTCCTTTGATGAAAGGGATATCAATGCCGAGATCCGAAACTATCTTTCTCGATTTATCCTCACTTATTCTCATATCGCAAAAACCTTCCGCCTCAAGCAGAGCCTTGCATCAAAAGTAGTGTTTATTGCAGAAAACCCTGTCAAATTAAACGTTTAAATTCAAACCTGCCCGACATAAAAACATAGCACCTGAATGGCCAGGTTTTTGAACAGCATCGATGTGACATTCGCTTACACTTTATCGACAATTTTTATTAACTTTGTATGATTCGAACTTGACGCACGAAATTCTTATTATATAACTATGATTTACACAAAAGAAGTGCAGCAGATGTGCTGCGTAGCAAAAGGCGCCAACCACGCCAATGCCCCCATTCCTGAGGAAGGCAAGTGGGTGCATGCAAAGGAAATCAAGGACATCTCCGGTCTTACCCACGGTATAGGCTGGTGTGCTCCTCAGCAGGGATGCTGCAAACTCACTCTTAATGTGAAGGACGGTATCATCGAGGAAGCTCTTGTTGAAACTCTCGGTTGTTCCGGTATGACTCATTCTGCCGCTATGGCATCTGAAATCCTCCCCGGCAAGACCCTTCTTGAGGCTCCCAACACAGACCTTGTATGTGACGCTATCAACACTGCAATGCGTGAACTCTTCCTTCAGATCGTTTACGGACGCACACAGTCAGCTTTCTCCGAGGGCGGTCTTCCCGTAGGCGGCTCTCTCGAGGATCTCGGCAAGAATCTCCGCAGCCAGGTGGGTACAATGTACGGTACCAAGGCCAAGGGCAGCCGTTACCTTGAAATGACAGAAGGATACTGCACCAAGATGGCTCTCGATGCCAATAACGAGGTTATCGGCTACGAGTTCGTCAATCTCGGCAAACTTATGGACGCGCTTAAGGGCGGAGCTACAGGCCCTGAGGCCATTGAGAAGGCAAAAGGCACATACGGCCGTTTCGCTGAGGCAGTTAAATATATTGACCCCCGTAAAGAGTAAGAGACTATGGCACTTTTTGAAAGTTATGAGCGTCGTATTGATCAGATCAATGCTGCTCTCGCAAAATACGGTATCAAGGATCTCGATGAGGCCAAGGCCATTTGTGACGCCAAGGGCATCGACCCCTACAAGATGTGCGAAGATACACAGAAAATCTGCTTTGAGAATGCAAAGTGGGCTTACGTCGTAGGTGCCGCAATCGCTATCAAGAAAGGCTGCAAGAACGCTGCTGACGCCGCCGAGGCAATCGGTGAGGGCTTGCAGGCATTCTGCATTCCCGGTTCTGTCGCTGACGACCGCAAGGTAGGTCTCGGCCACGGAAATCTTGCGGCAAGACTTCTCCGCGAGGAGACCGAATGCTTCGCGTTCCTTGCGGGACACGAGTCTTATGCTGCCGCTGAGGGAGCTATCAAGATTGCCGAAATGGCAAACAAGGTTCGCCAGAAACCTCTTCGCGTCATTCTTAACGGACTCGGAAAGGATGCAGCCAAGATTATCAGCCGCATCAACGGATTCACATACGTGGAGACCGACTTCGACTACTATACAGGAGAGGTCAAGATTGTCAATGAGACAAGGTATTCCGAGGGTGTTCGCGGTGGTGTCCGTTGCTATGGCAGCAATGACGTCCGCGAAGGTGTCGCCATTATGTGGAAGGAAGGCGTTGACGTTTCCATCACCGGCAACTCAACCAATCCTACACGTTTCCAGCACCCTGTAGCCGGAACATACAAGAAGGAGCGCGTGCTTGCAGGCAAGCCTTACTTCTCAGTGGCATCAGGCGGTGGTACCGGACGTACCCTTCACCCTGACAATATGGCTGCCGGGCCTGCAAGTTACGGCATGACTGACACACTCGGCCGTATGCACAGTGACGCTCAGTTCGCAGGTTCAAGCTCGGTTCCCGCCCACGTTGAGATGATGGGCTTCATGGGAATGGGCAACAACCCTATGGTGGGCTGCTCGGTGGCTGTCGCCGTTGCCGTTGCTCAGGCATTGGCCAAGTAACCGGAAGATTGCATATAACTCAAAAACCCTGCTCCCAAAAGGTCGGCGGGGTTTTTTGTTTATGTAAGGGATTGCTTATCTTTGCGGCACGAAAATTTAAAAATTATAGAATATCGTGAAAAAGGAAGTTAAATTCAGCCTTGTCTTCAGAGACATGTGGCAGAGCGCCGGCAAATATCAGCCGCGCGTGGACCAGCTTTTAAAGATTGCGCCCGTTATCATCAGGATGGGATGTTTCGACCGAGTGGAAACCAATGGCGGCGCATTCGAGCAGGTCAATCTTATGTATGGTGAAAACCCCAACATTGCAGTACGCGAGTGGACCAGACCTTTCCGCGAGGCCGGAATCCAGACACATATGCTTGACCGTGCACTTAACGGCCTGCGGATGAGTCCTTGCCCGAAGGATCTCCGCAAATTGTTCTACAAGGTCAAGAAAGCCCAAGGAACAGATATTACCCGCATTTTCTGCGGTCTGAATGACCCGCGCAACGTGATTCCTTCCATCGGATATGCCAAGGATGCCGGTTTGATTACCCAGGCTTCCCTTTGTATCACTCATTCTCCGATTCATACGGTAGAATATTACGTTGATCTCGCGAAACAGTTCATCGATGCCGGTGCCGATGAAATCTGCCTCAAAGATATGGCCGGAATAGGCCGCCCCGTCACTCTTGGAAAGATTGTTGCCGGAATCAAGGCATACAAGCCGGAGATTATTATCCAGTATCACTCGCATTCAGGCCCCGGATTCTCAATGGCCTCCATTCTGGAGGTTTGCGAGAACGGATGCGACTATGTGGACGTTGCAATGTCGCCGCTCTCGTGGGGAACGGGGCACGCCGATGTGATTGCCGTTCAGGAAATGCTGAGGGATGCGGGGTTCGAGGTCAAGGAAATAAATATGGAAGCGTATATGGAGGCCCGTACCCTTATTCAGGAGATGCTTGATGACTTCCTTGGCTACTATTGTCCGCCACTCAACAGACTCGACAATTCCCTGCTTGTGAAGCCGGGACTCCCTGGGGGAATGATGGGGTCGCTTATGACCGATCTTGAAGAGAATCTTTCCACGCTCAACAAGTGGAAGGAAAAGAATGGGCAACAGCCCCTTACCACAGATCAACTGCTCGTGAAGCTCTTCGATGAGGTAGCATACGTGTGGCCCAAAGTGGGCTATCCCTGCCTTGTGACGCCTTTCTCACAGTATGTCAAGAACCTTGCTCTGATGAACGTGACGCAAATGGAGAAAGGGAAAGAGCGTTGGTCAATGATAGCCGCCACCATCTGGGAGATGATTCTCGGGAAGGCGGGCAGACTCCCCGGACCGTTGGATGCCGAAATAGTGGCGCTTGCCGAGTCTCAGGGCCGCAAGTTCCTCACTACAGACCCTCAGCTGAACTATCCCGACTGTTTGGACGAGTACAGGGCTAAGATGAAGGAGAAAGGATGGGATTGCGGGCAGGATGATGAGGAACTGTTCGAATATGCAATGCATCCCTTGCAGTATGAGATGTACAAGAGCGGTCAGGCGAAAGCCGACTTCGAGGCGGATCTTGCAAAGCGCAAGGCCGAGAAAAACGCTCCTGCCGCTGCGCCTTACACAATTTCAGTGGATCTCAACGGGCAGACTTACAGGCTTGACGTCGCATACGGCAATTCAGGAGAAAAGGGTGACGCTGTTCTCAAAATGTCACGTAAAAGCTAAACTTATTTTATCGAACAATAAGTTTCATCTTTATTAAACTTTTATATATCTACCCCGATATGAATGCCGACACATAAAATATGATAAAGAATTGCGTAAGAGCCGAAATCTTATACAGGAGCAGCTCGGTGTACTTTCCGGTATGACGAAGTCCCAGATATCAAGGATGGAAAAGGGAACACTCGGGAGTCCTGAGACTGTGGAACGCCTTCTCACGGCAATGGGTTATTCGATAGAGATGAAGGTGGTCGACAAGTATGAATCAGAAGGAGGAGAACGTCAGAGAGTGCTCAAGCAAACCATATCTGATATATCAACCACGCTCAATCTGGTAGAACAATATAAATCATTAAAGAAATGAAACGGATAATAACAATATTATGTGCTGTCGCATTGTTGACTTCCTGCAATTGCAACTTCAAAATGATAACCTCCATTGAAAAAGATGGAACTGTTGCCCGCAGTTTTATTTGTCCTGCCGATTCAGCGCTCTTATGCGGAACACCTGCTTCCGACATCAATGAATCCATCCTCCCAATCAAAATAACCGAAGAATGGAAACTGTATTGGAATACTGTCAACAGTTCTGAGCGCCACGCCTGGCCTATGACTCCGGAGGAGTATTGCTCACAGGAAGACACGATTATCCTGACAGTGGAGCGTAACTTTGATTCTGCTGAAGACATGAGCAGGAATTTCCAATTCGACATCGTCCCGGTCAAGCCATATTCAAAACTGGAAAAGAAATTCAGGTGGTTCTATACTGAATATATTTTTAGCGAGACATTCCCCCAGCCGGATTTCAGAGTCCCGGTTTCCGATTTTTTGTCGGAGGAGGAAGCATTATTCTGGTTCACGGGAGAGGTAAATGATACCGGAATGCAAAGCGGATCACTCATTTTTGAGGATTTGTGCGCAATTGCACCACGGGTCAACAAGTGGCTGGCTGCCAATTATCTGGCAGAGGCTTCAGAATATGTCGCGAAGCATTATGACGACATCCGGAATGTGCCGATGACAAGGGAGGAATTTGTCAACAGTATTGAATCTTTTGTTAAACAGCAATCGGACAAGGCAGATGATAATGGTATTTCTGAGAGTTGGCTGGAGGAGGCCTTTATCAGACAGAACGGTTCCAATGCATTCATGAAATGTATAAAAGAAATGGATGAGCCCCTTCCTTCTGAGAAGTGGAGTGCTTATATGAACTTTTCATTCAACTATTCCGTCGTGATGCCCGGAAAGCCGATGCTAATGCCCGGTATATCGATAAACGGCAAAGTGCAGTCTTGTAACCGGAATCTTGGAATGATTTATCCGCGCGATTATATCCTTACATTCAAATCCCGGGACATTAATGCATGGGCGTGGCTGTTGTGTGCTTTCGTGGTGTTTTTCACAATTTTCAGCGTACCGTCCAAACTCAGGTGTGGGAATGTTTCACGCCGGGCCTCCGTTCGCTAATATTTCGACAGACGTGAAGTAACGATATCCCAAAACTTATTCTGATCAATTTGTAAAGGCACACGGACGGTTTGACACGAGGGCGACAGCGTTTCATAGATCTTTCCATATGTGGGCGAAGCCGGGACATCGTCAACGTCAAGCCTCACGTCCTTATATTCGGTGATTATGCCGGAATCGATTGCGATGACCGCACTTATCAGATCCCACACAAGCTGGATTGCGGATGAATTTTCTTCAAACAGCTGATATGCGTAGTTGCTCCTGAACAATTTTCTGATCTCTTCAGAATGGACGGATTGATAAACAGCCATAAATTGCTGCCGATCCATTTTGACCGTATTGCATACATCAAGGCTCACTATTGTCTGTTGCGGAAACGGTGCCCTGAGACAGACGGCCGCCGCTTCGGGGTCGTACAGGAAATTCATCTCGGCGTAGGGGGTGGTGTTGCCGTCACACCAGACTGCGCCTCCCATATAGATGATTTCCTTGACTTTCGAGGCAATTTCCGGGTGCGAAACCAGCGCTTTTGCAATGTTGGTGCAAGGGCCTATCGCAACAATTGTCAATTGCCCGGGGGCGGAAAGGACCTGTCCGGTAATATACTCCGAAGCGTCCTCGGATGAGGGCCGGATTTCCGGCTGACGGCCATATCTTTGCTCATAGAAGGTCTTCCAGTCATTCACTGCCGGGTACGACAGAGCTCCGCGGTAAGATGCGTCTTTGCCCGGGTTTGCATCAACCTCTTCATTGAAACTGTCCAGGCGTCCCGGGCGCATCGGATATTGTGCTCCGGCAATGTATGTCAGATTCTTCCCTCCGCACAATTCGCCTATCTTTATCCCGTATGCCAGCGCCTCCTGGGCCCAGACGTTGCCCGTTACGGTAGTCAGACCTTTGATTTCAACACCATCCGAACCCAGCATTATCATAAATGCCACACCGTCATCAAAAGCCTCCACCATATCGGAGTCCAAAAGGATTGATTTCTTTTCGTCGCCATGCTCATCCCGATGCATCTTTTCACAGCCCGGGAAAAGTAATATAAGGACAAGCGGGAGAAGAAATATTCTAAAAATCCGTTTCATTCAATTTGTAAAGCACAATTCACACGATGCAAAATTACGATAGTTTTTTGATACCGGAATTACCGATCGGAACAAAACAGATATGCGTATAGGAATAATGCATAAGCATATGTTCCTGATTCATCCGCACATATCAATGATTCTGACATACTGCGAACATTATGACGAACTAACATAAAGCGTGTTATTGGTGTAATTCAGCTTCTTTCGCTTGATGATGATTTTTGTGCATCAAGCAAAATTGCTAACTTCGCACCCATAACTGCAATTATGGACTGGTCAGGAATCATACTTGGTGCATCTGCATTCTTGATAATAGGATTATTCCACCCTATTGTAATCAAAGCTGAATATTATTTGGGGAAGGGATGCTGGTGGCTGTTCGCTGTTGTCGGACTGGGTTTCTGCATTGCATCACTTCTGTCCAAGGGAGTTCTTTCGGCAATATTGGGCGTCATAGGTTTCAGCTGTTTCTGGTCGATACCGGAACTGTTTCAACAGGAAAAGCGGGTAGCCAAAGGCTGGTTCCCGTCAAATCCCCAAAAGAGAACCAAAGCCCGGACTAATCAAAAAATTTGAAACCTTTCCGTTTTTTACGTATTTTCGCGAACGGATGGTGAAGTTTAGAAAATATACAGGGCTCTTCCTGATACTCGTGTACGCATTCTTCTTTGCGTCCACGAACTTTTTCTATCACACCCACCAACTGGCGGATTACAAACTCGTCCATTCGCATCCCTTCAGCATTCCGGGGCATTCCCATACCGCGGGCCAGATTCTTCTGATAGACTTGATAGATTCAGCCGATTTGCTGGAATCGGCCGAATTGTCAGCTCCTGAAGCCATTTGCGGCTTTTCCGTTCCGGTGATTTCAGACAAGCGTGCTGATGATGTCCTCTCCGGATTCAACTTCTACTATTCTTTAAGGGTACCTCCCGCAAGCTGCTGATTCTCATCAGTAGTTCTTCATGGGAAAATAGTGTTCAATTAAAGAATAATCATAATGAAAAAGACATACTATGCCATAATTATGGCGTGTCTTCTCGTCCCGTCGTGCAAGGAATCGGGAGGGGAGACAAATCAGGAAATTACATATCAGGGAGATACCGTGACAGTAAGCGCCAACTCTCCGATCCTGTCCAGAATATCAACCGAAATACTTGTAAAGGAACCTTTCAGCAGCGAATTCCGCACTGTCGGGACGGTCCAGGCAGAGATGGGACACTATGCTGAAGTCGGAGTGCCGTTCGACGGGCGCATAACGACGTCGAAGGTAATGCTCGGAAGCCGTGTAAAAGCGGGCCAGACTCTTTTCGAGGTGTCATCTCCTGATTTCTTTGAAGCGAGCAAGCAGTATTTCCAGAATCTCCGCATCTATGAGACTGCAAAGTCCTCCTACCAGCGCAAGAAAGCGCTTAAGGAAGCAGGTGTAGTTTCAGAGAGGGAACTGGAAGAAGCATATACGGAATTTGAGAACGCCCGCCAGGAAAAATCCGCATCTGAAGCCGCATTCAGGGCATACGGGATGGATCCGTCCGGTATGGAGCCGGGACAGGCAATGCGCATTGTAGCGCCAATCAGCGGAGAGGTGGTCCGCTGCAACATCATTCCCGGGTCATTCATCAAGGCCGACAGTGAGGCTCTGCTGACACTGGCGGACCTCGGCCGTGTCTGGATAACGGCTCAGGTCAAGGAACGTTTCATCGGCCGCGTGACCAAAGGCGGCAGCGTGGAAATCTTCACGGAAGCGGAACCTGACTGCCCGATTGCAGGAAAGGTGCTCAACATAGGCAACCTTGTGGACGAGCAGACACGCTCTGTGCAGGTGATAGTCGCCTGTGACAATGCAGAGTTCAAACTCAAGCACGGGATGTATGTCTCCGTACATTTCATCTCCGAGCCTGAAGATGCAATCGTGGTCCCGTCGACTGCCGTATTCCAGGGAGAAAAGACAAGCTATGTCTATATGGCTACTCCGGACGAAGACAATATATTCGTGCGCCGTGCGGTCACTGTGGGCGAATCCAATGATGACAATACCAGGGTACATATTACCCACGGCCTCCTCCCGGGAGAAAGAATTGTATCAGAAGGCGGCCTTTACCTGAACAATTAGGCTATGGAAAAGTTCTTCAGCCTTATCCTGAAGCGTCGCTGGCTGGTCGCCACCGTCTTCCTTCTCATATGCGCATTCGGCGTTTACGCCTGGACGCAGCTTGCAATCGATGCATATCCGGACATTGCCGACACCACCGTGCAGGTTGTGACTCAGGTTCCCGGACTCGCTGCTGAAGAGATGGAACAGCAGATTACGATTCCTCTCGAACGCTCGCTCAACGGCCTGCCGTCACTCAAGATGATGCGCAGCACCAATACCTTCGGAATTTCCACAATTATGCTGGTGTTTCAGGACGGAACAGAAGATTACTGGGCCAGGCAACGTGTCCGCGAATGCATAGACGAGGTGGACCTTCCGTTTGATGCCGCTCCTGAGTTGAATCCTCTCACGTCTCCCACCGGAGAGGTCTTCAGGTACATCCTGAAGAGCGACAGTCACTCGCTGCGCGAGCTTACCGATTTGAACAAATGGGTGGTAATCCCCCGCCTGACCCAAATCTCCGGAGTCGCATCCGTCAGCAATTATGGTGGAATCACCACTCAATACCAGCTTGAGATAGATCCCAATAAACTCTCGAAATACGGTATTTCTCTTTCCGAGGTGGAGGAATCCATCAATCTGAACAACTCCAATGCAGGTGGAAGTACACTTGTGCGTGGCGATCAGAGTTTCGTGGTCAGGGCGGAAGGGCTGATCACCGATCTGAAGGATATGGAGAGCATCGTGGTCAGGAACGTGCAGGGTACTCCTGTTTATCTGGGGGATCTGGGCACCCTACGCTACGGGAATCTCGAGCGCAAAGGAATTCTGGGCTACCTGGACGATACTACAGATTACCAGGACGGAGTGGAAGGCATAGTACAGATTCTCCGTTATCAGAATCCGTCCGACGTACTCGACCTCGTACATTCCGCCGTAGATGAACTGAATTCGGATGTGCTGCCGGGTGGCGTGCAGATCTATCCGGTGCTTGACAGAACCAATCTGGTGAATGCTACTCTGGATACAGTTTCCCACACTCTTCTTTTCGGTATGCTGCTGGTGGTGGGAGTCCTTCTACTTTTCCTCGGAAGCATCAAAAGTGCCGTCCTGGTAGCCATCACCATTCCTATTTCCCTGCTTGTCGCATTCATCCTGATGCACTTCACGGGCATCCCGGCAAACCTGCTGTCACTGGGTGCTATTGATTTCGGAATTCTTGTGGATGGCGCAATTGTAATGATGGAGACCATACTTAAGAAGAGGGAGGACGATCCTGCCGGCAAGTTGGAAGGGAAGGATATCGTCCGGAGGGTGAGGCAGGTGGCGAAACCTATATTTTTCTCTACTCTTATCATCATCACTGCCTACCTTCCTCTGTTTACCTTCCAGAGCATCGAGAAGAAGATGTTCACTCCTATGGCCTTCACAGTTGGCTATGCCTTGGTGGGGGCGCTTATGGTTGCACTGATTCTCATACCGGGAATGGCGTATGCCGTTTACAGGAAGCCGCAGAAGGTGTTCCACAACAGATTTATAGAGAAACTTATCGTCAAATACAGGGAACGCACTTCCAAGACCATTGAAAGACCGAAATGGGTCTTCGGCGTGATATCCGGAGTTCTTGTAATGGTCGCAGTGTTGGCTGTCGTGGTTGGCAAGGACTTCCTGCCCACATTGGACGAAGGTGGTATCTGGATCCAGGTGCAGACTCCTCCCGGAATCTCCCTGAACCGTTCCGCACAGATGGCCGATTCCCTGCGCCACGTCCTCAAGCAGTTCCCCGAAGTTTCCTATGTGATGACACAGGTGGGACGTGACGATGAAGGCACGGAGGCATTCTCTCCATCTCACATCGAGTGCAGTGTCGGTCTCAAACCATATAAGGAGTGGGAGACCGGAAGGGACAAGGAAGCCCTGGTTGCCGCAATGGGAGAGAAAATTGCCGGGATGCCAGGATACAAGGTCGGATTCTCTCAGCCGATCATAGATATGGTCATGGACCAGATGGCCGGCTCTCACTCCGATCTTGCAATCAAGATTTATGGTGAGGATCTTGTCAAGACCAGAGAGCTTGCCACCCAGGTGCTTGATGTCGTCAGCAGAATACCCGGAGCAGTGGATGTCGTCATTGACCAGGAGCCGCCACTGCCACAGCTTAAAATAACCGCTGACCGTGCCAGAATTGCGCAATACGGTTTGAATGTGGCGGATGTAGCGGACCTCATAGAAGTCGCAATCGGAGGCAAGGCCGTCTCACAGGTGTTCATAGGGAGCCGTGTATATGATGTTACCTGCCGTTACACCGAGTCATCGAGGAGCACACCGGAGCAGATTGGGAATCTGATGCTCACTTCTTCCAGCGGTGCATCCATCCCGCTGTCTTCCGTGGCCGGAATCGAGCCCTCTCTGGGCGCAAGTTCCATTATGAGGGAGATGGGCAAGCGATACCTCACTGTCAGGCTGAATCTTCGTGGAAGGGATCTGACCTCATTTCTGAGTGAAGCGCAGGAGAGAATTGACGAGTCCGTCGTTTTCGATCATACAGAAAATCAGATACGCTGGGACGGTCAGTTCGAAAACCAGAACAGGGCATACAGAAGGCTTCTGGTCATTATCCCGTTCGTAATTCTCCTTATGTTCCTGCTGCTGTTCGGTGCATTCGGGAAGTTCCGCCAGGCCGGTCTGCTGATTACACTGTTGCCTATGGCTCTTTTCGGCGGTCTGGCTGCCTTGACGGTTCGGGGAATGACATTCAACATCTCCTCCGCGGTCGGATTCATTGCCCTGTTCGGCCTCACGATTCAGAATGGTGTAATAATGATATCCCATATCAATGACTTGCGCAAGGATGGTACTCCGCTCAAGGATGCCGTAGTGAACGGAGCCGCCCATAGATTCCGTCCCGTACTGATGACCGCCACTGTTGCCGTGCTTGGCCTGCTGCCTGCATCTATGGCTTCCGGAATAGGTTCCGATGTGCAGAGGCCTCTTGCCACCGTGATTGTGTACGGACTCCTGTTCTCTACAATTATCACGTTATACATACTGCCTGTCCTGTATTACAGGATGGAGCAGATTCACGAAAGAAAACACCTGGACAAAGATGAAGAAGACTATTAGTATAGGCCTGCTTGCACTTGCTGCTGTTTCAGCAATGGCACAGCCGATGACATACGAAAGATATTATTACCTTGTGGCGGAAAAGAACGTCCTATATATTGCTGAAAAGTATAACATAGACAAAGCGACGGCTTCCATGGAAGCGGCGAAGGTTTTCAATGATCCGGAATTGTCTGTCTCATATGGAAACAATCAGGACTGGGACCTTCAAATGGGACAGGCTGTCGAAATGGAGATGAGCATAAATCCGGATCTGGCTGGAGTCCGCAAAGCACGCATTGCCGTTGCGAAAAGCGAAAAGGACATAACAGAGGCATCGGTATCGGCATATCTGGCCAATCTGAGGCTGGAAGCAGCTGAGGTCTGGGCTGAAGCCTGGAGACTTCGTGAAAACTGCGCGGTTCTTGAAGAATCCGTAAACGGTATGATACAAATAGCGAGAAGCGACAGCCTGCGTTTCATTGTGGGAGATATAGGCCGCTCGGATGCTCTTCAAAGCCGCCTGGAAGCTCAGACGATGAAAGGAGAACTG
Organism: Candidatus Cryptobacteroides sp.; assembly: GCA_045598165.1. GTDB lineage: Bacteria > Bacteroidota > Bacteroidia > Bacteroidales > UBA932 > Cryptobacteroides. Next base: position 13,348 of record JAZLLN010000062.1, read on the forward strand.
CTCAAGATGCAGGCAGAATATCTCAATGCCCTGGATGCAGTGTCGCTGTTCTGTGGTGGTGAACCCGTCAGCTCTCTTGAAGGTGATCTGCCCGATGTCGGCCTTATTCCCGCTGAATCTGAAATCATTGCCATGGCTCAGTCAAACCGCGCCGACCTGAAAGCTGCCGAACTTTCAAAAAATCTTTCCGAGAACAATATGAAACTGGTGCGTGCTTCAAGGGCTTTCGAAATGGGCATAAACCTTGGATATTCCTATAACACGGAAGTCCGGAACGAAATCGCCCCTGCACCCCGTTTCAACGGTCTGATGGTAGGGGTAAGCATCCCCTTGAAGTTCTCAAGTCTGAACAAGGGGGAGATAAACGCAGCGCAGGCAGAAATCCGGCAAAGCGAGTATTATCTGGAAGCAGCCAGGCAGAAAGTGCGTTCCGAGGTTGTCCAGGCATACAATTCCCTGATGGCGGCCATAACGGTGAAGAACCAGTATAATGAGTCCATACTGGAAGATGCGCACAACATTTTGGATAGCCGTAAAACCGGATACCTGAAAGGAGAAAGCAGCCTGATAGAACTGTTGTCCGCGCAACAGACTTATCTTGATATAATGCAGGCCTATATTGAAGCCTGCTGCTACAATTTCGTGTGCAAGGCACAGCTGGAACAGGCTTCAGGCTGTTCATTTTGACCTAACACATATCAGACTTCATTCGAGTTCCTCAATTGATTGAATCGGGGAAATTCGTAGTACGTCAAAATCGTTGGTGCACACGGATGAACCAACTAAAAATTATCGCCACGACATCCCAATATCCCAATGAATGGCATATTTGATGGATGTCTTTTCTTTTGGAAGGTTGAATTCTTCAAGGATTAATTGATAAGCGGCAGGAAAGTCCTCTATCCATTTTCCCACGGCTACTTCGTAGCGATCTTCTTTTATGTTGTAGAATACTCTCCCTCGCGGTTTGTCCTGATAGGCACCAATATATGGGCCTGTGCCATCACCATGGTACTTCTGCTTTCTGAATTCACGTTTCCAAACATCTTCGTGCATTTCGGAACAGGTTATTCTTCCGTCTGACGCATTGGCTTTGGAATAATCGGACAACTTGTGGGATACAACCCCGAACAATTCATTGCG
>JAZLLN010000063.1:0-15023 GCA_045598165.1 Candidatus Cryptobacteroides sp.
AGAAAAAATGTAGTACCTTTGCAATCCCATTCGGAAACGAATGAGACAACATTCCTCCTTAGCTCAGTTGGTTAGAGCACCTGACTGTTAATCAGGGGGTCCTGGGTTCAAGTCCCCGAGGGGGAGCAAAAAGGTCGAGACGCAAGTCCCGACCTTTTTCGTTTGATATACTTCTCGTTGCAATACGGGGTAAAAAAGACTCGATACTCCCCCGTTTCACTGATTTTCTGCTATTTCGGGGTACAAAAAGCCATTTTCAACCCAGTTCGACAGCAACGATGAATACAACGTGTACGCTACGGGCGGTGGCTCCGTCGGTCGCATCGCTCCCTTCCTGCGCCACGGCGGCTGATGCCGCCTTCGCTTCGCTCAAATAATCAATTCGACAAATGGGAATTTTGTTAAACAGGTTCTAAGTGGCGGCGGACAGGGACTCCGGAGGAGTGATTTGAGAGGTAAACTCAGTCACAATGAATCCTTCCTGGCCCAATGAACTGTCCAGCATAGTCCTCACTTCGGCCTCGAACTTGGCGCGTGAAGCCATAAGTTCGTCAGATGTGTAGTTGTTGGCGGTGATGCAGTAGGCGTCATAAACGCAGGTGCGCATATATCCCGTCTCTATGTCATGCAAAGGCTTTCTATACTTCGAGAAAATCTCACTGCCTTATCACGGTTTATCTGATATGCCAGAACAGGATCCATGGTGAAGGCGGCCGCATCCTTGGTCGTCACACTGAACGACTGATAATCGATACGCTGGATGAAAACAGGATATGTATACACTGAAGTCGTAATAGGGTTGAAGAAAGTGAAGCCACTCACAGGAGTAGTCTTCAAATTACCCTGGTCCGTGACGGAGAATTTTTTAAACTTGATGCCTACCTCACTGTTGTCCACCACCGTACAGCAGGATAAGGACAGGATGATCGCAAAGCATACGCCAATACCTATCCTGATAAGTGTCTTTGAAGATTTTGTCATATTCCGAATAAATTATGTATAATGAAAAGATATGAAAAAACATTATATATCTTTGCAGGAGAATATTCGATATCCATCAACCACAGCCGGCTCCGCCACACAAAACCGGCTTGCGCTAAGCTAGAAAACGAATATGGGACAACTGCACGTCATCGATCATCCGCTAATCCAGCACAAGCTGACAATAATGAGGAAAAAGGAAACGGGATCAAAGGATTTCAGACAGCTTCTGGAAGAGATTTCCCTGCTGATGGGCTACGAAGTCTCCCACGACCTGGAACTGGGTGAAGTCGAAATCGAGACACCTATCTGCAAGACGGTCCAGCACGAGGTCGTCGGCAAGAAGCTGGCCGTTGTGGCCATTCTGCGCGCCGACCTGGGAATGGTCCACGCCATTCAGACACTCATCCCTGTGGCAAAGGTCGGCTTCATCGGAACGGAATGATTCACTTTTTATACCGAGAATATGCCTGAAAACCTCAACGGATTTCTGGAAGCCCTGAAAAAATCGTCGAAAGAGGACTTCCGCTCAAAAAAGCGCATGGCAGAGAAGGATGTCTTGCTCATAATCGATTTCGACAAAGACGGCAATGCTTTTGTCCGGACTGCTGACAAGAACGGGAAACAATGCATCCCTGACTCCAACAGTTTCACCGGACCCCTGAAGACGCTTCTAAGAAGCATTGAACAGATAAATAAGGCATCGCAATTCTATATAACCTGGGGAGAAGAATATGAAGACGGTGTTTCCCTGGTTGACAACCGGCATCTAATATACCAGCTCATAGATTGTCCCAACATCTGCGACCGGAACCTCAATCCTATAATATACGACCCGGAGAAGCAGTGGACACTGACATTGCGTCTCCAAGGCTCCGACAACCTATCACCGGAGTTCGTGCTTCAAAACGATAACGAAACCTTAGCCTCGCCGAAATTTCTGACAGGCACATTTGCGCTCGCAGGTTCAAGAATCGTCAAAGTCGAATCCGTCGGTGAGAATTTTTCATCACTGAAATATTTCAAGGACCAATTTGACGAATCACTGCTGGAGAAGTATCTTTCCATTCTATTCTCCACTCTTGACAATGTGAAAGCTGTCATCAACGGCATACGAGTTGTCCATGATCCTCAGCCCATAATATGCAGGCCTACAATTGTAATAGAAAAAGTATCCGAAGACAAAGCACTCTATCTCAATGTAATGCACTCGACGTCCAATATGGACCCGGGATTCCTGCGAGACTTTTCTCCTAACAGGATCGCTGTCAGGACAGCTGACAACGTAATAACGGTCCGTCCGCTGGAAATGGAGGACATAAACGAAGCCGCGGATAAGATTCAGGCGAAAGCGGTAAAATACTGTCCTGGAGGGAAAACCCAAGCAAAAGAGATATTCCGAGAAGACAACAGTTTCATCATCCCGTCCCACACTGCGGAGCCATTTCTTTTCAATGCACTGCCAGCTTTGGCCACGGAATTCAGAATACTTGGTGCAGAAAAGCTTAAAGGCTACAAGATACGTCCCGTCAGCCCGAAACTCAGTCTCAAACTCGGCAGCGGGATAGATTTCCTTGAAGCGGACGCAAGCATCGACTTGGGCGGAGACACTTTCACATTGGCGGACTTTCTGCGACGTTACCGAAAGGACAGCTACATCGTCCTGTCCGACGGAGACCGCGCCATCATTGACGAAAACTACGTTCACAAGCTCGAGAGGCTGTTCTCAAGCAAGAAAGGCGGAACGCGGGTGTCTTTCTTCGATCTCCCTGAAGTGGCGGCAATGCTTGAAGATATCCCAAAGACCGGAGCAATGGCCAAAAGCAGGAAATTCTACGAGGGATTCAATGAACAACAGAAGAAGCAACTGCGTCTGAAGGATATGAAAGCAGAACTGCGTCCATACCAGAAAGAAGGTGTCAAGTGGCTTCAGTATCTGTACGCCAACTCCATGGGTGGATGCCTCGCCGATGACATGGGCCTTGGAAAGACCATCCAGACAATCGCCATGCTCACCGGCATCTACCATTCCAGGACCGGAGGCCATTCTACAGAGACTCAACCGGCACTGGTTGTGATGCCAAAGAGCCTGCTGTTCAACTGGAAGTCCGAGTTCGAGCGCTTTGCACCGCAACTGGACGTCTACACATATTATGGTTTACAGCGCGACCCATCGGAAATTCCAAACCATCAGATCATCCTTACATCCTACGGTATGGTCCGCAGCGATATTGAATCGCTTAAGGACATCCGGTTCCAGCTGGTCATTCTGGACGAGTCACAGAATATCAAGAACGTGTCAACCCACATGACCCAGGCCGTCCTGTTGCTCAATGCCCGGAACCGCTTCGCCTTGAGCGGCACTCCTGTTGAGAACAATCTGACAGAACTGTATTCCCTTTTCCGTTTCCTCAATCCAGCTATGTTCGGTACCCTGCAGGAATTCATCGAACGTTATGCAGCCCCTATCCACCATGACGACAATTCCGAGATACTCGCAGAGCTGCGCAGAAAAATTTACCCTTTCATACTCCGAAGGACAAAAAGTGAAGTACTCGATGACCTACCAGAACGCATTGACCAGAAAATATACGTGGATATGGAGCCGCAGCACGCTTCCTTCTATGAGCAAAGGCGCCGATATTTCTATGAAACCGTCCACGAGGGCATAGCGCAGAACGGGCTGGCAAAGTCGCAATTCGTCATTCTTCAGGCGCTTAGCGAGTTACGGCGCATCGCATCTATCCCGGAGAGTATGAGTGACGACTCCATCAAATCGTCCAAGATTCCTGTCTTGATGGAGTCTCTTGAGGAAGCCGTGAGCAACGGACACAAGGCCGTGGTGTTCTTCAACTTCATCGCCGGAATAGAGATGGTCGGAGAAATGCTGGACAACTCCGGAATCGGATACGCCGTAATGACGGGAGCGACTCAGGACCGTCAGAGTGTCGTCAAAAGATTCCAGTTCGATGAAAATTGCCGCGTCCTGCTGATGACCCTGAAAACCGGAGGCGTCGGGCTCAACCTGACTGCCGCCGACACCGTATTCATCTTCGAGCCTTGGTGGAACAAGGCCGAAGAAGAGCAGGCCATAGGACGGTTGCACCGTATAGGGCAGAAGAATACCGTCATCACTTTCTCAATGATAACCAAGGGCACCATCGAAGAGAAGATTTGCCAACTCCAGAAACAGAAATCACAACTGATCGACTCCATCATCAGTTCTGACGGAAACATGGGTAAAAATCTCTCCGAAGATGACATAGACTTTATACTGCAATGACAATGTTTGAGGAACAAAGCACTACACTGAAGGTATTGGGCGAAAGCGAGTATGACCTCACCGTGGGGAATCTCACCTCCACTATGACAAAGGCGATGCTTGTGGGGATGGTCCAGGAACTCACGAAAGTTGTCCAGGGGCCATATCGGATTGTTTTAGGAGACAAAGAAGTTCCAAACCCAGAGTTCTACATAGCGAGGAAGAAGGCTTACGCTTTCAAGACAGAGGAAGCAGCCCGGTTTGTCGCCCTTTTCTTCCACCACCCGGACAATATGTCCCTATACTGGTCCGGTGTTCCACAGATTTTCAAGGATCTCATTCATATGCTTATCCAAAGGGGATATGTCTCGGTGGCAGAAGCAAAAAACTCAGGGTTTGACTCGATACTGACCATAGTCAAATCAAGATACAGCTTTGAAGACGATACGGTTCAAATAAACGGACACGAAATCTGGTTCACTTTCGAGCACTCCGGGCATTATTGGAACTCTGTCACGTACATAGGCCTCAAGCAAGAGTTTGCACTGACTGCAGCAAGGTCGCTGGGAGTCAATTTCGGTGCACTTTTCAATAAACTGCCCGAAAATTGGAAGGTCGTCAACGCAGAAGCAGAAGCCATTTCGTCCGTTCCACTCATCACCGCTACTCTGAAGCAGGGAACATTGAAATTCAGCAAGGCGCGTGTCACCGCCGCTTCTTCCTGGAAGTTCATGAAATCGATGCCCATCCCCGAGATTCTTCCAGACTACTCCGGTTCAGGAGAAAAGATCAACTGCGGCCAATCGTTCCTTCCACTCTTCAACGGTATTCCGGAAAAAACATTGAACAAAGCTCCCGTTCAGGTACTCGAAGCAGCAGCAGACCGGCTATTCAGGCTGAACGAAGAACTTCTGATTCCTATGCTGATGCCTCACATCAAAGGATTCAAGACTAACGAGCTGTACCATTGCATTCTCAATTGCAGGAGAGCACTCAAGGAATATTTCAGAGAAAGTGAGCCCGGTGACTGGGTGGTACTGGATTTCGTAACCCTATGGCTGGGCATCAATTCTCTGACACTCCTGAACAAACGGAGGATTCGCAATATGGAGCTTGAGGATCCAATTTACGGAGGTCCCGTAGGACTCGACCGGGCAGTAGCATTCGACCGTTCCATACTGGGTTCATTTTGTACGGCACTTTACGGACTAGGGATGGCTGAAATCGCGCTGGCACCTCTCCAGGAGTATTGCCACGACCCTTATATGCACGTGAGCGCTGTACGTTTGACGGCTCTTGGACGTTATGCTCTCGGGCTGTCTGAATCTTACGAGGCACCGGCAGTCAAGAATACTAACCTGTTTGAGCTTGACGACCAGAGACTTGTCATCAGGTCATTACGTCCCGGGAACCCATACGAAAGCCTGCTCACCGACACCTCGGCATCCATAGGGAACGGGCGTTTCCTGATGACCCCGGAGAGCTTTTTGAAGAATTGCAAGACCAAGCGGGATGTTGTAGACAAAGTGGAGTTTTTCCATCAATATATATGTACCGAGCCACCCGGGGTATGGACCGATTTCTTCAAGACCATAGAACAGCGATGCAACCCTCTCAAGACCACCAAGGAGTCCTATTCCGTTTACACGGTGGATGCGGAGGACACATATCTGATAAGCCTGCTCACCACCGATTCGATTCTTAAAGGAATCGTCATCCGTGCAGAAGGATACCGTATTCTGATCCCATCCTCAAAACGCAACGCCTTCGTGTCCCGTCTCAAAAGTTTCGGATATCTGCTATAGTTCAGTCTCTTTAGGAATAATGAAAAATAACAGTATCATCCAAATGTCAGGTCATTAATGTTGGACAGTTGTACTCCGGTGCAATTGCATAGATCTTCCGGCTATTACGATATCAACAAACTGGTTCCAAATCATTCAAATATCCAAAAGGGTTGAATTTGCTCATGCAAAGCCCTCTGGGTGGGACGAATTGTATCCGGTTCTCTCAAAATCTGTCTTCTGATATGCCTAAGCCACCTATACTTGTATGTTTCCTGGCCAGCGACGATGACACTGTCATCAGATAATTCAGTAACCTCGCGAAACAAAATCGCCCACGGTTAAAAACGAGTCAGTGAACTTTCTGCAGCAATACGAGAGGGCGAAGAAAGCCGTTCAGGATTTGGATGCGATATGGGCAATATGAAAATACAATCATCAAACAGGACGATTATCCGGAAAAGGTTTCCGGTCCCGACCCTTTCGTCATTTATATTCCCCTGATATAATGGACATTCTACGGTTAGAGGGTGATCACTTTTTCTCCATCCTGCTTTGCGATTTTGATATTCGTCGAAGGCAGCGGTTCGACGCTGCCGCCGTCAGATGGAATCGGAATCGTATCCTGCTGGTCCGCATCAATGATTTCTCCGTTCATTGAGACACTCCAGCCGTTAGGAACATAATCGGAGCTATACCTTACTTCCAGGTTCTCAGGGCACTCGAACACACCTTTGGCCGAGACACCGCCTACCCAGGCGCCAGTGCTGGCTCCACCGCACCAGTCTTCAAAACCGACCTTGAGATAACTGATCTTCCTGCAGTTGAAGAACATCATGTCATAGCACCCGTCAACCAGTTCAGGAGCAGGGAGCTCCGGAGCCGTTTCAAGTCCCGTGCAATATGAATACATACCCGCGTAGCACTGATCGGCAAGTTCCGTTGCGGGAAGCTCCGATGCCGCCTCAAGTGCCGTGCAGTCATAGAACATACAATAATAGCAGGCCACGGCGAGTTTATCCGCAGGAAGCTCTGGGGCGTTCTTCAAAGAATAGCACCACGCAAACATCTGATGGTAGCATCCTTCCTCCATTTCAGTGGCAGGAAGTGAAGGAGCCTCCTCGAGTGATGAGCAATCCTCCAGCATCGTGGAATAGCATAGACGCGCCAGCTTCTTCGCATTAAGGACCGGGGCTTTGCGGAGATAATAGCAAGCCTGGAACATTGCAGAGTAGCAGCCCGGCGCCAATGTCATGGCAGGCAGGGCCGGGGCCTCCTCAAGCGAAGTGCAGCCCACAAACATTCCACAATAGCAGTTGCTGGCCAGCTGCATGGCCGGGAGCTCAGGAGCTGCCGTCAGGCTTGTCGCTCCATAGAACAGCAGATAAAAGCAGCAGTCGCAAGGAACAGTATCTGACTTGCAGCTGTTGTCTATAAGGGACATTACGTTCCCTTCGGCAGCAACCTTCCTGTTTCCGAATACAAAACGTATATAATTGTACTCATCCTTAGAGAAATGGTCCGAGGATGATACATTGCGGAAATACACTTTGTCTCCAGCCTTCGCAAGCTCGATTGACGGCAGAGCCCTGAAATCGAACGCAGTCCATTCAACAAGGTCTGTGCTGTATTCAAGGGACGGTGCTTCAAGGGAACCATATTTTCTGAGGCTGACGAGAGCGCCATCCTGAACTGCCTGAAAAGCCAGGTAGTTCGGAGCTACATCCACCACGAGGGAGGAAGTGGTTTCCTTGCCATCATTTGTTACAAGGGCGACCTTCAGAACCCCCTTTCCGCCAGCCTGTGGCGCATCCTTGACCACCACCCCGGCAGGTTTCACGAGTTTGCCATCCTCCCCGAACTCGGGAGCGATGGCCTCCAGACACCAAGGGCTGCCACTGGCGTCCGCCTTGGTGGCAATTGCGGTTGCAGTGCCGCCGTTTGTCCTGAACTCGGCGGTGAATGCAGCGAAATCAGCTTTTGTAATTGAAGGGTCCATCACTGTCCATATCGTATCCTTCCGGCCGACAGCCTTCGTATCAAATGACTCAAAGGTGATTTTAACGGTTACCCTGTCAACAACGAACCTTGTGCCGTCCGCAAGGACGAACTCCACACAGGAATCGCCGACGAGGACATCGCCGAAGAACGTATCTCCGTCCTTTCCATTATACAGCCGGATGGATTCCTTGTTTGTGAAGGTGATGATATAGCCGGAGCCGTCTTCATCTTCGAAGGCCTCGACTGACTCGACGCCGTTCATATCCCTGACGGCATTCTGAAGGACAGCAACGGCATCTATGGCAGCCTGGGAACTTGTGCACCACGTCTGAAGGGAGGACAGTTCCTCCCGCAGGTCCTGAAGTTCGTTCCTTAATTCGGTGTCATCATACTTCTGGCAACTTACGGCCATACTGACAGCAGCCAAGGCTACAGTCAAATAACGGAAAAATCTTTTCATATGGTAATTCTATTTGTCCGAGATTATTTGCCTCAAAGTTAAGCATCTTTGAACAATTATCCAATGATACCGCTGTTCAAAAAAAGGAGGGCGGCCCGTCGGGCCACCCTCGATTCCGTTATTTAATCAGTCTGACTATTCGTAATAGTAGATCTTCAACAGTGTATAAGAATCACCGGTGAAGAGCAGATGCTGCTGATCGATGTTATCATAAAGATTGCCGTCTTCCTTGAGGTTGATCTCGATATACTTGGTACCGTCCTCCTCTTCCTGAACCATGTCAAGACAGTTATGCTCGGTGCCGCCATACGCGCCGGACCACCAGCCTGTGGTGATGCGGATGTTGGAAGCGTCATTGACATCGACAGCAGCGCGGAATGTGCCGTCCTTGATGATGGCCCAGTCTTCCATAGGGAACGCATAGATCTGCTCTCCGGAAACGGTCTCAACGTTGGAGAAGCGGAACGTACCACCCCAGCTTGGGATAGGGGTACCATCGTTCTCCCAAAGGACAACAGGCGTTTTGCTGGAACCTCCGCCTTCTACCCACTCCATGACATAGATTTCAAGGAGAGTGTAAGCGTCACCCGTGAAGAGTAGATGCTGCTCATCGATAAGGTCGTAGATGTTGCCATCCTCCTTGATGTTCAGCTCTATATACTTGGTACCGTCCTCTTCTTCCTGGAGCATGTCGATACAGTTGTGTTCTGTTCCACCATAAGCGGCAGACCACCAGCCTGTGGTGATGCGGATGTTGGAGGCATCATTGACCTCGACTGATACGTGGACAGTGCCGTCCTTGATAAGAGCCCAAACATCGGCAGGGAATGTGGCAATACACTCATTGTTACCATCATTGCCTTCAAGGCCGAACCTGAAAGTGCCGCCCCATCCAGGGATAGGGGTACCGTCATTCTTCCAGAAGCTCTTCTTCTCCCAGTGGCCTTCTTCTCCAGGTACCCAGATCTCCTCTACGGTGTAGATATACAGAAGGGTGTAGGCGTCACCGGTGAAGAGCAGGTGCTGCTCATCGATAAGGTCGTAGATGTTGCCATCCTCCTTGATATTGATCTCGATGTACTTTGTGCCGTCCTCTTCTTCCTGAACCATGTCAAGACAGTTATGCTCGGTGCCGCCATAAGCAGCAGACCACCAGCCTGTGGTGATGCGGATGTTGGATGATTCGTTGATATCCACTGCTACGCGGAAGGTGCCGTCCTTGATGGTTGACCAGACGTCTGCCGGGAACGAATATATACATTCATTGTTGCCGTCGCGACCTTCAAGAGCGAATCTGAACGTACCGCCCCAGCTTGGGACAGGGGTGCCATCATTCTCCCAATGGATGGTCTTCTTTGTCTCCCAGTGTCCACCATTGGAAGATGGCTTGTATTCCAGTTCAGGCATAGTGAACTGCTGTCCGTCATAGGTGAATACCTTTGCAGCGAACTTACCGGTGAAAATGTTCTTGAGAGGAACAGAGAAAATAACGGTGCTCGTACCCTTGCGGTAGAAGTCCTTGCCTTCGAGGATATAAGGATTACCGTCTACATCGAGGACCTCGATGCCGTTTATGAACTCCAGATCCATACCGTAAATAGTGATAAGATCACCGCCCTCAGCCTCTTCACCTTCCTGCTTCGAATAGCCGGAAACAGTTGTGTGGCCAAGGGTAACGTCAAGGCGTGACTCGACCTCATCATCAGAGGTCCTGACCAGAATCTTTCCTCCTGCGGCAGCAATGCCTGACGGGGCTGTTACACGGATCATTTCACCGCTGACGATTTCAAAATCAGTGACGCTGACACCGCCCGGAAATACGATTTCCTTCGCATCAGAGAAACCGGAACCGTTGATGGTCATCGGCTGTCCCGCGACCACCTTGGTCGGGAAGAACACCTTAATGCCCAGACCGACATCTCCCGGATCGTTGATTTCCTGTATGTTGCAAGCCGTCACGGAACCCATAAGGATAACCGCAAGGAATGCTCCAATATGTTCAAATATCTTTTTCATATTCATAATCATTTAACCATTAGATCACTACCAGCCAGGGTTCTGAGAAAGATTAGGGTTCTTCTCCAATTCTGACTGAGGGATTGGGTAGAAATAGTACTTGTCATCCCACTGGCGGTCAATGTATGACCTGTAGAGAACGTTGTAAGCACTGATAGTTGCCACCTGGACATTCTTGAAATACTGAGGGCCCTTCTTCCAGCGGCGCACATCCCAGAAACGGTGGTTCTCGAATGCAAGCTCGACGAGGCGTTCACGCTCATAGCGCTTAACCCATGCCTCACCGTCCTCAGTGAACTTAGGCATCTGGATATCCTTACGGGTACGAAGAACGTTGACGGCATCGTTTGCGGACATTCCATAAGTTGCATCGTTAGCACTTCCAGTAGCATTGAATGCTGCCTCTGCGAAATCAAGGTAGAACTCGCCGAGACGGAAGATAATCCAAGTGTGACGGCGGGAGACCTGATTGTCCGCTGTAGTAACACAGGCACCATCAACGTATTTCTTAAGATAATATCCGGTAGGAGTTGCACCATACTTAGGGGAAGCGTTGAAACCGCCGTAATAGGTTTCGATAACTTTCTTCTGAGCACCATTGGTAGGCCACACGTCACCGTTCCTGACAACTGTGAGGGCGAAACGCGGATCAAGTCCCTGATAAGGGTCGTCATCATCGTCATCAGCAGGGAGGTCGATTGCGTCCGGATAACGGGAACCGAAGGTCTCTCCGTTGTCCTGGAACTCATACTGATCGACAAAACTCTGTGTAGGGCAGTTTCCTGAAGATCCGTTCTCCACACCGACAGGATAGTTGGCCATCTCGAAGGTATTGCTTTCACCACGTCCAAGACCGAAGATAAGTTCCTGGTTGAAGAACGCATCATGTCCCCAAAGGGAAGCATAAGCACTGAGCTTGAGGCCCCACTGTTCGGCATTGTCAAGGATGTACTTGCAAGCCTTGGCAGCCGCATCCCACTTGGACTTGTCATTGGACGGGTTGAGAAGAGGTGAAGCTGCATAGAGCAGGGTACGTGCCTTCAGGGCAAAAGCGGCGATGCGGGTTGCGCGACCGATTTCAGAACCAGGCTCGGTGAGATATGAAACAGGCAGGTAAGGGGCCACAGCGTCAAGCTCGTCCACGATGAACTTCACGATCTGGTCTGCCGATGTACGGGCAATGCTGTTTGCCTGTGCATTGGTCAGAGTCGTGGTGACGAGAGGGACGTCGCCGTAAGCCCTGAGAAGCTCGAAATAGAAGTATGCCCTGAGGAAACGGAGTTCATAAGGGAACATTTCCAACTGCTGGACCCAGATGTCATAGCTGGAATTGTATTTCCATTCGGAAAGGTCTGCCTGATCGATCTTTTCCAGATACATGCAGATGTCAGCAATGGCAGTATAGGACTTGGTCCATATATTGGAATATGGATTTGCCGGGCTCCATCCACCATTAATATAGTTGTTTACAGCACCGTTATCAAGAGCATACTGGGCCTCATCAGTGGCTCCCGCGAGGAAGTACGCACTGTTGGACTCGAACTCATTGTTGTAAATCTGCGCGTAAACGTCAAATACCATGTTTTTGATACCATTCTCGAAGTATTCGTAAGTCCACTCCTCGTCACGCGTGTTCTGCTCGGTATAGTTGAGGTCGACACACGCAGCCGGAATGACGCAGGCGAGAATGAATAAACAGATTTTATCAAGTTTCATAATTCAATCTATTTTAGAATACTACTGAAAGGCCCATTGTGACTGCCTTCATCACAGGATAGCCTGTATTGAGGTTTTCAGCATCCATGGCTGCGATATTGCCGAATGACAGGAGATTCTGTCCCTGAACGAACAACTTGGCATCAGCAATCTTCACATGGTCCAGAAGCGAGGCAGGAAGTCTGTAATAGACTTCGCAGTCACGAAGTTTGAACCAGTTCACGTCGCGATACCAGATAGTGGAGTTCTGGGTGTTGTTGGCAACGCTGGTAGTGGAAAGGCGCGGATAAAGCGCATTTGCACCGGCAATGTCGAAACAATTGTCATAATACTCTCTGGAGAGGTTACGATTGTCGGAGAGTGCTCCCCAAACGCCGTCCACTCCCTTGAGATCCTTGATCTGGTGGGCGGCTCCCTGGAAGGTGGCATTGATTCCGAAGCCCTTGAATTCCATACCGAGGCTGAACGCGTAGTTGAGAGCCGGGAAGGAACTACCGTAATCCATGGCTACATAGTCGTTTTCATTAATGACGTTGTCACCGTTGACATCCTTGTACTTGATGTCACCGACCTTGACCTGGCCGAACTCCTGTCTAGGGCTGTTGTCGATTTCCTCCTGGCTCTGGAAGAATCCGAGAGCGACGAGTCCGTTCGCATGATCGGCAGGGGTGCCGATGACGGAGAGGTTAGGATAAGCCGGAGTCTCGATCCAGTCGAGGATTTCACTCCTGACTAAGGAGACGTTGCCGCCGAAGTTCAGGTTGAAGCCGCTGGCAAAGGTCTTCGCGAAACGGAGACCGGCCTCGATGCCATAATTTGCGACTACTCCCTTGTCATCATAGGCTGACTGAATACCGACCACTGCGGAGTTGAGAGAGCCTGCGCTTACCAGGATGTTGCGTCTCTGCTGATAGAAAGCATCCACGGTGAGGTCAAGGCAGTTTGCAAATCTCAAGTCAGTACCGAGATTGGCCTTATAGGCGGCCTCCTGCTGGAAATCGGTCGTAGGGAACTGAGTGAGGAATGCACCCCATGAGCTTGTGAAGCTCGTCCCATACCAGAACTGTCCGTGGGAATTGTTCCAGGCTGCGAGCCACAGGCCTGGTTCAGGAACATAATCTGTATGCTGGATACCACCGGAGAGACGGAGCTTTCCATAGTTCAGGAAACCAGCATCAGGATTGTTCGCATAGATCCATCCAAGACCGAATGTAGGAGAGAACGCCCACTTGGCAGGATAAGAGCGGTTGGAGCCGTTGGCAGCAAGGACAACGTCCGCCACGAGTTTTTCGGCGTGGTCGTAATGCAGGGCAAGGTTCCAGTTCTCACGATACCAGGTATTGCTCTGGCCGTCACGGATCTCACTCTTCATATTGTAGTTGAGGTTCCAGGCAAGGTTGTCACCGTTCTTGAAGGCGGTGGCATATTTGAGACCGGCATTGATGGTACCTATACGCCACTGGGAGTCAACCCAATGGTTGAATACGAGCTTGTCCTCAACGGTTCCCATAACAGCTTCCTGAAGGACGCCAGCAGCATCGTAATAGTTCCATCCATACTGGTAACCCATCGTACGGTTCTCAATGGTATTGGAAGAGTTGTCGTACGATCCGCCGGCATAGAACTTCAAACCTCTGAGAATGATGTCAAGATCCTGCTCAAGGGTCACGTCAGCCCAGATTTGGCGCTGGTGTGACTTGGTGAAGCCGGCTCCTGTAGCTTTCGCAACAAGGTTGTAGTCTCCGTAAGTCTGGCTGCCGCCCCATACTCCGTCCTTGGTCCTGATAGGGAACGCAAGTGCAGGTACTTTATAAAGGTGCCACCAGGCGTCGTTGGAATTCACGTTAGGCACACCGTTGGTCTCCATGAAGATGGCGAGGATGTCAGTCTTGACCCTTGTTGACTTGGAAACCTGGAAATCGACGTTCGTGCGGATATTGGCTTTCGAATACTTGAGCTGGGAGTTCCAGTCGCCCTGGTCAGGGTTCTTGTAGAGTCCACGGGCATCGGTATAGTCGAGCTGCGAGTAATACTGCACATTGCTAGAACCACCGTACATAGAGACGAATGCATTGGTTTCGTTGGCGGTGTTCTTGAAGACTTCGTCCTTCCAGTTCACGTTAGGGTAAACATAAGGATCGCTTCCGTCGGAGAACTTTTGGAGTTCAGCCTCTGAATAGGCCGCCATATTGCCATCATTCATTCTGGCGATGTTCAACGCACTGGCATAGTCGTAAGCATTGACCATTTCGGACATCTGCGGGTCAAACTGAATCTTGCGGGAAGCGCCGGCTTTGAACTTGAAGCCGCTGTCGGCCACTCCGCGCTTGGTCTTTACGAGGAGTACACCGTTGATGCCTTCGTGACCGTACATTGCCACGGCGGCTGCATCCCTGAGGACGGTGACGCTTTCGACTTCCTCGACGGTGAGTCTGTCGATAGGACGCTCGATGCCGTCGACAAGGATGAGGATGTCAGTTTCGCCCGTAGTCTGTGCGCCACGGATGTTGAATGAAGCACCTCTGTTCTCCTCTCCCTTGAAACCGGTGTTCTGGACAGCAGTAAGGCCGAGAAGCTTGCCATAAAGAGCATCAGCAAGACTGATGGCGGAGGTGTGGCTGAGCTCTTCTGCGGTGATGGTATAGGTCGCCGCAGTGGTCAAGAACTCAGAACTCTCCACTCCATAGCCCAAATCCACCTTCTGCGACTTCTTGTCACTCAGGACGGTTTGAGCGTTTGCAGTCACTGGAACGGAACATAGTCCCAGCAAGCTGTATATAAGTATATTGCGTAATTTCATAAT
>JAZLLN010000064.1:0-2058 GCA_045598165.1 Candidatus Cryptobacteroides sp.
AAATCAACATACAGATCAGAATTCGCCTTGCCATCTGCAAAATCAATCATCTGTGCCGCTGTAGGCATGTCAGGAAGAGTCGCCATCACGCCTTCGGGTGTAAGCTGAGCATAAACTCCAATGCTCATAAAGAGCACAAGAGCAAGTGAAACCAAAACCTTCTTCATTGTTATTTCTTTATAAATTCGACTCTGCGGTTCTGGGCACGACCTTCCTCGGTCTTGTTGTCAGCGACGGGCTCGTGGGAGCCCTTGCCCACTGCTCGGAGGTTCCACTCGTCCACGCCGAGCTTCACGAGCTCGGCCACGATGGCTTCGGCGCGCTGCTGGCTCAGAGGGTCATTGACCTTGTCGGAGCCCTGGTTGTCGCAGTGGCCCTGGACCTCGAAGCGGACTGAAGGGTTCTTCTTCATATAGTCTGCAACTGACTGGATGTCAGCCATCGACTCCGGCTTGAGAGTAGCCTTGCCGGTCTCGAAGAGGATGTTGTTGGTCACGAACTTGCCGGTCTCCTGCATGGACTTCTCCACTGCTGTCAGGTCTGAGGCGTTGCGCTCATAGAGCTCAACGGCACCCTGTCCGAGGCGCACATTGGAGATGCAGCAGTACGGATAGTTCCTACTGTTGACATATTCGAACTTGAAATTGCTTGGAGCAGCCATATTCGGCACATTCGCCACACGCACTCCATTGACGTAAATCTTGAAAGCGCGCTTGTTGAATGATACTGCAAAATGGTTCCATCCCCCACGCTTGAAATTCGATTTTTCATTCTCCGCTTTTCCCTCGGTCGTTCCTTCGCCCGGTTTACTGCAATCCCATGAAATACCGTACCCGCCATCAGGATCATACCAGATTCTGCTGGAGCTGTTTTTCTCCTTGCCGTCGAATCTAATATCGAATCCGAATATTTCACCTTCGGTACCACGGTCAGCAAAATACATATCCCATTCAAGAGTGAATATGTCAGGAAGATAGTTTTCCTGATTCTTCTCCATAAGCGGGTATATCCTGCCTTCGCCTTCAAACTTAGGTACGGTGCGGCCGGCCATCTTTGCAATCTGGATGTCTCCAAAGTCAACTTCCCATCTGCTTGGGAACTCGCCGACCTGTTCTCCTTCGAAATTATCCTCGAACAGGACTACAGGGCCCTGTACAAAGTCACTCTTGGCAGTTTCCACGGCAACATCGGCGACACTTTCTTCGACAACATCCGCATTGCCGGAATTCTGTTTTGTACTTTCTCCGTTCTTGCCTTTCTTTGAAGCGGCTTTGTCAATCGCCCCTGTCACTGCGTTTTCAATCTTGTTGCCGACTGCGTTTTCGGCAGCGTTCTTTGCGCGTTCGGCGAGACGGCCGAGGACATTCTGCGCACTTGCGGCAGAACAGACGAGCAGCATGGCAGCTGCAATGGTAATAAGCTTTTTCATTCTATATGGATTTATATCAATTTCTGCTCAATCGCACTGGCAACCACGGCTGCGACCGATTTCACTTCGAATTTTTTTAGCAACTGCTTCCTGTACCAATAAATAGTCTCGACACTGAGGCAAAGTTCCTGTGCCATCTGCTCGGAATCCATGCCCCGGCGGAGCATCCGTATAATCGCTATTTCGTTCTTGTTCAAATTAGGTATCATGGAATTTTCTTTATTCATACAAAATTCAGATTATCAAGACGGAAAAACACCACCGCTGGCAGGGGAAACGCCACCGCTGGCGGTAGAAATGATGGTTGGGTGCTATGATTTCCGGCGAAATAGGATTGAAATACCTATATTAGCGATATGAAAAGAATTGTTCCAAGCATCATATTTTTGATGGCGTTCTGCCACTTGTCATCAGCAGAATACATCGACCATCGGGGCCACAATATTGACTCTCTGCAGGCTGTTGTGAATAACAATGCCAAAGACTCTGCCTATTTTAACGCCGTGTTCAATCTTGCGTCAGCCTACAGGCAGTCGGACCCTCATTTTGCACTGGAGCTTTCACGGATTCTGGTCAATGAATACCCAAACCACGGATGGCCGAGGCTGGCTGCCGCAGGCGCGGACAAT
>JAZLLN010000065.1:0-126364 GCA_045598165.1 Candidatus Cryptobacteroides sp.
AGCTCGAACAGAGCGGACTCAGCACCGCGGACTTCCTGCGGGAGCTCATCATCTACGGAGAGGTCAAAGCCCCGATTCCTACGGAGTACCGGAAAATGATAAACAACCTCTACAAACTCGGACAGAATGTCAACAATGTCGTGAAACACACATCCCCGGAGAACAGATCCGCCTTCGATGCGGAATATCAGAAGTTCCTCAAGGAGTTCGATGACATCCTGGACGACTTTCACTCAATGGCAAGGAAATGATAGCAAAGATTACATCTGGCAGCGGCTTTGGCGGCACGGAGCGCTACATCGAAGACTACAACAGCCGCGACAACAAGATAGTGGAGGAACTGGACCACAAGGGCGTGGACATCCGCATCGGACACGATGGTCAGTTGCAGGTGAACCCTGCACTGGTGGCAATGAGTTTCCGGGAGCAGGCTGACCTCAATCCGAACGTGAGCAAACCTGTCGGCCACACCTGCCTGAGTTTTCATCCGAAGGACACAGAAAAGCTCACCAACGAAAAGATGCTGGAGATAGCTTACAAGTATATGGACAGGATGGGTATCAAGGATACACAGTACCACATAGTCCGTCACAACGAGAAGAACAATCCACACTGCCACATAGTATGGAACAGGGTTGATGAGAACGGCAGGCGTTACAACGATTCCAACGAGCGGAAGCGCAGCGTCGAGGTCTGTAAACAGCTCACCAAGGAATACGGACTCACTATGGGCGAACACAAGAGTATATCCAAGAGCGATGTCAACGAGCAGCGCGAGCGCACCAGATACGACATCTGCTGGGACATTTACCAAAGTCTTGCGAGAACAAGAAGCATTGACGGTCTACAGCGGGACCTGCAGCGCAGTGGCATTGAGATGCAGATACGGCGCGATTCAAACGGCAATCCCCGTGGAATCAGCTTCTCCCGTGACGGTCAGGTGTTCAAGGGCTCGGAAGTGGACAGGAAACTCTCCTGCGGGAGAATTCAGAAGTTCTACGACAATCGTCAATCCCTATTCGGAAACAGTGGACCGTTAGGAAACAATGGCTCTTCCGGGAGCAATAATTTCAATTCATTGCCGGAGCAATCGGGCAAAGATAAACTGGATGTAGTCAAGGAAAGCATTGCAATGGCTGTGGATTTCGCGTTGACAGCACTCGAAGATGAGGGGAAGAATGCGAACCAATCCGCCGACATAAAGCTGATGCAGCAGGCTCAGAGGCACAGGAGGACATACCATTATTGATAAATTAACAATATGTCAAACACAAAAACCAAAATCCCTGCAGGGTTGCAGGAATTCACCAATGGAATACCCACCGAACAAGTAAAGCAAGTTGAAGAAGCGATAAAGGAGCAAGACGCCGCGATAGACAATCTGTCCAAAAAGTTGGAGAATGCAATTTCATCCATCAACAAACAGAAGCCACAACCACACGAAGGGCTGTCAAAGGCGGAACTCGAAACTGCCGTCGACCAGTATGTCTCTGACTTTACCGGCCGATTCGCAGAGATAATGAAAAACTATCTGGCAAACTTCCGAGGCGAGGTTACGACCTTACGGAAAGAACGGCAGACCGAACATCAGGAACTCCTGGACCAGCGCGCACGGCAGCACAAACTCTTCATCCGCATCGTCATAGCCATTCCTGTAGCAGCTCTTCTTATCCTTTTTTCATCCGGCTACCTTCATTACCGCAACAGCTCCGTCTATTGGGGCAACCGGGCGTACGAACTTGCGGCAAAGCAAAAAGAAGAAAACCCTGGAGACCTGTATCAATATGTCAAAGAGAATTTCTCCGATACCACGAAGCAAGAGATCAAGAAAAGAATACGGAATGCAGAAAGGCGATTGCGTAAAGAACAGAGTGGGAAATAGTTGTAAAATAAAAAATTATTCATAATTTTGCAATTGCTTAGCTAGCCCTATAGGGTTGGGTGGGCAGACATATTTAAGACGTTACTTGACGTTTTTCTTCTAACATCAAACTTGGCAGTTGATTTATACCGGAAGAAGAAACGGCAACGGGGACGTTCACTGGAGATGACGATTCGGTCATCTGCGCTGTTATCTGGGCGTGGAGATTACTGTATATCATCCCTGACGTGGGCTAGCTGCGTTGCTTATCTCTCCGGTAGGCAGCCAAGGCCAGATGTTGGGATGAGCAAAGAGTAAAACTCCCACGTCTTTTTTTGTATCCGTTCGGATAGGGCAGTTGCCGGACAATTGTATACAGAAGTCTTTTGAGCAGCATAAGACCTTATCATCGGAATTTGACCGATATCCGCCTTTCGCTGGCCGGTGCGGCGGTTCTTCTGTCTCTGCTTCTGCCCGCTTGTGCAAAACAGGAAACCGTCTTTGGACCGGATGAAGAAACGGAAATGAGCCTCAATGCCCTGTCTCAGGGTATGTCAAGTTCCGGAGCGCAGACCAAGGGCTGGGTCACAGGAACCGGCGGCGCAGACGCATTCGTGGACATCGCCGACCCTGCAAACACCGGCGGCACCACCACTCCCCGCACCATCACACTCGGTGCCTGGAACGCCACAGCCGACCAGACCTACTTCACCGGAGTGCTCTTCAGCAAGGACGATACCGACTCCAAATGGCACGCCAATCCGAAGAAATACTATCCCCTGAGGGCCACCGTGGACCTGCTGGCCTACAGTTCGGGCAACACAGGAGCCGATGCCGTCACTGCCGACTGGGAAAGCGGCCACAAAGTCACGCTTCAGGTCACCGACACACAGGACGACATACTGTACTCATCCACCCAGGCCTCCAGTATGTCGCCTCAAGCGACAATGGCTTTCCATCACTCACAGGCCTGGATTACCTTCAAACTTTCCGCCAATGACGACAGCGTCTTCCACGTTGATTCCCTCTACTGGGAAGACGTTTACCATAGCGGAGCCCTGCATCTCGAATTCAACGCGAGCAATCCAACAACACCCACCGCCACCTGGGACTTCTTCACCCAGGAGAAAGGCAATGTGGGCGTGGACGACTCTTTCGGGGCACTCTTCACGCCGACATCGGGCAGCTCAGACCGCACTCCCGTGGCAATCAGCACCGACTCAAATACTCCCACCCAGCTCAATATGCTCCTTCCCGAGCAGCCGCACAGCTCCTTCGTAGTGCTCTACACACTCTGCGGCCATCAGTTCGCCAAGCGTATCCCGGCCTCGAACCTCAGTTCCACCAACTGGGAGCGGAGCAAGCACTACACCTACTCGCTCCGTTTCAACGTCACCGACATCTCGCTGGCTCCCAACGTTGAAATCTGGGTAGAGGAAACAGTGGACAGGGTCAACAGCGTAGAAATAATCACCGGCGTATTCTCTGTGTCCGAAAGCAAGATAGTCGCTTTCTCCAAGGGAAATCTCCAGTACCGCCCCTCGGACGGCAAATGGCGCTTCGCCGGGCATCAGTGGGACTATGGCAACAACGGCTGGCTCGATCTTTTCGGCTGGGGCACCTCCGGAGTCAATCCCGGAAACGGCAATTATTACCAGCCCTGGGAGACGGCTTCCGACAAAAATTACGGTCCGGACGCAGATTTGACACGCACCAACGACTGGGGCGTGAACATACGCGCATTCGAATACTTCCGCCCGAAGGAGGTGGACGGCGAATTCAGGACTATGACCGAGGCCGAATGGACATACCTGCTCGACACACGCACCACCAAGAGCGGCCACCGATGGTTCACCGGTACCCTCAAATGGGGTCAGAACGCCGGCGAGAGCACGGCAGGCCTCTTCCTTCTGCCGGACAAATTCGTATGGCACGAATCCTACGGCCCGGAACCGACAGACGCACAGTATGACCACGTCACGACAGGATATACGGTCAACAACACGGTCGGCGCACGCTTCGACAAACTGGAAGCCGCCGGAGTGGTATTCATACCCTACGCCGGGCAGAGGGAGGAAACAACGATGTCCGGGCAGGGAACTGCCCTGTATCTGTGGACCCGCAGCATCGACGATGCGACGGCAGGCACTGCCAAATGCGTGGAGTGCCCCGGAGCGTCCGATTCCGCCGTCTCAGTATCGAGTGCCGGCGGAGCAAAAGGCTTCAGCGTACGCCTTGTCACGGACCTTGATCCGGAAGCTATCGACGACCCCACAGACCATCCAATCGATATTATAACCCCGTTTACAGAGCACGACGATGTATTATAGGACACGAACATACATTACGCTGATATCAGCCTCTGCCCTGTTGCTCCTTTGTGCAGGCTGCACGAAAGAGGAACCGGTGGCCGATGCTCCCCGTCCCATTGTACTGGAAGCGTCCGTGGCCCTGAACGCGCAGGGGACCAGGGCCATCACCAACCCTACCGATGCGGACAAATCCCTCCTCCACGACTACAGCATCTTCACCTCGGCATACTACACCGACCCCGAGTTCCCCACCACCAGCGGCAACTACTTCACCGGCGTCAAGTTCTGCTACAACACGACTGAAGAGGGATGGCTTCCGGCACTCACACCTTCCGCACCCGATGGCCCCAGGATATTCTGGCCTCTTGCCGGCGATGGCAACGGCCTCGATTTTCTCGCGGTGGCCACCGACACCACCAAACTGGACCTCAGACCGACTATGGTCTGGGCCGGACAGGACGACAACTTCCTCCACGGAGAGCGCAACGTCCACGGAGTAAAGATGTATGTGCCTGTCAGTGATAACGACACGGAGGTCCTCTACGCCATCGCCACCAAGCAATGCTCCGACAAGACACCCGTACAGATGACATTCCAGCACACCCAATGCTGCCTTGAGTTCCACATCAGCCTCCAGACCAATCTGGACAGGCTGCTGCGTCTGGACAATATAGTTGTGGAAGATGCCTACACTTCGGGAGAATGTCGCATAGAGACTCACCCGTCGGTCAGCGTCAACTGGAACTTCGAGGGGGCCGAAGCATTCTCTACCGAAGTGCCCGGCATCACGGCAGGTACTCCCATAGTGATGCCCACAACGGCTGACCCCACACCTATATATAATATGGTACTCCCTCCGCAGCCCAGACGCGACATAGTGTTCAATTTCCGTCAGCTCTCGTCCAACGACGGCGCCGACGACTGGGAGAGCCTGAGCATCAGACCTACCTACACCACATCCACCGATGCGGCCAAGTGGGAGGCAGGCAAGAAATACGTCTTCGAGGTCATCATCAAGCTGGGAGAAATCATCATAGTGCCTTCGGTGGCCGACTGGAACGAGGGCGATGACATAGTGGTGCCGGTATAGAAGCAAGACGCAAGTAAGACAGAAGGAAGAAGCAAGCAAGACAGAAGCAAGAATAAAGTGACAATGAACAGAACAAGAAACATACAGTACGGAAAAGCGGTGCGCACGGCAGCACTCCGCCCGCTCGTTGTCTGTTTCGCGGCATTGTCCACCCTGTTCCCGGCCTCCTGTAGCAAGGAAAGCCCTATATCGGACGAACAGCAGGAGACGCCGATACAGTTTGTGGCCGGGCTCGGAGAGGAAACTCAGACCAAGGGGCTCGCCCCTATGACCGACCAGACTCTGGAAACTTTCGGAGTGTTCACGGCCTACCACCCGGAAGGAAGCGGTTCCGCAGTTAAGGACTGGACCTATATGCAGAACACCCCTTACCGCAGGAACTCCATCACAGGCACCTTCGATACATCCCCTGCACGCTACTGGCCCGTGACAGGCAATATGACCTTCCTCGCCATAGCCCCTTACGACAGACACATCACCGAATCAATGGACTTCTCCGCAGTGGGCGGCTACCCTTCGCTCCGCTGGAGCCCCGACTCCGACCCGAGAAAACAGATTGACCTCTGCGTGGCCGTGAATCCCGACCAGCCCAAGCAGACACAACTGCCCCTCGCATTCCATCACGCCACGGCACAGCTCTACTTCGCCGCCAACTACGTGGAATTGGAGCAATACCAGTTCATAATAATCGACAGGATAACCATCACCAATATAATAGGTGAAAAACGGGTAAGCATTACCGATACACCTCCGTACGTGGAGTGGGAGCCGGATGCCGGACTTGCGAGGAATTCGGGCTACGAGCTCTCCCGCACGGGCGGCCATCTGAACGACGAGCGTCTTCCGCTCTCCACCGATGCCCCGAGGGGCACGGAAATCAGCACCGACGCGGGACGTCTTTTCCTCATCCCCCAGTCCTACGACGCATCATCCTCCGACATAGAGCTCACCGTCAGCTACACCCTGTACTACCAGGACACCGACAACCACGGCCCGGTACAGACCGTCCGTCAGTTTACGATGGAGTCCGTGATGCCGCGCTGCGAATGGAAGCCCGACACCAGATACCGTTTCCTGCTGACCATCCACGACATCACCAAGGAGCAGGATGCCGTCACCATACAGATGTACGAAGACAAGAAAGCAGTCTATTACCCTATGGTATGCTCGTTCGAACTGCCGTCCGACACCAGGACAGTCGGCACCGAGTATCCTCTCGAAGTCACGGTGGGCCCGGAAGAAGTATCAACCACCAACAAGGAGGTGGACTGGAGCGTGGGTGGCGTGACCATTCAGGATATGTACAACTACCCCGACAGGGATGAAGTCAAGGCCCTTCCCGTACTGCTCCAATACAGGGATACCGACGGTCAGACAGTGCTGGACCCGGAGACCATCTCCGGCACCGGCACGCACAAGGTATGGGTGATATGCAAGAAAATAGGCACAGCCAACATCAAGGCCAGAACGCGCTGGGCAGCCTCGGAGGCCACACACAAGGAGGCCTTGCAGGAACTTACAGTGACTGGAAAGGACGGCACGATGGGAGAGTACCCGTCCGATGACTATGACTGGACTGATTGATAAGAATATGACAGAACGCAGAATACTTTTCATAATGACGGCAGTGCTGCCACTTTCCTTTGCGCTGAGTTGCACAAAGGCGGAGCGTGGTGGTGCCGACCGTGGCATCGAGAAGGAAATCTGCATCACTGTGGCAGACCGGGCGCAGACCAAAACACAGCTTTCCGGATACGATATAAATGACACTAACCACAAGGTTCGCTGGAACGCCGGCGACAGGATATGGTGCTACAGCGAATCGGGAATATATATGGACTACACCCTCACGGCAGAAGACGTGAAAACGAATATATACGAAGGGGACAATGCCAATGCACACATCGTCTATCGCTACGGCGACGAGTGGACCGTCTGCTACTGCGCCGGAGCGAAAATCGGCGAATACGTGGGTGCCCGCAAGAAAGACCTGCTCGTGCTCGGGGGCGGCATACCGCGCGTGCAGTCAGGCAGGTTCGAGGACTGCCACGTCTGCCTCGTGCGCGAAAATCCGGAGCATAACAACTACGTATTCGAGAATATGCAGGCCTTCCTGCGCTTCGAGGTCACGCAGTCCGGCTCCGTCAGCGACGGTACGCTTCTGGGGCAGCCCGTCACCGAGATAACGGTGCAAAGCATCGCCCAAAGGGACAAGATGGCCGGAAACCTTCAGATTATGGACGAAAGCGGCTGGCGCACCAGCCTGCAGGACAGCGGCAACGATGCCGACAGGATAATCAGTGTCATCCCCGATGGCGGACGCTTCATTCCGGCCTCCGACTACTTCGTGGCAGTGCCCGCCCGCCGCTACGGCGAGGGACTGCGCTTCATCCTCTACACCGGCACAGGCAGTTCCAAGGTAGCCCGTGGCTTCGTTGACCTGTCTGCCGCCACCACCTCGCGCAACCAGATACTGGACTGCCACGACCTGCTCAAGTTCTGCGCCATCTACGTCACCGGGATTTCGTTGAACTACGGTCCCGAGACCGCCGTGGAGAACACCGGCATAACCATAGCGCTTGGGCATAGCGGCAAGCTTGTGCCCGTCATAACTCCGGAAACGGCCACCGACCTGTCCCTGCAGTGGTCAGTCAGCGACGACAGCGTCTGCTCCGTAGCCCAGGACGGAACGGTGACAGCCCTGAAGACAGGCAGCTGCACCGTCACCTGCACGGCCAAGGACGGAAGCGGAGTAAATGCATCTGTTGAAATCACCGTCAGCCCCGATGCCGGACTGGGAGGAGGAGAATACGATGATTCTGATTTTACCTGGTAAAAGGAAGATATGAAAGTGACAGGATACATAATCGTATTGGCAGTTGCAGGACTCGGTCTGATATCCTGCAGCAAGGAAGCCGTCCGGTCCGAAGGCGGTACCGCTGTGGCGTACATAGGCCTTGCGGCTGATGCCGACGGCACCAAGTCCTCCATCGATGGCCTGAACGTTTCCTGGACGGCCGGCGACGATATCTTCTACTACACCGGCAGATACACTTCCGGCTCAAGCACGGCTCTGACCGACGAAGGCCTATACAAGGTCCCCGAAGCCTGCGACAACCTGACGCTCCCCGTGGAATACAACGACGGCGACAACCGCGTGACCGTCCTCACCAAGGGTCGCGCAGTAGGCACCATTACTCCCGCCAGCCTCAATTCGCTGACCATAGCGGATGCCGTACCTGCCAGCCAGGACGGAACATTCGCCTCCACATACATAGCGGCCTGCGAGGGCAATCTTCTGGAACTCACCGCGCTCACGTCCGGCGAGCCGAAGAACCTCACTATGACTCCGGTGCAGGCCTTCGTACGCTTCAAGCTCAGCAGCCTGACTGTAGGCGGCCAGACCGTAAACAGGATAACGGTGGCGGGGAAATCCGGCGGCAGCGCAGTCCCTGTCTGCGGAGGCCTCAGCGTCAGCATCACCGAGAACGGCAGTTCCACCCACACGGTGAGCTCTGCAGCCGGCGCAAACACCGGCAACCTGATAACCATAGACAAGAGCGGCTCCAAGTTCAACGCCGGCGAATACATCTACGTCGCCCTGCTCCCGAGGCAGTACGACGAACTCTCCCTCACCCTCTATAACGGCGGCACCATTCTCGCCATCGTGCCCGTGAAACAGGGCTCCGGGTCGGAGATTGATTATATTGATCTGGGGCAGGGAAAGATGGTGGATCTCAGCGTTGCCGATGCCATCAACGACCACGCGAAGATAAAATTCGTCTCGGCGAAGATGTATCCGGAGAAGGTGGCGATAACCAAAGACCACACCACCAAAAAGCTCTGGCTCAAGATAGAGCCGAGCGACTTCAACGGCACAATCAGCTGGACCTCAAGCAATGACACAATTGCTACAGTCGCATCTGACGGAACACTCGTGGACGAGCCTGGCATCGGCAAATGCATTGAGGTTACAGTCAGCAATAAATGCAAAGAACTCGAACTCGAATACACTGATAAGCGGGAAGTCACCATTTCAGCCCAGATACACAGTTCGGAGGACGGCAGTTTAATAGACACTACGACCTGCGTTATCTCCATCGGCGAATGGGTGGATCTCGGGCTCAAGACATCCGACGGCAAAAGGTGCCTGTGGGCAAGGCAGTGCGTGAAATATAAAGATAATAAGTGGTCACTGATGTCCCATTTCCAAAGTTCGGATGATGGTAGTTCAAGTAGACCATATGAACACTTTGGCTGGGGCGAAAATTTACCCCGTAATGGTATGTCTACAGGCACAGGTAATACTCTTGTTTGTGCATGGGGTAACTCGTCCATAGGTTCCAACAGTGAATATGACAAATATACCAAAAGCAATCATTATCCATATCTTCAGAGGAAACTGGGAGAGTTTACGGTGACAGACAGCAAATATGATACAGTAGATGACCCCTGCACATTGTGGGGTGTCGCCAATGGATATACAACCGCTGACGACCCTGTCGTACACGCTCCGATGATATTGGATTGTGCCGAACTGATTAACAATATCACTGTCGATGACAAGAAATGTACAAGCACAGTTGCGGGATATACGGATGTATTCATATATGATATCGGATATGGGTTTTGTTCAAGAGACAATGCGCATGGTGCTTGGGATGTATGCGGCTTCTGGACTGCCGAATATTGTATCGATTCCTCTGTGCGGGCTATTGTTTGCCGTCCTAATCAGAAGTCAATAACTTTTTCTGACAGATACAGGCGAGGTCATTTCCGGCCGGTAATGTACACCGAATAGTTGTATGAAGAGACTCCTGACCATATTGCTCATCGCCGCCACGGGCTGCTCCGGACTTGAAGATTTCAGGCCCGAGACCGGTTTTGCCGTGAAGGAGATTGCCGTCACCAAATCGGAGACGGCCCTCACCCGTGCGCGCTACGACGAGGCCACCCGGGAACTCTTCTGGACCGGAGGCGACGGCTATTTCTTCTACACTTTCGGCACTTCCGAGGCTCTCAGCAACGTCACTGTCGGCACCTTAGGCAGCGCGTCCCATATCACGGAGCTTATCCCCGTCACCTACGACCTCTCCAACGACAATACGGTGGTGATTGGCAGCACCGGCACCAAGGTGGGAGCCGTCTCTTCCAAGACCAGGACGACCGTCTCCATCACCGGCGGCATCCCTGCCGTTCAGGACGGCAAGGTGGAGGGAAGTTACGTGAATCTGGGCACCGCGAACCTTCAAACTCAGGACGAAGCGGCCCTCGGAAGCCGTCAGGCATATATCTCCTTCAATCTCCTGACCTCCACGGTGGGCGGCAAGACAGTGAAGTTCTTCACTGTGAACGGTAAAGCCGGCGAAACCCTCTGCGGCAACGCTGCCTACAGCATAGCATCAGCCGAGGTCAGTGCTGTCTCCGGCGGCACGACAATAGTTGTGGACGTGACTGCGGCTGAGCAGCGGAACTATTATGTGGCTCTTGCTCCGCAGACATACTCGGACGGCCTGAGGATTTGCCTTTACGACGAGGGGACGGTGGACAGTTCCACCGGAGCCATCACCGGCGGACATATCTGTGGCTATGTGGACACCAAGCCGGGCATAGTAGTCACGGCCGGCCGCATCCTCGCGCTTGGCGACCTCACTGCACACAAGACCGTCCCCGGAACAACTCTTGTCTCTCACCCGAGTGAAGTGAGAATTGCCAAAATCTCCGGTCTCACTCAGACCAAGAAACTGTATATAGAGTATGGCCCGTCCGATATGACGGACATAGAGTTTGAATATAGCGTCCCAAATGTAATTTCGGCAGAACGCGGGCCGGATGCAGACTACAATGACGGGAAACAATATTTGACAGTTCTCGTCACTCCGGTCTGTGCCGACAAGACTGATCCCAAAGCTGAAAGCACCTGCATCCTGACCATAAAAGACAAATATCCCGCCCCGGGTATGACTCCGGCACAGGCCATCTGTACCGTCAATGTTGGGATGTTCATAGACCCCGGCCTGCCAAGCGGAACGCTGTGGGCAGCAACCAATGTCAAGGGTGACGGCTCCAGTTCCCCTTGGGGTTTTGAAACTACGCTGGATGCTTACGGCGATATGTATCCTTGGGGATGGACAAAACCGCGTCCGGACGTTTCTTACCCGAATCAATGGAAGTACCTCGAATGGGCAGCTAATCAGGAGTGGAATGACACTCCCACGTTTGACCTGCCGCAAAAGACTAACAGTACGTGGAATATCAATATGACCGGTGGGAGATATTTTGACAGTAATGTTACCAGGATGTTGGATGAAGACGATGTCTGTAAAAAAATCTCTCCTTCATTCCGAATACCGACATCAGCTGATTGTGAGGAACTGAGAAATAACACGGAGCACCTGAGCTGTGTCAATTTTGGCAACCATATGTATTTCATCTGTAGAAGCAAAGTGAAGTACTATGATGACGTGGATGTTTATTTCAGGCTGTCCGGCTGGCATACGGTGGATAATTGTATCAGTTCACGGGATGTGGAAGCCCGATATTGGAGTAGCGAATTTGCTCCCAAGGATACTGGTTTAGCTTGTGCAGATATGGGTGCACAAGGATGGACTATCCAATATAAAAGCGGTTACCATTGTTGGGTGGATTGTCTGTCAGGAGAGGGCGGGTATTACAGGCGTATGGTTTGGCACAGCTGTTCCGTCAAGGCAGTATGGACCCCTGACGATTGATTAATTGCAAATGAAATACGCAACGAAACATATCATCATCCTGGCGGCGCTGCTCGCGCTGACCGTCTCCTGCAGCAAGGAGACGGGCGGAGCCGCCGGCCCTGCCCCCGGGACGGATGTACCCATCAGTTTCGTTGCCTCGCTGGGCACGGAAGATGCCCCGACCAAGGGCGCTGCGGCTATGACTGACCTGACTCTGGAAACCTTCGGACTCTTCACGGCCTACAGCCCCGATGGAGGCGCTTCCGCTGCGAAGGACTGGACCTATATGGTGAACACCCCTTACCGCAGGAACTCCCTCAACGGCACCTTCGACACGTCCCCTGCGCGCTACTGGCCCGTGGCCGGCAATATGACCTTCCTCGCCTTAGCCCCTTACGACAGGCACGTCACCGGATCTATGGACTTCAGCACTCAGGACGGACGGCCTTCGCTTTTCTGGAGCCCCGATGCCGACCCGAAAAAACAGATTGACCTCTGCGTTGCGGTGAACCCGCGGCAGACAAAGCAGACGGAAGTGCCTCTGGCATTCCACCACGCCACGGCACAGATATATTTCGCCGCCAACTACGTGGAGCTGGAGCCTTTCCAGTTCATAATCATAGACAGGATTAGCCTTACCAACATCATAGGCGGCAAGAGAATGACCGTCACCGAAACAGCTCCTTATGTGGAATGGGAGCCCGATGCCGGACTTCCCAGAGATGCGGACTACGAACTCTCCCGCACCGGAGGCCACTTGAACGACGAGCGTCTGCCTCTCTCGGTGGATTCGCCTCGGGGCACGGAAGTCACCACCGAAGCGGGCCATCTGTTCCTCGTGCCGCAGACATACGAAGCCGCATCCTCCGACATAGAACTGAAAGTGGAATACACCCTATACTACCAGAATACCGACACGCACGGGCCTGTGGAGACCGTCCGCCAGTTCTCGATGGAGACCGTGATGCCGCGCTGCGAGTGGAAGCCGGACACCAGGTATCGTTTCCTGCTGACCATCTACGACATAACTATGGAAGTGAGCCCTCTGTCCGTATCGGTATATGAAGACAGGAGAGCCGCATATTACGCTATGGTATGCTCGTTCCAGCTGCCTTCGGACACCAGGACTGTCGGCACCGAATATCCGCTGTCCGTGACCGTGGGCCCGGAAGAGGTGACGGAGACCAACAGGGAGGTGGACTGGAGCGTGAACGGCGTGTCCCTGCAGGATATGCGCAACTACCCCGACAGGGACGATGTCAAGGCCCTTCCGGTATTGCTCCAATACAGGGACGGCGATGGCAACGTACTCGACCCCTCCGTCATCTCGGGAACCGATACACAGGAGGTCTGGGTGGTGTGCAAGAAAATCGGCACCGCCAACATCAAGGCCCGCACCCGCCACGCGGCCACGGACAGCAACCACAAGGAGGCCGTTATGGAATTGAAGGTAGTGGGGAAAGGCGCATCCATAGACCCTTACGGCACAGAAGATTACGATTGGAATGATTGACGATATTATGAGATTACGCAGAATACTTTTCACAATGACGGCAGCGTTGGCGCTGACCCTGGTGCACTCTTGCACTAAGGCGGGGCAGGACGTCTCCGGCGGCATTGTGCAGAAGGAAGTCGGAATCTCCATCTCAGACGGCCTGCAGACCAAGACGGCTTTGTATCAATACGATACGGAAGCCGCAGAGCATCCTGTCAGCTGGACTGTGGGAGACAGGATATGGTGCTACAGCCAGTCGGGCATATATATGGACTACACTCTGAAGAGTACCGACTTGTCGGGTGACTTCAGCGGAGAGAATTCCCGTACCCACATCGCCTACAGATACGGCGACCAGTGGGTGGTCTGCTACTGCAAAGGCTCGTCCATAGGCGACTACGTAGGCGCGCGCAAGAAAGACCTGCTCGTGCTTGGGAACGGCATACCGCGCGTGCAGACAGGCAAGTTCGCCGACAGCCACGTCTGCATCGTGCGCACCCATCCCGATGAGGCCGAGTTCGGCTTCGAGAATATGCAGGCCTTCCTGCGCTTCGAGGTCACGCAGTCCGGCGACAACCGGGACGGCAAGCTCCTGGAGCATTTCGTCACCAAGATAACCGTGGAGAGCTGCAAGGACGGCGAAAGAATGTCCGGCAACCTTGAAATCAAGGACAACGGAGGCTGGCGAACCACCCTGCAGGACGGCGGCAGCGACGAATTCAACACCATTACCGTAATACCGGACGGTGGGCATTTCATCCCGAGTGCCAGTGATGACGACCCGAGCAGTTACTTTGTGGCTGTGCCGGCCCGCAGCTACTCCAAGGGCCTGCGCTTCAACCTCTACACCCACGACGGCGTGTCCGAGGCGGCCCGGGGCTACGTGGAAGTACCTGCCACCACCATCACGCGCAACCAGATACTCAACTGCCACGACCTGCTGAAATACTGCGCCCTCTACGTTGACGGCATATCGCTCACCTACGGAGCCGCCACCGGCGTGCAGAGCACAGGCATCACTATGGCAGTCGGTCACGCGGGTAAACTTGTGGCGGTAATCCATCCGACCACTGCCACCGACCAGTCTCTGGAGTGGTCAGTCAGCGACGGCACTGTCAGTGACGGCAGCGACGGCCCCGTCTGCACCGTGGCCCAGGACGGCACGGTGACGGCCCTGAAAATTGGCAGCTGCACCGTCACCTGCACGGCCAAGGACGGAAGCGGAGTGAGTCAGAGAGTGGTGGTGAACGTTGTAGACAATAATCCTTTATCCCCTCCAAGCTATGATCCGTCGGATTATGAAGGGGGTTACTAAAGATTAACATTCGAAAGCCTATCATTATGAAAAGGACAAAAGCAGTCGGAATATTCATATTATTCATCGTGTTGGTTTCCTGCACGAAAGAAAGTCTTGTGCAGGGGGAGTTAAAGAAAACTGTTAATTTCAGCCTGCAGCTTGACGGATGTTCCCTCACCCGTTCTACTATCTCTTCTGATTATTCTACAGTGGATTGGAGCATCGCTGACGATATATATTATTATACAGGAAATGCGCTCCGTAAAACCGGCGTCACCCATAGAGTGTTGAATGATCTGTCTTCCATTTCGTTCCCCGTGACCTACGTAGACGGAGATGAAGAAGTGATGTTCGTGACCATGGGCCG
This sequence comes from Candidatus Cryptobacteroides sp., assembly GCA_045598165.1. Taxonomy (GTDB): domain Bacteria; phylum Bacteroidota; class Bacteroidia; order Bacteroidales; family UBA932; genus Cryptobacteroides. The sequence continues at coordinate 15,136 of JAZLLN010000065.1, forward strand.
GGGAGTTAAAGGAGGTGACAACATTTTCGAAGTCGAAGATATGGATGTGTTTTCGATTCCCGGTGCAGTCCCGACCAGTCAGGACGGAAATTTTGAAACAAATCATCTGGCGGTGGCAAAGGCCGCAATCCTTGAATCATCCTATAATGTGGCGGAATTCAAGCCCATACAGGCATTCATAAGATTCCAGATGAGCGACTTGATTTTCAGTGACAAGACCGTTGATAGGATTATTGTGAAAGGGGGTGGCGGAGAGTATGTATGCGGAACTGCCGAAGTGTCCTACGCCATCGGAGCAACAGCCCCCACCGTCACTTATACTTCTTCCACCGAGGAGGAGAAGTCTGTAACTATAGACAGGCGTTTTTCGTCTTTTGAGAAAGACAAGGACTATTATGTCGCGCTTCGGGGCGCCACGGGAGACACAACCTATCCCAATGGCCTCATTCTGGAATTGTACAATGGTTTCGAACTCCTTGCGGAGGTGAAGGCAGTTTCCTCAATCAAGCTCAATCCCGGCAGTATCGTCAACCTTAAGGACCTGCAGGACAACAAGAGGGTTAAGATTCGGAACGTGACCACCTATCCTGTGCTCGCGGGCTTCACCAAGGATATGACCAAGGAGATATTCCTGAAGATAGAGCCTTCAGACTGGAACGGTACCATTGTATGGAAGGCGAGCGACGACTCCGTCTTCGACACAAATTCATCAACGGATCTGACTCTGAAGAGCACATCCCTCACTGATAACGGTATTGTTACCGTCGACGGGGTGAAATACCACAAATACACAGTGAAGCCGAGGAACGGACTGGAAGCGAAGAAAGATTATGCCCCGGTGACTCTCACGGCGCATCTCACGGACAAGGGGGCAACGACTTCAAACACCACCATCAAGGGCAACTGCAAGGTCTATGTCGGCAACTTCATTGACTTGGGAAATGAACCCAATTCCACCCAGCATTGTATGTGGGCGCAGGGCAATATAGATGGAGATTCAAGAGACAATTCACTTAAAATTCACACAACAGAAGAAACTTGGTATGGATGGCCTTTTGCGTGGGGATATACACATGATATCGACCACGCGACGAAAAAGCCTGCGGTAGGGGGCGGAGCCCCTTTGGCAGAACCTTATACTTGGGAAACTGATTCCGAATATACGAATTATTGGAGGGAATATTGGAAAGACGGTAAAAACGGCGGAAAGTACAACGACGAAGATGGTCTTATTGAGTTGCAGAGATATGTGGGACAACCGGGGTATGAAATGTATCACGGAACCGCGAAAGATAAATGTGATGATGCAGCAGCTGCCTGGGCATCTTCTTGGGATACGGAACACAGCGTGAGGACTCCGACTCCCGCAGATTGCCTGCAGCTTTACTCGGACGCGTACACGAACCCTGACAGACCAAAGGTGGCATTTGGAGATACCGATTATGGATGGAAAATCACTTCCCGTATATTCGGGTATAGGGATATGTCGGTAATAATTTATGGGATGAGAAGAAGAAATACAAACTTGGAAACTTATGGTGACAATACACTTGGGAACATACAGACTTCCTGGAGAAATAGCGGGGGAGAAGGCGGCCTGCAGATAAGTTTTATCCAGGGAAAGCTTGCCGGAAATTATAGGGATTATGCCTATAGTTGCCGCCCCGTGCGATACGTTACTGTTCCAACTGCTTTTTAATTGAATGAAGGATATGAAAACAGGAAAACTATTGATATGCGCCACAATGCTTGTGGCAAGCCTTTCCTGCTCCAAGGAGATGGAATTCGGAGCCACTGCGGAAAAGTCCTTCAGCCTTGTGGGGGATTGTGTCGGTGGGACGGAAACGCGCACTATGATGGACAACGGACGAAATATGCTGTGGTTGGCGGGGGATATTGTTTATTGGTATTGCCTGAACTCTACGGGAGAGGTCAGCGGCAACAATGGCAACAATGTAGTCAGTGGCGGTTCGGATGCGGACGTCATACACCTGAACTATAACGTCGCGGATGACAAGTCCATCGTCGCCTACTACAAAGGGCCGAAAGTAGGGAATGCAACCGAGACGTCATCCACAGTTCTGGAATTCGCCGGGGCGGTGCCTGACACCCAGAACGGAACTCTGGAGTCCTACCATATCGCCGTGGGGTACAGCGCAGTGGAGGACAACACCATCCGAATGCACAACGTGCAGTCCTATATATCCTTCACGCTCAAGGATAACACCATCGGAGGCAAGGCAATCAACAAGATTGTCATAACCTCCCACGACACGGGCAATCCCTATCTCTGTGGGAATATGACGGTGAATCCCAAGGATGTCGCTACGACGGACGTGACGGTTTCCGGCGGTACGCAAGTAACGGTACAACTTGCCGACACCCCCACCACCTTCAGCATAAACACCCCATATTACGTGGCTTTGAGGCAGGGCACGATAACCGGAGGCATCCGCATCAATTTCTACAACGGCTCCACGCTCATCGGATATGCCGATGCCACGAATAATCTGAAGATAGGCAGGAATCGGATTTGCGAGCTAGGGGAACTCAAGGCGCACTCCACGGTAATAGGCACCTCGATATCGGTGGCCCCGGCATCCGTGTCCTTCACCAAGGATATGACAAAGAAACTGTATATTGCCTATACTCCCTCCGATGTGACCAAGGTGACGTGGTCCGTGACGAACAGCAAGGACGAAAGCGGAACGGAAGTAGATAATGACAAGATTATCAAGCGGGTGGACAATCTGGAATTTACGGACGGGAGCATACTGATAGCTGAGTTGATTCCCGGAGACACCAAGGGCACCTGCACCGTCACCGCGACGCTCGAGGGAGGGGAAAAAACCGCCTCCTGTGCCGTCGAGATAGGGGATTTTGTGGATTTGGGTATTACGAGGCATTGGGCGGCCTCCAACCTCACAGGAGATTATTCCACCACTCCATCTTCCAATACCTTGGCACTTGCTTCAGCTCCTGAAGCATTCGGCGATTATTATATGTGGGGGTGGGTGACAAAACGGGTGGAAAATGAACATGTGACAGGGGGAAATTATCAGTCACGGTGGACAGGATTGATATATTCGGATACTTGGGGTGGAACCAACAATACAGTGCATTCTTTTACCGTATCAGGAAGTAATGGATACACACCGACTCAAGATCCTTTAAAAACACAACTTGATTTGAATGACGACGCTGCATATCTTGCCAAGGCCAGCAATAAAAAATGGAGGATACCAAGCACCGGCGACTGGACCGAATTGAAGGATAACACCGTCAGGATGACAAGTGCAATCAACGGAAATGTAGTGAACATATACCAGTCGAAAGTTGCAAACTATGAAGATATGTATATATGTATTCCGTTTGCCGGAGATTTGGAATGGTACGGTACAATATGTGACCGAAACGCCAGAATGGGAGTTTGGACACGAAATGTAAATACTAACAGTTTTCAACCGCATGACGTGTTCGGTTATTGTGGTGGATACGGACAATGGATTCAGTATAAACAGTATTGCGGGCCTTGGGCCGATGCTCTGCGTGAAGATACAGATGTGGCCGAAAATTTCGGATTTTATGGCAGAATAACGGGATTCTCCATACGTCCGGTCCGTAAAAGCGACCGAAGCAATTGGACCGGCACGGAGGAATAAGGATTCTGTTGACGGGATTGTCCTTGATGCTCAAAAAAATGCCACATTCTTTCCTTCAAGCTAACTGAAAATGCTTTACAAAACTCGGCCTTGATTTGTAAAATTGTGAAAATTGTGCGAAAAAAAGCGACTAATATGAGAATAACAGCATACAGGTTCATTATGGCGACGGCTGCCTTGGCGGCGGGGGTGCTGGCGGCGTCCTGCTCCAAGGAGCCGGTCGCGGGGAACGACGGCGGCGGGGGATCCGACGGAGGGCGCACCATATCGGTGTCATTCGAGGGTTCCACAAAGACCGTACTCGGAGATAAGCAGGACGACGGGACTATCCCCGCCAGCTTCACCGCCTCCGACGTAATACTCGTCTCCAACGGAAGCGCGCTGGAGGACTGCAAGGTCGTCATCAGTGACGACGGCGACGCCTCCATAACCACCACCCTCAAGGGCGAGCTCAATGCTGTCTATCCCCCCGAGGCGGCCGTATATCTGGGCTACAACATCACAGGATTCAAGGTGCCCGACTCCCAGAGCGGCAGATTCGAAGATGCGCACATCTGCACCGCTACCATTCCGGAGGGCAGCACTCAAGCGCACTTCAGCAACGAGACCGCCATCCTCAAGTTCTATGTGGACAAGAGCATAGGCGTCACCTCCATAAAGGTCACCAGCGCCGGGGCTGACATAGCCACAGGCTCCAAGACCATCACCGTCACCGCGCCTCGCGGCAAGACTCTGGCCGATGTCACCGACGACCTACAGAAGCGCATCTGCTACGTGGCCGTGCTGCCGGGAGTGAACGCCAACCAGCTCACTTTCACGACCGAGACCACCACCCAGCCGACGCTCCCGAGGACTCCCACAGACGACGTGGAACTTGAGGCCAGCGAATTATTCAAGGCGTTCATACCATATTACATTGACCTCGGCGATGCCGGCAAATGGGCTTATTGCAACATCGGAGCCTTCCTGCCGGAAGAGCCGGGAGAATATTTTATGTGGGGAGAAATCAAGGGGCATAAACCGAAAGGTACAGACTTGACGAATGCTTTCAGCGATGACTTCACGAATTTTGATTTTTCGGATTCGACGAGGTACGTCAGCCCCAATCGCGGTTCAGGATTTAAACCCGTCAACGCGCCATACTATTCTACTGAAACAGGTTATTCCAAATACAATAACAATGGCAAGACCGTTCTCGAATTGATGGATGACGCTGCCGCAGTCAGGTGGGGGACTTCCTGGCATATACCGACCTGGGATGATTTTACCAAACTTGGTACTCTGATTACTGCAACTTCGGCAAGTGTCGCTGACGATGTCTTGACCGTCAATGAAATGGTCCTGCCGGCCTGCGGATTTGGGCAGGAGACTTATAAGTTGGTTAATTCTGGAGTAGCGTGTGAATATTGGACTTCGGAGTTGACTACCACTTACACAGTCGATGCGCACTTCTTTGTCTTTTCAAATAGCGGAGGTTATAATGTTAGCAATAGCCTGCGCCGCAATGGACACCCCATCCGCCCCATCCTGAACGATGCCTGGTGGTACGAAGACCTTGATGATGGAGGAACGATTTAACCTTAGAGCAGAAAGAATTATGAAAGCGATATACAGAATCTTCATAGCGATTTTCGCCGCGGCTGCATTGGCGGTTTCCTGCTCCAAGGATGCAGTTCCGGGGGGCGGAGCGCAGGCAGTGACAGACGGTCCCCGCGTCATCACGCTCTCGTTCGGAGGCTACACCAAATCCTCCCTCGACGGCTTCACGCCCAAGTTCAGCGCGGGCGACAGGGTTATGCTGTCCAACGGGACCCGTGCCGAGGAATGCACCGTCAACGTTGACGCCAAAGGCAAGGCCACCGTTACCACAAACCTTACCGGCATTCTCAATGCCGTCTCACCCGCATCTGCGGCCGTCACTGGCGGCGGAGAGCTCACATACAAGATACCTGTCACTCAGAGCGGCAGGTTCAGTGACGCGGCCATTGCAACTGCACAGGACATCATCTCCTCCGCCGTGTTCGAGATTCAGGTCTCACTCCTGAAGTTCTATGTGGACCAGAGCATCAGCGTAAAGTCCATCATTGTCACCGGCACCGGCACGCAGAACATAGCCACATCCGGCACCAACCTTAAGCAAGTCACCGTCGATGCCGGAACCGGTTGTTTTCTGCACGAGACCACCGACGACCCCGAGCACAGGCTCTGCTACGCGGCGGTTCTTCCCGGCATCCCTGCCTCCAGTCTCAAGTTCACCAGCGACACCGACACCCAGGGCACGGTCGAGCGACAATCCCCCGCCTCCACCGTCACCCTCGCCGCAAATACGCTCTATAAGGCGTTCATCCCTTATTATATTAAGATAGGTTCCCAGAAATGGGCCTACTGCAACATAGGTGCCTTCCTGCCGGAAGAGGCGGGCAAATATTACCCTTGGGCGGACACCGAAGGACACTACTATGACGGCACCACTTTCGATGGCGAGATATCCTGGAATAATTACAAATATGCCAGTGGTCCGTATGCTGAATCTTCTACTGCTGCAAAAAAAGTCTTCACCAAATATGTCAGTACGACTGATGCCTCTACATATTGGAACGGAACCGGCTCTGCCGACAACAAATTATCTATGGAACCTGCGGACGACGCAGCCTTTGTAGAATTGGGCGAAAACTGGCATATACCCACTTGCGGCGACTTTTCGGCCTTGGCGTCCGTTTCTACAAAAAGCTGGAATGGCACGGATATGGGATATTACTTCGGTACCTCTCCCACCTGCATATTTCTCCCGGCTGCAGGTTATGCAGGGAATAACAGTACACTTACAAGAGCTTCTGAAGGTCTATATTGGTCTAGTACGCTGTCTATTTCAACAGATTATTTGACCACGGAAAATAAACGCTCCAGCCACGCTTTTTATTTTGGATTTTCCGCGTCATCGACACCGAGTGCTATACATTCCGGTCTCCGCCCCCACGGAATGTCTATCCGCCCCATCTACAAGACCCCTGCCGGGCCGCTGGATATCGGAGAGTATGACGAGCCCGTTAGCATTGAATGAAACAATTGCATAAAGACAAGAATATGAATAGAATATCAAGATATATCATAGCGGCCTTGGGTGCAGTTGTCACGCTCGTATCCTGCACCAAGGAGCCTGCGCTCGTGCCGGAAGACGGCGGTCTGCTGCCTCAGGAGCAGACGCGCAAAATCGCGGTGTCTTTCGGAGTGTCCACCAAGACCACCCTCGACACCGACGGGATAACGCCGATATTCGAGGCCGGCGACGTGATTAAGGTGTCCAACGCTACACTCTCCGAAGACTGCACGGTGAAGAATATCGGCGGCTCGCTGAAAATCATCACCCGCCTCAGCGGTACTCTCACTGCCGTTTATCCTTCCACCGCCGCGAATATGAGCGGCAACGGCAACGCTCCCATAAAGGCCTCTCCCGACCTTCCTTACAAGGTCTCATCCACCCAGAGCGGCCTTTTCAAGGATGCCAACATCTGCACGGCCTCCATCTCCGAAGGTTCAACTTCCGCCACCTTCAACAACGTTACTCCACTTCTCAAATTCTATGTGGACGAGAGCATAGGAGTCCAGTCCTTAACCATCATCAGCACTGAGAACATCGCTTCCGACGGGGACGGCAAGACCATCACCGTTGCTCCTGCCGGAGGTGCGCTTATCCACACCGTCACCACCGGCAACCCCGATCCGAGGCTCTGCTACATAGCAATTCTCCCGAACGTCAACGCCAACACCATCACCTACACCAGCGAGACCACCGTTCAGGGCCAGGGCACCGTGACAAGCACGATGACAAGTGACAAAACGCTCGCCGCGAACCATATCTACAAGGCATTCATCCCGTACTATATCAAGGTTCAGGTCGGCACGGACGACTACCAGAAATGGGCCTACTGCAACGTCGGCGCATTCCTGCCGGAAGATTACGGAAGGTATTTCGCCTGGGGCGATGTCGTCGGCCAGACGTGGAACGGCTCCGCCTGGTCGGGAAGCGGGTTCGAGACAATGCCAAGTATCGGCAATCCTAATGTGCTTCCGTTGGTCAACGATGCTGCATATGTAAATTGGGATGCCCACTGGCGTACACCTACTTCCTACGAATTCCAGACTTTATTTAATGCGCATAATACAATAGTTCCCACATCAGGAGGTACTGAATCTACAGTCACCCAAGGCGTTTATTGGTGCGAGAGTTACTACGGTAAGAAAGGTATTCTTTTCTGTGACGGAACAAACAAGTTGTTCTTTCCGCTTGGAGGTGTAGGTCAGCATCAAACACTTAACAACTCTACTGACAGGGGAATGTATTTGACAAGCAGTCGTTATTCCGGCGATGGTTTATCTTTTTACCGTCTGAACTTCTCTGACACTTTTGTACAGGTATTTATACAGAGCAACCGTAAAGATGGCTTCTCCGTCCGGGCGATATACGATGACTTCAAGGCTGATGGCTCACTTTCGGATTACAATGCCGAAGAGTTCGGCGGTGTGCCGCAGGTTGATCCGCTGAGCGAAGAGTTCTCCGTGAGCGCGACCAGAAAGGTTAAGTTCTCTCCGGCCAACCTTCGTTACACTGTCGATACCAAGCAATGGAGCTTCTTCGAGCATCAGTATGATTGTGGGGCAAGCACTTATACCGGCTATCACGATAAAGAAATCTCCCTGTTCACCTGGGGGAAAGGCTGGTGGTCTATTATCTCTAATACGGGAGGGTATTACGAACCCGAAGAAGATATACAAGGCACAGTTTACGACTGGGGCACAGGCAAATGGCGCACCCTGACATACCCGGAATGGAAGTATTTGTTGTATAGCAGGAAGATAACTGATGATAAAGTTGGGTTTGCCAGAGCACGGGTGAATGGTATGAAGGGAATCGTTATTTTCCCGGACGGATATTCCGGAAGTACAAGCGGAACAGGTATCTCAAGTTATAATGACGACTTCCCGAGTAGTGATATTCCGTCTGAAACGTGGACTGCGATGGAAACCGACGGAGTGGTTTTCCTTCCTGCAGCTGGGTCTCGTAATAGTAACACTTACATTAATTATGTCAATCAAAAAGTAAGATATTGGACTGCCTCATATTACCCTGATACCAATGATACTTCCTATTGTATTATCGTTGAAGAGGGCGAATTTGATAATAATGGGGAAAAATACGGACGTGGGATGGGTCTGTCCGTCCGCCTGGTCACCGATGTAACTGAATAAATGAAATGAAGATGAAAAGGTTTATACATATAGTCATAGTGTTTGCCGCTGTAGCGCTTACGGCCCTGTCCTGCCGGAAAGAGCCTGAATTATGGCAGGAGAACGACAACGGAGAATTCACCTTCACCGCCACTATTGCCGGAAGCGGCACCAAGGTGACCTATGCGGAGCAAGGCACTCCCGATATCGTCCTCCACCCGTCCTGGGAGATAGGGGACGTGGTCATCGGCTTTGATGGCAGCGGATACACTTACGGTTTTGAGGTTACCGCTATAGATGGCACCACCGGCAAAGCCACGCTCAATTTGATAAAGACAGGCACCGATGCGGGCAGCTCCACCAATAACCCTGCCAACGGTACGGTGATGTATATGATATATGCTCCCGGTTACCATCCATCCGACATTTCTTCCAGCAGCCTTACAGTCAGTCTCGCCAGTCAGGCGGCCGACGCTATACCGGCTCTTATGATGGCACAGGGAACAGTTACCGGCGGTAAGCTGTCTCTCACTTTCCAAAACAAGACAACTGTCATAGGCATAAAGAATCCTGTGATGGCTGTTCCGGGACGTGCATACACCAGTATTAAGCTTTCCGGTTCCTATAATACAGTTACATTCGGTCTGGAATCCGGTAATCTAGTGGCGACATATCCTTATTCTACGGGAGATATAACCAAGGCGGTGAACTTCACAGCGGATGCTACAACCGGAGTGGGTGCGGCTCTCACATACATCGTAACCTGTCCCGGTTCCGAGGGAATAACGCAATATGCTGATATCATTCTCACTGCCGACAACGGCGAGGTCTGCGGTCTGGTTGTGGCTGCCCTTGAAGCCGGGCACTACTATTACACGACTCCCATTTTCAGCCCTGCCGAAAAAGGGATGAGCCTGGGTGAATTGACTGAAGGTGGAACTTTATAATCGGGAAAGAATTATGAAAGCAATATACAGACTCAACATTGCGATAACGGCCGCGTTTCTTCTCCTGTCGTCCTCCTGTACCAAAGAGACGGCGGGGACGGCGTCCGGGGAGGCTGGACTCGGGGATGAACGCGTGATATCCATCTCGTACAGTGCCGGCACAAAGGCGTCATTCAACGACCTGACTCCTCCGGCGTTCAAGTCGGGAGATGAAATTATGCTTTCCGATGGGACAAAGAAGGAGATATGCCCCGTCAGGACAACTTCTTCGGGGCAGGCGTATATCAGAACCCGTCTTACAGGCACCCTGAAGGCCGTTTTCCCCGCCTCGGCGGCAAAGTTGGACGGTAATGCGATTACCGGTGTAAGTGTTCCCGCCACCCAGAGCGGCAAGTTCGCGGATGCCATCATAGCGATGGCTGACAATATCACAGGCACTTCAGCAACACTGAACAGCGCAACCGCCATTCTCAGGTTCTATGTGGACAATAACATAGAAGTCACTTCCTTTACGGTGACGGGAAAGACGGGGAATATCAGTGCCGACCTGGCCTCAGTAAGCGTGACAGCCGCATCCGGCACGCTCTACAGTACCAACGCAGCTCCTCTGGACCCGAGAATCTGCTATGTGGCGGTGCCCGCAGGCATCAATGCCAATACGTTGAAGTTCCAGGGCACGACCAACACCCAGGGTACGGTGACAAGGGAATGCCCGACCAATGCCACCCTCACCGCAGCTCACGTCTATAACGCCTTTGTTCCGTATTATATAGACTTAAAGGAATATAATGGCAAAAGTTTGGGCAAATGGGCATACTGCAACATAGGCGCGTTCCTTCCGGAGGAATTCGGCGAATATTTTATGTGGGGCGAAGTCCGGGGACATAAAGTCATCAGTTATGGCTTTGCAACGGATTTCAATTCATTCGATGTCACTGGAGATTCAAGATATCCGTCAACGTGGGATGCTTCCAAAGGTTTTGCAGGATGTAATCTTCCTGTTTGCGCATCGACTACTTACACTACTGACGGTGCAACTCTTCCGCTTCAGGACGATGCCGCATATTACAACTGGGGACCGGGATGGCGTATGCCAAGCAAGGATGATTTTCATAATACGACATGGAGTGATGCACTCCCTGGGGATTATGTTTCTGTTGTCGATTTTACGTTGAACGGCGTAGAAGGAAGAAAGTACACAAATAGAAACACATCCATCACCCCAAAATATATGTTTGTTCCGAAACTGAACGGTCGCGGTGAAGGCACAAGTTGGAAAACAAGTCCGGAATATAAATATTGGATGTCGGTAGCCAGGGACGGAACATATGCTTACCTCGTGAAAGATGTTTTTACGACAAGCTTTCCTTCGAGCGAAAAATATTATGGTTGCTGCATCCGCCCCATCTATTATGATACATCTTTGGAATTGGAAAACCTGTCTGATGGAGGAACTTTTTAATGTTCACTTAACCATTACTAAGGAGAAAAGAATTATGAAATTGACATTCAGATATATCATTTTTGCGGCTATGGCCGTAAGCGCAGTGTTCGTCTCCTGCAGCAAGGAACTCGGCAACGTGGATTTATACGAAGGACAGCCGGACGGTGTCCGCGTCATCTCAGCGGGATTCGACAACTCCACCAAAGTGAGCATCAGCGGCAACTCACTGTCGTTCCAGAACGGAGATTTGATAAGGGTTTCCGACAATTCCAAGTCCGAGGTATGCACATTAAAAGTCGTTGATAGCAAAGCCACTTTCGAGACTACCCTTCAGGGAGAAGTCACTGCCATCTACCCCTCAGATGCGGCTTTTCTCAGCTCAAGTGATGCCGATGCTCCGATAGTCAGCCCTTGGTTCAAGGTTCCGGCCAACCAGGACGGTACTATCGCAAAAGCCGTCATCGCAAAGGCCACAATAGCGAAAGGTGATTTAACCGCCACCTTCCGTAACCAGACCGCCCTGTTTCAGATTACCCCTCCTTCCACAGCAAAGCAGATTATTATCAAATCGCTCAAGCCGGTCGTGAACGACAAGGACCGTACCGGCACTGCTGCCGAGATTAACACAGAAGGCACGAACAAGACGGTCATAACTGTCGGAGACGGCAGTGCAAACCTTTCCAGTCCCATCTATGTGGCCTTCGTTCCCGGCGTCAATCTCACCGACCTCTCGTTCGATGCAGGCGAGACCATCGGAATGAAGGGGATCCCAACGAGCAAGTTGGGGTCATATTCCGACGCAACCGTGGTCAATACGAAATATATAATCAACAACACCAACTGGCACCCTTATGTCATCATCGGCGGTCTGAAATGGGCGACGATGAATGTCGGAGCTTCCACCGTTGCCGGAAGTTACACGACCTGTTGCGGAGACATGTACCAGTGGGGCTCTCTCAATACGCTCTATACGGAAAATGGAATCCAATGGAGCAGTGGTAATGGAACATCTATCTCGTGGAAGCCCGACAAGGGGAGCGGCTTTGTTCTGAGCAATATGGAATATACAAACTTTTCTGCATCCCTTCCTGGTGACAAGGATGTTGTGAAACAGGAATGGGGAAGCGACTGGCGTATGCCAACCTCTCAGGAGTTCAAGGACTTGTATGATGCCTGTGGCGGAACCTATTCGTCTTCATCCAATCCGGCATCCGTCGGCAAGGGCGTCTATTTGTGCAACTATGACGGAGTAATGGGTTGCCTCTTCTATGACAGCACCAACAAGTTGTTCTTCCCCGCTGAGGGTTGGGGCTTAGATACCAACATCAAAGATGTGGGCTCGTGTGGTCACTATTGGACGACGAGTACTAGTGAAAACTACGCGTGCTACATGCGCTTCATTAGTGGAGAATTCAATTGGCAGTTCACCGGCGTTTCTAGTAATGTCAACTATTTCGGCCTCACCATCCGTCCCGTCGCGGATTGTGACAACTTTAAGTTTGAATCCTACACAGATAATGGTACATTCTAAAATTCAACTCGAGAAAGAATTATGAAATCGATATTCAGATACATCATTTTTGCGGCTGTGGCCTTGAGTGCTGTGCTCGCTGCGTGCAGCAAGGACACCGTTGTGGGAAGCAACCCTGACGCTGCGGAGGGAAATCAGGGCCTTCGTACCATCATCTTACAGTTCTCCCCCGACACCAAAGTGGCTTTCAGTGGTACAAAGGCTGAGTTTCAGAACGGGGACGTGATAAAGGTCGCAAACGCTACCCAATCGGAGGATGCGACGGTGCAGGTTTCCGGAGGTATAGCAAGCATTACAACCGCCCTCACCGGCCCCCTCACAGCAGTTTTCCCTTCCACTGCGGCGAACGTGAGCGGCAACGGCCCCCTGGGAGATCCGCAATTCAAAGTAAAGGCCCAGCAGAACGGCACTTCGGACGATGCCGTCATAGCTGTGGCCCAGATAGAGGGGAAGAATGCTGTATTCGAACTCAAGACCGCCCTGTTCCAGATTGCCCCTCCTTCCACAGCGAATAAGATAATAATCAAATCGCTTAAGGCGGTCGTGAACGGCGTGGCCCGTACCGGCACTGCTGCCGAGATTAACACGGATGGCACGGACAAGACAGTTATCACTGTCGGTGACGGCATTGCAAACCTTTCCAGTCCCATCTATGTGGCCTTCAAACCCGGAGTCAATCTCACCGACCTCTCGTTCGATGCAGGCGAGACCATCGGAATTAAGGGCATCCCGGCGAACAAACTGGACTCAAATCCCGATGAAACCGTGGCCAGAGGTAAATATACAATAGACAACACCAACTGGCACCCTTATGTCATCATCGGCGGATTGAAGTGGGCGACGATGAATGTCGGTGCGACGGCAGAAACAGGAACAGGAACAAGCAGTTATGGTAAATACTTCGCGTGGGGAGACACTGAGGGTCAGACGTGGAACGGCTCCACCTGGTCGAACGGAGGTTTCAATTCTGCTCCGGACATAAACAATTCGACGACTCTTCCTTTAGAAAATGATGCCGCCTATGCCAATTGGGGCGGTCCCTGGCGTATGCCTACAGGGGGATCAAATGGAGAGTTTATAGCACTAGAAAATGCCTCTGGCATATCCAAAACTTTTAACACTTCAGTTTCCCCAAAAAGATATGAGATTACCGAAACTTCCTCAGGCAAGACGTTGTACTTCTCCGCTGCAGGCTACGGCAAAACCACTTCCATCAATTATTCTGGCTCCGCCGGCTGCTATTGGTCGAGTACTCTGAAAAGTACAGGTGACGCGTACGGCTTATTCTTCGAAAGCGGCACTTTCAATCCGCAGGGCAACGAAAATATATCGTACGGCCGCTCCATCCGTCCCGTCGCGGACCTGTAGCCCCGCCAAAAAATGAATTATGAAGAAGAAAAATAAAATACTTGATGCGATGAAGGCTATGACGCTCGCGGCGACAACGGTTCTCCCTGCCCTGGTGGCCCAGGCGCAGAGCGTTCCCGACATCGCCCAGGCGGCCTCCGTGGCGCAGACCATCCCCGACACTGCTCAGACGCAGAGCGACGGGCGTACGGTTTACCGCTCGGAGTGGCACGGCTTCGTCTGCTTCCCGGTCAGCGAGACCGAGGTGGACCAGTCCTATATGAGCAACGCCCTGTTCATCGCGAAGATGGACAGTCTCATCGCCAATCTCCCGGCCCCGATAGACAGCATCGCCGTTCTGGCCACGGCATCGCCCGAAGGAAAGGATTACTATAACGATTATCTTGCGCGCAGCCGTTCACGCTCGTTGAAGAAGTTCATCTATAAGAGGTATCCGGAGCTCAACGCCGTTCCCGTCAGGACGGTGGCCTACACCAGCGACTGGTCCTACCTCCTTTCGGAACTCAGTCTGGACGGGAACCTTCCCCGCAGGGAAGAGGTGCTGGATATCCTGAAGTCCTCCCGCACCGACGAGGCCAAGTCCTGGCTGCTCAAGAAGCTGGACGACGGCAATACATTCGGCTACATACGCGAGAAGTATCTGAACGACATCCGCACCGGTACCGTATGCGTGTATTTCGAGGGCACGGAGGTTTGCCCGAGTTTCGAGTCCTATCACCGTGTGGATACTCTATATATAAAGGAAGAGCATTTCTACAAGGACACCACCAATATCAGGGCCGCCGTCGAGGCCGTGCTCGCGGCCAAGGCTCTGGAGAACAGCCCCAAGGCCATCGCTGAGAAGAAGAAGGCCAAGCGGGCGGAGACTGTGGAGGCCCGCTACACCAAGGACCGCTACCCGGTGTTCGCCTTCAGGAGCAATCTCCTCCTGCCTCTGACCAATATAGGTGTGGAAGTGCCTCTTGGCAACCGCTTCTCGCTCGGAGCCGACTTCTACAGCCCGTGGATTCCGCGTGACCTGTTCCCCGACGTCAAGCGCAGGGAGTGGTGTTTCCAGCTGCAGACGCTGTCGCTGGAGGGGCGCTACTGGTTCGGGAAGAAGCATTCCAACAGTGTGGCGGACAATCGTCGCTACCGCCTAAGCGGGCATTCCATAGGCCTTATGGCAATGGCAGGCTACTACGACCTGGGGATGAACTGGAAGGGTGTGCAGGGCGAGTTCCTCGCAGTCGGCCTGGATTATTTGTACGCCGTGGCACTTGGCCGCCGTGGCGGAGTGCATATGGAGTTCGAGCTGGGCGTCGGCTACGTGATGTCGCCGGGTGCGCGCAACTATGAGGTATATGTCGAGGGAGGAAAGCTCTTCGAGGCATCTTCCGTGACGAGGGATATAAATTTCATCGGCCCCGTGCGCGCAAGCGTGTCGCTGGTGGTGCCGATTTTCAAACGTACGGATAGGGAAAACAACTTAAAATGAAAATATTGCACAAATACGGAATTGCTCTTGCGCTCGCCTTGCTCGCGGCCGTATCGATTCTCGGGTCCTGCACCCGGGAACCGATTCTAAGGCCGATGAAGGACGTGCAGATACAGTTCAGAATCGACCTGTCGCTGAATGACAGCACCCAGTGGGTGAAGCCTGACACGCTCGGGCCGTCACTTATCAAGGTCAACTTCTACAATCCGCTGAGCGGCAGGTTGGAAGGAACGATGTACACCACCCGCAAGGGCGGCAACGTCACCGGTGTGACCGCAGGCACCTACGACATCGTGGTATTCAGCGACGATGCCCAGTACACCCGAATAGTGGGGGAGGAGGATTTCAATACCCTCTTCGCCAACACGGACAAGGTCAAGAGCAAGGTGAAAGCCAATACGAAGGCGGACGGTGATGAGGAAGATGACATTACTATCGTGATGCCGGACCACCTGTTCGTGGGACGCGCGATGGGAGTGGTGATTCCAGAGGTGATGGAGAAGGACACGATGATGACGATTCCGGTGGATATGAAGACAATCATCGAGTCCTACAAGATTGAGATTGACGGCATCAAGGGACTGGAGAACGTCAATACGGCAGACCTCTACCTTGCCGGGCACGCCGCCGGACGCTATCTCGGACCGGACAGGCTCTCGGAGGAACTCGCCATCCTGCACGTGCCTTGCCGCGTGTCGCTTCCGGACAGTCTTGTCAAGGCCACCTGCACCACCTTCGGCAAGGTGATAGATGCGGGAAGCCTCGCCAAACTTCATCTCGTGCTCAGCGGTGCCGACGGCTCGGTCTATGACCTGGAGACGGATATAAAGGACCAGTATCTCAGACCCGACCACATACTGCAGTTCCACCTGGACGCCGACATCAAATCGCGCGATGCCAGCACCTTCCAGCCGGAAGTGGATGAGTGGGATTCAGAAGTAATACCGATTGATATACAATAAAACATATACGTTTTACTTATTAATTTTTTATTAACCCTTTTTATTAACTTTTTTAATTTTTCAAAAAAATTATGAAAAAAATTTTCTTATTCGCAGCTCTCGCGAGCATAGTGCTCGCCAGCTGCCAGAAAGAAGCTCCCGTAGCCTCCGTCCAGAACGACGGTCAGCAGGAGATCACCTTCTCCGCCCTCAGCAAGGCTATGACCAAGGGCGTGCTGGGAAGTGGTGATTCGTTTGGCACCACCTCGGAGCGTACCATCATCACTTCCGGCGCATATGTTAGCAACGGAAAGATTGTTGATTTTCTGGAGCAAGTATCTTTTGCACAGGACGGTTCTACTGGAATTTGGAAATCCACACCTTCTGTGTACTATCCTCTCGGAGTGGACGGTAACAAATGTAGATTCCTTGCTTACTCGGAGACTACAGCCGCAAATGCCGCAAATGCTTCTCCTGCAAGGTGGTATGGCTCAACTGAGGTCGAAATTCAAGTAAGCGATGAAAGTGCCACGAATGAGATTGTCTATGCCGGCTTCAAAGGAGCAACGGACAAGGCTAATGCCGCCGATGCAACTTTTGAACACTCACAGGCACTTGTTACAGTGGCGTTGAGTTCAAAAAAAGCAGACGCAATCAAGGTTAACTCCATCGGCTTTGAAGATGTAAAGACCAGTGGTACTCTGCTTCTGTCAATTGATCCGAAAGATATTACGACGACTCCAGATCCAGCAGTAGCGAAGGCAACATGGCTATTTAATGCAGGTTGCAATTGCAAATTTGCTGAAATGAAGAATTGCCATATCACAGGCGGTTATGAGCATTCTGCAACTGAGATAAGTTCGAAATATATTATCCCGGCAGCTACTGAAACTGAGTTTACAGCCTATGGTGATAGTGAGGGTCTGAATGCTTATTTACCTGTTTATACGGGTGAACCGCTTATTCTTGATAGGTTGTTCCCAGCTCAGAAGCAAGCAGCCGTAACAATGGTTATCAATTATACTCTTGGCGAAATTACTGGTGAAGCCAAACTGACAGTGACAACTTCAGAAACTTGGGCTGCAGGTACTCGTTATGTCTATGTAGTCAATGTCAATCCGGAAGAGATTACTATCAATCCTACTGCTTCTACTGATGCTTGGAGCGTATCAACAATAACATCTACAGATACACTCAACTAATCTTCTCCCCTGAAGATTAAATTCCTTTACATCAGGGCCGGCCGCTTTCCGCCCGGCCCTGATTTCTTGCGTTTCCCTTCCCGTCATTGCGGGCTCCTCTCCGTCATTGCGGGCCTGACCCGCAATCCCTTGGGTTGGAGATGCTGAGTCAAGCTCAGCATGACGTTGTTCGGGGTGACGGTGTTCAGTATGACCGAGCGCATCCATAAAATAACGAGAGCCATCTGCAGGCAAGCAGACGGCCCCCGAGCGGATGGGAAGAAGATGGCTCAATTACCGTCTCCGGTAATGGGTTTTGACGTAAACCTTGCGGCCATTAACCACCCGGAAGTGGCCTCTGACATAGATAGGCTTGCGTCGAGGCTCTTCCTCACAGACTATTGTAAGGCGCTCTCTTGTGCTCTTATTTGTAATTGTGATTTTCATAAAATTGAAATTAATAAGCCTGAGAGCAAGGAGCGGCTTGTAATAGAGTACTCCATCCGTTTAGACAAAAAACAGGACAAATATTCAAGATGAAATAAATGTCCTGTTGTACTCAGAGCACGAGAGCTTGCCTCCTCTCGGCTTAAATCACAATTACAAGTGCGAAAGTATGAATTATTTTGGACAATACAAAATTTTCCCGATTTGATCTTACCGTCCTCCCGGGAACACCATCAAGTACTTTGATGGCAAATATCAAGCAAAGAAAAGAGAGTTGGATAATACCCTAATCGAAAAATGAAGATATCAGCTGTTCAGAGCGGCCTTTTCAAGGATGTGCGCGGTTGTATGGATGCGGCCGCCCTGCTTGTAGTCACGCCTCCGGAGGGAAGGACTCCGATTGTCATCACGTCGCTGAATACCGTTGACAGCGCGACAGGCCGGCGTTCGGTGGATGCCGGTTTTGCGCCTTTGAATACAGAGGGCGCAGACGAGGCGGCACTGCGTGTTGTGACCGCGAGCGGGACGGACGTGGACGGCAATGCGTATGTCATCGTCCGTGCGGGCGCAAGGCTCAGCGATCTGTCGTTTGAAATCCGCACGTCAAGCAATTCGGGGATAATGAAGGGAATACCGGAGTCGGCTGCGGTGAAATGCGTTTCAGCTGTCTCTGGAAACAGCAGTGATATCATCACCGGGAGAGAGGCTGCCGTGAGCGGCAGGGCCTATTTTATCGGGCCGGACGGCTGGCACGATTACATCGTCGCAGGCGGCAGGAAATGGGCTGCTATGAATATCGGAGCCACTTCCCGGAGAGGGAGGGATAGTTTCGGCCATTTCTTCTCCTGGGGCAACGTCATAGGCCACTGCTTCAGAGGGGTGGATTGGGAAGTCGCTCCCGGATATCCCGGAGAGGGTACAGTGCTGGAGGGCGGGTTCTCTGCGGAGAATTATGCTTTAAGTCCGGGAAGCAGGCTGGCCGCATCTGCGGGACCGTCTGAGGCCGACTTCGCATTGCCGCTTGCAGCCGATGCCGCTTATGCCAACTGGGGCGGTGCGTGGAGGATGCCGACTGCCGCCGAGTTCGAGGCTCTTATTCTGAGCAGCGGGACGACCGAGGAGGACTTCCGTCTTGCCTCCACAGGTTTGTACGAGGGTTCATACGAAGGTGGACATTATCTGAAGATACGCGGCACAAGTCTCGGATTTCCCTTCTCCGGTAGAGGGGATTTCTCCTGGTGGGATTACTGGGGTTCCGGCTGGAACGTCAAAGAGAGTTTCGAGGATTATGGCGGCTATCTGTCGTCCAGCGGCTCTCCCCGCAATCCGGATTCCGCCTCCATCCTGTCTTTCAGATACGGCTTTGACGGTCGCGCCTACAGCCGTGCACTATGCGCCCGCACCGAAGACCTTCGCCACCTTGGCCATTGCGTCCGCGCCGTGGCGGAATAGTTGGGACTTCCGCGAGTCACTCGCGGAAGTGCCAACTATTGCATTTGTGGAATCCGTGAATTATCTTTGTGAGTTATCTTTGTGAGTTATGGAAACACAGACCACACTCCGCAACCTGCCCATCGGCATCCAGAACTTCGAGAGCCTGAGGGCTGACGGCTATCTTTACGTTGACAAGACGGAATTGATTTACCGTCTCGTCACAACCGGGCGCTATTATTTCCTTTCCCGTCCGAGGCGTTTCGGCAAATCGCTGCTGATGAGCACGATTCATTCGTACTTCAGCGGCAGGAAAGACCTTTTCGAGGGGCTGGCGATAGAGAAACTGGAGAAGGAGTGGCTGGAACATCCGGTGCTGCATCTGGATTTGAACACCGAACAGTATGACAGTCCGGAAAGGCTGACTTCGAAACTCGATCTTTTCCTGTCAAATATGGAGAAGGAATATGGCAGAGATGAGAAGGAGACCACGCTTGGTACGAGGTTCGAGGGAATCATCCGCCGCGCCTTCGAGCAGACCGGCCGCAAGGTGGTGATACTGGTGGACGAGTATGACAAGCCTATGCTTCAGGCCATCGGCAATCCGCAGCTCCAGGATGCCTACCGCGCCACGCTCAAGGGCTTCTACGGTGCACTCAAGTCAATGGACGGCTGCATCAGGTTCGCGCTTCTGACGGGTGTGACGAAGTTCGGCAAGGTGAGCGTGTTCAGCGATCTGAACAATCTCAACGACATCTCGATGGATGCCGACTATTATGCTGTTTGCGGCATCACCGAGGAAGAACTGCGCACCCGGTTCGTTCCGGAAATCAAACATCTGGCTGAAAGAAACGGCATGACGGAAAGCGAGTGTCTGAATGCACTTCGGGAGAAATATGACGGCTACCACTTTGAAGAATCTGTCCCCGGAGTCTATAATCCGTTCAGCCTGCTCAACGCATTTTACAAAAAGAAATTCGGCAGCTACTGGTTCGAGACCGGCACCCCGACATATCTGGTGCAACTTCTTCAGGAGCGCGGTTATGATTTGGAGAAGATGTCGCACGTGAAGGCCGATGCCGACGAGTTGAACAGCATCGATTCCACTTCAATCAATCCCATTCCCGTAATCTATCAGAGCGGATACCTCACAATCAAGGGCTATGACCCCGAATTCGGAACATATACGCTGGGCTTCCCCAACGCCGAAGTGGAGGAGGGATTCACCAAATATCTGATGCCCAACTATATCCATCGGCAAGAAAATCGTTCGCCGTTCCTGATAAACAACTTCGTGGAAGACGTGAGATCCGGCAACACGGAGCAGTTCATCGGGCGTCTCCGTTCGCTCTTCGCCGACACTCCTTACGAAATCATCCGGAATCTCGAAACTCACTACCGCAACGTGGTGTGGCTCCTTTTCAAGTTGATGGGCTTCTACACCCAGGCAGAATACCGCACCAGCGAGGGCCGTATTGATATGGTCGTGAAGACCCCGAAGTTCTGCTACGTGCTTGAGTTCAAGCTGGACGGCACCGCCGAGGAGGCTCTGGCACAAATCAGCGACAAGAACTACACCCTGCCCTTCGCCGTCGAGGACCAGCAAATCATACGCCTCGGCATCAACTTCGACAGTTCCACCCGCAACATCGACAAAGTCCTCGTCGGCTGATATTCTCTGCGTCATTGAATTGTCTCGCTTTCCGCCGGCCCTGATTTCTCATTTAATACGTTATCCAACATGACTTCTTTTATTGGGCAATGAAAAAATTCAGCTTTTTCAAAATTTACACAGGATTCATTATTAGCCTGACAGGCATAGCTCTTTTGTCTTTTGCTGTGGGGGCGATTCTGGAGATATTCAATTCATCTTCTAATTTAGACACTATTATATCTATCGCACACTCAATAGTTGAAATGACAGGTAGCGTTTTGGCTATATTCTGCACGATACATATACTTGTAATATTAATACGATCAGTGTTGCCCAAATCAGAGCATAGTTTTATATGGTTTCTTTTCCATCAAGCCTTCCCGCTAGTGGTTCCATTAATTTCATTCGTATTTATTCGTATTTTTTGGGGAGCGGAAATCTTTGATATAATGGAACTTTTATGTGGGATACTTGCTGGTCTGGTAAGTTCAATACTGGTATTGATAATGGACAGACGACATAATCTGGCAGAAGAAGTGCTTCGGTCTGTTGCACCGGAATATTCAGAAAATAACCGGAAGAATACCCAAAATTAGTTCACAAACTTGCACACACGCAAATCATTCGCGTTGTAGGAATCATCCGTCATTGCGGGCTTGACCCGCAATCCGGATTCCGCCTGCATCCTGTCTTTCAGGTACGGCTTTGACGGTCACGCCTACAGCCGTGCACTGTGCGGCCGCACCGAAGACCTCCGCCACCTGGGCCATTGCGTCCGCGCCGTGGCGGAATGAACCCCAATATTGTTTGTCCATTATTATCTCGCCAAAAAGTCGCCAAAAATCTAAACGAAAAATCCCAAATGCTTGATAACTAAACATTTGGGATTTTTGAACGTGCGCGAGATGAGACTCGAATCAAAACCTACCTCCACTCACATCCACTTGCACTTACAGCCCCCGAAATTTTTCAAAGTGGGGCAACATTTGGGGTAACAAAAATGAAAAATGGCCTACAGATACCTGTAAGCCATTTTCTTGCGGAGGATGAGGGATTCGAACCCCCGGTGCCTTTCAGCACACTGCGTTTCGAATGCAGCGCCTTCAACCACTCGGCCAATCCTCCTTATTTCTTTCTTATCAGCGAGATTCCGTCGCGGAGCGGCAGCATCACCACTTCCACTCTCGGATCTGCGACCACAAAGTTATTAAATTTTATCAATTTTTGTGTCTGAGAATCGCCGGAAGGGGACGTTTCATACACTTTTCCATCCCAAAGAACGTCATCCGCCACAATCAAGCCTCCAGGTCTGACTAAGGGAAGGACCAATTCATAATATTCCGGGTATTCTCTTTTGTTGGCATCGATGAATGCCAGATCATAGGGGCCGGAGAGGGTCTTCAGGGTATTCAGGGCATCGCCAATGTGCAGCTCGATCTTTGAGGAGACTCCGGCCCTCTCCCATCCCGACCTGATGAGGTCTTCCAGTTCGTCGTTTATTTCAAGCGTGTCGATATGTCCGTTTTCCGGCAGCCCGAGGGCGAGACAGCAGGTGCTGTAGCCGGTGAATGCTCCGATTTCCAATATTGTGGTCGATCCTGTGAGCTCCACAAGCATTTTCAGGAATTCCCCCTGCACACTGCCGGAGAGCATGTGGGGATAGTTCGTGCGGATGTTGGTCTGCTTCTCTATCCATTCCAGAGTGCTGCAGGGAACGGAGGAGTGCTCACGGAGATATTTATTCAGCGGAGTTTCCATTGAACCTCTTGATTTCACCTTTGGTCCAGTCCGCTTCACTTCCGGCATTGATTCTGCTCTTCTTGAAATAGAACAGTTCCTGACTGTCGCAGGATATGAGCATTTTGTAGCAGAACTGGCCGGCTCCGGGGGCGGGTTTGACCAATATGCCCGCAAGCATTCCCTGCCGTCCTTCCGAGAAGTATTCCGCCGCCTTGTCGGCGTCGATGCTCACCGTCTTGCCGAACATGTCTTTGGTATTATAATATGACAGACCGCTGTACGCCTTGCCGTCGGAGACCATCGCCATGTTGACGAAGTCCTGGAAAATCGATATGAAGGCCGGCATATATGTCAGATTCTCCATCGTTGTGGCCTCTGCCGTGGAGACAGGTATCGCCAGCACCTCGAAACTCTGTTTCTTGATGTCAGGATCCTCCTTTCTGCCGCCCTTGTCCAGAGAGAGGAATATGATTCCTTCCGCCTTGACGAAATGCATGAAATAGTAATTCCCGTTCTCCTTGAGGCTTTCATATTCGTCCACGGTGCAGAATTCGTAGGGGGAGAGATCCCATCTGAGTTTCACCTCCTCGCGCAGGACGGCATCGACCATGCTGTCTCCGCTGAGGACGATTTTCGTGACTTTGGCGGGGAAGTCTTCCAGCAGCACCCTTCTGGTGTAGAACTTGCCGTTCTCGGCCATGGCGCAGAACGGAAGAAACATAGTGACCAGAACTGCCAGTGACAATATGAGGGAACGTGTACGCATAGTCTGAAGAATTGCAGATGGAACTATCGCAAATATAAACAAAATAAAGTATATTTGTGACTATGTCAGATTATATAGTATCAGCCCGCAAGTACCGTCCGGATTCTTTCGGGACGCTTATAGGGCAGGACAACATAGCCCGTACGCTGAAGAATTCCATTCTCCGCGGCCAGTTGGCCCACGCCTATCTTTTCTGCGGCCCGAGGGGTGTCGGCAAGACGAGTACGGCCCGTATTTTCGCCAAGGCGATCAATTGCTCCAACCCGGGGCCGGATATGGAGCCCTGCGGCGAATGCGAGTCCTGCCGGTCGTTTCAGGAAGGCCGTTCGTATTGTATCTACGAACTTGACGCCGCGTCCAACAACGGCGTGGATGATATAAAGGCGCTGCTGGAAAAAGTTCAGATTCCTCCCCAGGTGGGAAGGTACAGCGTCTATATAATCGACGAGGTGCATATGCTGTCGCAGTCTGCGTTCAATGCGTTTCTCAAGACGCTTGAGGAACCGCCTGCACATGCCATTTTCATTTTGTGCACCACAGAGAAGCACAAGATAATCCCCACTATACTGAGCCGCTGCCAGACATACGATTTCAATCGTATCGGCATTTCCGACATCATGCGGAATCTGCGCGGGATAGCCACCCGTGAAGGAATAAGCATAGATGACGAGTCGCTTCATGTGATAGCCGGAAAGGCGGACGGCGCGATGCGTGACGCCCTTACCGTATTTGACCAGACCGTGGCTTTCTGCGGCACCGACGTGCATTACGCGGATGTCATCAGGAATCTCAACGTCCTGGACAGCGAGTATGACTTCAAACTTGTGGATTCGTTCCTGAACGGGGATTATGCCTCTGCGCTTCTGACGTTTGACGAGATCCTGTCCAAGGGATTCAACTCCCTGCATTTCATATCATCGGTGGGGTCTCACTTGCGCGACCTTCTGGTCAGCCGGACGGGAGGGCTGGAGAGCCTGCTGGATATGCCGGAATCGCTCAAGTCGAGATATGTGGAGCAGGCGGGCCGCTGCTCCGTGAAATTCATATATGATGCCCTGGGCATTGTAGCCCAGTGCGAAGCCGGGTATCGCGCTTCCGTCAATCAGAGGCTGCACATAGAATTCGCCTTGATGAAGCTGTGCTTCCTGACGCAGGCCGCCCCTTCCGACAGCGCTCCCGCCCCCGTGGCGTCGGCTCCCGCCCGGGCCGAAAAGCCGGTCCGTACGAAAGCTGAAGCCGCAACTACGGCTCAAGCCCAAGCCTCTGCCGGTCCGGAATCAGCCCAGTCCGCAAAGCCCGTACGCAAAGCTGCCGGGCTCTCATTAGCGGCTTTGATGAGCCAGAGCCAGGAACCTGCATCTTCAGTCAAGGAGGAAAAAAAGGTGGATGACTCCGTCCCATCCGACGATATTGTCCTTGAAGCGTGGAAAACTCTCCCTGCTATGTATGTGTCGCAGCCGCGAATGTCAAGCCTTCTCGCGAATGCCGAATTGCGCCTGACGGAACTGGACGGTATAAAGACGGTTATCCTGACGGTAATCAGCGATGCTCAGAAGAATTGGCTCCAGGAGTTGCACCAAAGAAGGATAGAGGAGGTCCTGCGCAAGCACGCGAATTCTTCCCGGGTCAGGCTTGAGATTGAGGTGAAGCCGGAAGAGGAGCAGAAACAGAAAATATATATGCCCGCCGAGAAAGCCAGGGACCTTATGGAAAGCAATCCGGAGGTCCGGGAGTTTATCTCGGATCTCGGGCTTGACATCAAATAGCGCATTATGATACTTCGTTGTGAAAATCTGGTCAAGAAATATGGTGTCCGCACCGTCGTAAAAGGGGTTTCGATGGAGGTCAGCCAGGGGGAGATAGTGGGATTCCTCGGCCCCAACGGCGCCGGCAAGACCACCAGTTTCTATATGATTACGGGGCAGATTGTCCCCAATGCCGGGAAGGTGTTCCTTGATGATGAGGACATTACCGGTCTCCCCATGTACAAGCGTGCGCAGAAAGGCATAGGTTATCTTCCTCAGGATGCCTCTGTCTTCCGCCGTATGTCCGTGGAGAACAACATAATGTCCGTTATGGAGATGAAAGGCCTTCCAAAGGAACTGAGGGAGGAACGCCTGGAATCCCTGATTGATGAATTCAATCTGTCCAAGGTGCGTAAAAGTCTTGGAATTCAGTTGTCCGGAG
Organism: Candidatus Cryptobacteroides sp.; assembly: GCA_045598165.1. Classification (GTDB taxonomy): domain Bacteria; phylum Bacteroidota; class Bacteroidia; order Bacteroidales; family UBA932; genus Cryptobacteroides. Next base: position 41,138 of record JAZLLN010000065.1, read on the forward strand.
GAGAGCGCCGCCGTTGTGAGATAGCGCGCGCCCTTGCCATCGACCCCAAATTCATCCTTCTGGATGAACCTTTCGCGGGAGTCGACCCCATAGCCGTAGAGGACATTCAGTACATTATTGCAAAATTGAAGTATAAGAATATTGGCGTGATTATCACGGACCACAATGTGGGAGAGACTCTGGCCATTACGGACAGGGCTTATCTCCTGTATGAGGGTACCATTCTTCAGGAAGGCACCCCCCAGTCCCTTGCCGGCGACGAGGATGTCCGTACGAAGTACCTTGGCAGCGGATTCGTGCTGAAGCGTTCTGTCAGCGTGGAGCGTGCTGCCGCGGACCATGCCGCCCAACTTGCCAAACAGCAGTCCTTATGAAAAGAATACTGACGGTAGTATCCGCCGCCCTTCTGCTTGCCTGCACTCCGCAGACTTACGGTCCGGTGCCGACCGGGGCGCAGCTGGAGTGGCAGGATATGGAGTATTATATGTTCTGTCATTTCGGCCCCAATACTTTCACCGACAAGGAATGGGGGGACGGGACGGAGGATCCTGACGTTTTCAATCCCGATTCCCTTGACTGTGACCAATGGGCCGCGACGGCCGAGGCGGCAGGTATGAAAGGGATAATAATTACGGCGAAACATCATGACGGGTTCTGCCTCTGGCCCAGCGCATACAGCAATCATACCGTGGCCCGGAGTTCCTGGCGTGGCGGCAGGGGAGACGTACTTGCGGAATTATCGGAGGCCTGTCGTGCCCACGGGCTCAAGTTCGGAATCTATATCTCCCCCTGGGACAGGAATCACCCTGCATACGGCACTCCGGAATACAATGAGGTTTTCGCCGGAACCGTGAGAGAGGCCCATGAGAAATACGGTCCCGTGTTCGAGCAATGGTTTGACGGAGCCTGCAAACCGAAACCGGGCCAGCGGAAGATGCCGTACGACTGGAATCTGTTCAACTCCACTGTCCGCGCCGTCAGCCCGGATGCCGTCATTTTCAGCGATGTGGGGCCTGACTGCCGTTGGGTCGGCAATGAGAAAGGCTATGTGGGCGAGACGAACTGGTGCCGCCTGGACGTTGAGGGTTTCGCCCCCGGCTCGGAGGCTCCGGACAGGGATACTTTGAATTCCGGGAACGTTCACGGGGCCTGCTGGATACCTGCGGAATGTGATGTGTCCATCCGCCCCGGATGGTTCTACAGCCCTGGGACAGATGACAGGATAAAAAGTGTGGACGAACTTATGGAGATATGGTTTGCATCTGTCGGGAGAGGCGCAAATCTTATTCTGAATGTGCCTCCGGATCGCACGGGACGCATAAATGCGGCTGACTCATTGCGTCTTATGGAGTTCCGTGCCGCAAGGGAAAGCTACTTCACAAAAGGAGAGGACGCGAAATGTGCCGTGATTCAGGAGGACATCCGGTATGGCCAGAAGATCAAGGCCTTCGTGGTGGAAGTGCGTGAGGGATGGCACTGGAGGGAAATAGCTTCCGGTACTACGGTGGGCCACAAGCGCATTGTGCGCTTTGACGAGCCGGTGGACGGCAGAATCAGAGTCAGAGTGACCGATTCTTTCGGGAAGCCGCAGATAAAATCCGTGGAAATTTTCTGATTACTGTATTCTGTCTATTTTCAGTTGCTGGATGCGGTAAGGTCCGTCTTTTCTGCTCACAAAGATTGTGACGTGGAATTTCTCGCCTCCGGCGTTGAGGGTGCCGAGCGCGTATTTCATATTGATGCGCCCCGCAGTGTGGTTTATCTGGAATGACCTCGGGGTATATGTGTCGAAAAATCTCTTCATGACTTGTTTTGCCTGATTGCGGCTGGAATTGTTCGCTTTTGAGATGACCGATATCTCGAGGTTGTCGGCGAACCAGGCGGAAAGCGCTTCGACGTTACCCTGCGCTATGTATTTCGATATGGGGGTGAACACGTCATTCCCGTCGGACTTGGCCGCCGCTCCCGTGACTGACAGGAAGAATGCGGCGGCTATGGTGATGATTTTTGTTATTGCCTTCATACAGAGGCGAAATCATTGCAAATATTGAGCCACATTGCTATATTTGTGTGCTATGCATATCACTTTGCTGACGGTTGGGAAAACAGATATCCCCTGGGTGCGTGAGGGCCTGAATATGTATGTATCCAGACTCTGCCATTATGTACCTTTCACACTGACGGAAATTCCTGAACTCAAGAATGTGTCGTCACTTGACAGTTCCCGGATCAGGCTCAGGGAGGGCGAATTGATTCTCAAGTCGGTCAGACCGTCCGATGACGTGATTCTCCTTGATGAGCGCGGAAAGGAATACCGTTCCCTCGAATTCTCGGCAATGTTGGAGGAAAAGCTCTCACGCGGCGGCAGGGACATGGTCTTTGTAATCGGCGGGGCCTATGGCTTTTCGCAGAAAGTATATGACAGAGCCGACGGAAAGATATCTTTGTCGAAAATGACTTTCTCACATCAGATTGTGAGAACGATTTTTGCAGAGCAATTGTACAGGGCTTTCACGATAATGAGAGGGGAGCCGTATCATCACGAATGAAAGGGAAAATCTGCATACTTCTGAGCATCGTTCTGCTCATTCTGGCAATTTGCACCCCGCATATGCCGGGAGAAACGGCATCGGCGGCACGAAAGGTAGAGAGGATTATGTCCGACCGTCTGGCAATATTGGAAAAATATGCCGACCGCGCCTTGAACGAATCGCCGTACGAGTGGACGGAGATAGGGGAGATTCCGGGCGACATGGTCGTGTACAGATATCTGGACGATTCCATACAGTGTTGGATAAATCAGTTCTCCGTCGCCAATGATGATATTTCCGGCGGGCCGCTGAGCCAGCGGCTCATGAATCCCGGCATCTCGGTGACCTCCCCCCTGTCAGAAATTTCCGAGGATTACGGCTTCTATAATTTCGGGCCCAAGTGGTACCTGGCGCGCTGTAGGGAAGAGGGTCAGGTTAAGGTGATTTTCGGGCTTGCACTAACCAATGCACTTGATACAAGAACGTTCAATGGTATCAACCCGGTCTTCCACATCGGCGACAGATATTCATTCAAGCCTTTGTCTTCCAGTGAAGGCAGTGTCGTGTGTGTTGACGGAAATCCTGTGTTCAAGGTCCAGTATGAGTCTCTCAACGGCAGCACCGCCACTTCCAACGGACTTCTCATATGGCTTGCGTTTGCCCTGTTCGTCGTCGGCTCCGTCCTTCTCCTCCTTGAAAATCCTGCGTTGAAGCAGATGAAGCTTCTGGCCTCAGGCTTGCTCCTTGCCGTATGTGCATTGTTCCTGTGGGGCCGCAGCGTGCAGGAACAGTATGTGATTTTTTCCCCGACGGTGTATGCGGACGGGGTCGTCTTCTATTCGTTGGGGGCGATCATTCTGATCAACATCGTCATATCCCTTCTGTCGGCTTACCTGTTCATAGTGCGCAAAAGCATTTTCAATTCAATCCGTACAAGAAGGTCTGTGATTCTGTCCGGTCTGTCTGTCGTGCTCGCCGTTGTCCTCATTGCAGTCTATACTCATTTCAGCCTCAAAAGCATCATATTGAACTCCAACATATCTCTGGAACTTTACAAGCTGGAGACTCTGTCAGGATATTCTTTCCTGGTATTGGCGTCGTACCTTGTCATGCTGACAAGTATCCCGATGCTGCTGATGCTGATAAGGCCTTCGCTCAGGTTGTATTTCGGAATCCATTTCGACCCGCTGTCTTCCAAGTCAAGGATAATATATGCAATTCTGGTTTCCCTGTACGTGGTGGTCCTGACCTCATTGCTCGGGTTCAGGAAAGAACAGGACAGACTTGAGGTGGTGGCCAACAGATTGGCCGTGGACAGGGACATAGCCCTGGAACTCCAGCTGCGACGGGCCGAAAAGGACATCTCTTCGGATCCTGTCATCGCCTCACTTACGCTGATTCAGAACGGGGAAGCGTCCATTCTTCACAGGTTGAGTGATATGCATCTCGCCCGCCTGTCGCAGAACTATAACATTTCGGTGTTCCTGGACCCGTCGGCAGTATCAATGGTCCAGGGTGGAGAGCCGGTGAGCGAGGAATCGTGCTTCTCGTTTTTTCAGGATAAGTTAGGTCATTCCTACTATGCCGGTGTGTTTTTCTACAATATTCCGGGGTATGGCCTCCGAAGCCTGACTGTGCTGGTAGAACCGCGAATCGATGCCAATGACCGTGGCTACGCCAGTCTGCTCGGTCTTGCGCCTCCGGGCAGTGTGTCCGTGCCGCCACAATATTCCTATGCTCACTATGACGGTCGCCAGATACTTCATTACAAGGGGAATTATGCATATTCCACCAGAATGGATGACAAGTTGTATGCCCGCGTGTATGAGGACAAACTGGATTCGTATAACTCGGAGGGATATACCTATTTCATAAACCGTGTGGGTGACGGAGAGGCGCTTATCATCACGAGAGAAAGCATAGGCGCCGTGCAATATCTGATTGCTGATGTGATGATAGCGCTTGCATGCTATCTCATTATTTCGCTTCTTGCCATTGGCTGGCGGCGCAGGGAATCCGCCCGGATGCAGAACAACTCCTACAGGACGAAGATCAACTGGGTGATGATGATTTCCCTCATCCTGACTCTTATGGCAATGACGCTGGTGAGTGTTATTTTCGTGTACAGACGGAACGACAGCAATCAGCGCAGCATTATGTCTGAAAAAATCAATTCCATTCAGTCAATGCTGGGGAGCAGGGTGCACGGAGCCAGGTCCATAGGGGAGTTGCTTCAGAGCAATCCCCATCTCCTGGAAGAGGTCGGCAACAACAGCAATACGGATATCACCCTTTATGCTCCGGATGGTTGTGTGGTTTTGTCCACTGTCCCCAGGATATATGAGAGGTATATGGTCGGAAGCCGGATCAACGGCACCGCGTTCAACAATATAATGTATGAGGGACGTCGGTATTTTATCCAGAAGGAGCGGATAGGGTCCCACGAGTATTACAGTATGTATGCTCCCCTGATGTCGGATGACGGGAACGTATTGGCGATAATATGCGCTCCCTATGCCGATGACAGCTACGATTTCGAACGTGATGCAATCACGCATTCAATGATGATCGTGTCGGTGTTCCTCATTCTTCTGCTTCTGGCCAGATTTGCAACCTCATCGGTGGTGGACAGGATGTTCAAGCCTTTAAGCGAGATGGGAAGGAAGATGAACAATGCCGGGCTTGACAGCATAGAAAAGATTGAATACGACAGGAACGATGAGATATCGTCGCTCGTGGATGCATATAACAGAATGGCGGATGAGTTGACGGAGAGTACCAAACAACTGGCGCAGGCGGAAAGGGACAAGGCCTGGAGCGGTATGGCAAGGCAGGTGGCCCACGAAATCAAGAATCCGTTGACTCCGATGAAGCTCCAGCTGCAGAGGATTATGCGGCTCAAGGCCAGGAATGACCCTTCCTGGCAGGATAAGTTTGACGAGATGACGAAGGTTCTTCTTGATCACATAGATATTCTCACCGATACCGCCAATGAGTTCTCCACCTTTGCGAAGCTCTATACGGAAGAGCCTTCCGAAATAAAGCTTGACGAGGTGCTTCAGGAGGAAATCTCGATGTTCGATTGCAAAGGTCCTGTCGCGTTTGAATACTTCGGCTTGGAAGGGGCCGCCGTGAAAGGTCCCAAGCCTCAGCTTACCCGTGTGTTCGTGAATCTCATAAACAATTCCGTCCAGGCTCTGGACGGAAGGGAGGACGGTTGCATCCGTGTATCCTTGAGAAATTCCATGAGGGACGGCTATTACGACATTGTGTTCGAAGACAACGGTCCGGGTGTATCCGAATACAATGTGGATAAACTGTTCACGCCTAACTTTACAACCAAAAATGGCGGATCCGGACTCGGACTCGCCATCTCGAAAAGTATCCTTGAACGTTGCAATGCCTCAATCTCCTACAGCAAGTCATTTGCTCTCGGAGGGGCCTGCTTCACGATTCAGTATCCCAAATGTCTTTAGACTCTCTGACCGTATGAACGGTCTGTGGTGTTGACAGTGATAACGTCGCCCTGATTGATGAAGAGGGGAACCATGATTTTTGCTCCTGTTTCGAGGGTGACTTCCTTGAGTGCTGAGGTTGAGGCTGTGTTGCCCTTTACTGCAGGCTCGGCATATGTGACTTCAAGGGTCACATAGGTGGGGAGTTCACAGGTGAGGCAGCGCTCTTCGGCTCCCGTCACGAACATCATCTCCACGTGCTGGCCTTCCTTCATGAGATCAGCGTTGTCAACCACGTCCTTGGGGAGGCTGATCTGCTCGTATGTCTCTTCGTGCATGAAGTTGAAGCCATCCTCATCGCCATAGAGGAACTGGTAGGGACGGCGCTCAACCTCGATGGTCTCGATTTTTGCACCTGCAGTGAAGGTGTTCTCAAGAATGCGTCCGTTTTCGAGATTGCGGAGTTTGGTCTTGACGAAAGCGGGGCCTTTGCCGGGCTTTACGTGCTGGAACCAGACTATCATACAAGGTTTTTCGTTGAATTTAAGATAAAGACCGTTTTTGAAATCAGCTGTTGTTGCCATAAAATATTGTTGTTTGGATTTTGTTCTGCCGCGAATTTAGACATTTGACCGCATTATTGCAAATTTTCAATGTCTCTTGCCGTCTGCTCCAGAAGCCACTTGGGAGTTGAGGTCGCTCCGCAAACTCCGACTTTGTCGCCGGAGTGGAACCACGCGCGCTGGAGTTCTCCCGTGTTCCCTATGTGGTAGGTCCTGATATTGACGTTCTTGCACAGTTCACAGAGGACCTTTCCGTTGGAACTTGTTTTTCCGGAAACGAAGATTATGATGTCGTGGGTGCGCGCGAAATCGGCCAGATCCTTGTGGCGGGATGCGACCTGCGAACAGATGGTCCTGTGTATCTTCAGCTTGTCGGGTGAAACCATCCGATGGAGAAGGCAGTCGCATATTTCCTCGTATTCCACAGGGCTCATTGTCGTCTGGGAAAAGATTTCAATATCTCTGGCGGTGCATATGGTCCCTGCGGAAATCAGGTCCTTGAGCTGCTGAAGGTTTTCCACAACTATCGCATCTCCGTCCACCTGCCCCACGAGGCCCAGGACTTCCGCATGCCCGATCTTTCCGAAAATCACTATCTGACCCGGTTCGGGAAGGCTCTTGAGTGATTCGTAGGATTGTCTGATGCTTTTCTGTATGTTGAGCACGACAGGGCAGGTGCAGTCTATGATGTCGAATCCCAGGTCCCGTATCTGCGTGTAGACTTTCGGAGGCTGTCCGTGCGCTCTGATGAGAATGGTCTCTCCCTTGGCATTGACAGGGATGTCGTAGATGTCGTTCCTGTCAAGCGTGACAAGGCCTTTTTCCTTGAGCCTGGCCAGTTCGGCTTCGTTGTGCACTATGGCTCCGAGCGAGTAGAGCCTCCTGTCTCCCCCTTCAAGGAATTGTTCCGCCTTGCCAATAGCCCTGATGACCCCGGCGCAGAAGCCGGACTGGCTGTCAATTTCTACGGTCAGCATTCCTTTATACCAAGTTTTCCCTGAATAAGGCCCCTTATCCAGCAGACTTCTTCCTTGATGCTCATTTCGGAATTGTCCAGAACGAATGCGTCGGGCGCTTTCGTCAGGGGCGAGACCTCCCGGTGTGAATCCATATAGTCGCGTTCGCGCAAATTCTCCACAATTTCCTCCATCTGCGGATGTTCGCCTTTGGCAAGCATTTCGTCATAGCGGCGCCGGGCTCTGATCTGCTCGGAAGCTGTCATGAATACCTTTATCTCCGCCTTGGGGAATACTGTGGCGCCTATGTCCCGGCCGTCCATGACCACGCCCCCTTCAGCCCCGAAAGCGTGAAGTTTTTCGTCAACGAAATTGCGCACGAATGCAAGGGCGGAGATGGGACTGACCTGCCTTGAAACCTCAAGGCCGCGTATCTGCTTCTCCACGCATCTTTCGCCTATGTAAAGTTTGCCTTCAGCTCCGAAATGCAGGTCCAGGCCGGTGAGCGCCTGCTGAAGTTCCGGACTGATTTCGCCCGAACGGGATATCAGGTTCTCTTCCTGGGCGAAGAGAGTGACCCCTCTGTAGAGGGCTCCGGAATCGAGATACAGCAATCCGAATTCTTTTGCCACGGTTTTTGCAAAGGAACTCTTGCCTGTTGAGGAGAAGCCATCGACGGCTATGATGATTTTCGGTACGGTCATAGGTTTACAAAAATAGAAAAATTTATCGATATTTGCAGTTCAATTGTTTTTGAATGATGAAGATACTGATTGTTGACGATGAACGCGCCATCCGCAATTCTCTGGGTGAGATAATGATGGATGAGGGATACTCGGTGGATACGGCCGAGAACGGACGGACTGCCGTGGAGATGGCGGAGAAAGAGCATTATGACGTTATTTTCTGCGACATCAAGATGCCCGAAATGGATGGAATCGAGGTGCTTGACAGGCTCAAGGCGGACGGTGTGGACTCCGAAATGATTATGATTTCCGGCCACGGAGACATATCCACTGCCGTGGATTGCATCAAAAAGGGTGCGTTTGACTTCATTCAGAAGCCGTTGGATCTGAACAGAATACTCATCACGGTCAAGAACGCCACCGACAAGACTGCCCTTGTGAAGGAGACGAAAATATTGAAGAAGAAGGTCTTCGGCCAGCAGATGATAGGGGAGTCCCCGGCTATCATGCGTATCAGGGAAATGATTTCCAAGGTGGCGGCTACGGATGCGAGAGTGCTGATCATGGGTTCCAACGGAACAGGAAAGGAACTTGTGGCGAGGGGACTTCATCAACAGAGCAACCGCAGCGCGATGCCTTATATCGAGGTGAACTGCGCCGCCATCCCCTCGGAATTGATTGAGAGCGAACTTTTCGGCCACGAAAAAGGTTCGTTCACGTCGGCCATCAAACAACATAAGGGAAAGTTCGAGCAGGCGGATGGAGGCACTTTGTTCCTTGATGAAATCGGAGATATGAGCCTGGCGGCACAGGCAAAGGTCCTGAGAGTGCTGCAGGAACGCAAACTGTCACGCGTGGGCTCGGACAAGGACATTGAGGTGGACGTCCGGGTAATAGCCGCGACCAACAAGGATCTCCGGGCCGAGATAGAAGCGGGACGTTTCCGCGAGGACCTTTTCCACAGGTTGAGCGTGATAGTGATCAATGTCCCCTCTCTCGACGAGAGAAAGTCCGACATCCCTCTCCTCGTGGATTATTTCGCGGATCAGATCTGCTCCGAAGGCGGAATGAAACGCAAGCAGTTCTCTGCGGGAGCAATAAGCAAACTGCAGGAAAGGTCCTGGACGGGAAATATCCGCGAACTCCGGAATGTCGTGGAACGCCTTATTATCCTCGGAGGGGAGGAGGTGTCTCCCGAAGACGTGGATCTGTACGTCTAGGGATTATTTCTGCCGGCAGTAAATCTGTACGGGACAGCCGTTGAGATTGAAATTCTTCCGCAACTGATTTTCGAGGAAACGCTTGTACGGTTCCTTGATGTATTGCGGCAGGTTGCAGAAGAACACGAATGCTGGGAAGCGTGTGGGCAACTGCGTAATGTATTTTATCTTGACGTATTTGCCCTTCCACATGGGCGGCGGAGTCTCTTCGATGATCGGCAGTAGTGTGTCGTTGAGCCGCGCGGTGGGAATCTTCTGTGAATAATTGGCATAGACGTCCCCGATGGCGTTCAGGACATCCTGGATGCGTTGCAGTTTAACCACTGAAGTGAATATGATGGGCACGTCGTCAAAGGGCGCGATGCGGCTCCGCAGCGCTCTTTCGTATTCTTTCAGGGTGTTGGAATCCTTGATGAAAAGGTCCCATTTGTTGACTACCAGCACGCAGCCTTTCCTGTTTTTCAGAATCAGGTTGAAGATGTTCATATCCTGCGCTTCCATTCCCGTCGTGGCATCTATCATCATTATGCATATGTCGGAATGCTCTATGGCGCGGATGGAGCGCATTACGGAATAGAACTCGAGGTCTTCGTGGACTTTCGCTTTCTTGCGGATGCCGGCGGTATCGACCAGCATGAACTCGTGCCCGAATTTGTTGTAATAGGTCTCGATGGAATCCCTGGTGGTACCTGCGACCGGTGTCACGATGTTGCGCTCCGATCCGAGCAGGGCATTTGTGAGTGAGGATTTTCCCACATTCGGTTTGCCCACGATTGCTATGCGGGGCAGTCCGGCATAGGGGTCAGCTTCGTCCTTCTCTTCCGGGAGAGCGGCCACTACGGCATCGAGGAGGTCGCCGGTTCCGGATCCGTTAGCGGCGGATATGCTGAAAAGTTCTCCGAGACCGAGCCCGTAGAACTGGTAGGAATCGAAGATTTTCTCTCCGGAATCCACTTTGTTGACGCAAAGTATCACCGGTTTCTTCGTACGGCGCAGAACGTCGGCTATCTCGGAGTCATAGTCAGTGATGCCGGCTGCCGCTTCCACCATGAAAAGCACGACATCGGCTTCTTCGATGGCAATCTCGACCTGGCGCCGGATGGCGGACTCGAAAACGTCTTCGGAGTTGCTGGTGTAACCGCCGGTATCGACTACGGAAAATTCGTGGCCGCACCAGTCGCACCTGCCGTAATGGCGGTCCCTGGTGACACCGGCCGTGTCATCCACAATTGCCTGGCGCATTCCGACCAGACGGTTGAACAATGTCGATTTGCCTACGTTAGGACGTCCTACTATCGCTACGAGTGCCATACAGAGTGCAGTCTTTGCATGCTTCACTGTAATCTCCGGAACAGTGCTTGCCGGTATGAAGGGCGGCATCCTCGTCCTTGAAACAACGGATGCCGCGTTTTTTCATCTCCTCGTTGGAACCGACGTCATATTTGGGAAATTCCTTTTTCCTGAAAAAGACGTTGACTCCCAGTCCAAGCACGCACAGTGCCACCAACACAAGTGTAACGAGGAACAGTTTCACCTAGAATACGAAATCGGGGCTGATGGGTTCGTAATTATAAACCTTGTTTATGATGCCGGCGAACACTTCCGCCATCGAAACGATTCTGATTTTGGGATCATCCGCAAGTTCCGGATGGGGAATGGTGTCGGTGATGAACACTTCTTCCAGGGCGGAATTGTGGATTTTCTCCAATGCCGATCCGGAAAGGATGCCGTGGGTGGCGCAGGCGCGCACGCTGGCGGCACCTTTTTCCTTGAGAATGTCGGCAGCCTTGCAGAGTGTGCCTGCGGTGTCGATCATGTCGTCGACAATCACGATGTTCTTGCCTTCAACCTCTCCGATTGCCTTGATTTCCGCAACCACGTTTGCGCGTGCGCGTGTCTTGTGGCAGAGGATGACGCCCACGTCTTCCGTCTTGGTACTCAAAGCCTTGGAATAAGTGTTGGCCCTCTTGGCTCCGCCCATATCGGGAGCGGCGATCGCGAGGTTCTTTATCTTTCTGCTCTTCAGGTAAGGGATGAACACCTTGCTGGCATATATGTGGTCGACAGGGATGTCGAAGAAGCCCTGAATCTGGTCGGCGTGGAGGTCGCAGGTCATCACGCGGTCAACTCCGGCCGCCTTGAGAAGATTTGCCGCCAGTTTTGCCCCGATGGCTACGCGCGGACGGTCCTTGCGGTCCTGACGGGCCCAGCCGAAGTAGGGAATTACGGCGATTACTTTGTCTGCGGAAGCTCTTTTCGCCGCATCGACGCTGAGAAGCAGCTCCATGAGGTTGTCTGCGGGCGGTATGGTTGACTGCACGATGAAGCAGGTGGCGCCACGAACGCTCTCGTTGTAGATGGGCTGGAATTCTCCGTCACTGAAAGGAGTGCATTCGAGATCTCCGAGCTTGATGGGACCTTCTTCGGGAACCGTTATCTTATTCAGGTTCTCTATTACCTTGTTTGCGAAATCTTTGGAGGCTCTGCACGCAAACAATTCCATACGATGACTGTGTAGCATAACTTTATATGGTTGAATTCAAAGTTTCCGATATGTAATTCAATATCTCATCACGTCCCGTTCCCTTTTCCGAGGAGCTGCAGAACATTGGCGGCAGGCTTTCCCAATCCCGGAGCAATATCTCTTTGTCCCTTTCAATCTGCGCGGCAAGAACGTTGGGCCCGCTTTTGTCGCATTTCGTGAATATGATGGCGAACGGTATTCCGTTTTCTCCCAGTTCGGCGATGAAATCGATGTCGATCCTGCCTATGTCGTGGCGCGAATCTATCAGTACGAAAAGCATCTGCATTTCCGCCGAATTGTGGATGTAATCCCTAATCACGTCTTTCAACTCATCCTGCCCCTTGCGGCTCATCTTGGCGTAACCGTATCCAGGAAGGTCAACGAGATACCAACTGTCGTTGATGATGAAATGATTGACCAGTTTCGTCTTTCCCGGGGTTGATGATGTCATCGCAAGCTTGCCGTTGCGGCACAGCATGTTTATGAGGGATGACTTCCCGACGTTTGAGCGCCCGATAAACGCGAATTCGGGCAATAATCTCTTCGGCTTCTGGGTTACTCTTGTGCTGCTGCCGGCAAAGCGTGCCTCGGAGATGTTCATATCTGATACCTGTATAAATGCAATACAAATATAGCAATTCTTTGGCTAATTTTAGTATTTTTGTGAAGAACTTAATAAAATGTCTGCACGGGAATACTACGGACTTGATGACCTTCAACGTATGATAAGGGAATGTCTTGAAGACAACTTCCCGGAGGATATTTGGGTGAAGGCGGAAATCAGTTCCCTGCAGCTGAAATCCAACGGGCACTGCTATCTCGAACTGTCCCAGAGCGGAGAGCAGGGGATTGTCGCGCGGGCGAAGGCCGTTATCTGGCGTTCGAAATACACGATGCTTTCGAGGTATTTCAGAGAGGCAACGGGCAGTGGCCTTGCCGCCGGAATGTCGGTATTGCTGAAGGTTCAGGTCTCATACAGCGAACTCTACGGGCTGACGCTCGTGGTGAATGACATTGATGCCCAATACACCCTCGGTGAGGCGGAACTGGAGAAGAGACGCACGGTTGAAAGGCTTGAAAAGGAGGGCCTGATCGATCTTCAGAAATCTCTGACGCCGTCCGCGTTGCCCTACAGGCTTGCCGTGATTTCGGCGCGGGATGCGGCCGGGTTCGGCGATTTCTGCAGGCATCTCGAGAACAACGAATACGGATTCATGTTCGCCGTGGACCTGTTTGAGGCGACGATGCAGGGGGAACAGGCTCCCGCTTCCATCTCTGATGCTCTGGACAGGATTCAGATTTCCGGAAGGGAGTATGATGCCGTGCTCATCATGCGCGGCGGAGGGTCGGTGCTCGACCTTGCCTGTTTCGATGATTACGGACTCTGTTTCGCGATAGCCAACTTCCCGGTTCCGGTTTATACCGCAATCGGGCACGACAGGGATTATCACGTTGCCGATATGGTGGCGCACTCGTTTGTGAAGACGCCCACGGCTCTGGCGGACCTGTTCATAGACGCCCTTGCGGCGGAGGATGAGCGTCTGACTTCTTTCGGGCACAGGCTGCGGATGGCTTTTGTGTCCAGGATCGGCAGCATGGAGTCCGGACTGGAAGTGCTGAAATCCCGCATTCACGCCGCGGATCCGAGGAATATACTGTCCCGGGGGTATTCATTGGTGACGGATTCCCGGGGTGTCGTGCTCAAGTCTTCCGCCGGATTGAAACCGGGGGAGCGCATACGTGTCGTGTTCGAAGACGGTACCGTCGAGGCAATTGTTCAGGAGAGGTCCGCCCGATAATAAATGATTTATGGAGAATTTCGATTATAATGAAACACTCAGGAGGCTGGAAAAGATAGCCGTGCTTGTGGAGGACCCTCAGACAGGCCTTGAAGACATAGACAAATATATAAGTGAGGCCGATGCTCTCATCGGGCAGTGCCGCAGGTATCTGCGGGAGGCAAGGGAACGAACTGAAAAACTCGGTTGATATGGAAGTCGGAAAAATTTACGAAACTGATCCGTGGCTGGCACCTTTCAAGGATGCCATAGAGGCGAGACACGCCGGAATCGCCGCTGAAAAGCGCAAACTTTTCGGCTCCGGGAAGATTTCGGACAAGGCGAACAACCACCTGTATTACGGGCTGCATTTTCAGGACGATGCCTGGGTGTTCCGGGAATGGGCTCCCAATGCCACCAGAATTTATATCATAGGTGATTTCAATAATTGGAAGAGAACGGATGCCTATGCTCTGAAGCCCGTCGGGTCCGGGAACTGGGAGCTGAAGCTGCCTCCGCTGTTCCTTCATCACGGGGACCTTTATAAATTATGGATAGAATGGCCCGGCGGTGGTGGGGAGCGGCTTCCTTCTTATGCCACGAGAGTGGTTCAGGATCCGGAAACCAAGGTTTTCAGCGCTCAGGTATGGAATCCGGTTCCTTATGAATGGAAACATCGCAGGCCGGGAAAGCGTCCGCATCCCTTCATTTACGAGTGCCATATCGGGATGAGCTCTGAGGAAGAGAAGGTGGCGTCTTTCGAAGACTTCCGCAGGGATGTCCTTCCGAGGGTCAAGGCCCTCGGGTATGACGTGCTCCAGATTATGGCTCTTCAGGAGCATCCGTATTACGGCTCGTTCGGATATCAGGTTTCCAATTTCTTCGCTTTGAGCAGCCGCTTCGGAACCCCCGAGGAGTTCAAGGCTTTGGTGGATGACGCGCATTCGAAGGGGATTGCGGTGATAATGGACATTGTCCATTCCCATATGGTGAAGAACGAAAGTGAGGGACTGAGCTGTTTTGACGGCAGGGAGGACCTCTATTTCTACAATGGCGGGCAGGGCCATCATCCTGCCTGGGACAGCAGATGCTTCGATTATGGGAAGGATGAGACCAAGTATTTCCTCCTGTCGAACTGCAAGTACTGGATGGAGGAATATCATCTGGACGGATTCCGCTTTGACGGCGTGACATCGATGCTGTATTGGGACCACGGCCTGGGCAGGGACTTCGGCAACTACGAGCTTTATTTCAATAATGGTGTCGACGAAAATGCCGTGACTTATCTTGCCCTTGCGAATATGCTGGTTCATGAAATCAATCCTAACGCCATTGTGATAGCCGAGGATGTGAGCGGGATGCCGGGACTGGCAGCTCCGTTCTCCACCGGTGGAGTAGGCTTTGATTTCAGGATGTCGATGGGAATTGCGGACCACTGGATCAAATGGATAAAGGAGAAGTCCGACGAACAGTGGAGCATGGGTGAGATGTGGTGGGAACTTACCAACAAGAGGGCGGAGGAGAGCACCGTCTCCTATGCGGAATGCCATGATCAGGCGCTTGTCGGAGACAAGACCATCATTTTCCGACTGGTGGACAAGGAGATGTACTGGTCCATGAACAACGGTTCCCGGAATCTGGCGGTCGACCGCGGCATTGCGCTTCACAAACTCATCAGACTGGTGACGGCAGCGACAGCCGCAGGAGGCTATCTTAATTTTATGGGCAATGAATTCGGCCATCCGGAATGGATTGATTTCCCGAGGGAGGGGAACGGCTGGTCTTTCAAATATGCGCGTCGGCAGTGGAGTCTGGCGGACAATCCCCTGCTCCGTTACGGGGCGCTTCGTAATTTCGACTCCGCGATGGTGCATTATCTGAAAGAGGAGAAAGCGCTTGGTTCGGCTTTGGAATTGCTGCGGGCCGATGAAGAGAAACAAGTCTTGATTTTCCGCAGGGAAAATACTATATTTGCGCTCAATTTCAACCCGGGGGCATCTTTCGACAATTATGGGTTCCCCGCTCCGGAAGGAAGATACCGGACGATGTTCGATTCTGACGAAAAAACGTTCGGTGGATTCGGACGATTGGGAGCCGGAGAAGAGCACGAGACCGTGTCAGAGGACCACATCCTGTATCTGTATCTGCCGAGCAGATGTGCTTTGGTGCTGAAAAAAATATGAAAATTTTATGGCTTTTCTGAAATTCAACAAGTCTGAACTGGTGAATCTTTCTTATTCGCTCAAGAGGGAGATTCTTGGAGCGAACAAGACGGGTGCCTATTGCAACACGTCCATTGTGACCTGCAACACAAGGCGGTATCACGGTCTTCTGGCCGTTACTCTTGACCGTTTCGGCGGAGACAAGTTCCTGCTCCTGTCAGCTGTCGACGAGACGCTGATTGTGAACGGGAAACAGTTTAATCTGGGAATCCATTGCTATGGAGATATCTATGAGCCCAGAGGCCACAAGTATGTCGTAGATTTTTCTGCGGATCCCGTACCCCAGATCACATACAAGGTTGGGGATATAGTTTTCAGAAAGAGTCTTCTTCTGGCTCAGGACGAGGACCAGGTGCTGGTCAAATATGAGCTGCTGGAGTCTCCCGCGGATGCGGTCCTTCAGTTGAGGCCCTTCCTTGCATTCCGTAACATTCACGCCCTCACCTGCCGCAATGATGAGGCGGACACGTCATATTCCGAAATCCGGAACGGCGTGTCATTCAAGATGTATGCAAATTTCCCGAATCTCAATATCCAGTTGAGCGACAAATCCGCCGGATTCAACTATGACCCTGTCTGGAATCTCAACATTACGTATTCCGATGAGTATCGCCGGGGTTATGACTGCCGTGAGGATCTTTTCGTTCCGGGATACTTCGAGGTGAAACTGAAGGCGGCGGGAGCGGTAATCCTTTCTGCGTCATTGAATGAGGAGAATCCCGCCGAATTCAAGAGGAAGTTCTCCTCTTATCTTTCCAGGAAGATGAACGTGAGTTCCAATCATGAGCAGCTGCTGCGTTGTGCCGACCTGCTCATAACCAATCACAATGGCCGCAAGAAAATCAATGCCGGCTTCTCCTGGATGTATACGGGCCTTTTGAGGGAGACACTGCAGGCCCTGCCCGGACTGACTCTATATGGCCTTGGGGATGCATCGCAGTTTGAGGAGATCCTGGACAATCTGATAGCGGACGAGCAGGAACGCCTGTTCCGCAGGACCACACAGGTGGAGGCTCCCCTGTATCTTGCCAGCGTGCTGCAGGCTTATCTGGATTTCGGCGCGGATGAGAAGGCTGTCTGGAAGAAATACGGTACACTTGTCAAAGGCATAATAGAAAGTTACCTTCCCGGTGTGCGCCGTGAGGTGTCGATGCATCCCAACGGACTTTTGTGGGCTCAGCTTGACGGAGTCGCCCTTTCCTGGATGAATGCATATATCGACGGCCGCGCCGTCACGGAACGTGCGGGATATCAGGTGGAGACTAATGCGTTCTGGTACAATTCCATCTGCTTCGCTGTGGAAATGGAGTGCAAGTACGGAAGTAAACGCAGTGATTTCGTCTCCAAGTGGACGATGATACGCGACCTGGTCAAAGCCAATTACCAGCCTATGTTCTGGAACGAACAACACGGATGTCTGGCTGATTTCGTGGACAATTCAGGGCAGAACTGTGACGTGCGTCCCAATCAGCTGTATGCCGTTTGGGTGAAGAATTCTCCCGTGGATGAGGAACTGGCTCCTTCAATTCTGCGTGTGATAGACAATGAACTTCTCACGGCGAGGGGAATCAGGACCCTGTCTCCGAGAGACGTCAAATACAAGGGTGTGTATGAAGGTACGCAGGTAGAGCGCGACCTCGCATACCATCAGGGCTGTACCCGTCCGTTCCTTTTGGAACCTTATGTCGATGTCTGCTTCCGCGTCAAGGGCCCGGCATTCTGGAAGAAGGCGGAGTGGCTTTGCGAAGGATTCTATGAGGACTTGGGCAAGCACGGAGTCGGAGCCTTCTCCGAACTCTATGACGGAGATCCCCCTCACGAGCCGCACGGAGCCATTTCATCGGCCCTGAGTACGGCCGCGCTGCTGTCGGTTGATTATTTTATGGAAAAATACAAAGAGGCGTAGAATATGAAAGTTCTTATGTTCGGCTGGGAGTTCCCTCCCCATATTGCCGGAGGTCTTGGCACCGCCTGCGAAGGTATAGTGAAAGGCCTTGCCTACAATGGTGTGGAGACGCTCTTCGTGATGCCGTCAGCAAGCGGTGACGAGGATCAGTCCGCCACCACCATCATCAATGCGAGTGACGTTGCGGTGCGCAATGTCAGCGCCACCGTCGACGAGTTCCTCGATAAGGTGAAGTTTATAAATGTCGACTCCAGCATTGTCCCCTATGTGGATCCGGAAGAATATTTCGAGGCCATAGAGAAGATGAAGCGGGAGCAGGTCAGGGAGACAACGGTCGGATTTGGACAGAAATTCAAGTTCTCGGGAAAATACGGCGCGAATCTTCTTGAAGAAGTCAGCAGATACGCTCAGGTAGGAGGTACCATTGCGATGCAGTACTCAGACCGCTTCGATGTCATCCATGCTCACGACTGGCTTACTTACCTGGCGGGAATAGCTGCCAAGGAACTGACCGGAAAACCCCTTGTGGTGCATGTCCACGCCACTTCTTTTGACCGTGGGACCGATGATATGGTGGATTCCAGGGTGTTTGCAATCGAGAAGCGCGGTATGGAGGCTGCCGACAGGGTGGTCACGGTGTCCGATCTCACCAGGAACATTGTCATCAACAAGTACGGCATTGATCCTGCAAAGGTCGTGACAGTCCACAATGCCGTTGACTTCAGCGGCCGTGAGAATCTTCACGTCGAGCGCGGTGTCACGGACAAGGTGGTTACCTTCCTTGGACGAATCACGTTCCAGAAGGGACCCGAGTATTTCATCGAGGCCGCGGCCAAGGTTCTCAAGCGTACGAAGAACGTGCGCTTCGTGATGGCCGGAAGCGGTGATATGATGACCCGTTCCATCCGTCAGGTGGCCCGTCTCGGTATTTCGGACCGTTTCCATTTCACGGGTTTCCTGCGCGGACAGGAAGTTCAGAAGATGTTCGCGTTCTCGGATGTGTATATCATGCCTTCCGTATCCGAACCTTTCGGAATCTCTCCTTTGGAGGCAATGAGGTCCAATGTCCCGTCCATCATCTCCCACCAGTCAGGTGCCGCCGAGGTGTTGAAATACGCGCTCAAGGTGAATTTCTGGGACGTGGATGCAATGGCGGACGACATTTATGCTCTCCTGCAATATCCTGCCCTGGCTTCGTTTGCCACCAAACAGGGATTTGACGAGGTGAATGCCCTCAAGTGGAACGGGGCGACCGCCAAACTCAAGAAAGTTTATGAATCAGTAGTAAATGAATAATATGAAGAAGTCAATCTGTCTTTATTTCCAGGTGCATCAGCCTACAAGACTCCGCTTGTACAGATTTTTCGATATAGGCAAGGATTCTCATTACTATGATGACTTTGCCAACAGAACCATTCTGAAGAGAATAGCCCAGAAGTGCTATATTCCGATGAACGAACTCCTCCTCCAGGAGATAAGGAAGCAGAAGGGAAAGCTCAAGCTGGCCTTCTCCATTTCCGGATCTGCGCTAGAACAGTTTTCCCGTTATGCTCCGGAGGTGCTCGACAGTTTCAGGGCGCTTGCCGACACGGGTTGCGTGGAATTCCTGAGCGAGACCTATTATCATTCCCTGGCATCGCTCGGTTCTCCTGCTGAGTTTGAGCATCAGGTGCTCAAGCACAAGGCTGCAATCGAAGAGCATTTCGGAGTCACGCCGACCACGTTCCGCAATACCGAGCTGATTTACTCCGACAGTATCGGAAAGCAGGTGTACGGAATGGGCTTCAAGGCAATGCTTACGGAAGGAGCCCGTCACATAATGGGATGGAGAAGCCCCGATTTCATATACAGTTGTGATGCCCAGCCGGATTTGAAACTTCTTCTGCGCAACTACGGTCTGAGCGATGATATCGCCTTCCGTTTCTCTGACAAGGGATGGAGCGGCTGGCCTCTCACCGCTGACAAATTCGTTGACTGGCTTGGCAGCAGTGACGGGGAAGTAGTCAATCTGTTTATGGACTATGAGACTTTCGGAGAGCATCAGAGTGTCGAATGCGGTATCTTCGATTTCATGAAGGCGCTTCCCACGGCTGTGCTGAAAACGAAGCGGTTTGAGTTTGCAACCCCTTCAGAGGTCGCGGCCAAACATAAGGCCGTCTCGGAACTTTCAGTGCCCCAGCCCATTTCCTGGGCGGATGAGGAACGTGATATCACGGCATGGCTTGGCAATGAGCTTCAGCAGGATGCCTACAACAAGCTTTACGGTCTTCAGGAGAAGCTTTCCATACTCAATGACCCGGTCCTTTGGGCCGATTACGGACATCTTCAGGAGAGCGACCATCTGTACTATATGTGCACGAAATTCTTCTCTGACGGGGAAATTCATCAGAGATTCAATCCTTATGACACGCCGTACGAGGCATTCATCAACTATATGAATGTGCTCAGCGATTTCATTATAAGAGTAAACAACGCAATAGCAGAGAGATAGATTATGTATTTTAACGAATCTGCTGCCCCGTCGTGGAGCAGTGTAATGGTAACACGTCATCTTCCGGAAGAACTCTCCGGACTGGAGAAACTTTGCAAGAACCTGTGGTGGTGCTGGAATGATAACGCGAAATCCCTTTTCAAGACAGTGGATGCGGATCTGTGGCACAGGTCAGGCCATAATCCGATGGAGATATTGGACAAGGTGAGTCTCAAGAGGTATAAAGTCCTGGCCAAGGACCAGTCATTCCTCAACTCGCTCGCCGCAGTAATGCAGGAATTTGATTCATATATGGCGCTCAAGTCTGAAAGGACGTCTCCTTCCATAGGATATTTCTGTATGGAATACGGCCTGGATTCTTCCTTGAAGATTTATTCGGGAGGCCTGGGAATACTGGCAGGAGACTATCTGAAGGAGTCATCCGACATGAACGTCAACCTTGTGGCCGTGGGTCTTTTCTACAGGTACGGCTATTTTACCCAGAGGCTCACGCCTCAGGGGAATCAGGTGGCCGGCTACGATGCCCAGGATTTCATGAAGACTCCCGCCGAGCCTGTCATAGGCCCGGACGGCAACTGGATGACTGTGAAGGTTGCGATGCCCGGAAGGGAAATGTTTGCGCGAATATGGAAGGTCGCTGTGGGACGCACCGACCTGTATCTTCTCGATACCGATTTCGAGGCGAACAGCCCGGAAGACCGTCAGGTCACCCATCAGCTTTACGGTGGAGACTGGGAGAACCGTCTCAAACAGGAGATTCTTCTCGGCATTGGCGGCGTACGTGCCCTCCGTGCTCTCGGTCTCAATCCGGACATATACCATTACAATGAGGGACACGCGGCGTTCGCCGGTTTGGAGAGGCTCCGCGAATATATGTTCAACAAACATCTTTCCTTCAACGAGGCCATCGAGCTGGTGAGGGTTTCCGGACTTTTCACCACCCATACACCCGTCCCTGCCGGTCACGATGCCTTCGATGAGGACCTTCTCGGCAAATATCTGGGTCATTACCCCCATCGTTTCGGCATCGACTGGCGCACAATGATGAGCCTCGGCAAGATAAATCCCGACAATCACGACGAGAAATTCTCGATGAGCGTCCTGGCCGCAAGCTTGAGCCAGAATGTGAACGGCGTTTCCAAACTTCACGGTGACGTCAGCCAGGAGATATTCGCCGGCATGTATCCGGGATACCTCCCCGAGGAGCTCTATATCAGCTACGTCACCAACGGAGTGCATTATTCCACCTGGGGCTCCGACAGCATGAAAAAGCTTCAGGCCAAGGTCTTCGGTGACAAGTTCCAGACCCACCATTATGACAAGTCCTGCTTCGACGGCATATACAGCGTGCCGAGCCAGGACATCTGGGACGTGAGGATGTTTGTCAAGAAGGAGATGGTCCGCTATATCAACGAGCGTCTCAATGATCCTCAGATGAGCGCTCATTACAGCCCCCGCCAGGTCGTTTCCATCAAGGATACATTCCGCCCGGAGGTCCTCACGATAGGATTCGCCCGTCGTTTTGCAACATATAAGAGGGCAACGCTCCTTTTCCGTGATCTCGACAGGCTTGATGCCATCGTCAACAACCCGGAGCGCCCCGTTCAGTTCATTTTTGCCGGCAAGGCACATCCTGCTGACGGAATGGGCCAGGACCTCATCAAGCAGATTGTTGAGATATCCAAGCAGGAAAGGTTCCTCGGAAAAATCATTTTTGTGCCGGGATACGACATCACTCTTGCGAAGAGGCTTGTCCAGGGAGTGGATGTGTGGCTCAACAATCCTACCCGTCCTCTGGAAGCCTCCGGCACGTCCGGGGAGAAGGCTGCCATGAACGGTGTGATGCACTTCTCCGTTATGGACGGCTGGTGGGTGGAAGGCTACAAGGAGGGTGCCGGATGGGCTCTTCCTCTTGAGAGCACCTATGATGACGTGGAGTATCAGAACGAGCTCGATGCCGCAACCATTTATACGATTATCGAGAACGAGATTGCTCCGGCATATTATAATGTGGAGAAGGGCACCGGGCGTTCCGAGCAGTGGATAGGTTATATCAAGAACACCATTGCCAAGGTCGCCAGCGAGTTTACCACCAACAGGATGCTCACCGATTACTGCAACAGATTCTATCAGCCCCAGTTCGAACGCAGCAAACTCCTTGTTGCCGAAGACAACAGGATTGCCCGTGAACTTGCTAATTGGAAGGATCTGATTCAAAAGGAATGGTACAATATGCGCATTGTATCATACACCCGCCCGGACGCGTCCTACGTGCTCAGTCAGTCCAATGAATTGCAGAGTGAAGTGGTGATAGACCTCGGCCGCATCAAGGCGGAGGATATCGGGGTTGAGATGCTGTTCACGTCTTCCGACAAGAATGGCAAACTGCATATCCAGGAGGTCTTTGAACTCAAGCTTGTTTCCTGCGAGAACGGTATTGCCACCTACAGGGCTTCAGTGCTCCCGGAAAGAACCGGTATGTATCAGGTAGGCACGCGCATTTATCCCAAGAACCCCTTGCTGCCTCACAGACAGGATTTCCCTCTTGTCAAATGGCTGTAGTTGCCACGGGTTTTTTCGACGGTGTCCATATCGGGCACAGGATGGTGATAGAGACACTCGTCCAGGCCGCGCGTGAGCGCGGTGAGGAGAGTGTCATCATCACTTTCTGGCCTCACCCGCGTACGGTCCTCCAGAATGACGCTATACAGTTGAGGCTCCTGAACTCGCTGGCGGAGAAGCAGGCCATACTCAAGTCTCTCGGGGTTGACAGGATTGAGGTGATCCCCTTCACGAGGGAGTTCAGCCGTATGACTGCCTATGAGTATTTCAAGGGTGTGGTGATACAGGGATTCAACGGTACGGCTGTGCTCCTAGGCTACGACAATAGGATTGGAAGCGATGTGGTGTCGCCCGAACAGGCTTCCACCAAGGCCCGGGAACTCGGTTTGGAAGTGATAAGGACTGATAAGGTGTCGTCAGTGGGGATAGCGGTGAGCTCCACCAAAATAAGGAAAGCGCTTGTGGAAGGGGACGTTGCCCTGGCATCAAGGTTCCTTTGTTACGATTATACCCTTCAGGGGGTTGTCGTCTCCGGAGAGCAGAAGGGGAGGACTATCGGATATCCGACGGCGAATCTTCAGTTGTACGAGCCATTGAAACTCATCCCTGGGGACGGGGTGTATTTCACTGCCGTGGAAACTTTGGGAGGACGTTATTATGGAATGACGAATATAGGCAAACGGACGGAGACTCATATCCTGGGCTTTGATGAGATGATATACGGACAGGACATCAAGCTTTCTTTCCTCCAGAGAATACGGGATGAAAAGTCCTTTGCCAGTCTCGAGGAACTTAGAAGTCAGTTGGAGGAGGACGAAAAAGTTTGCCGTAACTTGTATTAAGTGATTTTTATTCATATCTTTGCATAGATGATACAGGGTTCTGTCTTGAGACGGAACTCGTTTTTAATTGTTTATTATGGCAGAAGTACATTACATGAGCCAGGAAGGTCTTAACAAGATCAAGCAGGAATTGGCGGAAGCGCTGGCTCAAAGACCCGTTATCTCGGCTGCAATTGCCGAAGCGAGGGAAAAGGGAGATCTTTCAGAGAATGCCGAATATGAATCGGCGCGTGAGGCGCAGGGCCTTCTGGAGCTTAAAATTGCAAATCTTCAGAATATGGTGGCGAATGCCAAGGTTCTTGACGGATCGCAGTTGGGCACGGATAAGGTTCAGATGCTCAATAAGGTCAAGGTGGAGAATCTTGCAAGCCACAAGATTATGGAGTTCACCATCGTAGGGGAGTCGGAGGCTGATTTCTCAAAGGGAAGACTGGCTGCCACGACCCCTATCGCCAAGGCTCTCATAGGCCATTCCAAGGACGAGACCGTCGAGGCGAAGGTCCCTTCCGGTATTTTGAAGTTCAAGATTCTTGACATTTCCATCTGATGGCGACGATTTTTACAAAAATAGCGGCGGGGGAGATTCCTTCCTATAAAGTTGCGGAGAACGAGGACTTCTACGCTTTCCTGGATATCAGTCCTCTTGCGCCCGGGCACACTCTTGTGATACCGAAGCATACCGAGAACGATTATATCTTCAATCTTGATCCTGAGACTTATGACGGGCTTTGGAAGTTCGCGCGCAAGGTGGCGGCGGCATTGAAGGCGGCTGTGCCCTGCAAGCGCGTCGGCGTGGCGGTCCTGGGTATGGAAGTCCCTCATACCCACATCCATCTTGTCCCTCTCCAGACGGAAGGCGATCTTGATTTCCGCAAGGAGAAACCTGTCGTTACCGATGAACAGAAGGCTGCCATTGCAGCATCCATTTTAGCAGAATATGAAAAACTTTAGTCTTATTATCCTTGCCGCCACTGCAATCCTGACGGTTTCCTGCGGCTCCGGTACAACCGTGAGCGGAACCTTGTCCGGAACATCGGAAGCTCCGGTCGTGGCAACCGTTCTGAACGTAAACACTTATAACGTTCTCGACACATTGACAACAGATAAAAACGGTGCTTTCAAACTGAACGTTCCGGTTGAGGAAGGTAAACCCGAATTTGTGTATCTGTTCCATAACGACACAAAGGTGGCGTCGCTTCTTCTCGAAGCCGGGGAGAAGGCAGTCGTAGAGGCTGACACCCTCGGACATTATACGGTTACGGGCTCCAAGGGCTCCGAGGATCTTCAGAAGGTGGAGGCGAGATTCTCCCGTTTCCTCAGTGAAATCGGGCAGGTTGACAATCCGGGAGAGTTTGTGCGTCAGTACATAGCATATTATCGTGAGAGCGTCCGCTACATTATGGAGAACCCGTATTCGCTGACGGTTATTCCCGTGCTGTACGAGAAAATCGGCGAGTTCGCTCCCATTTTTGCCCAGACGACCGATGCCCTTCATTTCCGCAGGGCCTGCGATTCGTTGAAAGTGGTCTATCCCGAATCAAAATATGTGAAAGCACTCGAAAATGAGGCAAGCCGCCGCGAAAAGGAACTGCAGATGGAAATCGAGCTCAAGCAGGCCGCTTCCGTAGGTTTCCCCGATCTTACAATGCCTGATGTGAATGGCGTGCAGGTGGCTCTCTCGTCAGTCAAGTCGAAGGCCATACTCCTGCATTTCTGGGATTCGTCAGACCCTGTTCAGAGCATGTTTACCAAAGAGGTGCTTGCTCCGCTTTATGATGACTACCACAAGAAGGGATTTGAGATTTATTCAGTCTGTCTGGATACCGACAAGGCACGTTGGGCATCCGTTGTCAAGAATCAGGAACTTCCCTGGATCAATGTCAATGACGGTCTGGGCGCAGCCTCCAAGTCGGTGCTTCTCTATAATCTGAGCGGCGTCCCGGCTTCCATCCTCATTGCTGACGGCAATCTTGTCACTACCGGAATCCAAGGTGAGACAGGCCTGAGAAAAGAGCTCGCCAGAATTCTGAGATAGGTGGGGATTTGCTAAAAAAGGTTTTTGTGGCTCACTGTGGCCACGAATTCCTTCAGATAGAAAGGTTCGAAGTACGCTGTATTCTCGAACCTTTTTTCATTCCAGGCCCTGAGGGCCGGCTCAAGCATCGCGGTGGCGTCGGGGCATACCTGAACGAATGTGGCATTTGCCGAGCTGATGACGTCGGCGCATTTGGCGGCACCGTCGCCGATGAAAAGTACGGGGCCGGTTTCCAGTAAATCCGAGAAACTGTTGGAATCCACCACGGTGGGGACGATTTCTGTAGTCCTGACCGGCTGTCGGGAGTCCGCTAGGGAATAGACTGCGGAATAGACCTCCATCCTGCGGGCATCTATCATGGGGACTATGGTGCGGCAGCCCTCCGGGAGCAAGGCTTCTGAAATGGCCTGGTTCGCCAGAATATCAAGTGTGCCTATGCCTATCAGGGGAATGCCGGCTCCGAAACAAAGACCTTTCGCCGATGAAGATCCGACCCGCAGGCCGGTGTAGGATCCGGGGCCGGAACTGACGCAAACGGCATCGCAGTCGGATACTTTCAAACCTCTTTCGTCCAGCATTTCCTTGACGAATACGGCTGTTTTGGAAGCGTGTTCGCGCATTCCGGTGCTTTTACGGCTGCAACTGATTCTTTCTCCCTCGACAAGCGCGGTGGAGCAGAGGGAGGTGGAGGTCTCTATGAGTAATAACTTAGGCATTGATATGCGAAATCATATTTTTAAGGAACGGGAAAAACCTTGCTCCGAAATCCTTCAGGTAGGTGAACACTACAGACTCGTCAAAGGTTTCGGCCTTGACCAGTTCCCATTTTGAGTTAAGTTCGTCAAAAAGCCATACGAGGATGGCAAGGATGAGTGCGGCCTTGAAGATGCCGAATATGACTCCAAGGATTCTGTTGGCCAGTCCGAGGGACGCTGACTTCAGAATCCTGGTGAGCAGGTTCCCGAGAAGCCCGAAAACTGCCAGTGATGCAAAGAAAAGCAGGGCAAAACTGACGGCGCTTACAACCCTGGGCTGTGCGTCTGTCAGTTGCCTGGAGATGAATTCGCTGACCGGCAGGGAGAACTTATTGGCAATCCAGGCTCCGGCAAATACCGCCGCAATCGCAACCAATTGTTTGACAAGTCCTTTCGTTAGGCCGTTCCAGATGGCGGGGATGAAACAGATGAGGAGAATTATGTCCGTAGTTGTCATTGTCACTTGTTAAAAAGCCGTGGATTTATTATATTTGCCCGAATACAAAAGTAGGTAAAAATTATGACATTCAAAGAATATAAAGGTCTTGATCTGGTTGCCGTGGGGAATGATGTTCTGGCCTGCTGGAAGAAGTGCCGTGCGTTTGAGAAATCGCTGGAAATCCGTGAGGGCGCTCCGGAATTCATATTCTTTGAAGGGCCTCCGTCCGCAAACGGAATGCCGGGCATCCATCACGTCATGGCCCGGTCCATCAAAGATGCCATCTGCCGTTACAAGACTCAGACAGGCTTCAGGGTGCGCCGTCGTGCCGGATGGGATACCCATGGCCTCCCCGTTGAGCTTGGAGTCGAGAAAAAACTCGGAATAACGAAGGAGGATATCGGTTCGAAGATAAGCGTGGAGGACTATAACCGTACCTGCCGTCAGGAAGTGATGAAATACACTGCGGAGTGGCGGACTCTTACGGAACGTGTCGGCTACTGGGTCAATCTGGATGATCCGTACATCACTTACGATAACAGATACATAGAGACCCTTTGGTGGCTCCTGAAGGATATTTATGGCAAGGGACTGCTGTACAAGGGCAAGAGCATCCAGCCGTACAGTCCTGCGGCGGGCACGGGGCTGAGCTCCCACGAACTGAATCAGCCGGGTTGCTACAGGGATGTCAAGGACACCACCTGCTGCGCCCAGTTCAAGGTCAGGGGAGAAAAGGATCTGTATTTCCTGGCCTGGACCACGACACCCTGGACTCTTCCCTCCAATACCGCGCTCTGCGTCGGCCCCAACATTGATTATGTGAAGGTGCGCAGCACCAATCCCTATACGGGTGAGGCGGCCACTTATATTCTTGCGAAGGCTCTTGTAGGCGCCTGGTTCAATGACAAGATCGCTTACGAGCTGCTGCCGGGCACGGTCAAGGGGACAGACCTGGAAGGAATGGAATATGAGCAGCTTATCCCCTGGTTCAATCCGGGGAAGGGTGCTTTCAGGGTGATTCTCGGCGATTACGTAACTACTGAGGACGGTACGGGCATCGTGCATATCGCTCCCACCTTCGGTGCCGATGATGCCAAGGTCGCCAAGGCCGCGGGCGTTCCCGGGCTTTATGTGACCGACAAGGATGGCGCCATGCAGGCTCAGGTGGATCCTTGCGGCCGTTTCTATCGCATAGAGGACCTTGATCCCGGTTATGTGGCCGCCAATGTTTCCGATGAATACGGTAGCTGGGCCGGCCGTTTCGTGAAGAATGCGTATGATCCGGAGCTTCCGGCGGACGCGCCTACGCTTGATATCGACATCTGCGTGATGCTCAAGGCGGCCGGCAAGGCATTCCGCATAGAGAAGCACGTTCATACATATCCTCATTGCTGGCGCACGGACAAACCTGTGCTCTATTATCCTCTGAACTCCTGGTTCATCAAGGCGAGCGCTGTGCGTGAACAGATGATGGCCCTCAACGAGCAGATAGTCTGGAAGCCTGAGGCTACCGGTACGGGACGTTTCGGAAAGTGGTTGGAGAATATCCAGGACTGGAATCTCAGCCGCAGCCGTTATTGGGGCACACCGTTGCCTATATGGCGGACCGAAGACGGCCGTGAGGAGAAATGCATAGGCAGTGTCAGGGAACTTTATGAGGAAATCGAGAAAGCCGTATCGGCGGGAGTGATGGAATCCAATCCGTTCAAGGCGGCGGGATTCAACCCGGACGATATGAGCAAGGCCAATTATGACCTCATCGACCTTCACAGGCCTTATGTGGACAATATCTTCCTTGTAAGTGACGGAGGGCGCAGGATGGTAAGGGAGTCTGACCTTATTGACGTGTGGTTCGATTCGGGCTCTATGCCGTATGCCCAGACGGGACTGAGGGGTAAGGACACCCCTGACTTCGGCTGTACGGCGGATTTCATTGCCGAGGGAGTCGACCAGACACGCGGATGGTTCTATACCCTGCATGCAATCCATACCATGGTGAGCGGTACGCCTGCCTTCAAGAGGGTTATTTCCAACGGTCTCGTGCTTGACAGGAAGGGAGAGAAGATGAGCAAACGTCTCGGCAATGCCGTTGATCCTTTCAAGGCCCTTGACACATACGGAGCGGATGCTCTTCGCTGGTATATGCTTACGAATGCCCAGCCCTGGGACAATCTGCGTTTTGATGAATCCGGAGTCGATGAAGTCCGGAGGAAATTCTTCGGCACGCTGTACAATTCATACTCGCTGTTTGCCGTGTATGCCAATATCGACAACTTTGACCCTTCGGCAGAGGCTGTTTCGTTCGCCGAACGCCCCGAGTTTGACAAATGGATGTCGAGCAAATTGAATACGCTGATCTCCAAGGTTGAGGCCGCCTACGAGGATTATGACATCACAAGTGCCGGACGTCTGATCCAGGACTTCGTCTGTGATGACTTCTCCAACTGGTATATCCGTCTCAACAAGAAGCGCATCTGGGTTTCCGGGATGTCGGCAGACAAGCTGTCCGCATATCAGACAATCTACGGAGCTCTCAAGACTGTGGCTCTGCTGGCCGCTCCGATTGCTCCTTTCTATATGGACCGGCTGTATCTCGATCTTACGGCGGGAGAAGGAGAGTCTGTCCATTTCCAGACAATGCCTGCAGTTGATGCCGCTGTGATTGATGCGGATCTTGAAGACCGTATGGCGCTGGCGCAGAAGAGCTGCTCAATGATTCTGGCTCTCCGTAAAAAGGTTGGCATCAATGTCAAGAAACCTCTTCCCCGGATTATGGTTCCGGTCGTTTCAGACAAGGTGCGTGAGCAGTTGGAGGCTGTCAAATCCGTGATTCTCTCCGAGGTCAACGTAAAGAATGCGGAATTCATCACCGACACTACCGGAGTCATTACCAAGAAGATAAAGCCCAATTTCAAGACTCTCGGCAAGATTTACGGTCCCAGGATGAAGGAGATTGCCGCCGCCTTCCAGACCATTTCCCAGCAGGTGATTGCTGAACTGGAACGTTGCGCGGGAGAATATAAACTTGCACTGCCCGGCGGCGACGTCATTCTCCGCAAGGAGGACTATGAGATCCATTCGGAAGATATGCCCGGCTGGCTTGTGGTGTCCGAAGGCCCTCTTACCATCGCTCTTGACATTACTCTTACCCCCGAGCTGATAGAGGAGGGAACGGCGCGTGAACTTATCCGCCCCGTCCAGAATCTTCGCAAGGAGTCCGGACTGGAGGTCACAGACCGTATCAATACCGCGATTTACGCTGACGGAGAGGCGGCAAAGGATATTGTCGCGTCTCTCGCCCATTATGGAGATTATGTCGCCTCACAGACTCTGTCGTTGAAGGTGGAGTTCCATCCAATGGCTGAAGCTCCCTCGGATGCCGCAGAAGTGGAATGGGGTGATGAAATATTGAAAATTAAAATTACCAAAAACTGATAACTATGGCAGAAGAAATCAAGAACCGCTATTCGGATGCGGAATTGGCTGAATTCAAGGTCATCATAGAAGATATGCTGGCAAAGGCCAAGGAGGAGTACAACACCCTTCGTGGGGTTGCGATGCATGGCGGCAACAATGACATCGAAGACACTTCGCCGTCTTTCAAGACCGTGGAGGATGACGGTGCCAATCAATTGTCCAAGGAAGAAGCCAGTCAGATGGCCCAGAGGCAATACAAGTTCATCAAGAATCTTGAAGCCGCTCTCATCCGCATTGAGAACAAGACTTACGGTGTCTGTCGTGTCACCGGAAAACTCATCCCCAAGGAAAGACTTCGCCTTGTTCCTCACGCCACCCTTACCGTTGAGGCTAAGGAGATGCTTGCCAAATCCGGAAAGAACTAAAGTATGAAAATTTCAAGAGGGACCAAACTCATTGCTTTGGGCGTGCTCCTCGTTGTCATTGACCAGGTAAGCAAATATCTGGTCAAGACCAACATGGACCTGGGAGAGCAGATTTTTGTGATAGGGCAATGGTTCCGCCTGTGTTTTGTTGAAAACGAAGGGATGGCCTTCGGAATGAAGTTCGGTGGCGCCGCGGGGAAATTCATCCTGTCTCTTTTCCGTGTAATCCTTTGTGGAGCTTTGGTCTGGTGGATAAGCAGCCTCAATAAAAAGGGGAACACTCCTACCGGAGTCCTGGTGGGTCTCACCCTTATCACTGCCGGAGCGTTCGGCAACATAATCGACTGCCTTTTCTACGGTCTCATATGGGATTATGCGCCGTTTATGTTCGGAAGGGTGGTGGATATGCTTTATTTCCCCATTATCCGTACCCCGAATTTCGTGTTCTTCTCTCCCGTATTCAATTTTGCTGACAGTTGCGTGACTGTCGGCGCCTTTTACCTTGTGCTGTTCCAGTGGAAATTTTTCAAACAATGAAAAGATTAATAGTTTCGCTCCTGGCACTCTGTGCTGTCGTACCCGCTTTTGCGGAAGAGTTCCATCCCAAAGCAAATGATGCCGCCGTTGTAGTCAGCGGCAATGCCCGTTTCACCGTTCTGACGGACAGAATCATCAGAATGGAATGGTCAGCTGACGGTGTCTTCGAAGACAACGCCACTCTGGCCATAGTCAACAGGGACCTTCCCGTGCCGGACTTCAAACTGAGCAATGCGGGCGGACGGACCGTCATCAACACAGGCAAGGTGAAACTTGTGTACAAGGGAAACGGAAAATTCACTGAAGACAACCTCTCCGTCAGTTTCAGGATGAACGGAAGAACGGTCAGATGGTTCCCCGGGGCCGATGATTCGGGTAATCTGAAAGGAACTACAAGGACCCTTGACGGTTGCAGGGGTTATGACCACGTGTCCAAAGACGGGAACGATCTGGAGAACGGTATCATTTCCCGCGACGGATGGGCCATTGTGGATGAAAGTGAACGTCATCTCCTTGTCCCTGTGGAATCTGATTGGAAGTACTGGGTGGCACCGCGTCCGGAGGGCGAGCGCCAGGACCTGTATATTTTCGCATACGGACATGATTATACCGAGGCTCTCCGTGACTTTACCAAAGTGGCGGGCAGGATTCCGCTCCCTCCGAAGTTCACTCTGGGATATTGGTGGAGCCGTTATTGGATTTACACGGACGAGGAAGTCCTGGATCTGGGCTCGCAGATGAGGAAGAGGGATATCCCCATGGACGTGTTCATCATCGATATGGACTGGCACGAGACCTGGAAGGATATGGAAAAGCGGCTCGGTCGCGACGAAGTGGGAGAGGGCCGTGGCTGGACGGGTTACACCTGGAACCACGAGCTGTTCCCGGATCCCGAAGGTACTTTGTATGAACTTCACAGGATGGGCTATAAGACAGCTCTCAACCTTCATCCCGCTTCCGGAATCCGTTCCTATGAAGCCTGCTACTACGACTTTGTAAAAGATTATCTCGGCAGAACGGACAATTATGACGGACCTGAGGGTTATGTCTATCCCGAGGGTGGTTACAAATATGCCTGGATGGACAAGGCCGTGGGAAAGGCGGGC
This sequence comes from Candidatus Cryptobacteroides sp., assembly GCA_045598165.1. Taxonomy (GTDB): domain Bacteria; phylum Bacteroidota; class Bacteroidia; order Bacteroidales; family UBA932; genus Cryptobacteroides. The sequence goes on from JAZLLN010000065.1 coordinate 73,588, forward strand.
CACAGGGCTGTCGTTCCCTTCCGTCTTGACCAGCAGGAATGGGCTGACGCATACTTCAACAGTGTACTGCATCCCATTGAGCGCCAGGGCATAGATTTCTGGTGGCTTGACTGGCAGCAATGGTATCTCAGCCGTTACGTGAAAGGCCTGAGCAACACCTTCTGGTGCAACTACGTGTTCTTCAATGACAAGGTCCGTCAGAGCGCAAGCCTGGGCCTGGATGCGCCGCGTCCTTTCATCTATCACCGTTGGGGTGGCTTGGGAAGTCACCGCTACCAGCTCGGATTCTCGGGAGACACCTGCGACACCTGGGAGGTGCTGGAGTTCATCCCTTATTTCACCGCCACTGCATCCAATGTCGGTTACGGTTATTGGGGCCACGACATAGGAGGACATATGCATCCGAGAGGTGTGACCGGCCCTACAAACCCCGAGGTATATACCCGTTGGCTCCAGTATGCCGTGTTCCTGCCCATATACAAGACCCACTCCACCCAGAGCGCGGATCTTGACAGGCGCATCTGGTCTTATCCTGACCACTATGAGTATATGAAGGCGGCCATCAAGTTGCGCTATGCCCTGAGTCCTTACATTTACGATGCCGCAAGGTATGCATACGATACGGGTGTGTCGATGTGCCGTCCTCTCTACTATTACTATCCCGAAGAGGAAAAGGCATACAACTCTCCCGAGGAGTATATGTTCGGTGACAACATTCTTGCTACGGCGCTCTGCAAGCCGGTCGGGGCTGACGGAAAAGCAGAGAAGAGAATGTGGTTCCCTGCCGGGGAGTGGTACGATATGGCTCATCACGAAATGATAAAGGGCGGCTGCAGCAAGACCCTTTATTATACCATAGAAGAAAATCCCTGGTATCTGAAGGCCGCATCCATTGTGCCTATGACCCATGGTCTCACGACCCTTCAGACTGTCAGTGATGAACTTGACATTCTCGTTGCTCCCGGCAGCGGGGAAAGCCATTATGTGCATTATGAGGATGACGGGACCTCACAGCAGTACGTGAATGAATATGCCACCACTGTCATAACCAATGAGTGCGATGGCAGCCGGACGACAGTTACGGTAGAACCGCGTGTGGGCTCATACAAGGGTATGCCGCAGACCCGCCGCCTGACATTCAAGCTTGAGGGAGTGCCTGCCGATGCCAGGGTGCAGGTCGTTACGGATCTGGGCGGCTGCGAGGTGACTTGCTCACACACAGGGACTTCGCTTGACGTGACCCTCCCTGCCATGCCCGCTGACCGGGCCGTTACATTGAAATGTGAAGACATCCGGTAAATTGAGGTAAATACGAACTGTATGAAAAGGCATCTCTCCGCAATCGTCCTTCTGCTCTCACTGACGACGCTTTCTGCGGCTCAGGACGGGCGGAATGAAGATATTACGGTCACCAAACCGGATTACGTGGTATTTGTGCCCAAACAGCCCCAGGACTGGAAATTGGCGGACCCGACACAAAGGGGCGACACTTATAATGACCATATCCAGGTCATATATGATGAGGCGAGGAGCATATATTATTGCTTCTGGACTCAGGCTACCCGTGAGGGCCATCCGGACCACCACATCGTGCTCTCCAGAAGTCTTGATGGCGGCAAAACCTGGTCGGAACCGGTCCTTCTTCAAGGTTCGGAGACTCGGGCCAATCCGCGGCCCCTGGCCAGCTGGCAGCAGCCGATGCTGTCGAAGAGCGGCCGTCTCTACCTGTTGTGGAACCAGCAGGTCAATGGGGACAAGATTCATCACGGAGCCTTGTTCGGAGCCTATTCCGATGATGCCGGACTCTCCTGGAGCAGACCGAAGAGCATTGCGATGCCTCGTATGGATTTGGACTCTCCCGACCCCTTTGTTCCTGCGGAGTGGTGCAACTGGCAGCGTCCGCTCAGGCTTGGCGAAGGCGGAAGGTTTATCGTGGGCTGTTCCCGCCACGGTTATGTTCCCAATGATGAAAAAAAACAATGCCGTGTGGAATTCTGGCAGTTCGAGAACATAGACGATGACCCTGAGGTTGAGGACATCAGGATATCCTATTTCAACACCAATAAAGACGGCTTTGACGTCAGCCAGGTCGAAGGGGCTACAAATTATGGCATCAAGGAGGGACCCGCAATCGAAGAAGCGGCCATCGTGGGCCTGCCGGACGGGCGCCTTTTTGCAATGATGCGCAGTTCTTTAGGTTCTCCCGTATGGTCAGTCAGTTCCGATCGCGGCAGGACCTGGTCAAGACCGAAAATCCTCCGTTTCCAGGATGGCGGCAAGGCAATCCTGCAGCCCAGGTCTCCTTGTCCCTTATACGATTGGGCAGGACCGGAGGCATTCAGCGGCAAGTACTTTGCCATCGTTCACAACACCTTTGACTATAATGATGTGACGGCATACCAGAACCGCGGACCGCTCTACATGCTTAAATGCAAATTCGTCCCCGGTGCGGAACAGCCTATATGGTTTTCACAGCCGGAACTGATAAACCCCAGGCCGAAAGAGAATTCATACTACACGAGCTACACCGTAGCTGACGGCGAAGGCGTACTCTGGTACAACGATATGAAATACTATGTGCTCGGTAAGAGAATCAAATGGTGACAGGCTACCGGCACCATTGACCCGTAGCTTCTAAATTATCTGTCTGCAGATATCTTCGACAAGCTCTTCCTTGTTCATATTGTCGCTTTCAATATGGTGCGGAGCGAGCGAGTATAATCTCTCCCGTTTGGAAAACAGCTCCTCAATCGTTGAGGCGGAACAGCGGAAGTCAAGCACCGGCCTTCCGGATGCATCCGGGCCTATGCGGTTCAGGCAGGTTTCGAGGGAGGCCTTGATCCAGAAGCATTCTGTCTGCTCCAGGATCAGCCGCAGGACGGGTTTTATGCTCATCGTGCCACCTCCAAGGGCCAGGACCACGTCCCCGCCGGCAATCCGGTGCATTACGACCACGTCACGCAGGCATTCGGCTTCAATGGCTCTGAACGTTTCTTCTCCTTCCCGCTCGAATATTTCCGGGATATTCATCCCCTTTTTGTGTACGATATATTCGTCAAGATCCACAAATTCCCATCCGAGCCGTTCCGCCAGAGCTCTTCCGACACTGCTTTTCCCGCAGCCCATAAACCCCGTAAGCGTAATGATCATCAGAACAGTGTCGGCTCTTCTATGATAACGTCCATAGGCTCCTCTTCAGGCGCATTGTCTTCTGTGGCGATCGGGTCCACCGTCGGAGAGGTTTCAATGTCTTCTTCGGCATCAACTTCAATATACTCCGGAATCTCAATAGGCTCGATGAATTTCACGCTCTTGACTTCCCCGCGCTCCACACATTTCTTTCCTTTGGCGGAGAATCCCTTCTTTCCTATCCACTCTTCGGCATTGTATGCCTCGGGTTCCTTGTCGGAGAGCTTCCAGCTGACCTGATAACGGGGATGCTTGTCTCCGCTCAGGTCCACAAGATATGACTTTGCGCCGTCAGAGATGAAACTGACGGGATTGTTGTCACTCAGCACAAAGGAGAATCGCTTGACGTAGAAGGACTTGGACGCTCCGTCATAATAGAGGGCCGTGAAAGTCTTGTCCGCGTCGAACTTCTCTATGAGCAGAAGGTCTCCCTGATATTTGTTGACCAATTCGAAGGAAGTGGTATAGAAAGTGCCGTTTTTGAATACGGCCAGGACCTTGTCATCATCACTGAACTGGCCGAGGTAGGTGCCGCGTCCGTCTTCATTGAGCTTTTGGATGTCGGCATCGAACCATATATCCTTGCCGGCGATGGTGCTCACGCCCTTACTCTTCAGGGCAATCTTCTGAATGACGAATTTGCTCACAAGATTGCCTCTCGAAGCCCTGCCCTTTATACCGAGGGTTGAAAAATCATATTCAAAGGATGTTTTCTTCAGTTTCGGACGGGGCCGCAGGTTGATGCGTACAGTTTCAGCCTCTCCGTTATGGTTGACCGTCAGCCATTCTATGCGGGACCCTTCCGCTCCTGTGGTAATGTCATACTCTTTGTCGCGGGTCACTGAAGTGACGTTGAATCTCTTGGCGTAGTATATCGAGGATTTGCCATCACGGTATATGGCGTTATAGGTGGTACGGCTGTCACCGCGGTTGAAGAGCCCGGCATAAAGAAGGTTTTTCCAGAAGAATGCCTTCTCCTCCACCTTTGAGACCTTGTATTTGCCGTCCTTTGAAATGACGATGACTTCTGACAGGTCGGAGCAATCGCAGAGATATTCCACGCCGTCCTCCTTCTTCAGATTGGTGCCTACAAAACCTTCCTCCTTGTTGATGTACAACTTGGCGTTGTTGTTGACCACCTTGGTGGCGGCGATGGTTTCGAATCCGGTGAGTCTTGTGTGACGGGGAAAGTCCTTGCCATACTTCTTCTTCAGCGATTTGAACCAGTCAATAGTGTATCTGTCGATGTTGTCGATGTTGTCCTGGACGATTTTCATCTCCTGCTCTATGGCAAGAACCTTTTCGTCGGCGGCCTTTATGTCGAACTTGGATATTTTGCGGACCGGCTTTTCCACGAGTTTGAGTATGTCTTCCATCGTTATCTCGCGGCGGAACAGGTCCTGATACATTTTCATCTGGTTATAGACGTCCTTGATCTGCATCTCCCAGGTCTTCTGATCCTGCTCGAGCACTTTGTATATCCTGTTCTCGAAGAATATTCTTTCAAGGGAATTGTAATGCCAGTCATTCTCCAGTTCGTCCATTCTCACCCGCAGCTGCTGGAGGAGAAGGTCGCGTGTGTGGAAAGTGCTGTATTCCAGAATGTCATTGACAGACAGGAACTGAGGTTTGTCGTCCACAATGACACAGGCGTTCGGCGCCAGATTGCATTCACAGTCGGTGAAAGCGTAGAGGGCGTCGATTGTCTTGTCCGGCGATACATCGTTGGGGAGATGAATGAGAATCTCCACCTTGTCGGTGGTCATATCCTCAATCTTCTTTATTTTTATCTTGCCCTTGTCTTTGGCCTTGAGTATGGAGTCGATGAGGTCCTTGGTATATTTGCCATAGGGTATCTCGGTAATCGCGATGGTGTTCTTGTCAATCTTCTCTATGTTGGCTCTCACCTTGACCGAGCCCCCGCGCCTGCCCCGCAGATATTTGGAGCAATCCGCGTAGCCGCCTGTGGGAAAGTCCGGGAAAATCTCGTAGGGCTTGCCTTCGATGATGGCGACCGATGCATCCAGCAGTTCATTGAAGTTGTGGGGAAGTATCTTTGAACTCATTCCCACACCGATGCCGTCGGCGCCTTGTGCCAGAAGGAGTGGGAAGCGGACGGGAAGTTCCGTAGGCTCCTGATTCCTCCCGTCGTAGCTGCTCATTGTATGGGTGATCTTGTAGTCAAAGACCACTTCCTTTGCAAATTTGCTGAGTCGGGCCTCGATGTAACGTGGCGCCGCATTTGAGTCGCCTGTGAGGATATTGCCCCAGTTACCCTGGCAATCAACTACAAAACCTTTCTGCCCGAGAGTGACCAGAGCGCCCAGAATCGACTGGTCTCCGTGAGGATGGTATTGCATCGCCTGGCCGACAATGTTGGCAACCTTTGTGTAGGCGCCGTCATCCATCTTGAACATGGCGTGAAGAACCCTGCGCTGAACGGGCTTGAGACCGTCAACGATGTGCGGTACGGCACGGTGCAGGATTACGTAGGAGGCGTAGTCCAGATACCAGTCCTTGAACATGCCGGAAAGTTTGAATTTTCTGGCATCGCCGCCCAGGAGTTTGTCGTATCTGCCGGAAGATTCTCCTTCTTCAACGGGGAGATCCTCTTCCACCATTTCATTGATGTCTTCGAATTCTTCGCTCATATCTTATTCTTCATATCCAAATTTACGTAGTTCCGTGCGGCTTTCGCGCCAGTCGGGGTCAACTTTCACGAAAAGCTGGAGGAATACCTTCTTCTGGAAGAAATCCTCCATCTCAATCCTGGCGGCGGTACCTGTCTTTTTGAGGGCCGTGCCTCCCTTGCCGATGATGATGCCCTTCTGGGAGTCACGCATCACATAGATGACGGCGCTTATATCATACCGCTCGCCGCCTTCCTTGAATGATTCTATTTCCACCTGGCAACAGTATGGAATTTCCTCCTTGTAGTTGAGGAGAATCTGTTCACGGATTATCTCCGAGGCGAAAAAACGCAGGTTCTTGTCGGTGAAGGCGTCCTCGTCAAACCAGGGGGGACATTCCGGAAGATTGTCCACCACAGTCTCGAGAATGGTCTCAAGGTTGAATTTCTCCTGAGCGCTGGCGGGGATTACGCATGCTTTCGGCAATTGCTCTTTCCAGTATTTCATCAGGTCCATCACTTTGTCCTGCGTACTGATGTCAATCTTGTTGACAACGACAATTACCGGGCATTCCAGTTTTGAGAGTTTGCAGACGTATTCCTGGTTCTTGTCGGCTTTTTCGACAGTGTCGGTGACGTAGAGTATGATGTCGGCGTCTCCGATGGCGGTCTCTACAAAGTCCATCATATTCTGCTGCAGACGGTAATTGGGTTTGAGGATGCCCGGGGTGTCGGAATAGACTATCTGGTAGTCCTTTCCGTTCACTATGCCCATGATCCTGTGCCTTGTGGTCTGCGCCTTGGCGGTTACTATGCTGAGCTTTTCGCCCACCATCGCGTTCATCAGCGTGGACTTGCCGACGTTGGGGTTGCCGATGATATTTACAAATCCCGATTTGTGTGCCATTAAATGTATGCGCCCATTTTAAGTATGTTGACTTCGCCCTCCGTGAGGAAACGCCATTCGCCTTTCTTCAAACCTTTTTTTGTGAGCCCCGCGAAATAAACTCTGTCCAGAGCCCTTACATCATATCCGAGGCTTTCGAATATCCTGCGGACAATGCGGTTCTTGCCGGAGTGAATCTCGATGCCCATTTTGCGGTGGTCGCCCTCGTCGATATATTCGAGCTCATCGGCCTTGACCTCACCGTCTGCCAGTGTGATGCCGGAGAGAATGTTGTCAAAATCTTCTTTGGAGACCTCCCTGTCAAGAATCACCTGGTAGATCTTCTTCTTGTCATAGGAAGGGTGGGTGAGGCGTTCCGCGATTTCTCCGTCATTGGTGAACATCAGGACGCCCGTGGTGTTCTTGTCGAGGCGGCCTACCGGAAACACTCTGGCGTCGCAACCCTTAAGCAGTTCCATCACGGTTTTCTCCGCGTGAGGATCGCTGGCCGTGGTGACAAAGCCTTTGGGTTTGTTCATCACGATATAGACTTTTTCCTCACCTTTCAGGCGTTCTCCATTGAAACGGATGTCATCGGTGTAAATATTCACCTTGGTGCCAAGTTCTGTCACCACTTCTCCGTTGACGGTGACTACGCCTGCCTGAATGAGGGTGTCTGCCTCCCTGCGGGAGCAGACGCCGGAATTGGCTATGAATTTGTTGAGGCGCACTTCATCCTTGATTGGCGTGGCGGCTTCATCGAAATCGGAATATTTATGTTCGTCGATCTGCGGTCTGCGGCTTATCATACGGTTTATGCCCTCATCGGATTCCCTGCTGAATTCGGCGTCTTTTTTCCGGAACGGCTTGCGGCTGAAGCCCGGTTTGCGGTCAGCTGCCGGTCTGTCACCAAAACGGCGACGGGGCTTGTCCTCTCCGAAAGCGGGTTTGTCGCTGAAGTTGCGGCGTGGTCTGCCTTCTCCGAAAGCGGGCTTGTCACCGAAGTTGCGGCGGGGCCTGCCTGAGTCGGAAGATGGCTTGTCACTGAAGTTGCGATGGGGTCTGTCGGAACCGAAGGAAGGCTTGTCACCGAATTTCCGGTGGGGCCTGTCGGATCCGAAGGAAGGTTTGTTGTGTTGTCCCGCACTCTCTGCGGTGTTTTTTCTGGGCCTGAGTTTGCGGCCGTCTTTTGAAAATTGTTCCATTTCTGTTTGTGGTGCAGTGACGCAACTCGCGTCGTGCCGCTGCCCCTAATTAAGATTAAAAATATATGTTATGGTGCCCTGTTGTAAGGCGGGGGCATCTGATTTCATGGTGAAATGCGTTTCCATCGCGGCTTTCCGGGCGGCCGCCCAGAGAGTCTTGTCCGTTACGGTGGTTCCGTCCGCTCCGGCGACGGCTTTCTGTACCTTGCCGTAATTGTCCACCCAGATGGTGACAACGACCACCCCTCTTTCCTGTACGTTGTAGTTCGGTCTTGGAAGGGCTCCGTCCACGCTTCGTCCCTGCAGACGGGCGTTGGGCTTGCCTTCGGTATTCCCGTTCTTCGCGTTCCCCTCCGCGTGGCCGCCACGGAAAGTGTCACTGCTTTCTTTGGCGCTGTGCGGTGATGTGAGGCTCGTGTCCTTCTTTGCCATACCGGGGAATGAGGCCCTCGGGTCGATTTTCGGTTCTTCCCTGGGCTCAGGGGTGGGAGCGTCCACGTCTCCGAAATCGTCCGGCTTTGTTTCCGGCGTGAGATTGTCCTTGCTTGCCGTGTACGGGGATTCGCTCCGCTGAACTATCTCGACGGGCCTGCTCTTGTCCACCGTTTCGCTTCTGGGCTGGATGCCGTATTTCTGCCGGGTTTCCGGTTCCTCCTCGGAGAAATCAATGACAAAGGACTGCTCCTGAGGTGGTGGCCAGATGTACTTGAGGCCGGAGAAAGAACAGAATGCGACAGCGCAGACGTGCACCCCGACAGTCAGTACGATGCCGGTGACGTTTGCAATCCTGCGACTTCTCTCCCTGTCCCTCAGATATTCTTTCATCACTCGGGTTGTGTTGCCAGAATGACCTTGTAGTGATTGCGCTTGGCGATATTCATCACCTGGACAATCTCCTTGATGGGAACGCTCTCATCGGAATAAATGGAGAAGGTGGGGTCTTCCTCCGTCTGGAGCATGTCCACCAGTTCATCCTCCATTCTTGACATTGGAGTCGGTGTTTCGCTGCCGTTGATGTGGTATGTGAACCGATCGTTGCCCCAGTCCTTGATCGATACGGTTACGGTCGGCTTTGCGCTGACCTGCCCGGTGCTCTTCGGGAGAAGAAGCTTGAGGGCGTTGGGATTGATCAGGGTCGAGGTGACCAGGAAAAAGATCAACAGCAGGAAGACGATGTCAGTCATCGATGACATCGAGATATTGGCGTCCGCCTTGGTTGTTCTCTTGATTGCCATTACTCTGACGGTTCGTTGAGCAGATCCATGAAGTTGATGGTGGCGCTCTCCATCTTGAATACGACGTTGGAAACCTTGGAGGTCAGGAAGTTGTATCCGAAGTATGCCAGAATGCCGACGATGAGGCCCCCGACTGTGGTGATCATGGCTTCATATATACCTCCCGAGAGGAGAGTGATATCGACGTTGCTGCCGGCATTGGCCATGTTGAAGAAAGCCCTTACCATACCGGTTACGGTGCCGAGGAATCCGATCATCGGAGCGCCTCCTGCAATGGTGGCGAGATAAGGCAGGCCTTTTTCAAGCCTTGCGACCTCGACGTTGCCCGTGTTCTCAACGGCGGTCTGTATGTCTCCGAGAGGTCTGCCGATGCGGGCGATTCCGGTCTCGATCATACGCGCGACGGGAGAATCATATTTGGTGCAAAGGGTTTGCGCTGATTTAATCTTGCCTTCGTGAATGTAATCGCGGATATCGTTCATGAAATTCTTGTCAATCTGCCCGGCACGGTTGATCATCCACCATTTCTTGCCGAAAAGATAGATGGCGACGATTGACAGTGCGAGAAGAACCAGCATCAGCCATCCTCCCTTGACTGCCATGTCAATCAATGAATAAGACATCTCCTGCGCGATGGGAGCGGCCTCGATTGCGTCAACTGCTCCGGCGGCTTCTGCCGCGATGTCTGTTTGAAGTAATGTAAAAAGCATATTGTTTGGTTTTTATGATTTCTCTGAATCTCGCAAATATACCAAAAATTCCTCGAATTTGCTATATTTGTGACGCAATGAGATACAGAATGGATATGTGCTATTCCGGCGACGGATTCTGCGGCTGGCAAGTGCAGCCCGATGCGCCCAGCGTGCAGGGAACCCTTGAACAGGCGCTGTCCACGCTTCTCAAGGAAGATGTCGGAGTGACGGGAGCCGGGAGAACGGATACCGGGGTGGGAGCTTTTTATTACGTGGCCCATTTTGACTGCTCTTCCGAGATGGATACGGAGCAGCTGGTCTTCCGTCTGAATGCCATCCTTCCAAAGGGAATAGCGATTTTCGGAATCAGGCCTGTCGGAGATGATTTTCACGCCAGATTCGGGGCGGTGCGCCGCGAATATTCCTATTTCATTCACAGAAGGAAGAATCCATTCATCGCCGACCGGTCGTATTTCTACGGTTATCCTGAACTGGATTTCGATGCCATGAACAGGGCTGCGTCGCTGCTCGTCGGCACGCGGGATTTCAGCTGCTTCGAGAAAAAGGGGGCCGACAATAGGACGTCCGTGTGCACCATATTCGAGGCGGGTTGGCATCGGCTGGACAGCTTCCCCGGCGCGGATGATTCGTGCTGGTGTTTCCGGATAGCAGGGGACAGGTTTCTGCGCAATATGGTCAGAGCGATAGTGGGAACGTTGCTTGAAGTGGGAAGGGGGAAGCGCGGGATTGAAGATTTCAGAACTGTCCTCGATGGGGGAACCAGATCGGATGCCGGCGAATCGGTTCCCGGCTATGCGTTATTTCTTACAGGGATAGACTATCAGGAATAGTTTTTGCAGTAAAATGTCTTCCCGTTTTAATCGGAAAAATTCAGAATTAAGATATGGAAAGTGTCAACATTAAAGAATTGAATGACCGAATCCAGAAGGAAAGTGCCTTCGTGGACATTCTGCAACTCGAAATGGGTAAGGTCATCGTGGGTCAGAAGCATCTTGTGGAGAATCTGATGATAGCTCTCCTGGCCAATGGCCACATCCTCCTCGAGGGTATGCCAGGTTTGGCGAAGACTTTGGCAATCAGTACGTTGAGCAAGGCGGTGAGCGCAAAGTTCAGCCGTATTCAGTTTACTCCGGACCTCCTGCCCGCCGATGTGACCGGAACGCTTATCTATTCGCAGAAGAAGGAGCAGTTCGAAGTGCACAAAGGACCCGTTTTCGCCAATTTCGTGTTGGCGGATGAAATCAACCGTGCCCCTGCAAAGGTGCAGTCGGCGCTGCTTGAGGCCATGCAGGAGCGTCAGGTGACACTCGGAGACGAGACTTACAAACTGCCTGAGCCTTTCCTCGTGATGGCGACTCAGAATCCCGTTGAGCAGGAGGGAACCTATCCTCTCCCCGAAGCCCAGGTGGACCGTTTCATGCTCAAGGTCATTGTTGACTATCCCGGCAAGGAGGAGGAGAAACTCATCGTCAGAATGAACAACAGCGGGGAGTTCCCCCAGCCCCAGCCGGTCGTGAAGCCTGAGGATATAGTCCGCGCCCGCGAGGTCGTCCGTGAAGTATATATGGACGAGAAGATTGAACGCTACATTGTGGATATCGTGTATGCAACACGTACCCCCGGGGATTACGGCCTGGGTGAGATAAAGAGTCTCATCAGCTACGGAGCATCTCCGCGTGCCAGCATTTCCCTCAGTATGGCGGCCAAGGCTTATGCCTTCATCAAGCGTCGCGGCTATGTGATTCCCGAGGATGTGCGTGCGGTGTGCCCCGAGGTGCTCCGTCATCGTATCGGTCTCACTTATGAGGCGGAGGCGGAAAACGTAACGACAGAACAGATTATAGAGAAAGTCATCAATGCCGTCATCGTCCCGTAACGCTACGGATCTGCTCAAGAAGGTCCGCAAGATTGAAATAAAGACCAAGGCTCTCTCTCACCAGATATTTGCGGGAGAATACCACTCTGCGTTCAAGGGACGCGGTATGGCATTCAGCGAGGTGCGTGAGTACCAGTGGGGGGATGATGTGCGTTCGATGGACTGGAACGTCACAGCCCGCCTTCGCAGCCCCTACGTGAAGGTGTTTGAGGAGGAGCGCGAACTTACGGTCGTTCTTCTTGTGGATGTAAGCCGTTCCGGCCTTTTCGGCACCAGAAGCAAGACGAAACGGGAGCTCCTTGCGGAGATAGCCGCGGTTCTGGCATTCAGTGCGAGCATCAATAACGACAAGGTGGGAGCTCTCTTTTTCAGTGACCGGGTGGAGAAATTCATTCCTCCGAAGAAAGGCAGAAGCCATCTCCTGCACATCATCAGGGAGATGCTGGAGCTGGAACCCGTTTCTGACGGGACCGATGTGGGCGCCGCCCTGCAGTTCCTCACCAATGGTATAAAGAAGAAATGCACGGCCTTCCTGTTGAGTGATATGATTGATGCCGACAAGGATGGGAATCCTGAATACGAGGATGCCCTGAAAGTGGCGGCGGGCCGCCATGACCTTTCGGTCATCAAGGTCTTCGACCCTGCGGAAAGGACTGTTCCCGCTGTCGGCCTCGTCCATGTCAAGGACAGTGAAACGGGGGCTGATTCCTGGGTCAATACAGACAGCAGGGCTGTGAGAGAGTCATATTCGTTATGGTTCTCCGAACTGGAGAGGAAGGAGACAAAACTGTTCAACAAGTACAAGATAGACAATGTCAGCATAGCCACGGATCAGGATTACGTGAAGGGCCTGATGGCATTATTCCACAAATGATGAAGATTCTAACCTTTTTTCTGGCGGTGGTGCTGGAGCTTGTGCCGGCGGGACAGACGTTTCTCAGGCAGCTTCAGCAGCGGGATTCGATTCTCATAGCCGACCAGTTGGAATACGGTGTCCGTATCGATGACGTAAAGGAGGGGGATTCAATCGCTTTCCCGGATTTCTCAAAGGCCTCCAACGACACTCTCACTTTGGTGAGGGGCTGGCAACTGGATTCCCTTGCCGGGGGCAGGAAATTAAAGCCCAAGGCTCTGGCACGCTGGATAAGGAAAGGCAAGTCGTTCAGCATAGAGGCAAGCATTGTCGTATCCCCGTTCGAAGAGGGGGAATATGAATTGCCTGAGATACCGGTCATCTTTTCTTCCGACGGCGTGGAGGACACCCTGCTGTTCGAAGCGCAGAAAATGGATGTGAAGACGATGCCCGTCGATACCGCCACTTTCAAGATCCACGACATCAAAGGCCAGATCCGTTATCCCGTCACTTTCTCCGAGATGCTGCCCTATGGGGTGGGAGTCGTCGTGCTGGCCGGCCTGGTTTTCCTGGCCGTATGGCTTTTGAGGAAAAAGGCCGCAGAGCGCAAGGCGGAAGAGACGAAGGACCCGGCTCACGTGGTGGCTCTGCGTGAACTTGACAAATATCGCAGTGACAAGTACTGGGCTCCTGAGAAGCAGAAGGCATTCTATTCCGGAATCACGGACGTGCTGAAGAACTATATAGATGCCCGTTTCGGGGTTGATGCTCCCGAGATGACTACGGCTGAGCTGTTCGATGCCCTGAAGAAGGAAAAGGACATTGCCCCGGACCTCTTCAACGAGACCAGGGATTTGTTCGAGAGGGCTGATTTTGTAAAATTCGCCAAGTATGTGGCACCTGAAGAGGACAATGCCGGAGTCCTTCCCCTGGCCGTCCGTTTCGTTACCGGCACATATCAGGCGGAAATAGAGAAGGAGGCTGAACAGTAATGTTTTTCGAGTATCCCAAGTTTTTGTGGTTTCTGGCCGTTCCGCTGCTTCTGGTTGCGAATTACGTTTATTCCGAGTTGAAGGGACGCAAGCCCCATTTCAGGGTCTCCGCCATCGCTCCATGGACTGTGGAAGGGAAGTCCGCCCTTTCCGTTTTGCGACATCTCCCCTTCGTCTTGAGAGTGTTGGCCTTGGCCGCAATCATAGTCGCAATCGCCAGGCCCCGGTCATCTACGGAAGTGGAGAAGGTGGATACGGAAGGAATCGATATAGTTCTGGCAATGGATGTGTCCACCAGTATGCTGGCCCGGGACCTCACCCCCGACCGCATAAGCGCTGCCAAGGATATCGCCATAGAGTTTATATCGCAGCGTCCGTCCGACAGGATGGGAATTGCAGTTTTTGCGGGTGAAAGTTATACACAGTGCCCTTTGACCACGGACCGGGCGACTCTCATCAATCTGATGAAGGAAGTCCAGACCGACCTAATTGAAGACGGGACGGCCATAGGCAACGGCCTGGCGACAGCGGTGGCGAGGCTGGCCGATTCGGATGCAAAAAGCCGCGTGGTTATTCTGCTTACGGACGGTGTCAACAACAGGGGGGAGATCGCCCCTCAGACAGCGGCTGAAATAGCGAGGACCTACGGCATACGTGTCTATACGATAGGTGTCGGGGCAAACGGGATGGCACCGTATCCGGTGATGACACCCTGGGGGGTTGAGATGCAGCAGGTCAAGGTTGAGATTGACGAGGAGCTGCTCCGCAGTATTGCCGAATCCACCGGAGGACGGTACTTCCGCGCCACGGACAACACGAAACTGTCCGAGATTTATGGAGAGATCAACAAGATGGAAACGGCCAGGACAACGATTGACAGTTTCCCCATTTACAAGGAATTGTTCGGGAGGTACGCGCTTGTGGCTCTGATATGCCTTCTTTTGGAACTGATTGTTAGATTGCTGATAAGGAGATTGCCCTGATGATAGTCTTTGCCAATGATTTCTATTTGTGGTTCCTTCTGCTGGTCCCTCTCATTCCTGTAGTGTACGGTGTCATCCGTTTCTTCAGGAGAAGGTCTTTGAGAAAGCTTGGTGACGAGGCATTGGTTACGGATCTTATGCCCTCATATTCTCCCGTGAAGGGATGGATACGCATCATTCTTTTCGCTGTTGCGTTTTTCTTCTTCATAATCGGACTTGCGCGCCCGCAAGTGGGAGCGAAACTGAGTGAAAGGAAGACGAAGGGCTCGGAGATAATGATTTGTCTCGATGTCTCCAATTCGATGCTTGCGCAGGATTATTCTCCCAACAGGCTCGAGAGAGCGAAACTCGCAATCTCAAGGATGACGGACAAATTGCAGGAGGACCGTATCGGGCTCATAGTGTTTGCCGGCAGCTCGTTTGTGCAGTTGCCCATCACCGCAGATTACATTTCTGCAAAGATGTTCCTGAGCAGCGTCGATACCAAGTCTGTGCCTGTTCAGGGAACCGCTATCGGTGACGCTATCCTCACGGCGGCCAAAAGTTTCAGCCTCCAGAGTGAGAAGAGCCGTGCGATCGTGGTCATCACGGATGGAGAGAATCACGAGGACGATCCCGTTGATGCGGCGAAACAGGCGGCGGAACTGGGTATCAGGGTATATACAATAGGCATCGGCTCCCAGCACGGACAGCCTATTCCGATGGATGGAGAGCTGATGAAGGACAAGGATGGCAACATCGTGGTGACCCGTCTTGACGAGGAAATCCTGAAACAGGTGGCGAAGGCGGGCAACGGGGCATACGTGCATGCTGGAAACGATGAATTCGGTCTCAATCCCATCATCGAGGATTTACGCAGGCTTGAGGATGAGGAATTCAATTCGGTGGTGTTTGAGGAATATGATGAACAGTATATGTATTTCTTTGCCATTGCGCTGGTGCTGTTCGTAATAGAAATGCTGATAGGAGAGAGGAGGGCGCGCAAAAGGCTTTTTGATTGATTATGAGGTTGCATGGAATAATATTCTCACTTGTGGCGGTGCTGTTCGTGTCGATTCCTGCGGTGGCTCAGGTTGACAGGCATGACGTAAGGTCCGGCAACAGGAGGTTCTCGAAAGAAAAATACCGCGAAGCCGAGATTGATTACCGTAAGGCTTTGCTGAAGGATACTGTCTCGATGGCGGCAAATTACAATCTGGCATCGACTCTGTACAGGGAGGAAAACTATGAAGAGGCGGCAAAGGCAATGGACAGGATAAAGGAGGTCGCTCCCGCAACGTCCAAGTCGTCGGATTATCACTATAATGCCGGGGACATTGCTCTTGCCCGAAAGGATTATGCCGCGGCTGTCGAGTCTTTCAAACAATCTCTTCTGTCCAATCCGGGAGACCTTGATGCAAAAGAGAACTATATCTACGCCAGGAAGATGTTGGAAAATCAGCAGAACAACGGAGGGGGCGGCGGTGATAACAATCAGGATCAGGAACAGGATCAGAATCAAGAGCAGAATCAAAACCAGGACCGGAATCAGGACCAGGATCAAAATCAGAGTCAGCAGCAACAGCCTCAGGAGCAGAAACTTTCTTCTCAACAGGCCCAGCAGATGCTGAAAGCCGTCCAGGCACAGGAAAAGAAAACGCAGGAAAAGGTAAACAGAGAGAAAGCGGAACTGCTGAAGACAGGCCGAAAGGAGAAGAATTGGTAGTATGAAGAAAGCTATATTGTCAGTATTGTTTATTCTGGCGTCTTTGGCCGCTTTCGGGCAGACGTCAATCAAGGTGCAGGCTCCCAATCTGGTTGCAGTGGATGAGACCTTCAATGTGATGTTTGTCATTGAGGGGGAACATTCCCCATCCGAATTCACCTGGTCCGAGGGGGATGATTTCCAACTGGTATGGGGACCCCAGAAAGGCAAATCTTCGTCAGTCAGCATTATCAATGGAAAGAAGACCAGTTCTACACAGGTCACATACACTTATGTGCTGATGCCCAGGAAGGCCGGTACTTTCCAGCTTCCCGCCGCAGAGGCTGTGATAAAGGGAGAAACCATCAGGTCCAGGCAGGTGACCATCCAGGTTGCTCCGGATCAGTCCCAGAAATCCGCCGCACAATCATCTTCGGGAAATTCCGAAGAGTTGTCGACAGGCACCGTCCCCTCCGGAGACCTTTTCCTGAAGATGTCTCTCAGCAAGACCAAGGTAGTTCTTGGGGAAAGCATCACGGCAAGTCTCAAGTTGTATCAGAGGACAAACATTACCGGGATAGATGATGCCAAATTCCCTTCTTTCAACGGTTTCTGGAGTCAGGAACTGCAGGCTCCGCAGAATATTGAGTTCAAAAGGGAGGCAATCGGTGACAGAATTTACAATGCCGCCCTGCTCAGGAGCTGGACATTGATTCCACAGCAGACAGGAGACATAAGGATTGATCCCGCCGAACTGGTGTGTACCGTTACGGTCCGGGCTCCCGGCAGCTCTTCCGGAAGTGTTTTCGACAGTTTCTTCCAGGATGATTACCGGACAATACGCAAACGTGTTACAACAGATGCATTCACCGTTCACGTGAGCGCTCTGCCGTCAGGCGCCCCGGAATCTTTCGGCGGTGGCGTGGGGAACTTCGAAATGTCCGTCAGTTTGACTAAGGATTCGCTGAAAACTCACGATGCCGCTTCCCTGAACGTGGTTATCACCGGTAAGGGTAATGTGTCGCTTCTTGATGCCCCCAAAATAAATTTCCCTCCTGATTTTGAACTGTATGATGTCAAGACAACGGAGGGCGCGGGGAGCAAGTCGTTTGAATTCCCGTTCATCCCCAGAAGCCATGGAGAGTTTACTCTGGGGCCGGTGGAGTATAGTTATTATGATGTTTCCAAGGGCCGGTATGTCACGTTGCGCTCGAATGAAATGAAGATCTCCGTTGCGCGGGGGAGTGAGGATTCCTCTTATGCAGGTCAGACGGTGGCCGCTCCGGTCGGGAAAAAGGATGTCAGAAACCTTGGGAATGACATAAGATTCATTGAAACGTCGACGCCGTCTTTCCACAGGCAGGGGAGAGTGTTTGCCGGCTCCGGCCTGTTCTGGCTGTTGGCGGCCCTGATAATTCTGGCGGCCGCTGTTTCGTTCTTTCTCTTCAGAGGAATGGCGGCCAGACGTGCGGATGTGGCCGGAACCAAGTCGCGTTCTGCAACCAAGATGGCCAGGAAGCGCCTGTCGAGTGCGGGAGAGTATCTTGCCAAAGACCTGTGCTCGGCGTTTTATGAGGAGCTGCACAAGGCCCTGCTCGGTTTTGTTTCAGACAAGCTGAATATGGATATGGCGGACATGAGCAGGGAGAATATAGCCCGGGAACTTGGGGAGAGCGGAGTGGGAGAATCACTTTGCACGGAATTCGTGGAATTGCTCGATGCGTGTGAATATGCCCGTTACGCCCCGGCAACCGACCATGCCGCGATGTCGGAACATTATGAGAAAGCCGTATCGGTCATTTCAATGATAGATGACAGAATGAGAAACCGAAACAAAAAGTCTTTTGCGGGCATTTCAGCGCTACTGCTGCTTCTTGCTCCGTTTGGCTCTTATGCCGCCCAGCAGGAATCCCCGGATTCTCTGTGGAATGCAGGAATCCAGGCATACAGTACAGGGATGTGGCAGGAGGCTTTTGACGAATGGAATGGAATCGTGGCTGCGGGAATGGAGTCTCCGGAGCTTTATTACAATATGGGGAACGCCTGTTTCAAGTTGCAGGATTACGCGCATGCGATTCTTTTCTATGAACGCGCACTCAAGTTGAATCCGTCGTATTCCGATGCTAAATACAATCTGGAGTATCTTAATTCCATAATCCAGGACAAGGTGGAACCGGTTCCGGAGTTTTTTGTCAAGGCCGGACTGAGGAAAGTTTCGTATCTGATGCCGTCAGGATATTGGGCTGTGCTATCCCTGGCAATGTTGCTGGCCGCTGCCGTGATGTTGCTCCTTTTCCTATTGTCGGCATCGAAGGGCCGAAGGAAGACGGGGTTCTTCCTTGCCATCGCTTTTGCTGTACTGGCGTTGCTCTCTCTGGGCTTCGGCCTTTCACAGAGGAAGACCATTCTTGATACCGGCGAGGCCATAATTGTCAGTCCCGTCTCTTTTGTAAAGAGCTCTCCGGGAGTGTCGGCGACGGACTTGTTTGTGCTTCACGAAGGTACGAAAGTGAAGGTGGTGGATACTGTTTCCGGATGGGCTGAAATCCAACTGGCTGACGGACGTCAGGGATGGATTCAGAGTGGTGACAAAGAGGACATATGATAAGCCCTGTACTTGTTTGAATCAAAACAAATGGCTATCTTTGCCCGATTTTGAAGAAGTTATGCAGGAAATCAGGAACATTGCAATAATTGCTCATGTCGACCACGGTAAAACCACTTTGGTCGACAGGATGATCTATCAGGCGAATCTTGTCCGTCAGCCCGAAAATCTGGGCCAGCTGATACTTGACAACAACGATCTTGAGAGGGAAAGGGGAATAACCATTCTTGCCAAGAACGTTTCGGTTATCTACAAGGGGGTTAAAATAAATATCATCGATACTCCGGGGCATAGTGACTTCGGAGGGGAAGTGGAGCGCGTCCTGAATATGGCGGACGGTGTCCTGCTGCTGGTCGATGCATTCGAGGGTTGTATGCCTCAAACGCGTTTCGTGCTCCAGAAGGCGCTCGAGATGGGCAAGAAACCCATCGTGGTCATCAATAAGGTGGATAAACCGAATTGCAGGCCGGACGAAGTTCAGGAGGAGGTTTTCGACCTGATGTTCAATTTGAATGCTACAGAAGAGCAGTTGGATTTCACTACTGTTTACGGGTCGGCCAAGCAGGGCTGGATGTCTCTTGACTGGAAGCAGCCTGCAAATGACATTACTCCTCTTCTGGACACCATACTCGAGGTCATTCCGGCTCCGGATGTGGTTGAAGGCACACCCCAGCTGTTGATTTCCTCCCTTGAGTATTCTCCTTATGTGGGGCGTATTGCAGTGGGAAAGGTTACAAGAGGTTCGCTTAAGACAGGCCAGCAGATAAGTCTCTGCAAGCGGTACGATATAGTCCAGAAACAGAAGATCAAGCAACTGATGGTCTTCGAGGGACTTGGCAAGGCGAATGCTGAAGAAGTGAACTGTGGAGACATATGCGCGCTTGTCGGAATCGACGGATTCGAGATAGGAGACACCATCGCCGATGCCGAAAATCCGGAGGCTCTTCCTCCCATAGCCAT
The DNA here is from genome assembly GCA_045598165.1 of Candidatus Cryptobacteroides sp. Taxonomy (GTDB): domain Bacteria; phylum Bacteroidota; class Bacteroidia; order Bacteroidales; family UBA932; genus Cryptobacteroides. Next base: position 93,398 of record JAZLLN010000065.1, read on the forward strand.
TGATGAGCCTACGATGAGTATGCTCTTCACCATAAACAATTCTCCTTTCTTTGGAAAGGACGGAAAGTTCGTGACATCACGTCACATCAAGGACCGCCTTGACAAGGAGCTCGAAAAGAATCTTGCTCTGAGGGTGAAACCCGGTCTGACTGCGGATTCCTTCGTGGTTTATGGTCGCGGTGTGCTGCATTTGTCCGTACTTATCGAGACTATGCGTCGTGAGGGCTTTGAGTTGCAGGTGGGTCAGCCTAAAGTGCTGGACAAGACCATCGGCGGTCAAAGGTGTGAGCCTATAGAGGAGCTTTCAATAGAGGTTCCCGAGGAATTTGTCGGAGCGGCTATAGAAATCGCCACCCGCCGCAAGGGCGCGCTCGTGCATATGGAACCGCGCGGAGACAGGACGCTTCTCGAGTTTGAAATACCTACGAGAGGCCTTATGGGCTTGAGGTCCAATCTTCTTACCGCTTCGCAGGGAGAAGCTATCGTGGCTCACAGATTCAAGGAGTATCAGCCTTTCAAGGGCGAGATAGAGCGCCGCAACAACGGTTCTCTCGTATCGCTTGAGCAGGGGGATGCCATTGCGTATTCCATGAACAAACTTCTTGACAGAGGACGTTTCTTCGTGGAGCCTGGAGAGCCTATATATTGTGGTCAGGTTGTGGGAGAACATACGCGTGAGCGTGACCTGAACATCAATATCTGCAAGACCAAGAAGCTCACCAACGTGCGTGCAGCCGGCTCGGACGAGAAGATTATCCTTCCTCCCGCCATCAAGTTCTCGCTGGAGGAAGCTCTTGAATATATTCAGGATGACGAGCTTGTGGAGGTTACTCCTCATGCTATGCGAATCAGGAAAATTTTGCTTGATCCTCTTGCCCGGAAAAGAAATAGCGACAACGAGGATTGACATTAGAAAAAAAATTGCTACCTTTGCAACCCTTTGTTATATCCGTCAAGGGCCTGAAACCGGGCAGAAGTCACGTGGACTGGCACGCCGACGGAGAGTTCTTTGCAGCGTACGAGAACTCTGAGATCAAGGATGCCGACCTTGACATTTCGGTCGACATTTTTAATGATGAGTTCGAAGTGGATGTGAAATGCGAGATCGCAGGCAACGTGACGGTTTCCTGTGACAGGTGCCTTGAAGATCTTGTTCTGCCGGTCAGGACATCGTTCGAAGAGAATGAGACCCTTGATTTGAATCAGGACATTTACGATTATGTATGCATTTCGCTCCCGATGCAGAGAGTTCATCCTGACGGGGAATGTAACGAAGAAACCGTGAAATACTTAAGTAAATAAAAATAGTTAACTATGGCACATCCTAAACACAAACTCTCCAAGCAGAGAAGAGACAAGCGTCGTACACACGATTTCGCTCCTGTCCCTACACTTGCGACATGCCCCAATTGCGGTGCTACAGTGATGTATCACTGTGTATGCCCTGAGTGCGGATACTATCGCGGACGTCAGATCATCGTGAAGAACGCTGAGTAATTTTTTGTCCGGTTAGCCCGGACTTAATGGTCCCTTAGTTCAACGGATAGAACGAAGGTTTCCTAAACCTTAAATACAGGTTCGATTCCTGTAGGGACTACAAAGGCGGAGAATTCTACGGAGTTCTCCGCTTTTGCGTTGTATGCGGTGCGGTATTCGTTTGATATTGAACGGAATGCGGCGAAGGCCGGATGCTCGCTGACGGTTCGAGGTGCGAATGCGGCCCGGTCGTAGATAAGTCCGTCAGGAAACACAAGTTTCTGGAGTCTCTGCTTGGTTCTGTAATCGCCCTGTTGCCACAAAGTGTCTAAATGACAGGCAGTTGAGAGTATATCGTCCACAATGGATTCGCGGTTCGAGTTTTGGTTTTGGAGAGCGGTGATTTCGTCTTCGATTTGAGAGAGCTGGTTTTCCAGATGCTTTGAGGTGATGTCATAGACTTCCTCTTTTATGGCCCCCAGCCCGAATCGTACCGTGACGTCCTCATACTGCTGCCTGTTGGCCTTTTTCAAAGCCTTGAGTTCCTTCATCCTCTGTTCGTTTTCTTCGCTGCGCTCCCTGAGGACGTTCAGCATAATCTCCCTTACTATAGGAAGAATCTCCTCAGGAAGAGTGTATTGTTTCAGCAGGTCTATGAACTGCTCGTGCAGTTTCTTTGCGCTGACGTTGCAGCGACAGCCTTTCGTGTTGCACTTGTAGTAATGCAGGCCCTTCTTTTTCACCTTATAGCCGGTAAGGAAGAATCCGCACTCGCTGCACTTTATGAATTTGCGCAGCGGGTATTCCGGTGTTTCCTCCTGCTGGATGTATCGGTCTTCTGTGTGATATGCCCCGTTGATTCGGTCGAACACTTCCTCGCTGACTATCTGCGGATGATTTCCCTTCACGATACGTTTTCCCAGCAGGGAATGGGAGATGCGGCCGCAATAAAAAGGATTGCGGAATATCTCTCCCAGACGTTTGTTGCTGAGGTCAAGCCCCCTTGTCTTCAGCCGCTCCTGAATTTCCACGTCGGAAATTCCGCCTTCGGACTTCCACTCGAATGCCTTCGCGATGAGCCGCCCGTCATCGTTGATGACAAAACTGTGCTTCTTGGGAGCAGTGTGGTCGATGGAATAGCCTCTAGGAGGCTTTGAGTACCAGTCTCCGCGTTCCAGACTTGCAAGCATCCCTGCAGTGCATTTGTCTTTGCGAAGATTGTTTTCGAATTGGTTGAAAAGAAAAATCAGGTTCTGCATAAACTCCCCGGCCACATTGTCATCGTCAATGGGCTGCGTCACGGAGATAACGGATATGCCCTTTGCCTTGAGATAGGCCTTTGTCATCATCGCCTCCGCTCCGGCTCTGGAGAAGCGGTCGAAGGAATAGACCAGGATGGTGTTTATTTGACGGTTCGATGACACATACGCAATCATCTCCCGGTAGAGTTTCCCCTCCGTCTTCGCGCTCTCGTTCGTCTGTCCCATAATGCGGACCACTTCGATGCCGAGGCGCTTCGCGTAATCCTTGCAGGCCTTCTCCTGCGTTTCGAGCGAGAGGTTATGCTCCGCCTGCTCTTTCGTGCTCACGCGTGTCCAGATGACAGCGACGCGCCTTTCCTTTGCGGTAGTCCGGTCCGGCCGGGGGCTTCTTTTCTTTTTCATCTATCAATTCGTTTTTGTGAACATCGACCAAAATCAATCCCAACTCCTCGACGAAGTCAAGAATCTCCTTCTCCTCATTCTCTCGCCACAGACCCAGACGCCTTATCTGCGCCAGAGTCTCGTTCATAGACTTCGATTTCATTACAATTGTTTTTATGGCATAATACTATAGTGTTTATACTGCGAGCCGGACAAGGCCGGCAGGCAATGGTTGTTTTCATATGATATCACCGGTGGTGGGTGCGGGCAAAAGGTTCGCTCCACCGAGAAAACGTAGCGAGTGCCCAATTAGGTTGCCATTAGCGGGACCGAGGAATTTGCCCCTGTGGACTCTTAGACCGAGACAAAGATAAGTAAAGTTTTTCTTATTTTCATCATCGAAAAGCGACTCCGGAGCGCGCAGCAGCCCGCCGCGAGGCGCAAAAAAGCCTCTTTTGAGGCTATGTATTCCGACCGTTGTCGGACATACATCCATCTTGCTTGTTTTCCTAAGGCCGGAAAACAACTGTGCAGTTTCGCCTGTGAAAAATTCTTGAAAAAATTTTAGCTTGACGGGCTATTTATTACCGGAATCTCATCTATGGAAGGATTAATTGCTGTAGAAATGCAGAAATACAGGGATGCGAACTTGCAGAAATACAGAAGTGCAGAACTGTAGAAATACATTGCATTCGGTGGAGAAGTGGAGAATTCCACAAGTAGAATAGTGGATATGTGGAAATTTCTACTGCTGGAATAGTGGAAAAGTAGAATTGTCTACTTGGAGAAAAGTGGAATCGGAGAAATGGAGAGTTGAATACTCGGAGACTTGGAGAATCAGGGACAATATCATATATTTGTAGAAAATTGATTGAGGCTATGGAGATACCGCAGGGAAATTCATCAGAGGACGTTGCCATCAGACGTTCCATCATTTCCAACTTCTACAGGGAATGGAAGGAGAAGAATCCGTTGATGAAAAAATACAATTTATCTCTCAAGGAGTACATTAACATTCGTTTTGTCTCCATTACGGAGACTTGTACTCACGCATCACGCACTTACCTGTCCACATTGGCGGTCTTGCAATTGGACGCCATTCTTACCAATGCAAGGAAGGTTGCGACAATCCCGGCAAAGAAGAATGCCAATCAAAAGCCGTTCGACAAAATGATTCTGATGGAGTACAATTGCGTCGGCATCGGAATAGTCAAGATGACAGTAGGAATCAGGCGCGGAAGTCACGAGAAGATTCAATACTGCATAACGGCTATGGAGGCATAAAAAAGGGAAGGCCGAAACCTTCCCTATAGACTTGCCCCAAGATTACGTGTTGGATCTTTACCTTACGGTGAGGCTCGGGGCGGGGACTTTGCACTTAGCGAATTACCTCATCCACATCACGGCTTAAATCTCATTGCAAATATAGCGATTCTTTCTGAATTGCAAGCGTAAATCGTTTATTTTCTACCTATTCCTATTGCGAACTCAAATAAAATCCATATATTTGGGCGTTATTCGGTAGCGAAGGCACGAATAATGACATATAGACATACAGCGTTAGCTATTTGTTCGATCTTAATTGAAACGTAGGAAATTTCAATAGAATTTAGGGATTAAGAACAAGTACTAACGTCCGCATACCACCTACGCGGGCGTTACTTGTTTCCCTAAAGGTTTCCTACGACCTCAATTAGAGCAAGTTTCGTTCGCGTATTGTCATTTTGTGGTAGGTGTTATGTATTACACAAGATAATTTTATTAACTAATTAAAATCAAGTATTATGAAAAAAATTTTTCTAGTAACACTTTTTGCCGTAATGTCGGCCTTTTCTGCAATTAGCAGCGAAAACAATTCTGATGCAATGGCACCTGCTGAGCAGCAGTGTGTAACTGTCGGAAATGTTTCTGGAAACTTGAAATCAGGTTCCGGCGATACAATGAAACCTGTGTTCACAAACCATAATAATTATCCAGTTAATGTAAATTGGGAAGTATATGCATATAATGGAAATGGCCAAAGATGCATCGTTGCTTCCGGAACAGCATATTGTAGCAGCCGTGGGGATGGAGGATCAACGATTGATGGTTACTCCTTCTCAACAACAGGTTACTCGGGCTTTTCTCTTAAAATGTCCGTTTTGAAATGTGATTGATAATCACTATCGAAATATGTTAAAGACCACAGGTTCGATTTCCGGACCGTTTGGTCTACAAAAAGAGCATCGCTTGCGCGGTGCTCTTTTTGTAGTCCCACCTCACCAACCCTCTGTCGCTTCGCGACATCCCCCTTCAGGGGGAATGCGGCGCCACTGACGTTCCGCCGGCGACTCCCGTCGATCGCTTCGCTCACTCCTTCGTCGCGGCCGCTGATGCGGCCTTCGCCGCTGCGCGGCTCAAAAAAGGCGGAGAATTCTACGGAGTTCTCCGCTTTTGCGTGGTAGGCGGTGCGAGTTGCGAGAAAATTCATTACATTTGCAAAAACCTCGTTGTTATGCCTGAAGTCAGCTATTTTTATGGCATCGCCATTTATATGTATATGAGCGAGCTCTGAATCTTGTGTATGAATGGCTGGACCTTCATAAAAATGAGTTGATGGAGAATTGGAAGCGGATGGAGAACAAGGAAGCAATAGTAAAAATTGATCCGTTGAAGTAATCATATGATTCTTAAAGTTACAAATGCGGTGTATGTCAAGGATTATATCCTGGCTTTGACCTTCAACAACGGGGAGGTCAGGAACTTTGATTTCGCCACTGTGTACAATGACGGGATTTGTAAGAAACTGCAGGATCTGACCTACTTCAAACAATTTACTCTGGACCCTTTTTCTGTTGATTGGAACAATGAGATAGGCTTTGCTCCAGAATTTCTGTATGACAATGCAATGACCGCATAAGGTTCGATTTCCGGACCGTTTGGACTACTAAAAAGAGGGTGACTCTAAAAAGTCAAATTGACTTTGAGGTCATCCTCTCTTCAGTAGCTGTTGCCTGCGGCAGCGGCGCGCTCCTCAGAGCGCACGGAGGTGCGGGCATGTTTGCACTGATGAGACTTTGCGCAAAACGCGAGTGACTCGCGTCTGCGCAAAGTCCCGTCCACAACAGAGGGCCATAGAATGGCTTCGGCAAGGGGGTGTTGTGTACGACCCCCTCAAAATGCCCTGCCGGTACACGGGCACCATCATTTCACGAAACTCAGACCGTGCCAGCCGTGGACGGGATTTAATTTACGAATGCGCCTTCGCCGCTCCGCGGCCCAGATGGGTGGAGAATTCTACGGATGTCTCCGCTTTTACGTTATGGGCGGTGCCGTATTGGAATCTTTGTCCCAAGTGTGATGATTTTTCCAAACTGCAAGAGCGTCCCAAGAAATTTTAGTATATTTGTCTCTGTTGTTGCAAGATAGCACTGCAAATTAAAGCATTGTTCCTATGAAGAAACACATCTTAATCCCGCTGGCAGTAATCTTTCTGTCAGTCATCGGTTGTTCCAAGCCGGAAGACGGCGGCAAGGATAATCTACAGCCGCCCGCACCTCCTCAGGAGCAGATAACTATTCCTTCGACCGTGGATGTAACCCCTGTGGTTCCGCCGGAAGGTGGTGATGCAAAGATTACTTTCACGGCAGCAACTGCGTGGACAGCATCGGTCATCAGCACCAAGGCTGATTCCTGGGTTGACGTCAATCCCAAGAGCGGCGATCCCGGCCCTGCGGAAATCAAGATTACAACAACTCCAAACGACACCTACGTTGAGCGCAATGCTACAATCCAGATAAAATGTGGCGGCCAAACCAAGGATGTTGTCCTGACGCAGAAACAGGTGGATAATATCACCGTCACCACCGACAAAGTGGAACTCGGAGCAGAAGGCGGCACATTCACAATTGAAATCAAATCCAATATCGACTTCAGCTATGAGATAAAGGGCGATTGGATAAAATATGTATCCACCAAAGCATATACCGACAAGACTCTCACATTCTCTGCAGAACCGAATGAAGGCGTGCAGAAGCGTGAGGGCAGTATAACCGTCAAAGGAGGTGAATTTTCCGAAACGATTAAGGTTTACCAGAGCGGAGAGGAACCGACTTTCGTCATTTCTCAGAAAGAATACGAAGTGGAAGCCGCTGGCGGCACAGTGGAAGTGTCTGTGACTTCGAATATCGGATATCACGCGACATCCAACGCCGACTGGATTCATGCGGTTGAAACCAAAGCGACCCGGACCGAGAGTCTCTGGTTCGTTGTAGATGCCAACACATCCGATGAATCACGAAGTGGTGTGATTGTAATCTGCAATGACAACCAAGTATGCATACCTGTCACAGTCAATCAGGCCGGACGGTCAGGAGAAGAGATTTTCCTCGAACTTGGCGTCTATTCCGTTGAGTTTGATTATCAGGAAAAATGTTCTGAGGTCAAAGTGACTAGCAATGAATCCTGGAGTGCGGTCAGTTCCGCTTCCTGGTGCACGCCTGTAAAAATAGCATCGGGAAAGTATCTCAATGTATGCGTCAAGGCAAACGACACGGGAAAGAAGCGCACCGCACAGATTACTGTCAAGACAGATAGAGGAGGAGTGGAAAAAACGCTGAAAGTGTCGCAATCCCCGCAGGAGGAAAATGAATATTTCGGCGACGACGGACAGATAAAGTGGGATTAGGGAGGAATCAGTATGAAAAAGATTACTTTACAAACAATAGTTTCGATGGCGATTTCATTTACCGCCATCACCTCCTGCCAGCAGTTTGCAGAAGTCCCGGACAATGCCTCCGGATATTTCAGTGCGACAACCGAGCAGGCCACGAAGACTTCGCTCAGTGAAAATTGGTCCGTTCTGTGGCAGGACGCTGATAAAATTACTGTCTTCGCAGGAAACACCGCCCCTTCGTGTTATATGGTTTCCAAAGGAGCCGGAACGGCATCAGCCATATTTGAGGCAGTCAGCACCTCTTCGAAAGGGTCACCTTTGTCGGCGAACATAGCAGTCTATCCGTACGATGCCGGAATGACAGTCTCGTCAGACGGTACGGTTACCCTGACAATTCCCCAGACTCAGCAATACGTTGCAGGAGGGTTTGCGCCCGAAGTAAACGTTATGGCCGCAGCCACGCCTGACGTGAGTGGAGAGTCCTTCGCTTTCAAGAATCTTCTTTCCATAATCCGGGTCAGCCTGACAGGAACGGATGTCATCCAGAAGCTGGTATTTTCCGGGAACAACGGAGAACCGGTCTGCGGCAAAGCGACAGTAAAGCCTGTTTTCGGTGAGGAGCCGACTCTTTCCTTTGCTTCCAATGCGGGAATGACCCTGACACTTGACTGCGGACAAGGCGTAGAACTGTCATCAAAACCGACCGAATTCATTCTTGCCGTTCCACCAATGGAATATGCAAACGGATTCAAGGTCACAGCCTTTTCCACGTCGGGGAAATCAATGGATCTCACTGTTTCCGGAAATACCGTTCTCAAGCGCTCGAAAGTCAAGACGGCTCCGTCCGCTGAGTTCAAGGGGCAGGACAACGACGGATTCGTCCACTTCGAAAGTCCGGAGCTGGAAGCATACTGCATCGAAGAGTTTGACCTTGACTCAGACGGCCGCCTTAGCGAAGAGGAGGCTTCCAGAGTAACAAGCATTAATCTTGACAACACGGACATCGAGTTCACTTCCCTCAAGGGTATAGAATACTTCGTCAATCTCCAGGAACTCCGAGCATCCGGGGAGTATTATATGTATGATGAAAGCGTGGGATATGAACAATGGCAGCAGCGTGAGCAAAAGATTTCCGGAACCGTTGATCTGACAAAAAACACTAAATTATGTTACATTTGGATGAGGCGACATCGGATAACAGATTTAAAACTGCCAAAGACACAGACTATTACCTTAATTGAAATATATGACAATCTTTTGACGGAATTTGACGTCTCCGAATATCCTCAACTGAATTTTTTGAATATCTCCAACAACACTCTCTCAAACCTCGACCTTTCTGCAAATCTGGAATTGATAAATCTATATGCAAGTGGCAATCATCTGACAGAAATCAATCTTTCCCATAACCGGAAGTTGAGTGGTCTCGAACTGGCTGCAAATCAGTTGACAAGCATTGACTTGTCCGCCAATACGAACCTGTCATATCTCAACCTGAATTACAACAATCTCTCCTGTCTTGACGTTTCGAAGCTGCTGAATTTGAGATCCCTGTACTGCGGAGGAAACCACAATTTGAAATATCTGGTTATTTCCCGTGAGCAGGCCATAGAGAACATCTATCCTAACAGAGGGGATGGGCAGTATATACCCGAATCCACTGAAATCATTCTTGATGACGAATTCCGCATTACTCCGCAGAGTTGCGAAGCCAATCCTGAAGGAGACCTCGTCGAGATAGAAGTGATTTCGCTTAAGGAAAGCCATATTTCCTCGATTCCGGCTTGGGTGAAACTGATTGGAACCATATCGGACGGCATATTGAATAAATTTTCCTTCCTCGTTGAAACGAACACCACCGATGTGGAACGCAGCGCTCAGATAGTGATCTGCGACGATGGCGGAAAGTGCCATTCTGTCACCATTACACAGAAAAAGCGGGAGGAACACGAAGACTTGGACTGGAGAGAGACGGACTTCTATCATCGCTCTCTGATTATGTGGTTAGCCAGCACCTCTTACAGCGTCTGCACTTGGTTCGCGGATGCAGTCGAAATAGCGAAAAAAGAACATTCGGACAAGATAGAGGTCATAGCGATGCACGAGGAAAAGAGCACTCTTTATTTCGAAGGAGTGGATCTTATGATAAACAGATTCCGCCCCCCAGTAATCCCTATGGGAATGGTGGACTGCCGCAAAGAGGTTAGAAGCGAACCGATAGATAGGACTGCGGCGAATATGCTTTTCGAGGCTGCACAGGAAACCGAGAACAACTATAAGGCTGTAACCGGAATCAGTTTCAACTCTGCGATTAACGGAAACACCCTTGACGTAGATGTCTCCGTCTATGCCAAAGTTGCCGAAGAGTTCAAGATTGCAGTGGTCCTTCTGGAAGACGGGATCGTGGCTGACCAGGCAGGGATTGGACCCGGATACATTCATTATGATGTACCACGTCTTAATCTAAGCAACTCGATGGAGGGGGATTCCTTCACTGTAAGTCAGGCAGGCACTGTCGTTCCTCTTCATTTCTCGGGCATCATCCCCGACAAATGCGTAAAGAGAAATTGCAGGATACTTGTATATATCCAGAGAAAATATGGAAGCCAGAAGGTTATCCAGACCAGCGGTTACGGAGAGTGGTATGTCGACAACTGCGTCTCCGGAAGAGCCGGAGGCTCAGTGCCTTTGGCTTTGGGTTCCGACGGTACGTCACATCTGGGCGGCAACGAAGATATCACTCCCGGCGATGACATCAACTTTTAATCACAGACCGCTATGAAAAAGATATTAACATATATTTTACTTGTTACGGCCGCGTGCCTGATGTTCACCGCTTGTGCAGAAAATGAGCTTGACATTCTTATAAGGAGCGGAGAGGAAGACTCCAGACAGACAGAAAATCTGACATATCTTGAGGCTACACTCGGCGACACGTCTACAAAAACAGCAATGAGCTCTTTCGACGGAAGTTGGAAGACTCTTTGGCAGTCAGAAGACAAGATTGCCGTATTTTTTGACGGCAGTTCAGGTGCCGTGGATTTCAGTTTGGAAAGAGGCGAAGGACAAAACTTCGGTGTTTTTTCCGGAAATGCCAGCGGAAAAATATGGACGGCCCTGTATCCCGCAATCGACGCAGCATCCCAAAATGGAACCTGCATAAATCTGGATCTTCCGAAGAGACAGACCTACGTCAAAAACTCTTTCGGACCAGACAGTTACCCGATGGTGGCGGCGCCGACTTCGGGGATGATGCAGTTCAAAAATCTGTGCTCCACCATCAAGGTGCAGCTCAAGGGACATCAAGTAGTGGATTCTATCAGATTTACTGCCAACGACAAGAATATCTCCGTATGCGGTCCTGCATCCGTGGATGTCGGCTTCACCGATGAGCCTTCTTTGAAAATGGGCTCCGGGGGTTCAGGTAGCGTAACTCTTGATGTGGGAGGCCTACTGATTGACCCTAATGAAATTACGGATTTTTACTTAGTACTTCCGACCCAAACTTATCGGGGAGGTTTTACGTTGAAGATTTTCACTCGGACCGGCTCTATGACATGCTCTACGACCTCTGATGTCACAATAGAGCGTTCAAAAGTTCACGCCCTTACCCCGTTTTATGTAAAGCTGGACGATGGCATGGAACCGAGCGTGGCTCTTGAAGGAAGCGGCACCGAGGCTTCGCCACTACTTATACGGAATCTTCCGGATTTGCTGACGATGACCTCCTCCGTCAATGCCAATACGAACGTCAGAAATTCTGAAGGAAAGAAGATAGACGCCAACACCGCTGTTTTCAAGCTTGAAAACGACATTGACCTCTCCCCTGTCTGCTCCAAGAACGGCAAGAGTTGGACCCCGATTGGAGGCAAAGACTCTTTCTGCGGAGTCCTTGATGGAAACGGGCACAAATTGAGTAATCTGTATGTAGATACCGACAAACAGAAGGCGGGATTGTTTGGTTATCTGAAAGGAACTGTTAGGAACCTTACTGTAAGTGGAACGGTAACTTCCTCAAATAGGTATGTGGGAATGATCGCAGGCTGTCCCCAATTTTCCTCTCTCATCGAGAACTGTACCACTTACGGAGAGGTGACGTCTTCCTATAATGGCAATTATTCAGAAGTTGGCGGTATTGCAGGAGGTTTTGAAGAAGGTGGATCAAAGATTTCGGGTTGCCGTAATTATGCAACGGTCGAAGGATACGACAGTATAGGTGGCATTGTAGGATTTGCTTTCTTCGTTGATATAGACGGCTGCATTAATTTCGGGACAATCAAGGCCACCACCTATGGAGGAGGAGTGGTTGGCATAGGCGAGGGCGGATTGGTTTACAACTGCTCCAACTGCGGAGATATTGAAGGCAGCGGTATTATCGGTGGCATTTGCGGAGGAAATCTTACCTGCAAGATTGCCAACTGCATCAATTCAGGCAAAGTATATGCTGAACTGGGTTATATCGGAGGAATATTCGGACATTCCTCCGGCAATGAAGACCTGTATGTGCAAAACTGCGTAAATGTCGGCAATATCCTTACCCCGGAGTCATTCAGCGGCAACAAGGGTGGAATTGCGGGTATGACTATGTCCAAGGTTCTTAATTGCTACTGGCTTTACGATGCCCAAGCCAAACTGGGCATCAAGAAAGGCATAGATTTGGGAGACGAAGAGTACTGTTTCGCCCTTACAGCAGACCAGATCAATGGAATAGAGACATTCACGGAACCGCTCTATTACAACAGGGAAGGCATTCCAAGCATCAATTCCCTCGATGCCCTGAACAATTGGGCCGCCGACAATTCTGACGAGTACCAGTATTGGGGATGGACATTCAACGATGGGGACCAGTGGCTGTCTCTCACCGGCAAGCCGGCAAAGGGTGGTCAGGGCGACGTATCCGACGTCTTTGTAGTCTCCCCTACTGAAGTATCACTTTCATACGAAAATGCTGAATTTGAAGTCAAGGTGGTTGCAGGAATGGGACATAAAATCTCATCGATGCCCGATTGGATTTCCGTCACGGGCACTGACGTTGCTAAAGCCGATGAAATTACTACCACGACATATACTTTCAAAGCGCAGGCAAACCCCGATTACGTGGAGCGTTCCGGAGTCATTGTCCTGTGCAATGACAACGAAAACTGTGTCCCTGTCACCGTAACCCAAATGGAAAAGGTCGATGAGGACGATATCTGGAAAAACAAGAATTTCTACCATCGTTCCGTCGGTTTCAAGTTCACCGCCACCTGGTGCCAGTACTGTCCTGCTATGGCAGAGGAATGGGACTACGTCAAGGAAATTCTCGGCGACAAGTTCCAGATAGCGGCATTCCACCCGACATCTTCCGACCTTGGTTTCGCAGAAATCGACAAGATGGTATCGGCCTACCGTATTTCAAGTTATCCAACGGGAATTGTCGACGGTCGCGCCCTGGTTGATAATAAAGCATCTTATATCAAACCTGTATCCGAAGAGACCGAAAAGGCTTACGGTACATCTTCCGGCATTGAATTCATCTCGGAGATCAACGGCAACACCATTAATCTCGACGTTAATCTATACATACACGAGAAAGGTGACTATAAGATAACCGCTCTTCTTCTCGAGGACAACATTATTAGCGGGCAGCAGGATGTCAGGAACGGCTGGGTTTCTGGCTTCAAGCACGACAACATCGTACGTCTCGCCTTCTCTGAGATCACGGGAGACAAGTTCACACTCAGTTCGAACAACAGTATTGTTCCTTTCAAGTACAGCGGACAGATTCCTTCACAATGCAATCGGGCCAATCTCCGTATATTGGTGTATGTCGAGCGCGCTTATGGAACGATACAGAAAATGAACAAAGTGCAGGGTGTTTCATACTTCAATTACACAGGCTACTTTGTTGACAACGCCAATACCGCTCCTGTGGGTCAGAAGGCTGAAATTACATTCGACGATGGCACCGGCATAGACGAGAAGTACGAGTCAAAGGATTATTCTGCAGACGGAAAGGTAATCAAGCTTCAAAGCGCAACCGTTGGCAATGGCATTGACATTGTGATTACCGGAGATGCTTTTGCCGACAAGGACCAGAAGTTATTCGAGACTTATGCCAACCGTGCGATGGAGGCATTCTTCGCCGTCGAGCCATACAACAGCCTGCGCAACCGCTTCAATGTATGGAGCATAAACGCTGTTTCAAGGAACGATTTCATCGGTGGAATCACGAAGTTCTCCACCATCTTCGGAGAGGAAACCCGTGTCGGAGGCGATCTCGACAGAATCTTAAACTTCGTCAGAGATAACATTCCTTCGGTCGATCTGACAAAGACAACAATCGTAGTTCTTGTCAATCATGCCGTCTATGCGGGTACTAACCACATCTCGCAAACCAACGAAACAATCGCGTTTGTGCCGCTTCAGACTTCGCTCTCCGAATTTGACGACGTACTGCGTCACGAGGCTGCAGGACACGGATTCGGAAAGCTAGACGACGAGTACAGTTACGAAGGTTCGGCCCCTTCAGACTGGATAGCAAACAGAAAACAATGGCAAACGCTGGCATACGGGTTCTGGGAGAACATAGATTTTACCGATGACCCGGAAACCATCCGTTGGAAGACATTCCTCAATGACAGCCGCTATTCCGGTCAGGTTGGAATTTTCGAAGGAGGTGGGACCTACTCAAAGGGAGTATGGCGCTCAACAGAGAATAGTATTATGCGTTACAATCGCGGGTATTTCAACGCTCCTTCGCGTGAAGCCATCTACAAGAAGATAATGCGCTTCTCCGAAGGCGACAGCTGGACTTACGATTACGAAACGTTCGTTGAGTTTGATGCCAAGGGACGCAGAGAAGAGGCCGCTCACTCATACACTAACACCAAAGCATATGGAGCACAGGCGCAAAAGAAAAATGTTCCTCTGCATCCGCCTGTACTTATGGAGAGAAGATAATATGAAAAGAGAATCTATGTTGGTACTAACTGCACTGCTGCTGTTCACATCGGCAGTGCAGCTCCATGCTCAGTCCATTCCGGACGTTACGGTGGAAAATATGAAGGGCGTCAAAGTCTCGGCCAAGACAATCTGCCTTGCCGGCAAGCCCACTGTCGTTTCACTCTGGGCGACCTGGTGCAAACCCTGCATACAGGAACTTGATGCCGTCTCGGAAGTGTTGGAAGACTGGAGGGGAGATGTTGACTTCCGCTATGCAGCCGTGAGCATTGACGATGCCAGAGCCATTTCAAAAGCCAGGACCTATACCTCTGCCAGGGGATGGGACGGGATAGATTTCTTCTTTGACTCCAATGCCGAACTCCGGCGTAAGTTGAATGTAAGCAGCATCCCCTATGTGCTGATATATGATGCAAGCGGCAAACTGGTTTACAGCCACGTGGGTTATCTTCCGGGAGGGGAAGAAGAAATCTTCTCCCAACTTAAGAAGATAGCAGAATGACATTACCTGCGATATTAGCTATGCTGCTTGTCGCTTTCACCGACACTTCGTCCGTGAAAGTGACGGGCAGCATAGAATCAAACTCTGCAGTTTATGTGAAAGATGACGCCATTGGCAGCTTGGCTTCACCCGGTTGGGGGTCGAACAATTATCTGAGACTCGACCTGACATCCACGCACATCGATGCCGGCCTGCAGGCGGAGTATTATCCTATGCCACTAAGGGGCTACCGGAACGAGCTCAAGGGCCTTGGACTTCCAATGGGCTATATCCGTTACAAGACCAATAGTTTTGATATCCTTGGCGGTAATTTCTACGAACAGTATGGCAGCGGTCTGCTGCTCCGCTCGTGGGAGGACCGTCAACTGGGAATCAACAATTCCATTCTTGGCGTGCGTGCGGCCTTCAACAGCCGCGACGGGATAGTCAAAGCCAGCGCAATGGCCGGACTGCCACGTTACTGCCGCGGGCTTTCTTCTACTTTTCTCACAGGAGCGGATATTGGACTGGACCTTTCAAAAGTCATTGGCGCTTCGGCGGTTTCTCTTCTTGTGGAAGGCAGTTTCCTACACCGCTATGAACGTGATGTGCCCGATATGTTGCAGCTTCTCGCAAAGGATAAATTCGGGATTCCGCAGAATGTCAACTCATATTCGGCAAGAGCGAGCCTGTCGGCGGGGGGCTTTTTTGCAAGATTTGAATACATATGGAAGGGGAGGGATTTCCATACTGATAAACTATATCGGCAAAACGACGGATATAGTCTCAAAAGTGGTAACGCGCAGCTTCTGGAGACCGGATGGACCCGCGGAGCATTCTCTGCCAATATGTCACTGCGCCGTCTGAGCAATATGCAGCATCTTATGTACCGCACTCACGAGGCCGTGACAGTAAACAATACACTGAACTATATTCCTGCGCTCTGCCAGCAGCAGACCTATATGCTCGCAAGTCTCAATCCTTATGTTCCCATCGATGACGGTGAATTCGGAGGACAGGCCGACCTCTTTTACAATTTCAGGAAGAAAACAGTCATCGGTGGGCGCTATGGAATGAAATTGCACGTGGGGGGCTCAATGTTTTATGCACTTCCCCAGGCGCTTTCCAACTGGGAATACTCCCGCCTTGCATACCGTGATATAAATGTAGATATTGAGAAAAGATTCAACCGGAGTTTCAAAATGATTTTTTTCGTGAGTATTCAGGAGTCCTCACCCACTCACGGAGACAGGTTTGCTACTGTTGCCCAAAATGTTTTTGTTGTGGATTTTTTGTACAACATAAACTCTACATGCTCGATTCGCGGTGAGATGCAGTATCTGTATTCCCGGGAAATGCAGAAGGATTGGATGGCCGGATTGCTTGAGATAAGTTTCGCTCCGTCGTGGAGTATTTATGCATCCGATATGTACAATCACGGAAGCACAGGGATTCACTATTACGACTTTGGTGCGAGTTTCAGCCGTGGGGCTTTCCGTCTTGCAGCCGGCTATGGCCGTCATCGAGAGGGTATGGTATGCTCCGGCGGAGTATGCCGCTATCAGCCGGCCTTTACCGGGGGCAGCCTTCAACTAACTTATCGATTTTAGCCTATGAAAAGACATTATCTTACGTTGTTGATTGCAGCGGCCATAACATTTGCATTCGCCCTCTCGTCTTGCGTCGGCCAACTTGAACGCCAGTTTCCTTGGGAAGAATCAATTGAGCCCGTAGTCCCGCAAAAGGATACATCGGAGCGAAACTTTCTTGTACTTGATTTTACGGCCACCTGGTGCGTCAATTGCCCCAAAATGGCTACGGCAATCGCAGAACTGTCCGACAGTTGCTCAGGAGTAATTCCGATAGCGGTGCATTATTCCGACGAAATGGCTTGCGAGGCTTCGGATTATCTGGTAGATAAATTCAGCATATCATCCTTCCCCACTGCCATTATCAATTTTGACCCGGAACTTCGCACCTCCGTTTCATCGGTTGATATACTCGCATCTTTGGCGGAGCGTTCACTTTCCGGTGTTCCCACTGACTGCGATATCTCAGTTCAAGTCAGTGAGGACAACGGAACCTATAAAATCGAGGTAACCGTTGATTACTTAAGTGCAGGTACGTATTCAATAGGGGCGATGGTTCTGGAAGACGGCATAAAGGTGCCGCAGATTGGCGGCGGAAGCGAATATATTCACGAAAATGTCCTTCGTGCTTTTTTACAGAAAAACTACAGCGGGGATTCTTTGGGGATAAAACAATATGGAGACAGGGACAGCGTGAATTTCAGTTTCACTGCGCAGCCGGAGTGGAATACCGATGAACTTAAAGTTGTTGTCTACATCATTTCTGACAGACCTTCTCATATTGTTTCCAATGCCAGGTCCCTCCAGCTATAACCAATGGATGATTTAAATGAAATTATGAATAAAACTCTGAAAATATCAGCGGCAATAGCTCTGACGATGAGCGCTACATCCTGTGGCGCCGCAAGGTCGGTGTCGCAGGAGAGTGGCACCCAACAAGTTGAGACACAACCTGCCGCCGACACTCTTTCCAACCACGGTACTCCTATGCCGGAAGGCTTCGTTCCGACACATCCTCCGGTGTTAGTGCCACACAGGTGGAACGAGTAATCCAAAGGTTCGATTCCCGGACCGTTTGGTCTACAAAAAAGCCTGAAGCTGTCGCTTCGGGCTTTTTTGTAGTTTTATTTCACTTCATCGAAGTATTCCCGCGCAACTCCGCAGACCGGGCATTTTTTCGGCGGTTCAGGGCCTTCGTGACTGTATCCGCAAACCGAGCAGATTCAGACTTTTTCCTTTTCATTGTCATTTTGATTGTTCATGGCCGTAAGGTTTTTGATCTTGATGCAAAGATAGCACCCGGGCTGCCTGGCGCCGCTACGTTTTCATACTTTTTTTCAATACTGTCAATTGCACAAATCAATAGATGCCGCCGAAAGATTGAAACAGGTTCTTAGTTATCGAATCCGAAAATGTCAGTTTCTATGATGTAATATGCGTTGCTGTCGGTGTTAGGATCGTTGATATAGGACTTGAATTCCTCCAGATTGAAATCCAAAGTGATTTCCGTACCTTCGGCCGGAATGTTTGTAATTTCCCAATACTGGGCATTGGCCATTTTTCCTGGTCCCCATCCGGCGCGGTCATAGTAATATGTGCCGGCCTGCTTGTAATTGTCTTCGTTTGACTCAAAGATGTAGCCTCTTTTGTCGAGTTCCTTGCCGTTGAAAATCACAGTGTAGTAATTGTAATCGAATTCGGCGGCGTTGCGGGTCGTGTATCCTTTCCTGTTAGGGAAGACTCCCGGATCCATACCGTGGCCTGTGATGTCGACGCGTACCTCCGCGGATTTCACCCCTGCCGGAATTTTGACTGTCCGTTTACCCAGGCGGGAATTGTCCTCGATGGAATATCCGTCGCATCCGTATGGCCAGCATCTCCTGTATTCCGGAATTGAATTCTCGGATGAGTCATATACCTTGGCCGTGAAAATTGTGTTTTTCTCCTGAGTGCCTTCAAAGAAATCAAATCCCAGCTTTACTGCATGTGCTTTTTTGTCAGTGGCGTCCCATCCGCAGTAGTAGATATTGAAATCAGTCCTGTCCTCCATCATCGGGAGAAACTCGGAAATGTCAAGATAATAGTTTTTTGACCAGGTTGCGGAAAAACTTCCTCCGTATGGTGTAAAGCCGCGGACGAATTCGTACCATTTCCCATCCGCCTTGTTTTTGATGGAAATGATGGTGGTCATATCCCAGTCGGCAGGACCTTCACCCCATCCGCACATTGTGTAAGTAAGATATGCCGCTCTGTATTTCTTGTGATCGGCAGGGAAGTCGACGGAGAACTGAAAACACTCTTCGTGCTTTGAACCGAAGAAGTTGAGCCTCATTGCGGAGGTCGTGAATGAATATTCCCCCTTTTTCCCACTCTCCGGCTTTGATTCCGAATAAGGGGTTCTGTTGGTATATGACATTTTTATACCTTCCTCGACGGGAACATCTTCATTTTTTGAACATGAGATGAAGGACAGCGCCAGAATGGCCGGTAAAAACAGTAATATTCTTTTCATAAATTTAAATATTTGTTCGAAATCAGAACATGTTTTGAAATGTCTGATTTTTCCCGGGACCAAAATACAAGAATAATTTCCAATAATCAAGTTCTTCAACCATTTCAATACAAGTTCTTAATCAAAAGAAATGTCCCGAACAAAATAAGTTTATTGATAGATTCAATATCAGATATTGAAAAATAGTCACGCAATCAATAGATATTCCGGGATGTCCGATGCTACATTTGCACTGTCGGACCGACAGCCTGATGACGGCTTCGCGAAGGCGGATGTTTAACAATTAAAAACAAAGGTTTATGAAAAGTGTTATGAGCATTTTGGCAGCATCTTTTCTCTGTCTTGTTCCCTTCTCCTGCTGCGCGCAGAAGGTTGACAATTCTACCGTCAAGTCCATCAACCTCGATCGCTATCTCGGTTCATGGTATGAAATTGCCCGTTACGATCACAGTTTTGAACGTGACCTCACTCACGCGAAAGCGCAGTATGCACTCAACCCTGACGGAACAATCACCGTTACCAACAGCGGATTCAAGAACGGCAGGTTCAAGACGTCCGTAGGAAAAGCCAAGCTCACGGATACGGCGGGGCTGTTGAGGGTTTCATTCTTCGGCCCGTTCTATTCGGACTACAGGGTGATGATGCTGAGTGAAGACTACAACTATGCATTGATTGGATCCGGAAGCCCGAAGTATCTTTGGATTCTCTCCCGTAATCCCAAGGTTCCGGATGACGTTCTGAAGCAGATACTCGATGTGGCATCCGGAAGGGGATACGACACATCCAAACTGATTTGGGTGAATCAGTCCATGCCCACGATTCACTGACCGGGAGCGGAATACTCTTCACCTTTGAGGACGGGGAAATATGGATTGCGAACGTGAGCCTCGGTCATGATGACTTTAAGCTCCCCGGCCTTGTCCGGATATCTCTGAATTAAATCTTGTGTCTCGGAAGGGTCCTCATCTATGTTGTACAGTTCGAAGTAATCCCTCTCGCCGCGAATATTCATATGAACCAGTTTCCAGGGGCCTCTGCGAACGGCCTGACGGCCGTTCAGCTCCTGGAATTCGAAATAAAGATAATCGTGCTCTTTCTGCCCCTTGCGTCCTTCCAGCAGCGGAAGCAGGCTCACCCCGTCCATGTCGTCCGGAACGGCCTGGCCGTTGATTTCCCGGAGAGTCGGCATCAAATCCCAGAACGAGCACATGAAGTCCGTCCTGCCGCCCTTCGCGACGTGCCCCGGCCAGCTGACAATGAAGGGAACCCGGATGCCGCCTTCATAGACATCTCTCTTGTACCCTCTCCACGGGCCGTTGGAATTGAAGAAGTCGGGGTCGGCGCCTCCCTCGAGATGCGGACCGTTGTCCGATGCGAAAATGATGATGGTGTTGTCGTAGACGCCGAGTTCCTTCAGCTTCGCGACAATCTGTCCCACATATACGTCAAGTCTGGTGACCATTGCGGCGAAAGTGGCGTGGGGGTATTCCTGCGAGCAGTATCCTCCCTTGCGGAAGCCCGGCATGCCCTGGTCGCAACCGCGGAAGGGAGTCTCGGGATATTTGCCGACGAATCTCCGGATGATGCTGTCCTTGGGGACTATGAGTTCCGCGTGGGGTATCGTGGTAGGATACCACATGAAGAAGGGCTTGCCGTCCCTGGCCGCATCGTCGAGGAACTGAAGCGCCTTTTCGTGGATGAGGTCGGGGATATAGCTGCCCTCCCCGTAAGGCACGCTGTCACAGTTGTCCGCAAGCTCCACCCTGTTCTCGTTGTCCCAGATGTGGTCGGCATAATAGCTGTGGGCAAGCAGCTGGCAGTTGAAACCGTAGAATCTGTCCACCCCCATCTTCTGCGGATCGCCGGTGGACCCCACGAAGCCGAGACCCCATTTGCCGAACGCTCCGGTGGTGTAGCCTGCGGCCTTGAGGTCGTGGAAGATGGTCACGGCATCCGCCGGCAGGGGGAACTGCCCTTCCGGAGCCAGCTCCACATTGCCGCGGATGGCGGTATGCCCGCTGTGAGTTCCCGTAACGAGGCAGGAACGTGACGGGGCGCTGACCGTAGTGCCGGAATAGCACTGTGTGAAACGCAATCCCTCACCCGCCAGCCTGTCGATGTTGGGGGTCTGGAAATTTGTCTGTCCGTAGCAGCTGAGGTCTCCCCAGCCGAGGTCGTCGGCCAGAATGAATACCACGTTGGGCTTGGTCTGAACGGCCTTCTGCCCGTCGGCGCATGCGGCTGTCGCCATGGCGGCTCCTGTCAGGAGCATTGAGTCCAGGATAAGTTTGCGTTTCATGATTCTTCCGTGCAGTTCTCCGTAAAAATAATAAGAACTTCGGAAAGATACCCGGTATCAGCGATTTTTCTGCCGAATAATTCTTATTTTTGTGATGATATGGTTTCAATGAAGACAATGACCAAAGGCGGTCTCCCGATCAGAATGACTGTTTTTGTAACTGCGGCAGTCCTTCTGGTGTCCGCTCTTGCGTCGCTGATAATCGCAGGCAGGGTCAGAAAGGATATCGAGGGGATTCTGCAGGAACGTATCTCCGATGATCTTGTTTCCATTACCCGCATTATGGAGCAGAGGCTGCTCAGGGTGGAGAGTTCGACCGGTGCGATAGCGACTATGGCCCCTCAGATGCTTTCCGGAGGGATTGAATTGGATTCTCTTCTTTGCAGCAGCGTCGGCATACTTGATGATGTCCGGGGAGTGTCAATAGTCTTCGACAGGGAGCATTCTCCGGGCGTAGACGGATATTATGAGCGTTTCGCCCGATATGACACAAGCGGAACTGTCAGTCTGGGTACATACATCAACGGAGTGGAACTCGCAAGTGACGACAAATGGCAGAATTGTTATGTGGAGGGGATGCCTGTATGGGATGAACTCAGCGGGGAATATACGAATGGTCGGAACATCATTTGTTATATGGTGCCGTTGACTGGTGAGGACGGCAATCGTTTCGGTGTATTGTATTCCGCTCTTTTGGAAGGATATCTCACTTCTTTTGTCACTGAATACAAATTGCGGAAAGACATAGACATCAGCATTTACAAGGCAAACGGCACCATGGTTGTTGCGCCTGATGATTATATACTGAAGCTGGCGCCCGAGGACATGATAGTCAGGGAGAGCGTCATTGATCATATCGGATGGAAGGTGGTTCTTTCGGCTGACAGAAGGATAATAGACAGGAGTGTCAACAAGGCGATGCTTTTCCTGCTTCTTACCTTTATCCTGATGTTCATTGTTGTTTTCCTGGCCATCAGGTTAACTGTCCGGTATGTGGCGAATCCTTTCATTGCGGAGCAGCGGCGGACCGAAAAGGAGAATGCGGTCATGGAGAATGAGATGCGGCTCGCGTCCGGAGCCCAGCGCGGGCTGGTACCGCATGTTTTCCCTCCTTTTCCGGAGCGGAAGGGGATAGAGCTTTCAGCTTGTCTTCACCCGGCTCGTAAAGTCGGAGGGGACCTTTATGACTATTTCCTTACCGGTGACAGGCTGTATTTCTGCATCGGTGACGTCAGTGGCAAGGGTGTGCAGGCCTCCCTGTTCATGTCAGCGACTCACTATCTTTTCCGTAGTGTGGCTGCGGACATGCCTTTGGCCGATGCTGTAAGGCATATAAACGTTTCGTTGTGTACGGACAACGAGCAATGCCGCTTTGTCACGTTCTGGATGGGCTGCCTTGATCTGGGCAGCGGATCGTTGGAGTATGTGAATGCCGGCCACGATGCTCCGCTTCTCGTGAGGGATGGCAAGGTGGATGACCTTCCGGCTTCAGAAAATATGCCTCTGGGTGTTTGGGATGAAGAAAAATACGTCTCGGGTTCGTTCACGCTGCTGCCGGGGGATTCCCTGCTGCTGTTTACTGACGGAGTGACGGAGGCAATGGATACGGGTGGCCATGAATACGGAAGGGAGAGGCTGCATGAAACGATAGGCAGGACCGCCGTCCCGGACGCGCGGCTTCTCATCGAAAGTGTGCTGGGCAGTGTGAGGCAACATTCCACCGGTGCGGAACAGAGCGATGACATCACGATGCTCTGTCTGCGGTTTATAGAAAAAGAAACAAGTAATAATTGAAAATATGGAAATCACGATTCAAAACAACCCGGAAAACGTCGTTGCCATACTGAGCGGCAGCTTCGACACTCTGGCGGCCGAACAGACGGAACCTTCGGTAAAGGAACTCGAAGCTTTGGCTTCAAAGCCGATAACCATTGACTGCAATGCATTGGATTACATAGCAAGTTCAGGCTTGAGGGTGCTTCTCCGGCTCCGCAAGGCCAGTGCGGCCAAAGGGCAGCAGGTTACGCTCCTGGGTGTCAACGAGAACATCATGGAAGTACTCAGGGTCACCCACTTCGACAGAATGTTCGCAATAAGGTAATTCCCTGAAAAAATAATTTTATGAGCAGCAAGGCTTCATTCCTCACTTGTGCCCAGCAAGGTGTCTACATCGATTGTGTCCTGGATCCGGAGAACCTCCAGTACAACAATCCCAAACTTGTCTCTTTCCCTCTCGGCCCGGCCCCCGAAGACGTGGCTGCGGCTGTGGGAAAAGTGATGGAATGCCATCCTGCGCTGTTCTCTCATTTTGAGGTCAGGGATGGTCGCGCCATGCAGGTCTTTGCCGACAGATGTGAGGCCGAGCTTATGGTCACGACTGTGGAAGACGATGAAATCGAGGCGTCGAAACGGGCTTTCATCCGGCCTTTTGACATCGAACATGGCCCTCTCTACAGGGCAGAGGTGTTGGCTTCTCCATCGGGAGCGGTGTTGCTTATGGATTTCCATCATCTCGTGTATGACGGTGCGTCTCTTGATATCCTGATGAATGAAATATGTGCCGCCGTTGACGGCACGGAGCCTTCTCCGGAGCCGCACTCGTATGTGGAATTCGCGGAATCACAGCAGGCTGACACTGTTGACCACAAGGCCTTCTATGACAAATTGCTCGGAGGAGGGATTGAATCGACTCAATTTCCCGGCGACCTGAGCGGTGAAGACGGCGGCCACGAGGAGCGCTTGCAGTTCGTCAGTGCCCCGGACGTCATGTCCAGGGCAAAAGCGCTTGGAACGGCACCGTCCGCTCTGTTTATGGCGGCGGCTTTCTACACGCTCAGCCGCTATGCCAACACAAGGGAACTGTGTATGACGACCATCAGCAACGGCCGTCTCAATCCGCTGAGCAAGGGAGTCGTGGGCATGTTTGTAAATACTCTGCCCCTGGTCTGCAGGATTGAGGATGTCAGTGTGCGCGACTTCATCTGCGGCATCCGCAATATGTTTGTGGAGACGCGTGAGCACGAGGAGTATCCCTTCGCCTCCATATCAAATGATTATGGAATCAGGCAGTATGTCCATTTCTCTTATCAGTATGGGACTCTCGGCAATGCCTACCATGTGCAGGGCCGGGAGGTGAAGGCTCAAGCCATACGCACGAACAGCCATGCCGCGCCCCTTACCATAATGATACACAGGATAGAAGACAGGCCCGCCATCGTGATAAATTACGATTCGGCGAAATATTCTTCCGATCTTGCAGGCCGGTTTGCGGAGTCCATTGACGCAGTTGTCTCCCGTTTCCTCGAAGAACCCGACAGCAGATTGCTTTCCGTGTCGATAATGAGCGGGCGGCAGGAGGTGGAGCTTGCCGCTCTGCGCCAGAGTTGCCTGGATCCTTCCGCCATACGTTTCCCTCTGTTCCACAACAGCATTGAATACTGGGCGGAAAAGACCCCCGACGCTACGGCAATCATTGCTTGCAACGAGACGTTGAGCTACCGTGAGTTCAACGGAAAGGCAAATGTCCTGGCACATGCGCTCATCGAAAGAGGCGTAATGCCCGGTGACCGTGTATGCCTGCTGCTTCCGCGAAAGAGCTGGCACCTGATTGCAATGTTCGGTGTCATGAAAGCGGGGGCCGCATATATACCCTGTGACCCTGATTATCCGGCAGATCGCATCAGACTCATTACCGAGGACAGCCATGCGCGTTTCGTGATCACCACCGGAGAAAAGATGGCCGAATACGGTGAACGTGCCCTCAATGTTGAAGATTTGCTTTCCGGGCATTCCGGAGACGCGGCGCTGCGGAATCCCGGCATCAGGCAGGACAGCGGCTCCCTTGCATATCTCATATACACTTCCGGTTCCACAGGCCGCCCGAAGGGTGTGATGCTCCGTCATATCGGTATCTGCAACTACCTTACCGATCATGAAGAGAACCGGCATTTCCATGCATTGGTGAGTGGCTGCAAGACTATGCTTTGCATCACAACCGTAAGTTTCGACCTCTCGCTCAAAGAGATAGGTTCTTCTCTTTTCAACGGCATGACGCTCGTGTTTGCCGACGAGAACCAGGTGAATGACCCGTCGGCCCTGGCAAGACTGATGGAAGAAACGGGCGTGGACGGTTTCAGCGGTACGCCTTCGCGCCTCAAGATGTTTCTGGACCTTCCGGATTTCCAGAGGGCGCTGGCGAAATGCAAATTCATCGTACTCGGCGGAGAGAAGTATCCTCCGACCCTGCTGCCCCGGATCAAGGAGCTGGCTCCAGCCGCGCGCCTGTTCAACACATACGGCCCTACGGAGATAAGCGTCAGTTGCAACGGCAAGGAGCTGACACATTCGGATTGCATTACGATAGGGCGGCCCTTGCTGAATGTCAGGGAATATATAGTGGATGAAGACCTTAACGAACTGCCGGTCGGTGTGACGGGAGAACTCCTCATCGGAGGTCCCGGAGTTGCTGCAGGATATAATGACTTGCCGGACAAGACGGCGGAGGCATTCATAGAATATCGCGGTGAACGATGCTACAGGTCGGGTGACTATTCATATTGGAATGCTGAAGGGGAAGTGGTGATTCTCGGCCGTAAGGACAACCAGATAAAGCTCAACGGCCTGAGAATCGAATTGGGTGAAGTGGAAACCGTTCTGGGCAGACAGCCGCAGGTAAAGGAGGCGGTGGTGATGATAAGGAACGTGGACGGCCACGATCATCTTGTGGCTTACTTTGTCCCGGCTTCCGGTTCGGAATCCGACCCGGATCTGGCAGACCGTCTCAAGGAGCAGATGGGCAGGAGCCTTACCCATTATATGATTCCCACCATCTTTGTGGAGATGGAAAAGATGCCGGTGTCCCCCAATGGCAAGACCGATCTGAAAGCTCTGCCGCAGCCCGATATGAAACTTGCGGATAAGGAAAGAATCATGCCGGCTGATCCGGTGGAACAGTCTCTTTTCGATATCGTGGCGGAGATTGTGGGGAATGCCGATTTCGGCGTCACGACGAATCTGATCAGCGTCGGTCTGACATCGTTGCTTGCAATCCGTCTTTCCGTTTATGTGAACGGCCGTATGAACGCCAGTCTTTCCGTCCGTGACATCCTGCGCTATCCTACCGTCAGGGAACTTGCCCCGAAAGTGCGGAAAATGGAGGATGAGGTTCCGGATGGCAAAGCGGGGAAGTCAGCGCCTCTTTCATTCTCCCAGCTTGGCGTCTATTCCGAGTGTGCGGCCAATCCGGAAGACATTCAATACAATATTCCGGTGTGCCTTGAAATACCCGTGGGCGTTACCGCAGCCGGGTTGAGGACTGCTTTGGAAAAAGTCCTGGAAGCACATCCTTACATCGGCACGCATTTCCAGTATGATGACGAGGGTAATGCTTATCAGTGTCCCGTCGACGGCCTTGTCTTTGATATCCCGTCAGTAAAACTCTCCGAAGAGGAACTCGAGCGGGAGAAGAAAGCCTTTGTCCGTCCTTTCGACTTGCAGAAAGGACCTCTCTGCCGTTTTGAAATCGTGGAAAGTCCGTCTGCCATTCACCTTCTGGCCGATTTCCACCATCTCATCATGGACGGCGGCTCAATGGACATATTCTATTCGCAATTGTGCCGGGCTCTTGATGGAAATGTTCTGGAGAAAGAAAAATATGATTACTACCGTTTCGTCGCGGACCAGAAGATAGAAAGTGCTACGGAGCAGTTCTTTACAGAGCGGCTTGGCTTGATAGAGGAGGCGTCCGCCTTGCTTCCCGACATATATGACGGGGATGACAGTCACAGGCAGGCCGAGGTGAAACGTCCGACGGACCTTGACGCGATACAGGCCAAGTGCAAGGAACTTGGAATCACTCCGGCATCGCTGTATCTGGCTGCAACAATGATTGCCGTCAGCAGATATACGGCTGAAGATACTGTCGGAATCTGCACCATTTCCAACGGCAGGAGCAATCTCAGAGTGTCCGGCTCTTTCGGCATGTTTGTCAATACCCTGCCATTGGTGAGCTATGTCGATCCGCAGGAGAGCGTGAGCGAATATCTGCGTCAGACAGCGGAGACATTCGTGGATACCCTTGCCAATGAGAATTATCCTTTTGGCCGTATCGTGGAGAGATTCGGTTATGCCGCCAATATTATGTTCGCCTATCAGGTCGGTCTGCACGGCGGATATGAATGTCACGAAGGTGAACTGAAGATACAGGCGCTTGAACTTCAGAAGGCCAAGTTCCCTGTCTCCGTATTCATTGAAGGCAGCAGGGAGACAGGCGGCGTGATCAATGTGCAGTATGACACGAGCCTCTTCTCTGAAGATATGATGAGAGGCTTTGCCGATGCTGTCCGGCACGTGGTGACGGAATTGTCGGTAAAGGAGAAATTATGCGAGGTAAGCCTGTGTGATGACGGCATGCTGTCGCTTCTCGACACCTTCAATGCGAAGAAATCTCCTGTTTCCGTCGAGGAGGATGCGGGAGAGACCGTACTGTCGCTTTTCCGGAGAGCGGCAGGACAATATCCCGACAATACTGCGGCAGTTTTCAAGGACAGGAAATACAGTTACAGGGAACTTGACGAACTGACCGACAGGATTGGCAGTCTGATTTATGGAAAAGTGAAGGGTTGCGGCAAGACCGAACCTGTCGTGTCCCTGCTTGTACCGAGGAATGAATATATGTTCATATTGCCTCTGGCTGCAATGAAGGCAGGCTGCGCCTATCAGCCTCTCGATCCGAGCTATCCCCGGGAGCGGCTTGATTTTATGGTGAAGGACGCGGATGCGGCCCTTCTCATCGCTGACCCGGAACTCAGCCGCATCATAAATGAATATGACGGGGAAGTGGTGCTGACGGATGCGCTTGAAAGCGCAGAAAAGCGGGAACTGCCCGAAAATCCGCTCTCGCCGCAGAGTCTGTTCATACTGCTGTACACTTCAGGGTCAACGGGAGTGCCCAAGGGCGTGATGCTCGAGCATCAGAATCTTGTTGCCTTTATCAAGTGGTACAGACGTTATTATGAGCTCAAGCCCGAGCATAAAGTGGCGGCTTACGCTTCATTCGGCTTTGACGCCAATATGATGGATATGTATCCTGCTCTGACGGCAGGAGCTGCTGTCCATATAATACCGGAAGAAATCAGGCTTGACCTCATAGCTCTCAATGACTATTTCGAGGCCAACGGCATCACCCACAGTTTCATCACCACCCAAGTGGGCGTACAGTTCCTGCAGAATACGGAAAACCATTCGCTCAGGCATCTCAGCGTAGGCGGAGAAAAACTTGTCAGCGTGGACCCGGCCACCGGATACACCTTCCACAACGGTTATGGCCCCACTGAATGCACGGTCTTCTCCACAACGCTGCCTGTTCTCAAGAGGGAACCGAATATCCCTATCGGCATGCCGACAGATTCCACCGACTGCTATATTATGGACAAGCACCTGCACAGGCTCCCTGTAGGGGCGGCAGGCGAACTTGTCATTGTCGGCAAGCAGGTGGGACGCGGTTATCTGAACCATCCGGACAAGACGGCTGAGGCCTTCTTTATCTATAACGGCGAACGCGCTTATCATAGCGGGGACATCGTGCGTTACCGTCAGGACGGCAATATCGAATTCGTGGGCAGGAAGGACGGCCAGGTGAAAATCCGCGGCTTCCGTATAGAACTGAAGGAAGTTGAGGCAGCAATACGCGATTATGAAGGCATCAGGGATGTCACGGTACAGGCATTCGATGAACCTGGCGGCGGGAAATTCATAGCCACCTATGTCGTGGCGGACGGGGAAGTCGACATCAATGCTCTGAATGCATTCATACTTGAACGGAAACCGCCGTATATGGTGCCCGCCGTCATTATGCAGATTGACAGAATTCCTCTCAACGTGAACCAGAAAGTCGACAGGAAGGCTCTGCCGAAACCGGTGACCAAGTCAAAGGCCGGCTCTTCCGCAGATGTGCCCGCCGTTCCCCTGAATGCGCTGGAGGAGGAACTGAAGTCCATAATAGCCTCTGTCGTGAACACGGAAGACTTTTCGATTACAGATGAACTGGGATATGTGGGACTGACATCCATCTCAAGCATCAGGCTGTCCGCTCTTATCTTCAGGAAATTCGGACTTGCGCTCAATTCGCGTGATCTTGTGAAATCGGGGACCCTGCAAAGCATAGAAAACGGAATATTGAAGATGTGGATGAATGGCGATGCCGTCCTTCCGGGAGATCCTGCCGGGTCCAAGGAAAGCAGGTCCGGGAATGAAACCGCCGTGTCCGAAGCTCCGCTTACATTCCCGCAGCAGGGAGTGTATATGGACTGCCAGATGAATCCGGATACCACGATGTACAATATCCCGACGATGCTTGAACTGCCCTGGGGAACAAGCGTCGAAGCATTGGGCTCCGCCGTCAGGAAGGTGGCCTCGGCCCATCCGGCGCTGTACTGCAATTTCATCCGGACCGACGAGGGTGTCCGGATGCGCCTCGGTGACGTTGACAGGCTCGAGGTCCCCGTCAGGACAATACGTGCGGAGGAAATCGACAGAACCAGACAGGACTTTGTGCGTCCTTTCGACTTGGAGCGTGACCTTCTCTTCCGCGCGGAAATCTGTACAGTGCCTGATGGCCCGGTTTTCCTCATGCTTGACCTTCATCACCTCGTGGCAGACGGAACTTCGCTTGACCTTTTCATCAGGCAGGTCCTGGATGTGCTGGAAGGCAGGGAGATTGAGGTGGAGGCCTGCTCTTATCTGAGCTTTGCAGAAGGACAGAATGACAGAGCCTCACGCGGGGGGCTGGAGGGAAGCAAGGCTTTCTTCGATGAAATGTTCTCTACGTATGAGTCTGCGGCCAACGTGCCTGCCGACAAGTCTTCCACAGAGCCGGGACTGCCGCAGCACGCTGTCTTCCCCATACCTGAGGCCCTTCTGAGCCTTGAACTGCCGAAAGGTGTGACACAGGCTCATTTCTGGTTCGCCGCATTCAACTATGCCCTGTCCCGGTTCGCGAACACAAAGGATGTCTATACGGCGTTCATAAGTTCCGGTCGCCAGGATGTACGGGTCGTGAATACCGTGGGAATGTTTGTCAATACACTTCCCTGCGCCGTACATATAAAGGACCAGACTGTTGAAGAATATGTTCTGGAGGTCAGCGACGCTTTCTTCAGAAGCCTGGATCACGAGAATTATCCTTTTGCTCGCATTGCCGCCGACTATGATTTCAAGGGCTGCGCCAGTTATGCCTACCAGATGGGGGTGATGAGCGCTTACAGCGTGGCAGGGAAAGAAGTCCTGCGTTCGTCAATGTCTCTGTCCAGAGCCAAGGTCCCGTTCAGCATTTTCATACAGAACGTCCAAGGTGTTCCCTGCGTCGATGCCGAATACGACGATTCCCTTTACAGCCGCGAACTCGCTCTTCACTTTGCGGAGAGCATAGTGGCCGTGGCGGAGCATTTTGCCGCCGATATGGGTTCGAAGGTGAAGAATGTCAGCATAATGAGTGAACGCCAGCGGCTCGAAGTCGAGGCTATGCACAGTGTGAATGAGGATATGTCATTCCCTGTCCGCACCTTCCACGAAGGAATAGAGCGCTGGGCTGACAGAACCCCGGATGCCCTGGCGCTGATGGCCTGTGACCGCGATATGACATACCGCGAGTACAATGCTGAAGCCAACCGTCTGGCCCGGGCCCTGATTGCAAGAGGTATGCGGAAGGGGGACAGGGTTGTTCTCCTGCTGCCGCGCCGCAGCTATTACCTTACCGCCATGTTCGCCGTGATGAAATGCGGCGGAGCGTTTATTCCTATGGATCCGGATTATCCTGCAGACAGGATAGAATACATACTGAAAGACTCCGAGGGACGTTTTGTAATAACCACGGAAGAGAGAGTCGCCGATTATCCGGGCCGTGCCGTTGACATTGCAAGGCTTCTGGAGGAAGCTTCGGTACAGCCGGACGGCAACCTGGATGTCAAGGTGGATCCGCACGATCTTGCATATCTGATATATACCAGCGGCTCGACGGGCCGGCCCAAAGGCGTGATGATAGAGCATCTTGGAGCCGCATCCTTCCTGACCTTCTACAAGAGCGACACCAATTTCGGCTCCGACAGCAACGCCAACCGCTTCGGACTCTGCCAATCCACCGTGTCGTTCGACCTTTCCGTAGGAGAGATAGGCGTGCAGGTGTTCAACGGTGACACCGTAGTCTTCGCGAACGAGGATGAGATAATGAGTCCCGTGGAGATGGTCAAACTCTGCCGCCGTACGGGCACGCAGACAATCAGCGGCACTCCGTCCCGTCTGGCAGTGAATCTTGAGTTCGATGAATATTACAAGCTTGTAAAGGAGCAGATGAAGTGTGTTGTGACAGGAGGCGAAAAACTCCCCGGCGCCCTCCTGGAAGAGCTGGAGAAGATGGATGTATATATCATCAACACTTACGGCCCCACTGAAACTACGATGGGCAGCAGTGCCGGAGTACTCAACGGAACGCGCGAGATTCACGTCGGCAAGCCTTTCACCAATTATACCTATCAGGTACTTGACGGCGACCGCAACGAACTTCCTGTCGGAGTGATGGGCGAACTCTGCATTGGAGGTATCGGCCTGGCCCGAGGCTACAACAATATGCCGGAGCGTACTGCCGAGACATTCATAGAATGGCAGGGCAAACGCATCTACAGGACAGGGGACTATGCGATGTGGACGAAGGACGGCAATGTCATAATAATGGGCAGGACCGATAATCAGGTGAAGTTGAACGGCCTGCGCATCGAACTCGGGGAAATCGAGACCGTGATGTCGCAGTATCCCGGAATGCGCCAGAGCGTCGCTGTCATAAAGAAACTCGGCAGCATCGACAAACTCATCGGCTATTATACCGTTGACGAGGCTGTAGCGGGGATCCCCGTTCAGGAATACGAAGAGAAGCTCAGGGAGGAGATGTCCGTCAAGCTTACTCCGTATATGGTCCCCGGCATATTTGTCCGTCTGGATGAGATGCCTTTGACTCCTGTGGGCAAGACTGACGTCAAGCGTCTTCCTATGCCCGAGTTCAGGACCGTCGGATACGTCGCGCCGAAGAACGATGTCGAGAAGACATTCTGCGAAATCTTCTCCAGAATTCTGAAAGTTGAACGGGTGGGCGTCGATGACAACTTCTTCGAGATGGGTGGAACCTCGCTCGTGGCGATGCAGCTTATAGCCGAGGCGGCGAAGGCCGGATACAGCATGGTCTACAAGAACGTGTTCGACAACTCGACTCCCGGATTGCTCGCACGGATGCTCAAGCCGGAACTCTACAACGGCGAAACCAGGCACAGCGACCTTCCGTTCCTGGACGATATCGTATCATACGACTACTCCCAGCTTGATGATG
>JAZLLN010000066.1:0-58026 GCA_045598165.1 Candidatus Cryptobacteroides sp.
AGGACAACAACCCGGGCGGACAGCCTGAGGGTGGTGACGAAGGCGGCGGCGAATCCGGAGGCGGCATCGGCTTCTAAAATCCCCCGGCAATAGTCCGGCGTAATCTGAAAGACCCTCCGTAGATGAAAGATTCTGCGGAGGGTTGTTTTATCTCAAAATCGGTTACGCACAGTATAGTAAAATAAATTACGCACTACCCTTAAAAAGTTAGTGCGTAAATCTGTGCGTAAAATGTGTAATTAATTGACACACAATGTAAATTGTGGAGATGGGCGGACTCGAACCGCCGTCCAAACACCGCACAAGACAGCTTTCTACACGCTTATTCTTCCTTTGGTTGTCGGATCGGAGACGCCGGAAGACGGGCTGACTCCTCACTTATCCTCTGAATCTTTGCGTGACGTAGAGGCGTCTTTCACGCGCATCCGGTTTGAATGATACCCCAGAATCAGCGCATAACCGGCATAAAGTCTGTGGGATACTCGTCTGAACCGCAGCCTTGGCGGTTCGGATTAAGCCAAGCGACTTGGTCGATTAGGCAGCGAGTGCGTAGTTGTTGTTGCCAACTGAATTTGGTGAAGACTGAGATTAACGGGAGGGCCTTCGACTCCCGGCGTGCTTACTTCCCGTGATCATTGCTGTCAAAACCAGAACATCCCCAGGATTGCGACTGCAAATATAGCAAATTTCGGGCCGCCGCAAATGAAAAGCGGGATTATTTCTTCCGGCTGACCAGTTTCACCTCATAAAGGCGTGGCCAGTACTTCCCTGTCAGGAATATCCTGCCATCGTGGCAGGCTATGCCGTTGAGCACATCGGTGGATGGCTTTCTGAGTTTCCCGGGCAGAAGACCCTCGCAGTCCACCACTCCTTCCACCTCCCCGCTCTCCGGATTGATGATGACTATCACGTCGGTCATATACACGTTGGCCCAGATCTTCCCGTCTATCCATTCCAATTCGTTCAGATAACGGACCGGACGACCGTTCATTTTCACGTCAAGGCTGCGCTCAAGGGCAAATTCCCGGGTAAGAAAATACAGTTTTGACGAACCGTCCGATGCAATGAGACTCTTTCCGTCAGTGGTCAGGCCCCATCCTTCACGGGGATATGAGTATGTCTTCTTGTATTTAAGGTCGGACGCACCATATATGAAGGCCACTTTATTGGTCCAGGTCAGTATGTAAAGATTACCGTCGAGCATGACGCTGCCCTCCGCGAAATACTTGTCCGCGAACTTCAAACTTTTGAGCGGCTTTCCGGTGTCGAGATCCACTTTACGGAAACTTGACTCCCTGTATTGTCCGGTACTTTCATACAACTGGTCCCCATCGAAGAACAATCCCTGGGTGTATGCGCCCGTATCGTGAGGATATTCCTTCACAACCTGCACTCCATAATGCTCGGGAGCCTTCGCAATACCGCTTACGGCAGCGAAAAACAGCACGGTGAGCAAAGCCGTCCGGCGTTTCATAACGGCAGTCATTCCAAAAACAGGTTCTAAGCCTCGTATCCGAGAGCAATCACACAGAGAGGCTTCATATTGTCCTTTATTCCAAGAAGTTCCCGCAGGTACTCTTCAGCAGTCCCCCGGGAGGGGTCAGCCTTCACACGGGGTCTGCCGTTGACGTGTACCCAGCAGGCTCCCAGGCCCTTGTCCGCCGCTGACAGCAGCAGATATGTGGCACTTATCGCCGCATTGTCGAGCCACAGGTCGGTGGCCTCCGTATTTCCCAGCACCACGATGGCCGCGGCTGCCCGGGCCAGAAGTCCGGAGCCGCTGTCCCGCATTGCGGAAATGGCTTCGAGAACGGACTTGTCCTCAATTATCATAAATCCGGAACTTTTGGAGTTCTTTGAGGACGGAGCGTAGGACGCCTCTTCGATCATTTCATCGATGAGAGCCCTGTCAACCGGCTCGTCCTTGAATTTTCTCACGCTGTGACGCGCTTTCAACACATCTTTGAATTCCATATCTAACAATTATTCAGTGATCCATTAAACGGCAAAATCAGAACTCATATGCCAGACGGCACATTGCGTTTATCGTGGGCTGCGGATAGATTCCAGACGCGGTAGCGTATGAATAATACTTATGGTTGAACAGGTTGTCCACATATCCGCCGATGGACAGTCCGCGGACAAAAATGAAATTATGCTTCAAAGAAAGGTCAAACACACAATATGCCGGAATCTTGTATTCGGAATCGGAAGAATTGCACCAATACTGGTCTCCTACGAGCTTGCCGCCGAAAACGAGCTGTCCGCCGGGCCACAGGTATTGTGTCCAACGCAACATTCCCACCACCGTGGGACTCAAGGCTATATGTGCGCCATCCTTTATCCTGTTGCCGCTTATACTGATATTCCCTTCTATTTTGAAAATCCTGATGTCAATTTCACCGGAGAACTCCACTCCCCTCCTGAAAGCATTTCCTACATTCTCCTTGATCGCATATCCTCCGGCATTCAGAAGGCCTGTCTCCACCAGCATATCAAAATATTCCATTGCAAATACCGTGGCGGAACTCTTGAAAACCACCCCGTCAAACCTGTGGCCGAGTTCGAAATCCAGCATCTTCTCCGGTCTGACCCCGGCCGACGCCTGAATGTCCGCCCGTCCCGGTTCCCTGTGGCCGTAAGCCGCCGAGAAGAACAGCCTGTTCTTTTCAGACAGTCTGACGTTCGCACCGACACGGGGATTGACGAAAGTATTGGACACATCATAAGCCAGGACCTGCCCGTATTCGTCAGGACCCGCCATTTCATGCCTGAGAGTTCTCAATTGGACATCTGCATAAAGGCTTGAGCCCCGCATATACCAGGGAGCCCATTCTGCCCGGAGCCAGAAATCAGCTTCACGCTTGGAAGAATTGTTGGAATACAGATCGGTGGCGGACACTCCATCGGGACGGCCGTAATGACTGCCCTTATAATCTGAAAGATACACGCCTCCGGAAGTGGAAAGGGCCCTGTTGTGGTACTTCAGTTCGCCTCTGAACACCAGAAGCCGGTTGTCCTGAATGTCCCGCCGCGGAGCGTATTCAAAATATCCGTATCCGTCAGTGTAATTGAAAGTCAGGTCACTGTCAAAATATTCCGAAAACCTGTGTCTCCAGTTCAACTGCGCATGAGTCTGGCGGTAGTTGTCAGTATCCCCCTCCGCAGGATTGTACCTCCTGTCCCGCCAGTACTGCTCAAGAGAAATACCCTCCCAGGTGATTCCCGTGCGTTGTTTTCCGTGAAGGAAAGTGGCCTTCACCATATCTTTCGCTCCTTTCCATCCTGCATTCGCATACACGGAATAGACATTTCCGAAAGCGCCCTTCCTGTAACCGTCGGTGCTGTTGTAGGAAAAAGCCGCCTCTGCGAAAAAACCGCTTTTAGTAAGGCCCGTCGCCACGCGGGCCACGGAAGTGAAGGTGCTGAATGCTCCGTACGAGAGGGAGGCTCCTCCGGACGGTCTCGGCCCCGGATCGCCTGTAACCATATTGACCGCCGCCCCGAACGCCCCCGGCCCGCACAGGGAAGTGCCCAGCCCCCGTTGAATCTGAACGCTGCCCAAATAGTGCGCCAACGATGGGATATTGGCCCAGAACACCTCCTGGTCCTCGGCATCGTTGAGGGCTATCCCGTTAAGGCTCACAATGGTCTGCGAGCCCGGAACGCCACGTATTCTCAATGAAGAATATCCGATACCCGTGCCTCCTTCATTGGTCGCCACGACGGAGGGCATCATTCCAAGGGTCATGGGAAGAGAATTCAACGGATTGGGTGCACGAAGTTCCTTCGATTCCAGCGTGACATTCGGAACGGGAGTGTCTTTTCCGGCACGCGAGGCCACCACAACGGTACTGTCTATTACGTCGGTCACTTCTGAAAGACCCGACAACGCCGACATCAGCGCAAACGCAAAAAGAATCTTCATTTCCTTACGACGGTATAAGCCGCATCAAGTTCAAAGGGACTGTCTCAACCGGACTCTCCGGTACCCCCAATTTCTTTGCAAATATACCAAATAAAATCGTATCTTGCGTAAGATATGAGCAGACATCACATTCTTTCCACACTGGCGGCTCTCATTGTTGCTGCAGGGCTGGAGGCCTCTACTGCAGATTCGCTTTATTTCAATTTCAGGAACCCGGCCAAGGAATACTATCCCCGCGTCTGGTGGCACTGGATGCACGGGAACGTCACGAAGGACGGCATAAAAAAAGATCTGGAATGGATGGATCGTGCCGGAATAGCAGGATTTCATCAGTTCAACGCCCAGTTGGCGCCCACACACGTGATAGTTGACAAACGCATCGAGCTCTTCTCTCCGGAATGGGATGAGATGTTCAGTTACGCCCTTGATTTAGCGGATTCTCTGGGATTAGAGGTCAGCATTGCAAGTTCCCCGGGGTGGAGCATCACGGGAGGGCCCTGGGTGACAATCGATGATGCCCAGAAAAAACTCACATGGCGCAGCCTGAAAGTCACGGGCGGCAGACGCATCCGCACTGATCTGCCGGATCCATATGAGTTCAGCGGTCCTTTTCTGGACCAGCCTCTTTATCCCGACGATATTTATAAATACAGGTATTACAAAGACATAGCGGTTCTTGCCGTAAGGACTGACGGGCTCACACCGGAAGATACTGTAGCGCGATGGAAGAACAAGGCCGGATTTGAAATAGACCACAGAATCAGCAGCCACTCCCCCGCCACCACGGCAAGACACGCGGTCACGGAGGTGATTGACATAAGCGGCAAAGTGAAAGACGGTCGTCTTGACTGGAAGGCGCCGCGCGGGGGATGGACCGTTTTCCGCTTCGGCTACAACCTTCTAGGGAAACAGAACGGCCCCGTGGAGACAGCCGGCAAAGGTCTGGAAGCCGACAAGCTCAGCCGCGAGGCAATGACTCACTACTACAATGATTATCTGGCGATTATGGACAAGGCCAGCGGGCACAGGCTTGGCAGCACCGTAAAATATCTGATGATAGACAGCTATGAGGCGGCCAAAGGCACCTGGACCCCGGATCTTCCGGAAGAGTTCAGGGCCAGGAGAGGATACGACCTCATACCCTGGCTTCCCGTTCTGACAGGCATTCCCGTCGGCAGCGCGGAACAGAGCGACAATTTCCTGTTCGACTGGCGTCGCACGCTCGGAGAACTCATTACAGAAAACCATTATGACCTCGCCGGGGAGATTCTTGCCGGATACGGAATGGGATTCCACGCCGAATCACACGAGCAGGCATCCGCATTCATCAGCGACGGGATGATGCCGAAACGCAATGCCAGCGTGCCTATGGGGGCCATCTGGGTAAATTTCAACAACGGCTGGTATTCGTCCAATCCCACGGCTGAAGCGGACATTCACGAATCGGCCTCGGTCGCCCACATCTACGGCGGGAACATCTGCGCCGCAGAATCCTTTTCCGTCAACAGCAGGCCCACAGTCAAAGGCCACTTCCCCGCCTATCAATGCCATCCGGGAAATCTCAAACGCCTTGCCGATGCCGCTTTAGCATCCGGATTGAACAGGTTCATAATGCACTGTTCACCGCACCAGCCCCGTGATGACAAATTCCCGGGGCTCGGGCTCGGTTCATTCGGAAACTGGTTCAACAGGCACGATACCTGGGCCGAAGAGGCGCGTTCCTGGCACGATTATCTTGCCCGAAGCTGCTATATGCTCCAGCAGGGAAAATACGTAGCGGACATAGCCTACCTTTACAGCGAGGACAGCAACGTGACGGCGCGTTTCCGCGAAGAACGTGTCCCTGTCCCGCAGGGCTACAGCTATGATTTTGTCAACTCCGACATCCTCATGAACGTACTCGAACCGCTCAACGGGAAACTTGTGAGTCCCGGTGGCACGGAATACAGCATCCTGATGATAGACAGCCAGATGGGACCTGTTTCAAAGGCCCTCGAAACAAGATTGCAGGAACTCCGGGCGGCAGGCATCACGATTATCGAAGGGAAGGAGCCTTTCATCTCCACCGTTGAACCGGATGTCATAGCCACGGCGGAAGGAGACGGACCTGTGCCGGATTTCCGCTTCATACACAGGCATCTTCCCGATACGGACATATATTTCGTCACCAATATCAGTCCGGAGAAGCACCCGTTCGACATTTCATTGCGTACATCCGGAGGCTCCGTCAGCCTGTGGAATGCCGATGGAGGCAGACGCCGGGCCGTCCGTTCAGAATCCATTGACGGCAGAACCGTCATTCATCTGGATATGACGGAAGACGATGCGCAGTTCATTGTCATAGACCACAATGGCAAACCTTTTTCAGGCATTTTACCGGAGAGCCCTGTCCACAGAACGGAAAAGCCGCTTTCCGGGCCCTGGGAAGTCAGCTTCCAGGCAAAGCGCGGCGCCCCGGATCGCATTGTCCTTCCCGAGCTCCGCTCCCTGAGCGAACACCCGTCCGACAGTGTAAGGTTCTTCTCCGGAACAGCCCGTTACTCCCTCGATTTCCTTTGGAGCGGGGCTGTCCGGGAAGCGGCGCTCGATCTTGGCAGGGTCTGCTGGATGGCACACGTTTACCTCAACGGCAAAGACCTTGGTCTGGTCTGGCATTCTCCGTACACATGCGATATCAGCAACGCTCTGAAGGAGGGTGAAAACCATCTTGAAGTCGCCGTGACTAACGTCTGGGCGAACAGGATGATAGGAGACGCCTCCAGGCCACAGGAGGAGCGCATCACCTACACTCCCTGGCAGTTCTACACACAGGACTCCCCTCTCCCGGAATCCGGCCTCGAAGGTCCTGTAAAAATTATTTTGCATAATTGAAAAAGAATTGTACCTTTGCAGTCCCAAAACAAGGGAGATTAGCTCAGTTGGTTCAGAGCGTCTGCCTTACAAGCAGAGGGTCGGCGGTTCGAATCCGTCATCTCCCACCAGACCGATGATGAAAAGTCATCGGTTTTTTTGTATCTTCGCATATTATGAAAAAGATTATTACCATACTTGCCGTCTTTGCTTTATGCACCAGTCCCAAGAGTGTCGCTGAAGAAGTGCTCAATGACTTTACGATTGATGTAAATTACATCTATCCCACGTCTCTTCCCGCCTACCCTTCTTCCGACGGATACACCCTGTCCGTCAAGAATAACGTTGCCAGCGCAGACCTGCCATTTGTAGGCGAATCACACACCGCTGTCTTCTCCACCGATGATATAGGCTATCACTTCAAGGATTGCCCTGTCAAAATCAAAACAAGGAAAAAGAAAAACAGCACCATCTACAAATTCACGGCG
The DNA here is from genome assembly GCA_045598165.1 of Candidatus Cryptobacteroides sp. Taxonomy (GTDB): domain Bacteria; phylum Bacteroidota; class Bacteroidia; order Bacteroidales; family UBA932; genus Cryptobacteroides. Next base: position 7,267 of record JAZLLN010000066.1, read on the forward strand.
AAATCCGGTTACGAATCCGTTGACGTAACTGTAGAAATATGGCCCGATGGTGGAGCAGACATCACTTGCTTCACAGCGTCAAAGTCCATAATGCGCTACAGTGGCGAGCTGAGGACCACCTCGTCCGACGAATGAATTTTATCCCAACAACCCCCAATAACAGGATTCATGAAAAAAATAGTTTTTTGCTGTCTGATTGCCCTTGTTTCACTCTCCGCAAATGCCCAGTTCCATTTCGGAGGCCAGTTCGCCATCAGCTTCGACAATGAGCATACCGATTATTCCTCCGGTTATGTGGACAACAAGGAAAAAGCTTACCTTATCAAATTGATGCCCAAAGTATATTGGAACCTGAACGAAAAAATGCAGATCGGAGGCAGAGTCGGTTTTGCTTTCGGTCGTCTTACCACGGGACTGGTTTATGATTCGGACAAGAAAGTGAAGCCTATCGAGGTCAACAGAGCCATAGGCTGGTCTCTGGCACCGTTCTACGGATACAAGTTGTTGAACTGGAAGAGCGTAAGCATATGGGCGGAAGCCAATGCCTTTGTCGGACAATACTACAATGTCAATGGACCCGATGGGAAAGCAAGCGAGTGGGACAAACAAACGGAGTACGGATTCCAGATCCTGCCGCTCGTCAACATTGACCTTACAGAAAAACTCGCCTTGCAGATCCATCTGGGATTCATTTCTCTGGGATGGTACGGAACCACGGCCAGCTATCCTGAAAAGGTTGTCACGACGAGCAGCTGGGATATGCACAAGGGAGGATTCGTCGGCTTGGCACAGGGTCTTGCCGATTACGGCATATGTCTGGTAAGGAAATTCTAGATTGCCACCGGAAAATGCAAATATCTTGAAGAGGCCGATAACAATCATCTTCATATGTCTGATTCTTCTGCCGCTTGTACTGATTGCAGGCATCCTGATTGCCTTGACAATTCCCTCGGTTCAGCAGAAGGCGGCAGCGGCGGCGGCCCGCATCATATCCGAAAAGACGGGCATTGAGGCTTCTGTAGGGCACTTTTCCGTAAGACCACCGTTTGATGTTCTTCTGAAAGATGTTTTTGCAGGCGACGGGCAGGGGGATACTCTTGCCTTTGTCGGTCTTATGGACGTGCGCCTGCGCATCGATGCATTGCCGGATTCCATTGCCGTCAGACATCTTGAAATTGAGGATTTGACTGCCCACACAGAAGACCTTATACCCTCATTGAGAATCGACGGAAAGGTAGGCAGGCTGTCGGCCGGAGTCAAGCCTTTCGGCTTTGAAAAATTGACCTTTCCAATAAGTGATGCCATTCTGGAAGATGCAGACATTACTCTCGGATTGGACAGCAACGATAACAAAAGGGAAGATGCTTCTACAGACAGCACAAAAACGGCTTTTGCCATTGACCTTCGGGGAATAAGCCTCAGGAATGTAAAATTCCGTCTTGAGCCTGTGAACCTCAAGCTCGACGTCGGCACAGCGGAGGCCGATGCCCTGATTGATCCGGGAGCATCGTGCTACACCGCACGCAGCCTTTATATTGCGGATACGTATTTCAGCGTAGGAACTTTGGAGCTGCCGGTGGGCACTCTCGAAGGAGATGTCATTGCAGACCTGGGGAATTCGCTCATTTCCTCCGATATGCTGTCCATAAGCATCCCGGAAATGCAAGCTGAAGCCCAAGTCCGCGGCACCCGTCTCGATTTGGCTGAAATGCGTGTGAATACCGTGGGAGAGGGTTGTTTCGCAGGAGCACGTTTCACGCTGAACGCGGATTATGACATTGATGACGAAGCCTTCCGGGCTGATCTTGATTTGGAAAGGACAGATGTTGCCCGGATGCTCAGGATGTCCGGGAACGAACTTGTTGTAGCAGGCCACGTCTGTGCATCCGGTATCGGCATCAATCCCAAAGACAGGAAAATGACCGCCAAGGTGATTGCAGACCTTGACAGCTGCCGCTTCAACGGCATAGACGCCTCCGGAATCAATCTGTCCGCCAATCTGAATTCAGGTACCGTCAGGGGCACGATATCCTCTCCTGTCCACTATTCCGACAGTTCCATCAGTGCGAACCTCCTGCTGGACAGCCGTTTTGCCGTCAGCGACTTCCTCGGGAAATTCCCTGAAATCGATCTGGATGCCAGAATGGGAGACCTCAATGCCCGGATTCCGGACGACACGCTGAAGGTCAGCGGCCTGGATGTCAATTTCAATACAAGGAAAGAATCGTGCAATGCCGCCGTCAATATGCCGGGAATCGCTCTTTCAGCAAATGTACCCGCCCACATCCTTGAAATACCATCCCTTCTCCCCTCCTTCCGAGGAAAAGTAAAGACACTCGCAGGACTTGACTCTCTGATTGCAGCCATACCCGAAGTCAATGCGGAGCTGAAGATCAAGCAGGTCAATCCACTGCGCGGCCTTCTTCAGAAGAGGGGTTTCGACCTGAAGGGGCTTTCCGCGGCACTTCATTCCTCCGGAGCCGCCAGGAACCTTGAAATCAAATTGGAGACGCCCGACCTTAACGGAGAATACAGGCTTCCCGCAATGAGTGCAGCCATTGCCGCCGGCTTGTCCGGAAGCCGGATGGACGCGACCATAAAGTTAAATTCAGACATCAGGGACGGGCTGATGTCCATAAAAGGAATAGATTCGGGGGTTGACCTGAATACCGTTCTGTCCCGCAATGGAGATGACCTGAAAATTGACGGGGACCTGAAACTCGCCGGACTCGTATATGACGGCAGAAATATTGGAGACAGAAACATCCTTTTCAAGCTCAGACCGGACAGGAACAATCCGGAACGGTTCGTAGCCAACGCCGAACTTGACGACATCCCCGTTGAACTCGTGAAGCAGTTCGCAACTCTTCCGGAAGACATCGGCATTTCAGGAATAATCAAGGCACGGGCAACAATCTCCGGTTTACCTGACCAGGCATCCGTTTTTGCCGGAGTCAAACCGGTAGATGTCGCCGTCGCATACCATCCTTATGATATCCGGCTGCATCTCGGTGAGCAGGAAATCACTATGGAAGACAACGGGATTCATCTGAACGGACTTTCCATTATCGGTGCGGACAGCACTTCCGTGGCTCTTTACGGAGGCCTTGACCTGAATACGATGTTGCTTGACGTTGCACTGGAGTCCGATTGCTTCGAGCCGGCCAGGCTTCCGAAAAACGGTCCGATCCCGATTTACGGGAAACTGCTCACCGGTCTGAACGGCAGCATTACCGGCCCTGTGGACAGCCTGCTTGCAGACATTGACGTCAGCATTCTGCCCCAGAGCGACCTCACCTATCCCATCGATGAAAAGAACCTTGCCCAGGTGAGCCCTTCCGGAACAGTCAGGCTGAAGTTCAACAACAAGACGGGGCTCAGTCTCGGTGGCCGGCTTGATGTCCCGAAAGGCAAGATATTCTTCTCGCCCAAACTGTATCCTATGATGCCTTTCACCATCGATAAAGGCAGCCACATCAGATTCAACGGCGCTATTGACGACACGGAGCTGGCCCTCTCCGCCTCACAGGGGGCAAAAGCGACTTACAAGCCCATCGGAGAGATTTCAAGAATGGTTGATTTCATCACCGGAGTCAGAGTCGGCGGATCTCTGAAAAAACTGGATATAGGTTTCTATCTCGATGCCCCGAAGGACCGGGAGATTCAGAAAGAACTTGCAGAAATGCCGGAAGAAGACAGGGAAGGACTTGCCGCAGTCCTTCTGGCAACGGGAATGTATGCCTCCGAAAGCAACGAAGCGGCACAGATGGAAGGCTATGCCCTGTCGAGCATAGTCCAGTCAAAGCTGAACGCGGCCTCCTCGAACAAACTGGGCAATAAGATCAACCTGGATTTCGGCGTAGCCAGAGGGAAGCACGGGAAAGGGATTGAAACCACGGACTACACCATAAATGTCTCCAAGAGCTTCTTCAATGACCGGCTCAACGTAAAGGCCGGTGGCAGCGTGTCGGACAATGCAGAGGTCAACAAGAACTCGGCCTCTTTCCTGAACAACCTTTCCGCAGAGTTCAAGCTGGATACCGCCGGAACGTTCCGGGCAAGGCTTTTCAGCAAGAAGGATTACAACAACATCGTGGAAGGCGAACTCATCAAGTCCGGAATCGGTGTGCTGTACAATAAGAATATCGAGCACCGGCGCGACAGCCTGGACAGGTCGCTCGATCTGGGAGTGGAAGCGGACTTTGTGGCAAGGAGCAACAACCAGTTCGGCCCGGACGCGGAGGTTTCGCTCACAAAGAACAATATCTTCAGCCGGAACGACATTTTCACGGCAAAGCTCAAAGGAGCATATTACTGGAATCTCGACAGGAAAAAATTGAAAGACCCTTCAAGGAACGATACTTTCCTCTTCGGCACCGACCTGGCTCTCAGTTTTCCCTATATGCAACTTGGGGAGCGGGCCCGCAAATATACGGGCCAGACTTCATATCGTTTCGGATACCTGAACCAGAACATCTCGGGTGACTATGGCATGCACAAACTCTACGGAGGCGTCGATTACAGCTTCCGCCACAGCAAGTATGTCACACACAGTTTCTCTCCCCTCTATCTTTCCATAGTACTGGCAGACAAAGCCTCCGAGAAGCTTGCATCGGATGTCGAATTCGTTGACCTCCTGAAGTTGTTTGCGGGCAACGAATTCATCCCCTCCGCAAAGTACTCATTCAACTACAACAACTACCGGGACAAGGGTCGGGACGTCTATACGGCTTTCGACATACAGCTGAAGGAATCCGCCAATCTCATCTCCGGCATTATGGCCGCCTGTGGAAAAGATTTCAATGAAAGATACAAGACAATACTCGGCATAAATTACGACCAGTTCGTAAAATACCGGATTGAATTGAGAAACAGATTCAGACTGAACGACAAGCTCGAGCTTGCCACAAGGGCAATGATGGGAGCGGTCATCACTTTCGGCAACAGTGTGGGGTCTCCTCTCTCGGAAGCATTCTCCATAGGCGGAGCGAACAGTATCCGTGCATTCTCTCCCCACTCAATAGGCCCCGGAAACTTCCATAATAAAAACTACAGTTCCCAGATTTTCCACACGGGAGACATGAAACTTGAGTTGAATGCCGAGTTGCGGTTCCCCATAGTCTGGAAACTCAACGGAGCATTGTTCGTGGATGCCGGAAATGTCTGGAACCAACGGAATCCCGAGGAATACCTGTCCGGAGAAGAAATTGAAGCATTCATCAAGGGCTTCAATCTGGACCATATGTATATCAGCCATCTGGATCCAAAAACCTTCTTCAATCAGATAGCCCTCGGAACGGGTGCCGGTCTGCGCCTTGACTACGAGTCCATAGTCATCCGTCTTGACCTCGGAGTCGCCATCCACGCACCTTACGACACCGGACGCGACGGGTACTACAACATACCCAGCTTCTGGCAGGACGGACTAAGGCTCAACTTCGGAATCGGGTATCCGTTCTAGAATATCAATGCTGCCCCTATAGGGAAAAAATGAACGTAGTCCCGGGATTTCCGGAGACTACGTCACAATATACGCCGCTTTTGCAGATTCAAGCTTCTGCGGAAAGACAGGGATTCGAACCCTGGAACCGCTTTGGACGGTCACACGCTTTCCAGACGTGCCTCTTCAGCCACTCGAGCATCTTTCCTTTGGGACAGCAAAGATAGATAAAAAATCTTTTACTGCAAATTCTTTGTCGCAGCAATTCGCGCCTGAAGTTCCCAAGTACGGATACGGTCCTTGTAGAGATTATTGGCGTTCACCTTCGCTATGTCAAGAGCGGCATCGGAATTGTCGTCCCAGCGCCGGCAGTTGTACATTACGTCATATATTCTGCCTATCCTGTATTCCCTGCTGATTCTCAGGGCCACCGCGTAGTCTTCTCCGTATTTGACGGTCGGGAACCCGCCCATATCCCGAAGCAGGCTTGTAAGAAAGCCTCTCGGGGCCCCGAGACCGTTTATGCGAAGCGCATTGTTGCGGCCATTGTCTTCCGTCCACTCCCTGTGATCTATAATTCCCGGAGGCAGTTCGTTGAGGTTGAAGTCAGTGATACGGTAGGTGCCGACAACCATGGCACAATTCTGCTCATAGAAAGCGTCGACAAACTTTTTGACCGTATCGGGACCGGAATAAACATCGTCGGAATCCAGCTGAAGCGCGAAGCGTCCGCACTTCCCGCTGAATATCGCGGAATTCCAGTTGCCACCGATAGCATGCCAGCTGGGATCCTGAGCTATGTAAACAAGCCTTTCGTCACTGAAACTCTTTATGACATCAACAGTGCCGTCAGTCGAGTTGTCGTCCACCACAATCACATTGAAAGGGAAAGGACATTCCTGACTGAGCGCAGACCTTATGGCATCACCTATGGTGCGGACGCGATTCCTGCAAGGTATAACCACGGAGGCCTCTACGGGATAATCCCCGTCTTTCAGATTGACGTCTTTGAACACGGGAGGCAACCACCCGCCTACAGCCTTCAGATGCCCGGTACATACCTGCTCCATCTCTATCTGGACGGCCCTGTTGCGCGGGTCCACATAATCGAAAAGTTTTTCTCCCGATTTTCTGGTGTCAAGTTCCACCTCATAATACAGGTACTCATTGATATGCACCAGTTCTCCCTCTCTGGAAGCGCCGAGACGCAGATCATACAGGCCCGCATACTGCCAGTCGCCTATTCCACGGGCAACTCTGCGCAAAACGTCGGTCCTATACAGCTGGACACCGCCGAAATCGAAATCATCCCTCAATGCGCCTGCCTGGCAATCAATGACCGGGGCCTGTGTATCCACACCGTCCACACTGGAAAAATGATCTGAATAAACCATAGCCGCCCCCGTCGTACGTGCAACCTGGACCATTCGTTCAAGTCCGTAGGCCACCCAGCGCAACTCCGTCGGTTTGGTGTATATCAAGGTGAATTCTCCTTCAGAGGCATCCGCTATCTCCCGGATACGTGCACCGGACACTCTCAGAGGAATGTCAAATCTCGATACTTCCATTTCTTTTTTTCTCAAAGATAGCAGAATTTTGTTAAATTTGTCCCGCTATGGAGAAGAAGCTGGTCATAATCCCCACCTATAATGAAATAGAGAATATTTCCCGCATTACAGAAGCCATCCTCGACCTGAATGAAGCTTTTGACATTCTTGTCATCGATGACTGCTCCCCTGACGGAACGGCCGCTACTGTCAAATCCCTTCAGCAGAAACATCAAGGCAGGCTTTTCCTTATAGAACGTTCCGGTAAGCTCGGGCTAGGGACCGCCTATCTGGCAGGGTTCAAATGGGCACTGGAGCGGGCTTATGACTATATATTCGAAATGGACGCCGATTTCTCGCACGCTCCGGAAGATCTTCCCAGGCTGCTCGATGCCTGCCGGGAGGGAGCAGACCTTTCCATAGGGTCCCGTTACTGCAACGGAGTGAGTGTCGTGAACTGGCCCATCGGGCGCATTCTCATTTCTTATTTTGCTTCAAAATACGTCCGTACAGTCCTGGGGTCCAAGGTGTTCGACGCCACTGCGGGTTTTGTCTGCTATACGCGCCGGGTTCTGGAAACCATTGATCTTGACGATGTCCGTATGAAGGGTTACGGATTCCAGATAGAAATGAAATACACCGCTCACAAGCTCGGCTTCCGTATCAAGGAGGTTCCGGTCATCTTCGTCAACCGGCAGGAAGGCACATCAAAGATGTCCGGTGGCATATTCGGTGAAGCATTCTGGGGTGTCATCGCCCTCAAATTCCGCAAATTCCATACAACAAGTTAATTATGAATTCACCCATATGAAAAAGTTATCCGCACTTGCTCTTGTGCTTCTGTCCGGTACAGGCGCAGCCAATTCTCAGGAAGCATTCAAACATCTGTCAATAGGGCTGGAAGCCGCTACGACAGGCATCGGTCTGGAACTGGCCCTCCCCATCGTTACCGATCATCTTGTGCTCGCAGCCGGTTACAACTATGGAAATGCCTCTTTCAACGTAAAGGGCAACTCTACTCTGAATGTTGCAGAATTGAGCGGCAGAATCAATCAATATATAGATAACGCCAACAACTTCCTTGCCCTGATTCCGGAAGAGCCCGCCCGTCTCGAAAATATGCCGTCATCAATGAAACTGAACGGAAACGCAGCATTCAGACTCAGCACGGCCAAGGTGGTACTCGAGTACTACCCGGCAAAAAAAAGCAACTTCCACATAAACGCCGGAGTGTTTATAGGTAATGCCGACACTTTCTCAATGGATGCAGACTGCCATGACTTCTGGAGTCTTTACAATACCAATTCATCGACAGCAAAGAAAATGGCTGGAAAATATCCGGAATTTGCGGCATCAATAGGTGAAATTCCCGAATTGAAGGAAACCATCAACGGAAGAACCTTTGAACTCAAAGCTCCCGGCATTGTCAACATAGGTTTGCAGGCAGCGACAGTCCGCCCTTATCTGGGATTGGGTTTCGGCAGGAGTGTTCCCAATACACACGTCGGTTTCCAATTTGACCTCGGAGCACTTTACATCGGAAAATTGGCAATCTCTTCAGCCAATGAAATCAACGGGGCTTCAAATGTCTCCGTCAGCAACAAGGGCATTCAGAAAATCGTAGAAATAGCAGAAAAGATCTGCGTGTATCCTCAGCTTTCCTTCCGTCTGATTTACAGGATATTCTAAGGTTCTAATCCCCGGAAGATATCTCTTTCAGTTCTGCACGGTATGCCATCAATATCCGGGATTTTGAAATGAATCCCAGATATCTGCATTCATCGTCTATTACGGGCAGGCGCCAGGCATCGGTCCTGTCGAACTTGTCCAGGACACTGGTCATCTTCTCGTTCACGTTGACATACAGAGGAGCATCATGCATCAGACTGTACACGTGAATGGAATCATACTCCTCCGTATTGAACATATGCCTGCGGATGTCATCCATCTCCAGTATTCCCTGAAAACGGCCTGCGGCATCCAACACCGGGAAGACTGCCACGGTACTGTCGGAAACCACCTTCATGATATCTCCAAGCGTAGCGTCAATGTTAACCCTGGGATACTTGTCGCGCACAAGATCCTTTGTCTGAAGCAGAGTCAGCACTGCCTGATCGCTGTCGTGAGTCAACAGATCCCCGCTTTGGGCTATACGCTTGGTATAGATTGAATATTTCTCGAAAATACGTACCGTACCGAACGAGATGGTAGAGGTGAGAATCAGAGGAATGAGCAAACCGTATCCGCCGGAAATCTCGGCAATCAGGAAAATGGCGGTCATCGGAGCCTGCATCACTCCCGCCATCAATGCGGCCATTCCCACAAGCACGAAGTTCTGCTCCGGCACGCTCATCCCGGCCAGGTTTAGGGATCTGGCAATCACAAAACCCATCACGGCCCCGGCAAACAGAGTGGGTCCGAAAGTCCCGCCCACGCCTCCACCGGCATTGGTGAAAGTCATGGCCACCACTTTGAGGAAAAAGACAAGCAGAAAAAATACGGGAATGCCCCATGGACTTCCCATCAGGAACCCCAGCACGGAACCACCTTCCAGGGCGATATCCCGACCGGTGAGCAAATTTTCCAGCGAGTCATATCCCTGTCCGAAAAGAGGAGGGAAAAGAAATATGAGAACGCCGAGTCCCAATGCGCACAGAAACCACTTCAGATACTCTCCCCTTATCCTGCCTATCCTGTCTTCCAACCATAGGGTGGTATTCGTGAAATACAGGGAACAGAAACCCATAATCACGCCCATCAGCACATAGAACGGCAGGTTCCCCATCGAGAACTCCGTGAGTTCACAGGCAAACACCGGAGTCTGCCCACGGAAAATATATGCAATCACCGTAGCCGATATCGTCGACAGAAGCAACGGCAGCATAGAACTCATCGAAACATTGAAAAGAAGAATCTCTATGGTAAACAGGACCCCCGCAAGAGGTGCTTTGAAAATGCCGGCGACGGCACCGGCGGCACCGCAGCCCAGCAGAATCGTAATGCTTTTGTGGGAAAGTCCGCAGCAGCGCCCCAGATTCGAACCGATGGCCGCCCCGGTATAGACTATCGGAGCTTCCGCACCGACAGAGCCACCGAACCCTATGGTGAGTGACGAACACAGCACGGAACTCCAGGTATTGTGGGCCTTGATTCTGGACTCGTTCCTGGACACTGCCACCAGCACCCTTGTAACCCCGTGGCTTATATTGTCCTTCACCACATACTTGACAATATGGAACACAAGCAGCATCCCCACACCGGGCAGTACCAGATACAGCCACTGATGCCGCCCGGCGTCAGTCCCCGAATAAAGGACGCCGCTGACAAGCGAAATGAGCCAGGTCAATAAAACGGCTGCGAGCCCCGAACAGATACCTGTCACGAGGCTCAACAGCAACAATTTATTGTGTTCGCTAATCTTTTGAATCAGATGAGTCGTCATCTCCGCCACCGTATTGGGCAATATTGTCATCGGGCAGTGTATCATCACCGGCCGGCTCCCCTCCCATCGCACCTGCAACCTGTTCCACCTTCGCTTCCTCTTCGCCTTCAAGCCATCTCTCTATGTCCTCCACATCATCGACCTCAACCTTGATCTTCACAAGATAGATGTCAGTCTCCGTCTCTATCGTAACCGCATAGAACGGCTCTATCATCTTGTGGGTTTTCGGATTGATTCCGGGAGCATATTTCACGGTATCCTGAAGGTAGTCATTGAATCCGCGGGGATACTTCTCATTGAAAACCGCAGCCAGTTCGGGCGACATGTTTTCGTAGCTGATAACGTGCTTTTTCTTATTGTCAGGTGCCATATTTCTTTCTTTTGCACTGCAATAATAGGACAAATTTTTGAATATGCAAACACTACATTCTGTCAGGAAGTTCTATTCCCAAAATGCCCATTGCCTTAACTAACACATTTGCAAGAGTTTCTATCAGAACAAGCCTCATCCTGAGCACCGAAGAATTTTCTTCTTTAAGCACAGGCGTGTCGTGATAGTACTGATTGAACTCCTTTGCAAGATCATAGCAGTAGTTCGCGATAAGGGCGGGAGAGAATGCGTCTGCGGCCTCCTGCACCTTCTGGGGATATGATGACAGAATCTTCACCAGCCGTATTTCCTTGGGAGAAAATTCTATGTTCCCCTCAAGAGCGGCCGTTATACCCTGTTCCGAGGCCTTGCGGAGTATCGACTTGATACGGGCGTGGGTATACTGGATGAACGGCCCTGTATTTCCGTTGAAATCGATGGATTCCTTGGGATTGAAAAGCATCTTCTTCTTGGGATCCACTTTCAGTATGAAATACTTCAGGGCACCAAGCCCTATCATATGGTAAAGACGTTCCTTCTCTTCGTCGGAAATGCCGTCAAGCTTGCCGGATTCCTCGGAAGTGGCCTTCGCCTCCTCATACATCTTCTGAATCAGGTCATCGGCGTCAACCACCGTTCCCTCACGGCTCTTCATCTTGCCCTCGGGCAGCTCAACCATACCGTAGCTGAGGTGATATATCTGGTCGGCCCACTTGAAGCCAAGCTTTGCAAGAATAAGCTTAAGTACTTGGAAATGATAATTCTGCTCATCCCCAACCACATATACGTGAGAATCCAGATCATGCTCCGCGAAACGACGTTCCGCAGTCCCCAGGTCCTGAGTCATATACACTGACGTACCGTCCGAACGGAGGAGGAGTTTCCTGTCAAGTCCGTCAGCCGTAAGGTCACACCAAACGGAACCGTCGGGATCCTGGACAAACACACCTTCCTCCAGTCCCTTCCGAACAAGCTCCTTTCCTAAAAGATACGTCTCGTGTTCGTAGTATGTCTTGTCGAAAGTTATGCCCAGGGCCTTGTAGGTCTGCTCGAATCCGTCGAACACCCAACCGTTCATCATTTCCCACAACCGGCGTACCTCAGGATCGTTGTCCTCCCATTTGACCAGCATCTCGTGGACCTTGTCAAGCACGGAAGGATCTTCCTTCTCCATCCTGGCATACTCCACGTAGCAGTCCCCGACCAGATGATCGCCCTTCTTGCCGGTACTCTCGGGAGTGGCCCCGTTGAAACGCTGCTGCCAGGCGTACATCGACTTGCAGATATGGACTCCCCGGTCATTCACCAGAGTCGTCTTGATGACATCGTTTCCGGCCGCTTTGAGGAGACTGGAAACCGAAGAGCCGAGCAGATTGTTTCTCACGTGGCCGAGATGAAGCGGCTTGTTCGTGTTGGGGGAAGAGAATTCCACCATCACACGCTTGCCCGTCGAAGGCAGGACACCGAAATCCGGAGCTGTGTGTATGGATTCGAAAAGTCCGGCCCAATAGAAATTCGACAAAGAAAGATTAAGGAAGCCCTTGACGGAATTGAATGCGCTGATTTCCTTGCAGTTCGCCACAAGCCACCCGCCTATTGCGGTTCCGGTGGCATCCGGTGAAGAATGGGATATCCTCAACAAGGGGAACACCACGAGGGTGAAATCCCCTTCAAATTCCTTTCGAGTCACCTGGACCTGAAGCTGATCTGCGGGAAGTTCGACTCCGTAGAGCGCCTTTACGGCCTCTGAGGCCCTGGAGGCAATGAACTGTTCTGTCGTCATACCCTATCCAAGATATGTCTTGAGGAGTTTTGATGCAGACGGCTTCTTGAGTTTGCGTATGGCCTTCTCCTTTATCTGGCGCACGCGTTCGCGGGTAAGATCGAGTCTTTCACCTATTTCCTCAAGTGTCATCTCCTGGCAGCCTATGCCGAAGAAACTCTTGATGATTTCCCTCTCTCGGGCAGTCAGAATCTGAAGAGAACGCTCTATCTCGGTGCTCAGAGACTCATTGTTGAGACCGCGGTCAGCCATGGGGCTGTCGTCATTGGGAAGCACGTCGAGAAGCGAATTGTCCTCACCTTCCACGAACGGGGCGTCCACGCTCACGTGACGGCCGGAAACGCGCATGGTATCGGCAATCTTGTCCTTGGGGATGTCTATCATCTCCGACAACTCGTCCGTTGAAGGCTGGCGCTCAAATTCCTGCTCGAACTTCCCGAGAGCCTTGTTGATCTTGTTCAGAGAGCCCACCTGATTCAAGGGAAGACGCACGATCCTGCTCTGCTCCGCCAATGCCTGAAGAATGCTCTGGCGTATCCACCACACAGCATATGAAATGAACTTGAATCCACGGGTCTCGTCGAATTTCTCAGCCGCTTTGATGAGTCCGAGATTCCCCTCATTGATGAGGTCGGGCAGGCTCAGTCCCTGATTCTGATATTGCTTCGCAACCGAAACCACAAACCTGAGATTCGCTCTTGTAAGTTTCTCGAGAGCCTCCTGGTCACCCTTGCGGATGCGCTGGGCCAATTCAACTTCCTCTTCCGGTGACACCAACTCCTCGCGGCCTATCTCCTGCAGATACTTGTCCAGAGAGGCACTCTCTCGGTTGGTAATCGATTTTGTAATCTTTAACTGTCTCATAGTTAATCATATAAAAATCGCGGGCCGCTCAAGCAGTCCGCGATAACTTTAATTGCGGTACCGACCTATCTTTCCTTGCCGAAGCCGAAGTATCCAGGTCTGCCGTTGGCATGTACACCTTCGATGAATATGGATCTCTTCGCTTTCTTTGCAATGTCAATGACGTCCTGAGGTTTCCTGACTTTCTGTTCGTTGACATAATGGATGACAAAACCATCCTCCGCACCGGCCTGGGCCATTTTTCCGTTGCCGGAATCAACGATTTCGACTCCGTTTTCAACTTCCTTGAGGGTCGCGCCGTAGAATGTGGCCGTACCGTCTTCGGCAACGGTGGCAGTATCTTCGGAAACACCCTGGAATTCGACCTGAATGTCAACACTCTTCCCTTCACGCATGACAGTGACAGTCGCCTTGTCTCCCGGATGATAACTGTTGACTTTCTCCTGAACAGCGCCGCTGTTCCTGACGGCAAAGCCATCAATTGCCGTAATGACATCCCCCTTCCGGATTCCGGCCTTGTCTGCCGCACCTCCCTTCAGAACCTCACCAATATATACGCCGTTCATGGAAGAAAGTTTCAAGTCATCAACATTAATTTTCAGTTCTTTTTGAATTTCTTCGCTGTTCATTATGGTATCGATGTTGATCATCGAAATGCCAAGCTGGGCGCGTTTTACAGAACCGAAATCAATAAGGTCGGAAACAACCTTGCTCACGATATTTGAAGGAACCGCGAAGGAATATCCGGTATAGGATCCCGTCGTAGACACTATTGCGGTGTTGATGCCGACAAGCTCTCCCTGTTTGTTCACCAGGGCGCCTCCGGAATTACCGGGATTGACCGCCGCATCCGTCTGGATGAATGATTCAATCTTCAGCTCTCCCGGCTTGCGGTCCATATTCATCTGACGTCCCTTGGCGCTCACGATGCCGGCGGTGATTGTTGACTGAAGTTCACGACCGAGGGGACTGCCTATGGCAAGCACCCACTCCCCAAGGCGGACTTTGTCCGAATCCGCAAATTGAATGCAGGGAAGTCCCGTCTCCTCTATTTTTATGAGGGCCACGTCCGTAGCCGGGTCAGTGCCCACGACCTTTGCATCATAGGTCTTGTTGTCGTTGAGCGTAACCTTCACGCTTGTAGCATTGGCCACAACGTGGTTGTTGGTGACGATATATCCGTCGGAACGTATGATTACACCTGAACCGCTACCCTTCTGTTCCCTCTCCATCGGCTGTCTGCCGAAAGGGTCACCGAAAAAGAACTGGAAAAAAGGATCGGAAATCTGATATCTCTGCTGGTACTTGACGCTGACTTCAACGTAAACGACGGCATTTACGGCATTTTCCGCGGCAAAGGTGAAATCAGGATAATCGGACAGTGACAAATTGACAGCCTTGTATGACGTAGTGCCGCCGTCAGACTTGACAACAACCTGGCCGGCGGGGGCCGGCGTCGCCGCCTTCACGATGCCGAAAGCGGTAAGGCCGCTCAAAAGCACGGAGGCGATTACTGTGACAATGTTTCTTTTCATTTTATTTTCGGTTTAATATTTCATCACTTCAAGATTTTGTCAAATTACATGCCACAAATATCGTGATTTTTTTATTATATTTGTGTTTGGTAAAAAAGAAAGATAATATGGAATTCAAAGTATCTAGCGCGACCCTGCTGAAAGGCATTCTGGACGTATCCAAGGCCATTCCAGCCAAAACGGCCCTCCCCATCCTTGAGAATTTTCTGTTTGTCGTCAAAGGCCCTGTATTGGAAATTACGGCATCGGACCAGGAACTCACACTGCGAACCTGCGTGGAGCTTGACACCACCGTCCAGGACGGTAGCATAGCCGTTCCGGCGCGTCAGATAATCGAACTCTTCAAGGCCCTTCCCGATCAGCCCGTAACCATAAGGACATCTTCCGACAGTTCCTTCGAATGCCTGTGGAGCAACGGCAATTCCTCGCTTCCGTACTTCCCCGCAGAGGACTACCCTGCCATCAAGGGAGCCGGAGAAGATGCTCTCAGCGTCAAATTCCCGGCCCAGACACTTGTGGAGGGCATCAACGGCACCATCTATGCCACGGCTGACGACGAGATGCGCCCCGCGATGAACGGTATCTTCTTCGACATAAGCGAAACGAGCACCACGCTGGTGGCCTCCGATTCACACAAGCTCATCTGCTACACCACCGCGGACGTGGAAGCGCAGCAGGCCGCCTCCTTCATTCTGCACAAGAAAGCGGCCGCAGTGCTCAGAAGCACGATTGACAAGCTTGACGGCACCGTAGACGTCACGTTCGACGCCAACACCGTCGTGTTCACCATAGGCTCCACGATGATGGTATGCCGCCTCGTCGTCGGCAAATACCCCAGATACCGCGAAGTCATTCCTCAGAACAACTCCAATATCCTCAAGATAGACAGGCAACGCCTTCTCGGCACCGTCCGCCGCGTTGCAGTATGTGCCAACAAGGCTTCCAACCACATCAAGCTGGACCTCGCTCCCGGACAGATAGAGATTACGGCTCAGGATTTGGGATTCGCCATCGCCGCTTACGAGAAACTCGATTGCGAGTACAACGGAGCGCCCCTGTCCATCGGTTTCAAGTCATCGTTCCTGATTGAGATACTCAGCAATATGACCTGCGAGACTCTCGTCATCAAATTCGCCGACTCAAGACGCGCGGCCCTCATCCTGCCCGCTGAGGAGGACAGCACCAACGAAAAGATCTGCGGCATCATAATGCCGATAATGGTTTCATAAGCAATATGAATCTGAAACTTCAAAGGCCCCTGCTCTTCTTCGACATAGAAAGTACGGGCCTGAATATTCCGTCAGACTCTATAATAGAGCTCAGTTTTGTCAAGGTATTCCCGAATGGAGAAGAACGCATAAAGACCTGGCGCATCAAGCCCTGGGACTACGAACGCCAATGCCAGAGGCCCATCGACCCCAAAGCGTCGGAAGTCAACGGTGTGACGGATGACATGCTGGTCGATTGCCCCACTTTCTTCGACGTTTCGGACGAAGTGGTGGAATGGCTCAGAGACAGTGATTTGGCCGGATTCAATTCATCAAAATTCGACCTTCCCATGCTCGCAGAGGAGATTGAAAGGGCCAGGCTTGCCGGCAAGAAACTTGACATAGACCTGCACGAACCGCTTATGGTGGACGTACAGAACATCTACCATGCCATGGAGCCGCGCAATCTGAGGGCGGCATACAGGTTCTACTGCGGGGGCGGGGATTTCGACAACGCCCACACGGCGGAAGCCGATACGGTTGCCACCTACGAGGTCCTGAAAGGGCAATTGGACCGCTATCCCGACCAGCTCAAGAATGATGTCAGGCAACTGTCCGGTTTTGTCGGGAAAAGGTACGTGGATTTTGCCGGACACCTGATAAGCAACGAGGCCGGAGAGGCGGTCGTCAATTTCGGAAAGCACAAGGGCAAGACCGCACGTGAAGTGTTCAGGACTGACCGTTCATATTTTGCCTGGGTAGCCGGAGGCTCATTCACCCTCGACACGAAGAGGCAGTTCGCAAGGCTCGCGGAACAGTTCGCGGCGGAAGCCAGGGAGGAAGGCCGCAAGCCCGCATCCCGGGACCAGCTGGAGAACCTGGCCGCAAAATTCAACACAGGAAAACTGTTCTGAAGCAATGAACATTGCAGTACAGACATTCTCCGGCAAAGTTATTGTCCGCCCCGACACCACAAGAGTCAAGGATGGGGAAGACGTCTATATGCCGGAGTTTGTCAGCAGACTTGAGTGGTCTCCGGTGCTGTACACAAAGATCACCAAATCGGGAAGGAGCGTAGGTGAAAAGTTCGCGGACAGATACTTCGACAGTTTCAATATCGGGGTACTCCTGTATCCGTCCGACCTTATCGACGGAAGCGAAGAAGGATACGCCTGCGCCTCCTGTCTGGACCACACATCCATACTCAATTTGCAATTTTTCGACATAAAATCGGCCGAAAAGCCTGATAACAAAATTGTTATTAGTAATAACAACAATGTTTTATACTCTGATAATATTGAATTTACCAGTATTATCACGAAATCCATCGTAGAAATCACAAAATACTGCTGGCTCAGGGTGGGAGATCTCCTCGCCGTCGAACTCCACCGGAAAACGGCCCTGTGCGACAGACAGAATTCCCCTTTCACAATATCGGGATCCCTTAACGGAAAGACGGTCTTCGACACAAAAATAATTTTTTGAAAATAACACAAAACTTGAATCATGAAACTGGTAGAAAGAAATTACCTACTGACATTCATTCTGGTAACCTCGCTGTTCGCATTGTGGGGGTTTGCCAATGACATCACCAATCCTATGGTGGCCGCATTCCAGACAGTTATGGAACTCTCCGCAGCCAAGGCGTCTCTCATCCAGTTCGCCTTTTACGGCGGCTATGCCACGATGGCCATTCCGGCAGCCCTTTTCATCAGGAAATACAGTTACAAGAACGGCATAATGCTGGGACTGGCCCTCTACGCCACCGGCGCATTCCTGTTCATCCCGGCCGCAGCCCAGCAGAATTTCACCTTCTTCTGCCTGTCTCTCTACATCCTCACCTTCGGCCTCGCCTTCCTTGAGACCACAGCCAATCCCTTCATCCTGTCGCTCGGAGCCAAGGAGAACTCGACACGCCGCCTCAACCTCGCCCAGGCATTCAACCCCATGGGCTCGCTCTCCGGCATGGCAGTCGCTTCCTGGGTAGTGCTCCCCGCCCTTATCAGTGATAGAAGGAATGCTGCAGGTGAAATCATCTACAGTACTCTTTCTGAGGCAGAAAAGGCAGAAATCAGAGTCCACGACCTCACGCAGATACGCAACGCCTATGTCATTCTCGGGGTCGTAGTCCTCATAGTCCTCATCATTTTCGCCATTACCAGGATGCCGGATACGGTAGGGGCGGACAGAAGCCAGCTAAGCACCAGGAAAACCCTGAAGAGACTTTGGAACAACGTCGCCTACAGGGAAGGCGTGCTTACCCAGATGTTCTATGTAGGCGCCCAGATCATGACCTGGACTTTCATCATCCAGTATGCCGACAATCTCGGAATCGACAAGGCAACAGCTCAGAAATACAACATCATTGCGATGGGGATGTTCTTGTGCTTCCGCTTCATAGCCACCTATCTGATGAAGTATGTCAATTCGCGTAAGTTATTGGCTATCTTTGGATGCGGCGCAGCTATCTGCACTATTGGTGCAATAGTATTCGTGGGCCCTCTCGGGCTTGGATGTCTCGTTGCCATAAGTACTTTCATGAGCCTTATGTTCCCCACCATCTACGGCATTGCGCTTGAAAACGTATCTTCAGAGGACAGCACCCTCGGAGCGGCCTTCCTCGTGATGGCAATCGTAGGCGGCTCGATACTGCCTCCGCTTCAGGGCTCAATCATCGACCTCGGCACCGTATGCAACCACCCTGCCGTGAACGTCAGCTTCTGCCTGCCTCTCATCTGCTTCATCGCCATAATCATCTACGGTGTACGCAGGACCCGCAGAATAGCGGAATAAAGAATTTGTTTTCCGGGAAATTCTGGATAACTTTATGGAATTGAATCAAAAACAACCAAACTGATAACTATGAACAAATATCCCAAAATCGGTATCCGCCCGACCATAGATGGCCGTCAGGGCGGTGTGAGAGAGGCTCTCGAAGAGAAGACAATGGCCCTGGCCAATGCTGTCAAGAACCTTATAGAAAGCAACTTGAAGAACGGTGACGGAACAGCTGTAGAGTGTGTCATCTCCGACAGCACGATAGGTCGCGTGGCGGAGTCCGCAGCCTGCCAGGAAAAGTTCGAGCGCGAGGGCGTAGGCGCCACCATTTCTGTCACTTCCTGTTGGTGCTATGGCTCCGAAACAATGGATATGAACCCTCATTGGCCCAAGGCCGTCTGGGGTTTCAACGGAACAGAACGCCCCGGCGCCGTGTATCTGGCGGCAGTGCTTGCCGCCCACGCGCAGAAGGGCCTTCCCGCATTCGGCATTTACGGACACGACGTGCAGGATCTCGATGACAACACCATTCCCGCCGACGTGGCCGAGAAGATTCTCCGCTGGGCACGTGCCGCACAGGCTGTCGCCACAATGCGCGGAAAGAGCTACCTCAGCCTCGGGAACACCTGCATGGGCATCGCCGGTTCCATCGTCAACGCCGATTTCCTCCAGAAATATCTCGGAATGCGTACTGAGTACGTATCCCTCGTTGAAATTCTCCGCCGCGTGGATTTCAACATCTTCGACCCCGAAGAATTCAAGAGAGCCATGGAGTGGGTTGAGAAATACTGCAAACCCCAGGAAGGCCACGACTACAACGAAGACCGCGCCCTCTTCCCCGGCACCCCGATGACGACATTCAACGGAAAAGGCAAGGGAAAGAACCGTGCCGAGAAAGATGCGGACTGGGAGTTCACAGTGAAGAACATGATGATTATCCGTGACCTTATGGAAGGCAATCCCAAGTTGCTTGAACTGGGCTACAAGGAAGAAGCTCTCGGCCACAATGCCATAGCAGGCGGTGTCCAGGGACAGCGCCAGTGGACCGACTACAAGCCCAATTTCGACTTCCCCGAGTCACTGATGTGCTCCTCATTCGACTGGAACGGCATTCGCGAGGCCAAGATTCTCGCAACGGAGAATGACTTCTGCAACGGAATGTCAATGCTCTTCGGCCATCTCCTGACCGGTCGCGGAGTGATGTTCAGCGACGTACGCACCTACTGGAGCCCGGAGGCCGTCACACGCGTCACCGGCAAGGCTCCTGAAGGACTTGCAGCCGGCGGATTCATCCACCTCATCAATTCCGGCGCAACCACACTCGACGCTACCGGCGCCATGTGCGACGCTGACGGAAAGCCGACAATCAAAGCTCCCTGGGATATGACCCAGAAGGACGTGGAGGCCTGCCTCGCCGCCACCAACTGGATGCCTGCAGACCGCGATTACTTCCGTGGCGGCGGTTACTCCGCCCACTTCGTCACACGCGGAGGCATACCTATGACTATGATGCGCCTGAATATGGTCGAGGGCCTCGGTCCCGTCCTTCAGATTGCAGAGGGCTGGAGCGCCGAACTCCCGAAAGAGCAGCACGACATTCTTGACAAACGCACGGATCCCACCTGGCCCACGACCTGGTTCGTTCCCCGCACTGACGCATCCAAGGATGCATTCAAGGATGTTTACAGCGTAATGAACAACTGGGGTGCAAACCACGGCGCCATCGCTTACGGGCACATCGGTGCAGACCTTATCACTCTGGCTTCAATGCTCCGCATCCCCGTATGCATGCACAATGTACCTGAGGAGAAGATATTCCGTCCCGCAGCCTGGAACGCATTCGGCATGGATAAGGAAGGCGCCGATTTCCGTGCATGCGCAAACTTCGGACCCCTATACAAATAATTGATTATGGAAGAAAAACAGAAAAGCTACCTTTTTGAGGCGGCAAAATGGGAAAAATTCCTTGGAGTACTGACGGTAATATCGTCAATTATCGTAGCCGTTCTGGGAATTGTATTCATTGCATGCAACGGACTGCTGTCAGAGACAGGGACTGCCGAAGTTGCGGGCACAATAAAGCTCACCTACATTGCGGCAGGTATACTGTATCTTGCATTGGCAGTGGTAATGCAGTTCCCGGCAAAGTTCCTTCTCACTTCTGCCAAGTCACTTAAATCCGGTCTCGTTTCAGAAGACGAAGCGGCCGTAACCGACGGACTGAAGAATTGCAAGTCCTATCTCAAGTTCACGGCAATCTACACGCTTGTCGGTCTTGCTGTTGCCGCTGTGGTTCTGGTAGTTGCGGCCGTCGTCATTGGATTGGCACTCGCCGCGTAAATTTGCACGCGGATTCGTAAAAAAACGGGATGGCATTTCAGTCATCCCGTTTTTTAAATTATTCCTGATTGTGATGCTTCTGCCACTTGTCAAGCGCAAGCTGCTGCATATCCACAACGACGTCACGTTCATCCACGATTTCGTCTCCTAGGACGGTCTCGATGATATCCTCCATCGTAAGGAGCCCCTGGAAAGAACCGTATTCGTTGATAATGATTGCCATCTGTTCCTTGCTCCTGAGCATATCGTCCCATATCCTGTCTATCGTCGTCTCCTCCGGAAAACTTGACACTTCCCTCTTTATTTCCGAGAGCTTGCAGTCAAATTTATCCTCGGCCATCAACTGGAGCGCATCCATTCGCAGAATATAACCGGTGATATATTCGTCATTGTCGGCATACACAGGTATGCGGCTGTGATGCAGGAACCTGCGGTCCTTGTAGAATTTCTTGATAGTCATTGACTCCGGGGCTATGGCCGCCACGACGCGGGGTGTCATGGCATCCTTTGCCTCGATTTCATCTATATTGATGATATTCTGAATAATCTCATTTTCATCCTCCTCAAGTTCCCCGGTCTCTTCAGCCACATCGGCCATCGCACCGAGTTCGTCTCTCGAAACGCTGATGTCACTTTTACCTCCGGAAAACAGTTTCTGAAGAAACTCAACCGAGACCACAAGGGGATAAAGAACGACTATGAGAACATGGATCGTATTGGCCGTAAACGATGTAAGGGATTTCCAACGGGAAGAGCCGATGGTCTTGGGAATAATCTCGGAGAATACAAGAATAAGGACGGTTGTCACGGCGCTCACGAGCCCGAACCACTGCGAACCGAACACCATGGTAGCCTGCCTTCCGACTCCTGCGGCGCCTATCGTATTTGCAATCGTATTCAACGAAAGGATTGCGGCCAGCGGACGGGACGGATCAAGTTTGTACTGCCTGAATCTTGCGGCGGCCTTAAGCCCTTCCTCCTCTTTCAAGGTTATGTAGGAAATCGGCGTGCTCATCAGACTCGCCTCAAGAATAGAGCACAGGAACGAGATGACAAGCGCCGCCAGAAGAAATATCAGCAATTCTGTCATAGGATCTCGAGCCACTTGTCAGGCTTGAACTGACGACCTTCGCGTTACGAATGCGATGCTCTACCGACTGAGCTAAAGTGGCAATGCGGATGCAAAGATAGCAAAAAAACTCAATATCCCAACCCCGCCTCTATCTGCTCAATGAGGATATGAATCACTTTGATGTGAATCTCCTGGATTCTGTCGCTGTGGGCGGTGCGGGGAGCACAGATACAGACGTCCGACAAATCCTTCAGTTTCGTCTCCCCTTTCGCCGTGAGACCCACCACTTTCATTCCAATGGTCCGGGCCACTTCCGCCGCCTTCACGACATTGGCGGAATTTCCACTGGTGGAAATGGCAAGAAGCACATCGCCCGGTTTTCCAAAAGCCTCAACACTACGGGAATACACCACGCCATATTCATAATCATTTGAAGTGCATGTCAGGTATGCCGGATCATTGATAGCCATCGCCGGCAGGGGCTTGCGGTTGCCACGGTACCTTCCCGTCAATTCCTCGGCAAAATGGCTTGCATCACAAAGCGAGCCCCCGTTACCGCAACTCATTATCTTTCCACCATTCTTCAGGCACTCAGTCATTAAAGCCGCCGCCCTCGTTATGGAATCAATCGAATCAGGATCACTGATAAACAGGTCCAATGCCCGCTGAGCCTCTCTGAGGCTATGTTCTACTATCTCTTTCATATATTCGCGCCTACCGACAATGCGGCGTAGTCACCTATAGATTCACCCAATGCCGCAGGAACGACCCGGCATACTTTATTTGCAAGCGGCAGAGCTTCCCTGTCCAGCACCTGCTGCATCAAGGGCTTGAAAAAATCCTCGTTCCTGGCATATATGCTCCCTATCACTATCATTTCAGGATTCACTATGTCGATGAGAACGGACAAGCCGACACCGAGGTATCTTGCTGACGTTGAATATATCTCCTTTGCCAGAACGTCTCCGGCATACATTGCCTCCGCGACCTTCTTTGCCGTTATGCCCTCAATATCGCCATCAGGACACCAGGGCACGGAGACACCCATCTGAAGGCGTTCCTTCACAGCGCTCTGAGCAAGCTGGCGGATTCCCGAACCGCTGCAGAAACCCTCGAAAGAACCCGCCTTACCGTAACCTACCGGGCCGAAATCCGCCAGACGGATATGCCCCAGTTCTCCGGCATTGTCATTTGTTCCGGTATAAAGATGTCCATCCAGAATGAGGCCCGCACCGAGTCCGGTTCCAAAGGTCAGGAAGGCCATATTGCGAGTACCCCTGCCCGCTCCGAAAGTCCATTCCGCCAGAGCGCAGGCATTGGCATCATTGTGAACGGCCGCTTTCACGCCGAACTCATCGGACAGAATCTTCACTATCGGGACATTGTCCCAGCCAGGCAGATTCGGGGGCGACATAACCACTCCGGCAGCACTGTCAAGCGGTCCGCCACAGCTTATGCCGATAGAGTATATGTCGCTGCACTTCAGAGAATTGCGTGCAATAACCTCACGAATAGCTTCCTTTATATTTTCTATGGTTTCCGCACAATCCGTCGTCGCGAAACTCTCCTTGTCGACTATCTCTATCTCCGACGGGCCCGTACTGCGGCCATAGGTGACGGCGCACTTCGTCCCTCCAATATCCACTCCAAGAATATTCCTTGATTCCATATTATATCAAAATCAATGTTTCGGCTTGTACTTATACTCCGCCATCTTCTTATTGTCAACCATATTGAACACCTGCACCTTCAAACAATCCCCCGCCACCTTCACATCCACAAGCGTCGGGAACTCATCTTTCGATTTCTCCCCGGTCATATGCGGGCCGCCGGCTACAATTTCCGCCCAGGAATGCGCGAAGCAAGGCGCTTCATAGCGGTACCTGTGCTGATGCCCGGTGATGACCAGCTGGCACCCGGCCTGCTCCAGGAGCGGTCCCCACAACTGAAGGCACGCCCTCTGCCAATGGGCAAAGTCGGTGGTATACCTCGGATCCTTGTCCGCAGGATGGATATCTCCGGGATTCTGGTCCCCCCTTGAATCATAAAGAGGGATATGGCAGCAAGCCACCAGATACGGTGCGGAAGCTATTTCCGGCCTCTTGAGCGCATCCTCAAGCCACAGTTTCTGGGCCTCGCGGTACGCCTCGCTGTTGAACAATCCACAGAAGATAGGATTACTGTCCACCTTATCCTCGGCAGTGTCAAGCCCCACGAGGGCGATGTCCCCCACGCGGATTGCGAAATTACGGCCCAGATCCCAGTCACGCGAACTGCGTTCCTCGGGCTGACGGAACATCCAGACCTTCTCCAGATGTCTGTTGGCGAGTCCCCTGTTCTCATGATTCCCGGGACAGAGCAGATACGGTCTCGATGCCGCGTAATCCTTGATCGACACGTCCGGAGCAAGATATACGGAAATCTGCTTTTCTATATCCTCCGCGGTACTTATCATATCACCGTTATCCACGACGCACGCAGGATTCAGCTTGTCTATCTTGCGATAAAGCACATCGTAGGCATCCATTTTGGCGTGAACGTCGTTGATTACGCAGAAATGCGACTTGACCCCGGCTCCGGCTGTGGTGAAACTGTACACCCTGTCTCCGGCCTCAGAAGCCACAATGCTCATCTGATGACCATGCACATAATTGATTCTATCGGCCCCGATACGGTAATAATACTTCGTGGAAGGCTTGAGGCCCGTAAGTCTCACGAGCATCACCTTATCGTTCATGTCCGTCACGCGGAAACCGCCGCACCTGACAGTCCTGCCGTCACTCAGATCGGCTTTCTGCCCATAAGTCACGTATCCGTTGGCCATTGCCGACACGGCGAATGCAACGCCAATGGAAGTCTCCGCATAATTCTGCAGCATCGGGGCGGAAATAATAAGTTTACCGCCATCAGACACCCCGAGTCCCTTTTCTTTCGAGTCCGTTTTCTGCTCGGATGCCAGGGCATCCAATCCAAGGCCGAATCCGACAGCGGCAACGGCCGAAGTTTTCAAAAAATCTCTTCTATCCATATCCAATACTTAATTTGCTTTCAAATACAACACCCGGCTGGCCCAATCGGACTTAAGGTCAGGACATACGTCATGCACAACGGGCGCGATTTCCAGACCGTTCTCCATAAGGAACTTTCCGGAAAAACTTTTGCCTTCAAAAGAAAGTGGCTTTTCATCTATCCTGTTGAGTTCCTCCACGCTGTACATCCTGTCCGGGTCAAGTCCCTGCATTTTCACGCGCGGATAACGGCTGCCGTACAGCCTGTTTATCCTATACCAGTAAAATACGGCATCAGACTTGTCCTCAGCCACATACATAAGCGAAGCAATGCCGAGATCATCATAAGGAGACACGAGTCTGTATATATCTCCGAACTGCACGACGGGACGTATGCGCTTGTAGTCGGCTATCACCTTCCTGCAGAAATCCCTGTCCCCGGCACTCATCTGACCCGGCTGGATCTCCATGCCGAGACGCGCGCTCATCGCTACGTCGCAACGGAATTTAAGAGGCACGACCCTGTGTGTCTGATGGTTTGGAACGGCACTGATGTGGGATGCCATAGCCATTGCCGGGAAGAAATATGAAGAGCCCCACTGCATATAGATTCTCTGAAGGGCATCAGTGTTGTCGCTTACCCAAAACTCATCAAACCATGGCAGGACACCCCAGCTGGCCCTGCCGCCACCGCTGGCGCAGGCCTGAATCGTCAAATCAGGATATTTTGCGCGTATTCTGTCCAAAGTGGCATACAGACCATTCCAATAGGCAATTTCCAGATGACTCTGCTGTTTGAGCCAATTGCTGCCGTACTCGCGTACATTCATATTCGCGTCCCACTTTATGTAATCGATGTCCGGATTCTCCGTCATCAGATTGTCAAGCACCGAAAAAACGAAATCCTGAACCGCAGGATTGCTCAGATCCAGTACAAGCTGGGTACCGCCGCGTCCTGTGACGGGCTCCCTGTTTGCCGCGTGGAGCACCCAGTCCGGATGAGTCTCATACAGCTCGGAAAGAGTATTTGTCATCTCAGGCTCTATCCAGATGCCGAATTTGATGCCATGGGCATCCGCGCGCTTCACAAGCCACCCTATCCCGTGAGGCAGCTTCTCCCTGTCCACGAACCAGTCGCCAAGGCCCCTGTCATCCGTCTTGCGGGCGTATTTCCCTCCGAACCAGCCGTCATCCATCACGAAGAGCTCTCCTCCCATGGCCGCAAAATCAGACATCATTCCATCCATTGCCGGCTCGTTCACATCCATATAAACCCCTTCCCAACTGTTAAGAAGCACCTTCCTCTCCACGTTTCCGTGCGCCAGACGGTATTTCCTCCCCCATTTGTGGAAATTGCGTGACACGCCGCTCAGTCCTTCATCCGAGAAAGAATATGCCAGCGCCGGTGTTTTCAAAGTCTCTCCCGGCCCGAGATGATATTCCGCATTGTCCGGGCAGATACCGGCCAGGAATGATGCATAATCGCTGTTGAAGCAATTGAATTCCAGGACATAGTTGCCGCCCCATTCCAATGCCGCCCCTATCACGCGTCCGCTGTTCTCCTGTGGCTTTCCGTCGAGGCTTATCATCGCCTCCGCCCGTGAAGTGTGCCCGTTCCGCACCCCGTCGATATTTTTCACCATCCTGATTCCTCTGGCAAGAGGCTCGGTGAGAAGGGTACCCTCATTGCCCCAGGAGCCGTATTGCGTCACTGTCCATACATTCCCGACCCTTATCGGGAGCGTTCCGGACATATACTTGTTGACCACAATCTCCGAGCTGGCCTTTTTGCGGGCGACGGCATCGTTGCTGATTTCCGCCCAGGTCTCGATGACATCCTCTTTCTCGAAAGATTTGAAGCAATTGCGCACCGTGACGGGATAGTGCCTGTCCC
Organism: Candidatus Cryptobacteroides sp.; assembly: GCA_045598165.1. GTDB lineage: Bacteria > Bacteroidota > Bacteroidia > Bacteroidales > UBA932 > Cryptobacteroides. The sequence goes on from JAZLLN010000066.1 coordinate 34,548, forward strand.
GGCTGGTGACTGTCAGCAGTTTCCCGCCTTCCCATTCCGCCACACTGACTCCGGTCACGCACAGGTCCAGCGTCCTGTTCCCGTCAGCCTGTGTTATGGAAAGAGCACAGTCGCTCTCACCTTCGTCGCAATATGCGGAATACGCCTTGACGGGCCTGTATCCGGCGGAGGCAAGGGCGGAGGCGTCATCAACTCCGAGCCTCGGACCGAAAAAGATGATACCCAAAGGGCGGCTCCCGTCAACGTCTATGACAAGGGATGTATTTTCGGTGTTCAGCACAGTCTGCGCCGGCATCGGACAGCACAGAGCAAGCAACAACAGGCAGATGGATTTCTTCATACTGCGAATTTAACAAATTATTTATATATTTGCAGCGGGAAAGTCGTACACGACCAGCTCCCTCTGAACTCCCCCAGGGCAGGAATGCAGCAAGGGTAGGAGGTTGTAGCGGTGCGATGTACTAAGCTTTCCCTTTTTTCGTATGAAGTCAGACATCATAATCATAGGCGGAGGCGCTTCCGGACTGATGGCCGCCTACAGCGCGGCCAGAACCGCCGTCGACAACGGCAAGGACATTCAGGTTACAGTCCTTGAGAAAATGCCGCGGCCCGGCAGGAAAATAATGATTACGGGGAAGGGGCGCTGCAATTTCACCAACGTAAAGGATTGGAATTCATTCTCGAGCCACATCCGCAGCAATCCGAATTTCGTAAAGTCCGCCTTCTATTCGTTCCCTTCCGAAAAGGTCGTGGGCTTTTTTGAAGGTTTCGGGACAAAAACAGTTGTGGAACGTGGAGACAGAGCCTTCCCCGCATCCTGCCACGCATCCGACATTGTCGACTCCCTCGTCAACGCCTGTCAGAGCGTAGGGGTGAAAATCATCACCGAAGCTGAAGTGGCCGGAATCAATTTCCCCGAAAGCGGGGGGAAAGAATTCGTGACCGTACTGAATTCCGGGGACAAATTCCTCTCAAAACGCCTTATCATAGCCACAGGAGGCCTCAGTTACCCAACCACAGGAAGCAGCGGAGACGGCTACGGATGGGCGCAGGCGGCCGGACATCATATCGTTCCGACGTTCCCCGCCCTCACGGCCCTTGTCCCCAAATCCTATAAAGAAAGTTCTCTGAAGGGGCATATCGACCGCAGCACTCCCCTGTCGGAACTTGGCAGGATGCTGTGCGGCATTCAGTTGAAGAACATCAACGCCACTCTGCAGATAGAAGGCAATGACACCGACACCGAATTCGGAGATATAGATTTCACGGATGGAGGTATGGAAGGACCACTCGGATTCCAGTTGAGCCGCAAGGCGGTCAAGGCTATGGCGAACGGTTCCAAAGCCAGGATAATTCTGGACCTGAAAGCAGGCGTAAGCCTCACAGAACTCACCGGAAGGGTAAAGGAACTGTGGCAGGAGGTGGACAAAGACCCGCGCAGCCGCGGACTCAGAGAGAAGGAAAAATGCCGCATACTGCTCGGCAAGCTGATGCCATGGGACCTCATTCCCGCTTTCAACGCAATGCACCCCGAAATCATCACTCTGGAGCGTCGCGGACGCACGGACACCAAGGTATGGATTAACCTGGTAAGCATAGCCAAAGCATTGAAGGAATGGACTTTCGAGCTGGCAGGTTATGTCGGATACGAGAGATCCGTGATAACAGCCGGAGGAGTTTCCACGGAAGAAATCATATCCAAGACAATGGAGTCAAGGCTCGTCAGCGGGCTCTATTTCTGCGGCGAGGTAATGGATATGGATTCCGATACAGGCGGATACAACCTGCAGACAGCCTTCTGTACAGGCTCTCTGGCAGGAGCATCCGCGTCGAAATCACTTTAGATACTGTCGAATATCAACGGCAGGATATCATCGACCTTCTCGAATTTCCAGATACGGGAGGCCCCTATCATAATGACTGACATAGCTTTGCCGGCCTTCGTCTGATACTGGGCCATCACCTGGCGGCAGGCTCCGCAAGGCGTGACGGGCTGGTTTGCAAGCTTTCCATACACACCTCCCGCTACGGCAATGGAGCGCATATCCTTGTCAGGATACTTTGCAGCGGCCGCGAACATCGCAGTACGCTCGGCACACAGGCTCGACGGGAACGCCGCATTCTCCTGATTGCTTCCGCGCACTATCTGGCCGTTCGACATTCGGACGGCCGCGCCCACGTGAAAATGCGAATAAGGAGCATAGGCATTGCCCATCGCGGCAATGGCCTCGGCTGCAAGTTCCCTGTCCTCGGGGCCCATTTCTTCGAGCGAAGAATACTCGACGAAATTGATTCTGATTTCTTTTTCGTTCATTTGAACAAATTTGATTTCCCAAAAATAAGCTTTTTGCTATATTTGTAAAACATAATTGAACAAAAATATGACAATAGTAATCATTATCGCCGTTGCTGCGCTTGTCGTCCTTTGGTTTGTGTCCGCACAGCGCAGACTTGTCAATAAAGAGGAACTTTGCAAGAATGCAATGAGTCAGATAGGGGTCCAGCAGTCCAGCCGCTGGGATGCCCTCACGGCCCTTGCAGAACTCACAAAATCCTACAACGAGCACGAATACGGCACAATCAGGGACGTCATCGCACAGCGTGCAAACATCACATCTGCCAGCAGCGCAAAGGAAGCCAATGCACAGGAAGATATGATAGGTTCGGTTCTCGGCCGCATAATCGCAATTGCCGAGCAGTATCCCGAACTCAAGGCCAACGAGAACTACGGCAAGACCATGGACAGCGTCAATCTGTATGAGAACCAGGTCCGCACCAGCAGGATGGTCTACAATGACACCGTCACCTCATACAACCGGCTTGTGCGCCAGTTCCCCGATTCCATAGCCGCAGGCATACTCGGATTCGCGGAGAAAGAATATCTTCAGGAAGTAAAGTCAAAGGCTGAGATGCCTTCCATGAAGATTTAAATGCGGTTACTTGCGCTTTTCATCTATATTCTGGCCGAGCTCCAGCCGGACGGGAGTGCTGTCATCACCGAACAGTGGGACATTGACACTTCCCGTGGCACCGAGATTTATCTCACCCGCAACAACCTGGGAGACATTGAGATAAAGGACTTCTCGGTAAGCGGGGACGGCCGTGAGTTCATCTTCGAAGGAGACTGGGACGTAAACCGCAGCCTTGAAGAAAAAGCCGGACGATGCGGCATTGTGCGCACGCACAACGGCTATGAACTATGCTGGGGCATAGGTTCCTACGGACATCATTCCTTCACCACCGCATATACCATGACCAATGCCGTCAAGGCCCTGAAAGACTATGACAAGCTGCATCTGCAACTGGTCTCCCCCGGCATTGAACCTTCCCCCGACGGGGTCGGCATTGAGATATCGGCGCCCGTAGCCCTGAGCGATGCCAACGCCCGTATCTGGGGCTTCGGTTTCGAAGGCACGTCCTCTTTCACGGAAGACGGGAAAGTGACGTTCAAATCAACGGCCCCCTTCTCCCGGAACAGTTCTGCCATAGCGCTTCTCCGTTTTGACAAAGGCATCTTCAATTCCGCCTCCACCGAAGACCACGACTTCGACGAAGACCTTGAAAGGGCGCTCGAAGGAGCAAGTTTCAGTGATGACGAAAACAAGGACTCCGATAACGGGCTGTTCCCCTTCCTGTTTTTCTTTGCAACGTTCTTTTTCATAATCTTTGCCGGCATTCATGCCCGGAAGAGGAATAAGGAAAAAATTCTCGGATGCAAAGAAAAGGACATCAAATGGTATCGCGACATTCCCTGCAACGGAGACATCCTCAGCGCAAACTACATCCTGGAAAGGCTCGGCGAAGGCGGGAGAGACACCATAGCCTCCGCAATGATACTCAGAATGATAAACAACGGAATAATTCTGGTATCCGGTGACGGACACGGCCGCATCGAAATGTCCTTCAATCCTTCCGCAGACCCGGACATGCTGTCAGACTCCGAACGCGGGCTCTACGATATGATGAAGGAAGCCAGCGGCAAAGACTTGATTCTGCAGCACAACGAGTTCAGGAGATGGTCATCACGGCATACTGCAAGAATTTCGCAATGGGCCGGCTCTCTGGAGGCTGAAGGCAAGGGCAGGATGGCGGCGCGCGGGCAGATAGACAACCGCAGCTTCCTCAAATCCGGACAGGAGAGCGCGCGGAACCTCATAGGCTTCCGCAATTACCTCAGGGATTTCACTCTGGTAAAGGAACGTCAGAGCGTGGAGGTCGGCATATGGCACGACCTTCTGGTATTCGCCGCCCTGTTCGGTATTGCGGAAAAGGTGGCTGAAGAGTTGAAGGAAATCAACCCGGAAGCGTTCGAGGAAACCTTCATCGGAGGGCCTGACATTACGCTCCGGACCATAAGGATGACACAATCGATGGCATCTTCAATAACCAACGCCAGAGCCGTCCATACCTCGGGAGCATCACGCGGAGGTTTCGGCGGAGTCACGTCATTCGGTGGCGGAGGCGGTTTCCACGGAGGCGGTTTCGGCGGAGGAGTAAGATAAAACTATGAAAATCTGTATAGGACTGTCAGGAGGGGTTGACTCCAGTGTGGCGGCCCTGCTTCTCAAAAGGCAGGGATACGACGTATTCGCGATGTATATGCAGAACTGGCACGACATCGAGGGCACACTGCACGGCGAATGCGAATGGGAGGAGGAGAAATTCGTGGCCGAAATGGTCGCGCGCAAGATCGGCATCCCCTTCTATTTCGTGGATCTCAGCAAGGATTATATGGCTCGCGTGGCGGACTATATGTTCGACGAATACGCCAGAGGCCGCACCCCCAACCCGGACGTCCTCTGCAATTCACAGATAAAGTTCGACGCCTTCCTGAAAGCGGCGGAACGTCTGGGGGCCGATATGGTCGCCACCGGCCACTACTGCCGTAAGACACAGGCCCGCGATGCAAAGGGAAATCCTGTCATCAATGCCTCCGGAGAACCTGTATGGAGCATTCTGGAAGGAACGGACCTCAACAAATGCCAGGCATATTTCCTCTGCCAGCTCTCACAGGAGCAGCTCTCCAAGGCACTTTTCCCAATCGGAGACCTTGACAAGACAGAGGTCAGAAGAATTGCCGCAGAGGCAGAACTTCCAAGTGCGGACAAAAAGGACTCGCAGGGCATCTGCTTCGTGGGCAAGGTCGATCTGCCCGTATTCCTTCAGCAGAAACTCAAATCTGCGGAGGGCGATGTGGTGGAAGTCTTCCCGGCATATTACGACAGCCACCCCGAGACTTTCGCCGCCCCATACGACTACTCCGACATCGTTTTCGAGACCGAGACCTACCGCAGCGGCAAGAAGCACGTCAAAAAGACACGCTACAAAGCCAACCCCTGGGGTGCGGTGGCAGGCCGACACGAAGGTGCCCAGTTCTATACCCTCGGCCAGAGGAAGGGGCTGGCGATAGGCGGCCATAAGGAGCCGCTCTTTGTAATCGGCACGGACATCGAAAAGAACGTCATATACGTCGGCGAAGGCGAAAATCACCCGGGACTATATCGCAATGCGCTGAAAATCAACGCTGACGAGATCCATTGGATACGTACGGACCTTGAGATGAAACCCGGTGAGGAGCGCCGCTGCAGACTGCGCATCCGTTACCGCCAGCCGCTTCAGGGAGCAACGCTCCGGATGACGGGCGAAGGTCTCTTCATCATATTCGACGAGCCCCAGAGGAGCATCACTCCCGGCCAGTTCGCGGTCTGGTACGCCGATGACGGGAGCTCCTCTCCCGAAATGATTGGCAGCGGGGTTATTTCAGCCTGAGTCACGGTTTCGCGCAGGCTTCCGCGCAGCGGATTCCGTCAATGGCGCTGGAGACGATGCCGCCCGAATAACCCGCCCCCTCACCGCAGGGATAAATGCCCGGCATGGACAGATATTCGAGAGTTTCCGGATTGCGGGGTATCCTGACCGGAGACGAAGTGCGGGATTCCACCCCGAGAAGCAACGCGGCATTACTGAAATAATTGCGCATTTTCACCCTTGGGAACAACTTCTGAAGCCTTCCGGCGACAATCGGCGGCAGCAATTCATGAAGCGGAGCGCTTATCACTCCCGGATGATATGATGTCTCGGGAACTTTCTTACTGAGTTTCCCTTCGCAGAAATCCTGCATTCTCTGGGCAGGCGCGGCCATAGGGTTGTCGAGCGCACCGTCCGTGGCCGGGATCTCTTTCCTGGACCTTGCAGAACATCTCACCGATTCGCAATAGTCAAACATCCTGCGCTCCACAGATTGCTGGAAATCCATCAGACGGAAGGGATCGTCTCCCGGGACATCCTCTGGTTCTATCTGCACCACAACACCCGCATTCGCAAACTTGCCGTTCCGGGCTGAATTCGACATACCGTTGAGCACCACTGTCCGCGGTTCCGTAGAAGAAGGAACCAATATTCCCCCGGGACACATACAGAATGAGAACACGCCCCTGCCGTCCACCTGTTCCACAAAAGAATATTCGGCCGGCGGGACCCCCGGTTTCCACTGGCCGTGATACTGGCACCAGTTGATTTTCTCCTGGGGATGCTCCACCCGCACACCGAGGGCGAAGCCCTTCGCCTCCAGTTTGCCGCCAGAGGCCGCCAGCATTTCGTAAACGTCACGGGCAGAATGCCCCGTCGCAAGGATCACCCTCCCGGCACTGTATTCCTTTCCGTCAGCCGTGGTGACCGTATAGCCTTCCTCCCCGTTTCCGCTTATCGAGATGACTTTAGCTTCAAAATGATATTCTCCGCCGTGTTCAACCACGCATTTGCGGATATTCTCCACAATGACAGGCAATCTGTCGGAACCGATGTGGGGATGGGCGTCCACAAGTATGTCGGGGCTCGCTCCGAATCTCACCAGCTGGTGCAGGACCTCGCGTATGTCCCCCCTCTTCGACGATCTGGTATATAATTTTCCGTCAGAGAACGCGCCCGCGCCGCCTTCGCCGTAACAATAGTTGGACTCGGGATTCACGACACCGTCCCTGGACAGGGCAGCCATATCATATTTGCGGGCGTGAACGTCTTTTCCGCGTTCCAGGACAATCGGTTTCAAGCCCAGCGTCAACAGTTTCAACGCGGCGAACATACCTGCCGGGCCGGCCCCGACCACAATCACAGGTCCGGCATCTTCAACATTCCTGTACTCCGGCAGAACATATTCGGTATAGTTGTCCTCCGGAGCGTAAGCTTCATATTGATAACGCCAGACCGGCTCTTTCCGGGCATCGATGGAACGCTTCTTGAGCACCCACTTCAAGCCTCCCGCCTTCGCCTCGATTTCCTTCAGGCGCGGTTCTCTCGACAGCGGACACACTATTTCGAATTCTCTCATATAAAATCAGCCATTCTGGATACCGGAGCCACGTCCAGTGATGCCTGTTCACCGGCCTTGTAGTGGAAATAGCCTGCTATCGCTATCATCGCGGCATTGTCCGTTGTAAACTTGAACTCCGGAAGGTAAGTGTTCCATCCGCGCTTGTTGCCTTCAGCGACAATCCTTTCCCGCAGGCCGCTGTTTGCCGACACTCCGCCGCCTATGGCGACTTCCTTTATCCCTGTCTGCTTTGCCGCCTTGACCAGTTTGTCCATCAGAATATCTATGAGAGTCTTCTGGAACGAAGCGCAAATGTCCTCCTTGTTCTTCTCCATGAATTCAGGGTCCTTCGCAAGTTCATCCCTCACAAAATAAAGCAGCGAAGTCTTGATGCCGCTGAAACTGTAATCCAGTCCGGGGATGTGCGGTTTCGCGAATTTGAATCTCTCCGGATCACCCTGCTTCGCCAGCCTGTCAATAACCGGACCTCCCGGATAGCCGAGTCCCATCATTTTGGAGCATTTGTCGAAGGCTTCCCCCACCGCATCATCTATGGTCTGGCCCAGAATTTCAAAATGCAGGGGATCATCCACTCTCACAATCTGCGAATTGCCGCCGCTGACCAGAAGACAGAGGTAAGGGAACTTCGGTTCGCATACCGCTTTGTCCGGCTGACGCACGAAATTGGCCAGAATATGCCCCTGCAGATGGTTCACCATAACAATCGGAATATTGAGAGCTATGCCCAGAGTCTTGGCGAAAGAAGTGCCCACCAGAAGGGAGCCGAGCAGTCCGGGACCCCTCGTGAATGCAATCGCCGTAAGTTCGGAAGCGCTTATCCCTGCCCTCGACAGGGCCTCGCTCACGACGGGGACGATATTGAGCTCGTGGGCCCGAGACGCAAGTTCCGGCACGACACCGCCATAGGCGCGGTGCACGTCCTGCGATGCGATGACATTGGAAAGCAGGTAACCGTCCCTTATGACGGCCGCCGAAGTGTCATCGCAAGATGATTCAATTCCCAAAATAATGTCTGCCATATCCGGGGGCAAATTTAACAAATAAAATCTTTATATTTGTTGATTGCATAATTGTGTCTTCCACCATGAAGAGCCGGGACATTGCAGGACATACATCGGGCATTCTGGCCACAGTTTTCATCGCCTTGATTATGGTGGTGGGGAGTTCCGCTGTCCAGACCTGGCTGGTTCACAGGGCCACGGGGAATATTAGGGACGCCATCAATGGCGAAATCATAATCGGAAATATCTCGATAAAATTCCTCAACACAATTGTAATCAACGATCTGACCATCCTTGACCGAGAACCGGCCCGGGATATCCACAACAAGGGTTTCGAGCCGAAGGACACCCTGTTCCGGGCCGGCAGGGTCGCGGGCACCTTCTCCCTGCGGGGCCTGCTCTCCGGAAAAGGAGTTTCATTCAGGCGCTTTGAGATTGATGATGCCGTATTCAATATGGTAACGGAAGGCACGGGCGTATGGAAACAGAACTACCAACGCATATTCAGAACGGGAATTGTCCCGGAAAACCCCGTTGCCGGACCTCCCGTCTTCGATATCGGGAAACTGCGGTTCCGAAACTTCAACTTCCGCCTTGTCAATATGGTCTCCCCGGTTCACAAATACAACGGCATCGGTTTTGACTGGCAGAATCTTGACCTGCTGATTTCCGAACTGAATGCCAGGGACGTCCGTCTCGGAGGCAGGAAACTCATCCTGGATCTGACCGACCTGACGTTCACCGACAGGAAAGGTTACGGTCCCGCTCTGCTGAAGGGCAGTTTCGACATCGGTCTGGGAGATTTCATCATAAAGGATTTCCATCTTACCGACAGCGGGACGGAGCTGAACGTTCCGGACATCTCGATGTCCTACAGGAATGCCTACTCATTCATCGACTTCTCAAGGCTGGTACATTTTGACAATATCTGTATCGGCAGGTCAAAACTGTCGGGCAACACCCTGACATCCATCCTCGGCATCCTTCCCGGCAATTCCGTTGAGGCAGACGTGCAAGATATCAGAGCCGACGGATATGTCAACAATCTGAATGTCTCCTCCCTGCGCCTGACAGAAAGCAAAAGCGGCACATTCATAGACCTTTCAAGCCGCATCATCGGATTGAAAGACACCCGCGACGTACACATTGACAGCAGGATCAACAGTCTCAACTTCACCACTGCCGGTCTCTCCTCCCTGCTGTCTTCCCTGTCACCCGGAGCCGGAATCGACCTCAGGGACATCGCCCCCGGCGACATGCTCCATTTTTCCGGCAGTGCGACAGGCCCCGTCAACAGATTGTCCGCCAACGGCAATCTCAGCCTGGGCAACGGACACTTCTCTTCCAAACTGGAAATACGCAATCTGGCGGACAGCAGTCTCCATACCGAAATATCCGGAACGGCTGAAGCCGACGATTTTGACCTCGGGAGAATTCTCAACGAAAAGGCCATGGGAGAATGCACCGCAAGAGCGGGCGTGAATGCGGTTTTTGTGCCCGGAGAACCGTCCTTCACCATAGATTCTCTCAGAATAAGCAGACTGAACGCCTTGGGGTACGATTATTCCGGAATCGCCGCGAAGGGCAAGATGACCGGCAAGAGCTTTGACGGAAAAATAATCTGCAACGACCCCAACCTGAATTTCCTGTTCCAGGGAATCTGCAATTTCTCCACCAGAACCCAGAATGCCAGATACAACTTCTTCGCAGACCTGGGCTACGCCGACCTCAAGGCTCTCAATCTTGACAAAAGGGACGTAACGACCTCAAAGGCTTCCTGCCATGTGGACGCCAATTTCCTGCGCATAGTCAAGGGTGACGGCGTAGGAGATTTCAAGATAAGAGACATAGTGCTTGAAGACGACAAGGGTGAACATTCTATAGGGGATATCACAGTGGAGTCATACAGCAATGCTGACGGCTACAGGATAAAATTCAATTCCGGATTTGCAGAAGGCAGATATTCCGGCACGAAATCCATTCCCGGACTCATAGAGGACCTCAAGGGCGCAACCATCCGCAGGCACATCCCGTCACTGTATCCGTCATCCGCCGAGCCTGCAGGCACGGAATCGGGAGACTACCGAATGGATTTCAATTTCCACGACTCCCGGGATCTGCTGGCCTTCATCAAGCCCGGTCTGTACATCGCAGACTCCACCGCTTTTCACCTTGACCTGAACGGGAACGGAGACCTGCTCGCAACCGTGGAATCCCCCAGGCTTGCACTCTCGAAGAATTATCTCAGGAAATCCAGCATGCGTTTCGACAATTCCGGCGGCATGCTCAACGCTTCCATCAGAAATGACGAGATTCTCGCCGCAGGCAGGCTGATTAAGAATGCTGTCCTGACAGCAACGGCTCAAACGGATTCCCTTCATCTCAGTTTTATTTTTGAAGGGGACGACCATGATTCCGAACACGGTCTTGTTCTTGCCGATGGTATCTTCTCAAGAAATGATCAGGATTCCCTTGAAATACTCGTAAGACCGCTTGAATCAAAGATTTCAACAGATGGCAGTGACTGGAACATCGCCAGATCAGCCATTACAATAAAAGGCAGCGATATCGATATTGACAGGTTCAGACTGTTCAACAATTCACAGGAATTGTTCATAGACGGAGCCCTGTCCAAAGTCAGAAGAGACAGCCTGGGCATTGACGTCCGCAACCTGGAACTCGGAATGGCTCAAGGGTTCACCGAAGCGGATTACGGCATAGCGGGAACAGTCAACGGGCATGCCGGCATCCTGTCTCCATTGGGAGAATCCATGCTGCTGGCAATTGATATCCTGTGCGATTCCCTTAAAATTGGAGGTCATCCCATGGGATTCCTTGCATTTGACGGTGATTGGGACAGATCCAACGGAAGGCTCGATTTTAACATCAGGGATGAGAAAGACGGCAGATTCCCGATTCTTGCCGACGGATACATCGACCCGGACGAAAACACGTTGGATTTCAGGGCGAAACTCGACAATCTTGACCTGGCTGCCGCCAACTTGTTCACCCATAAATTCCTTTCAAATCCCGGAGGACAAATCAGCGGTGAAATCATTGCGCAAGGCAAACTGGATGCACCGGAAGTCAACAGTACAGGCCTGAAACTGAACGACGCAAGGTTCAAACTCCTGGCCACCGGTGCGGAATACATCCTCAACGGCCCTTTGTCCCTCAACGGGCCCAGACTGGAATTGAAAGATATGAACCTTGCCGACAACAATGGCGGCAGAGGTGTGCTGAACGGCAGTGTAGTTCTCAAGAACGGGGAAAGCCCATACCTTGACGCAGACCTGCTGATGCAGGGGCTTCAACTCTTCAACCTTCCCGAAGGAAACGGAGACGGATTGTACGGAAACCTCGCGGCGGCGGGAAATGTAAAGGTCAAGGGAAACCTCGAAGACATGAGTGTCAGCGGCAGCGTCCGCACATCCGGCCCTGGTAACGTACACGTGCCTCTGAACACTGCGACAGCCTCTTCCAACAGCGACCTGCTCACATTCAGGCAAATCAAGAAAGAAATATACATCGACCCGTATGAGGCTATGATCAGCGGCGACGGATTCACACGGGAAAAGCACAAGGGCAACATCCGCCTCAACCTCAATCTTGAAGCCCTTCCTGATGTCAGTGCGTTGCTTGAACTCAACAAATCCACGGGCAACGTCATCACGGCCTATGGCAACGGTAACGTCGTACTGGCTGTGGAAACGGCTACCGGGAAGACGGATCTTACCGGCGACTACATCCTCCGCGGAGGGAATCTCCATTTCGAGCTCCCCGGAATAGTCAAGAAGGAATTCTCGCTGAAGGACGGCAGCACTATAAAATTCAACGGAGACGTCAAGAACAGCACGATGGACATTTCTGCAGTGTACAAACTCAAGACATCCCTCTCCGCCCTGCTTTCCGACTCGACGTCCGTATCCACAAGAAGGCCTGTCGAATGCACCATCAACCTTTACGACCAGCTCCGCAACCCTCAGATAAGCTTCGGGATAGACGTGCCGGACCTCGACCCGAACAGCAGGACGAAAATGGCGGAGGCTCTCAACACGGACGACAAGATTCAGAAACAGTTCATAGCCCTTCTCGTAATGGGAACATTCCTTCCCAACGAACAGTCCGGAGTCGTGGACGGGACCAACATCCTGTACTCCAACGTCGGAGAAATAATGTCCAACCAGCTCAACAACATTTTCCAAAAGCTCAACATACCTCTTGACCTCGGTCTGGGATATCAGCAGAATCAGGGAGGTACGGACATATTCGACGTCGCCATCTCCACGCAGCTGTTCAACAACAGGGTCGAGATAGGCGGAACCGTAGGCAACAGGCAGTACAAGACCTCCAAGAATCCTTATGGAGACGTCGTCGGAGACATCGACATATCCATCAAGCTGGACAAGCCCGGACAGTTCAAGCTCAACCTGTTCTCCCATTCCGCCGACGAATTCACGAGTTTCCTGGATTACTCGCAGAGAAACGGAATCGGCGTCACCTATTCCAAGGAATACAACAACTTCTGGGAGATGCTCAAATCCATATTCTCCAGCAAGAAGACAAAGGAGCGGATGCTTCAGGAAACACCTGTGGAAAAAGAGCGGAAGACAATAAGAATAGAGCGATGAAGATAGCTTTCCTGACACTCGGCTGCAAACTCAATTATGCCGAAACCTCCACTTACGAACGCGCTCTGAAGAATGCGGGATGGGAGGTCGTGTCCTGGAAAGACAAGGCTGACATATATCTTGTCAACACCTGCTCGGTGACCGCCACGTCAGACAGCAAATCACGGAACCTCATACGCAAGGTGCACCGCGTGAACCCGGAAGCGAAGATACTTGTTACAGGATGCAGCGCCGAGCTCAGACGCTCTGAAATTGAAGCGATCGAAGGCGTCACCCGGGTTTACGGAGCCACGGAAAAATCTCTGATTGTCCCGGACTGCCTTGGCAAAGACAGCGCCGCGGACTCTGACAACAGCGTTTTTGCCGCCTACAGCAGCGGTGAACGCACCAGATCCTTCCTCAAGGTGCAGGACGGATGCGACAACTTCTGCAAATACTGCACTGTCCCCTATGCCCGCGGACACAGCAGGAACGTCCCCATCTGCGAATGCGTACGCATGGCTCGCGAAATAGCCGCACTCGGAGTGAAGGAAATAGTCCTCACCGGCGTCAACACAGGAGATTACGGGCGCACCACCGGGGAGAGATTCCCGGACCTGCTCAAGGCCCTCAATGAGGTGGATGGCATTGAAAGATACCGCATCTCCAGCATAGAGCCCAATCTCATCACGGAAGAGATTATAGACTGGATAGCCTCAGGCACAAAATTCCAGCCTCATTTCCACATTCCGCTCCAGACGGGTTCTGACACCCAGCTCCAGAGAATGGGGCGTCATTACGACACGGAATTCTTCCTGAACCGCATCAACTACATACGCGGCCGCATGGAAAGTTCCGGCAAACCGAAGGTTTTTTTCGGAATCGACGTAATGGTGGGTCTTCCCGGTGAAACGGAAGAACTGTTCGACGAAACGGTCCGGTTCATCAAAAAGCTGAATCCGTCATTCATCCACGTATTCCCATACTCCAGACGCCCCGGCACCCCGGCCGCGACAATGCCGGGTCAGGTGTCCGAACAGGAAAAGGCACGGAGAGTGGAGGTGCTTGAAGAATTGTGCAGGCAGCTTCAGGAATCCTTCCTGCAAAGCAACAGGGGCATCAGGGAATCGGTCCTGTTCGAATCAAAAGACAAAGACGGAATGATGTCGGGCTATACCGGCAATTACATAAGAATCACCAGACCCTACGACAGGAATCTCGTAGGCAAACTGATTGAAATAACGATATGACAATGTCTGAACAAAAAGCGAGACTCACATTTCTGGGCACAGGAACGTCATCGGGCATCCCCATGCTCGGATGCAAGTGCGACGTGTGCCACTCCAAAGACCCTAAAGACAAAAGGCTCAGGGCATCGGCTCTGGTTGAATACGGAGGGCTCAGCATTCTGATTGACTGCGGTCCTGATTTCAGGGCACAGGCCATACGTGCAGGAATCACGCATCTGGATGGCATTCTGCTGACCCACAACCATATGGACCACGTGGGGGGACTTGATGACACCAGGGCCCTGAATCTGTGCGAAAGCCACCCGGTCAACATCTACTGCGAGCAATACGTGGAGAACTCATTGCGTCACACATATGGCTACGCATTTGCGGAGCCCCGCTATCAGGGCGCCCCCGAATGGAGGATGCACACCATAGACAACCATCCGTTCAAGGTATACTCCAATGCCGGAGACGAAGTCCTCAAATGGGAAAAAGGCTTCGGATATCACCATCTTCCTGCAGAAAACGTAGAGGTCAAATCAATGGAAGTCATTCCCATACAAGGCTGGCACCTCAAGGAAAAGCAGATCTCCGTCCTTGGTTACAGATTCGGCAACATCGCATATCTCACGGATATGAACCTGATAGAGGACGAAGAATTCGAGAAACTCAAAGGCCTCGATGCCGTCACCATCAATTGCGTGAAAGTAGGTTACCACCATTCGCATTTCTCTCTTCAGGAATGCCTTGATTTCTTTGAGAGGGTCGGGGCCGGAACCTCCTACATCACCCACCTTTCACACCTTCTTCCCTGCCACGAAGAATTCGACCGGATGCTGCCGGAAAACGTTCACCCCGCATACGACGGCCTTACTATCTGATTATGGGAAAACTCTACCTCATACCATCACCGCTTGGCGACAATGATCCGGCAGAAGTGCTTCCGGCATCGCTTCTCAATCTGCTGCCCGCATTGAAACTTTTCATTGTGGAAGAGACCAGAACGGCGCGTCGTTTCCTGTCACGCGCGGGACTCAAGGGACACATCGACGAACTGGAGTTCCACGAACTCAACGAGCATACGTCTGCCGGCGAAGTGGCCGCGCTGCTACCCCTTCTGGAGAACTCCGATGCGGGCCTCATCTCCGAAGCGGGACTGCCCGCCGTCGCCGACCCCGGAGCCGCCCTGGTGGCCCTGTGCCACAAAAAGGGCATCGAAGTAGTCCCTCTGGTAGGCCCCTCGTCATTGATGCTGGCCCTCATGGCATCCGGACTCGACGGTCAGTCATTCGCTTTCCGGGGTTATCTTCCCGCAAAAACGGACGAGCGCCGTTCCGCCCTGAAGACCATCGAAAAACAATCGGCCCAACTGCACCAGAGCGAAATTTTCATAGAAACGCCCTACCGCAACGACTCTCTTTTTACAGATATGACGGCCGGGCTCGCCCCGTCCACACGCATCTGCGTGGCGGCCGACATTACACTGCCCACTCAATTCATCCGCACCCGCACAGTCGCGGAATGGCGGCGTGAGCGTGACTTCACCATCGGTAAAAGACCCTGTGTATTCATTATCCTCGCATAATATGAACAGATATTCAATATTAGCCCTGCTGCTGGTCACGGCTTCCTGTATCAGACCCGTTGAGCTCAGCTGCGAATATGTAAAGGATCCGGCCTGCGTGGATGCCTTCCAGCCGCGTCTGTCGTGGATAAACAAAGCCGTCCCGGCATCACGCAAGGGAGAATTCCAGACAGCATACCGCATCCGTGTGGCCAGCACCAAAGAAGGTCTGAAGAACCCTGATATGTGGGATACGGGCAAGATTGAATCAAGCCGGTCGACGCTTGTGAAATACAACGGAAACGCCCTCCAATCCACCCAGGACTGCTGGTGGCAGGTTCAGGTATGGGATGCCGGAGGACGCAGGTCCGGATGGAGCAAGCCGGCATACTGGGGTGTAGGGATAATGAGCAAGGGAGAGTGGAATGCCGAATGGATAGGCAGCCCCGACTGCCAGTCTCCCCTCCTGCGCAAGACCCTTGTCATGGACAAGGACATCAAGTCCGCAAAAGTTTATGTAACCGGACTGGGACTGTACCAGTTCTTCATAAACGGGGAAAAAATCGGAGATGACCTTCTTACCCCCAACGAAAGCAATTGGGAATACGTGGACGATTCCGGCAAGGGAGGAATCCCCGTTGACCGCAGCAAATTCCGCACATTCCGCGTGCTCTACAACGGCTATGACGTCACTTCCGCTCTTCACAAGGGCGAGAACGTACTCGGAGCAATGCTGGGGAACGGATTCTACAACACGCCAGTGAGGTGGATCAAGTCAAGCGGCACTCCCAAGTTCCTCTGCCAGATGTACGTCAACTACAAGGACGGCTCCCGTGAAATCTTCTGCTCCGACAGCAGCTGGAAATGGCATGAGGGCCCGGTTTCCGCCAACGGACTCTTCGAGGGAGAGAGCTATGATGCCCGCCGCGGGATGGACGGCTGGTGTTCCGCCGCTATGGATGACGGCGATTGGGCTCCCGTTGTGGTCAGAGAACCATATCAGGGGGAATACAGCGCCCACTACTTTGTGAACGACCGCATAAAAGAGACCTTGGAGCCGGTATCCATCACCCGTGAAGGCGAAGACTGGCTGGTGGATTTCGGAGACTATATCACAGGTTGGGTGCGGATGAAAGGCATCAACGCGGCATCCGGCGACACCATCAGACTCCAGTATCTGTGCGAAGAGAAAGGCAACGGCCCGTCGGTTTATGTATGCAACGGCAAGGGCAATGAGGAGTACGCTCCCCGTTTCACCTGGTTCGCCTTCGACAAAGTCCGCATCAGCGGTTTCCCCGGTGAACCGACCGCCGCCAATCTCACAGCCGAGGCTGTATATTCGGACGTGGAGACTACCGGACATTTTGCCTGCTCCAACGAACTGTTCAACAGAATCAACCATATCTGGTGGCGCTCCCAGACCGACAATATGCACTGCGGCACGGCCTCCGACTGCCCGCACCGCGAGAAGGGCCCCTACACCGGAGACGGAGAGATTGCCTGCGCCACGGTGATGCACAATTTCGACGCCGCCGCATTCTACAGCAAGTGGCTTAGGGACATGTCGGACTGCCAGGACACCGAGACAGGTTATGTGCCCAACGGCGCTCCCTGGCACATCGGATGCGGAGGCGGTCCCGGATGGGGTGCGGCTATGAACATCATTCCCTGGGAATTCTACCGCCACTACGGCGACCGCGACATCCTGGAGCGCTACTGGTTCGAGATGACGGAGCAGGTCAGATATCTGAGCGGCTGGAGGACAGAAGACGGTACCGTACTTCAAGATGCGCAACCGGGCAAGCCATACTATTGGATGAATCTGGGAGAATGGCTTCCCCCCTATGAATTCCCTCCGATGGAGCTTGTGCACACCTTTGTTCTCTGGCAATGCGCCGACTGCACCGCCAAAGCGGCAAAGGCGCTCGGAAAAGAAGCTGAGGAATCGGAATACCGCTCTCTTGCCGACAGCACCGCGGCGGCCTTCCACCGTAAGTTCTACGACTCGGAAAAACACACTTACGGAGATTTCGGAGCCAACATTCTTGCTCTTGTCATCGGCGTTCCCGAGGATTGCCTCTCCGACGTCATCGAAAGCCTGAAATGCGAAATAGCAAGCCATGACGGGCATCTCAATACGGGTATTACCGGCACAAAGTTCTTCTTTGAGATTCTTGCCGACAACGGACTCAACGAACTGGCGTTCGAGGCAATGAACAAACGGGACTTCCCGAGTTACGGCTGGTGGCTGGAACAGGGAGCATACACCACCTGGGAGAACTGGAACGGCAGAGATTCCCGCAATCACCCGATGTTCGGAGGCGGACTCACCTGGTTCTACCGCAAGCTGGCCGGAATGATGGAAGACGACAACGAGCCGGGATACAGGCACATCATTTTCAAGCCTATGCCCTGCGGTGATCTGACCTGGGCGGAATACAGCACCCGTACTCCTTACGGCAATGCCGGAATCCGCTGGGATAAAAATGGCGGGAAACTTGAAGTCAAGGTCACAGTCCCGGTAGGATGCAGCGCCACTGTCATTCTCCCGGACGGAAGTTCCAGGGACATTTCGTCCGGCAACTATCGTTTCTCCTCAACGACTACCAATTCGTAGTCCCGGGATCCCAGACCTATTTTCCCGGCCTGCTCCAGACAAGCCTTCCACTCACTCTCGGGTGTGCTGTTCTTGAAATGGTCGTGCAGGTCCACGAAGCCTGCGGTATGCAGGTTTCTGTACAACTGTCCCCCCGGCAGGGGTTGCTGTTTCATACAAGCATCCACACAGGCCCAATCCAATGCCACAGGGTCGAAAGAAGCGAACATTCCCACATCAGGCAGTATGGGCACGTCATTCTCGCCGTGACAGTCGCAATTGGGAGAGATGTCCAGGACAAGGGAAATATGGAAAGACGGGCGTCCGTCCACCACGGCCTTGGAATACTCGGCAATACGCCTGCAAAGCATCTCATTGGCATTATCCTCCGCAAAACTGATTGCATCGAAGTTGCAGGCGCCCAGGCAGCGTCCGCAGCCCACACAGTGTGCGGTATCCACCGTCATCTTCCTTATTGATTCGTCAAACACGAGACCGTCATTGGCACACTCCTTCTGGCATTTGCGGCAGCCGCGGCACAGCATTTCACTGATACGCGCCTGACCGTGGCTGTGCTGGTCCTTCTTGCCTGCGCGGGATCCGCAGCCCATACCGATGTTCTTCAGGCAACCGCCGAAACCCGTTTCCTCGTGTCCCTTGAAATGAGTCAGGCTGATAAACACGTCCGCATCCATCACGGCACGTCCGATATAGGCATTCTTCACGTATTCGCCGCCCTCGACGGGCACGGCAACGTCATCGGTACCCTTGAGGCCGTCACCTATGATAATGGGACAGCCTACCGTGAGCGGAGTGAAACCGTTCTCCCAAGCGCAGTACAGATGCTCCAGGGCATTCTTTCTGCTGCCGGGATACATCGTATTGCAATCCGTAAGGAAAGGTTTCCCTCCGAGTTCCTTCACAACATCCACAACGGCTCTGGCGTAATTCGGCCTGAGAAAACTCAGATTCCCCTTCTCCCCGAAATGCATCTTTATCGCCACGAACTTGCCGTCCATGTCGATATTGCCTATTCCGGCCGCCTTGATAAGTTTCTGGAGCTTTATGGCTGTTCCTTCGCCATAAGCCCGGGTATGAAAATCAGTGAAATAAACTTTAGACTTTGCCATAAGCGATTATGTTTTGCGAAGTTGAACCAACTTCAATGTTTTTCAACAGTACCGTTCATTATTACAATATCAAAGGTAGTACAGGCATTTCAAAAAACCAACTCCAATCGCAGAAAGATTTGGGTGGTCACCCGAACCAAAAGGGATTCAAGGCAGTATAATGAAATTCGTTTGACGACAAGGTCTTGGATATACGCCATCTGTTCAACATCAAGACGCCTGACGAGGAGAAATCGCCTCGTCAGGCATCAAATATCCCGATTCACGCTCCCATTTGACTGTTCTGACAGCAAACGAATTTCATTTCTGCTCTTTCGCCAAACCATATAATGTGGACGAAAATTGTTAGTGGCAGCCGCCGCAAGGAGTGCGATTCCACAGAACTCATCTTAGACAACAATTCCGCCTCCTTATTTCCTCCATATCAAAACTTTTACGAAACGACTTTCATAAAAGTAGATATAAGTATCAATGAGTTAAATTGTTATATAGTGTTTCACCAACCGTAAATGTCCATTATACCTGCAAACCCGATTTCGGGGCGAATGGTGGGGCGAAGGCAAAATAAAAATTGCAGTAACTTGGTGATACTCACTCAATTACTGCAATTTCTCTGCGGTGCGGAAGGCACCTATTTTTATTGTTTTTCCTTAAGCGAGAAAAAGTGAAAACCTTTGTAAACGGCTGATTATTAGGATTGTACTAAAGTTGCTTCTAAAAGGGCCTAAACTGCGGACAACAAAGTTCAGTATCAACTCAGTATCAACTTTAGAAAATTCTTCGTATCTTCGCAGTACGATTTATTAACTGAAATATTATGTCTGTTTCCTTCAAACTGCGTACTGCGAGGAAAGAGGGCGAAGCCGCTCTCACCGCAAGAATCCAAGCCGAAAAACTCGGTGTCAATCTCCTGGTCAAGACTCCTATTATGGTGGATATCGTCAAGTATTCCGCCAAGAAAGGAGGCCGTTTGTCCGACGCTTATCTCGCCTCTCCGGAGGGAATCCGGATCGAGAAGCTGAAACTCGAAATCAAGGATGCCATCAATTCTCTGACCGATGCCGGGACAGCAATCTCATACGAGACTGCCTCCAAAATCATCGATGATATCTACTATCGCGAAGAGCGCGAGGCCGAATCCGAAAAGATGGCCGCAATCAAGCGGGCTCAGGAGGAGGCAAAGCGCGTTACGCTACGCAAGTTCATAGACAAGTTCCGTGCTGATATCAAGTCCGGGAACCGTCTGACCGACAAGGGCACCCTTTATTCTCCCGGTACCATCAATGCCATCAACCAGGCCTGCGAACGTCTGAAGAAATTCGAGGCATCCAAGAAGCACGTCTATGACTTCGATGAGATAGACCTGAAGTTCTACAACGAATACACGGCCTACCTGATGAAGCAGAACTATGCCATCAACACTACAGGCAAGTGCATCAAGGTTCTGAAGCAGATTATGTCTCTGGCCGAATCCGAGGGCTATCATTCGAACGCCAAATACAAGGACAAGAGATTCAAGGGAACGAGGGTGGATGTGGACAGCATCTATCTGACCCGGGAGGACCTGAAGGCTCTGATGGACGTTGACCTGTCGAACAAGTCCTATGGTTATGACCTGGCAAGGGACATCTTTATGGTGGGAGTCTGGACTGCGCAGCGCGTGAGCGATTACAACAACATCAAGCCGGAGGACATCCATACGAAGGTGAAGAGGTGGATTGAGGACGTTCCGGATCCGGAACATCCGGGAGAGACCAAGGCCGAAATCAAGACCAGGGAGATTATGTACATCGACATCTGTCAGCAGAAGACCGGTGCAAAGGTGGCTATTCCCTGCTCCTCCGAGTTGAAGAGGATTCTGGAGAAATACAATTTCAATATCCCGCATCTGAGCGACCAGAACATCAATGACAATATCAAGAAGATAGGCGAATGGGCCGGGCTTACCGAAGAGATTCCGATTGTCACCACCAAGGGTGGCAAGCCGGTGACGGAGAAGATTCCGAAATACAAGCTCATCCACAGCCATACCGCCAGAAGGACCGGTGCAACGCTGATGTATCTTTCCGGAATGGAGATTTACGACATAATGAAAGTTACCGGCCACTCTACTCCGATTATGCTCAAGAAGTATATCAAGGCTGACCAGCTGGAGGTGGTCGAGAAGATTACGGACAAGTACGACTACTTTGACTAAAGATTTGGAAGTGTAATAAAAATATCATAAATTTGTTACACTTTTCAGTATGGGTTATGACAGACAGTACAGCTGATATCATTGAGAAACGCATCGCCGCGTGGAGAAAGGGCAGAATCTTTTTCCCCAGCGATTTTGCTGATATTGCTTCAGATGGGGCCATCAGAATAACGCTGATGCGTCTATGCCGTGAGGAGAAAATCGTACGGCTTGCCACCGGAATATATTGCCGCCCCGTGATTGAAACCAAGTACGGACTCGGGCTTGTGACTCCGGGTGCGCATGAGATTGCAAAGGCCGTTGCGAAACACGATAAGATCAAGATATGCCCTTCCGGTGCGTATGCGCAGAATGTACTCGGCTTGAGCACACAGGTGGCGGCAAATGCCTGGTTCATCACCAATGGCGCTCCAAGGAAAATAGAGCTTGGCGGCAAGACGAAAATTACCTTCACGCATTCCTCCCGGGCAAAGGACTTTGCATACAAGTCGGAGCTGATGCAGCTGATTGTAGCAGCCATTAAGGAAACCGGAGAAGGATTGCTGTACGATGAGGAAAAGGCCATTCTCAAGCAGCACCTGTCCCACGTGCCTCAAAAAGAGTATGAACACGATATTAAACTTGCACCTATCTGGGTGCGCAATACTATAATGTCTTTATGAAATTCGTTGAGATTCCCGTTGATATTCAAGCGCAGACTATCGACAAGGTACAGAAGAGATACGGAATGCCGGAACAGGTTATCGAGAAGGATTGGTGGGTGTCGGCGGTATTGAGAGCATTATTTGCCCTACCATACGCTGACAGGATGTCGTTCAAGGGCGGGACCAGTCTTTCCAAGTGTTGGGATATCATAAGCAGGTTTTCCGAGGATATAGACATCGCCGTGGACAGGGAGTTCCTGGGCTATGGCGGTGAGCTTTCCAGAACGCAGGTCAGCGATAAACTGCGCAGGGCAGCCTGCTCCTTTGTCCGCGAAAAGTTGCAGTTTGACCTCAGGGACAAGATGATTGAGCAGGGCGTTCCCGCCGGCAAGTTCAACGTCAATGTTAACATTACGCCTGTCACCACAGTTGATCCTGAGGTTATCAATGTGGAATATGATTCGATTTTCGAGACTCTGCCCTACGTAAAGAATGCGGTGAAAATCGAGGTGAGCGGCCGCTCTATGAACGAACCTCTGGAAGATGTGGCTCTGCGTTCGATTATCGAGGATACATTGCCGGATGCTGCTTTTTCAGAAGAGAAATTCACAGTTCCGACGGTGAAACCGGAGAGAACTTTCCTTGAGAAGATTTGCCTGCTGCACGAGGAGTTCCGGAAAGAGTGCGACGATGTTCGTGTGTCCAGAATGTCACGGCATCTGTATGACATTGTGATGATTATGAAGACGTCGGTGGCAGACAGGGCACTTGCTGACAAGGAACTGTTTGCCAGCATCGTGGAGCACAGGCGCAAGTTCATAGGTCTGAAGGGGTTCGACTACTCTACTCTCTGTGCGGAGAAAATCTGCATCACTCCTCCGGAATCGGTGGCTGGGAAATGGAGGGAGGATTATGTGACTATGTGCAAAACAATGATGTACGGCGATTATCCCGAGTTCGATGAACTGATGGCTTCCATACGTGAGTTGCAGGAGAGGTTGAGAACTTGTCTCTGATGCCGGAGTTCCCGGAATCACATACTTGAAACATCTTGCGAGAGGCGCCCACGAGGTGCCTCTTTGCTTATTCTATACGCGGATGTAAGCTACCGCGACATCGACGAAGAAATGGCGAAGGAGACCATTATGAAGTTGGAGTAACCTACTCGAATATAG
>JAZLLN010000067.1:0-8402 GCA_045598165.1 Candidatus Cryptobacteroides sp.
CAAGACATCCCGCGACGGGGATGACCTCACGGGCCTCCTGCCGTGCTACTGCGGACTGTAAACCTACCAAATCAACGATTGTAAAAGAAAATTACACAAATGCCCATTGAAAATCAAAGGGTTGGAGAAGTGAACGCTTACGGTTTGACCATCAGCGGCAATTCTTCTACAAGCCAGGCAAAGTCTTTCAGCATCCGTGGCAACCTCTCCATCAACGGAGGCAGTCCTCTTGTTCTTATCGACAATGTGGAAGGAGACATCAACAATATCAACCCCAATGATATTGAGTCTGTTTCCGTTCTGAAGGATGCCGCTTCTTCTGCCATTTATGGAGCAAGAGCAGCTGCAGGTGTGATCCTTGTCACCACTAAGCAGCCCAAATCCGGAACCAAGTTCACTCTCAACTACAACAACAACATCGGTTTTCTCAATTCAATCAACTGCCCTGAGCAGGCCAGTCTTACCGACTATATCGATGCATATATCGAAGCAGGCTATAATGGCAACTATTGGGCTGGAAACGGTGATGTCAAGAAGTGGAAAGAGTATCTTGCTCAGTACAAGGCCAACCCTTCATCCCTCAAGACCGTAGGCGAAGGTATCCTTCCTGATGGAAACAATGTTTATTATTTCCTCAATGAAACCAATCTCTTCCAAAACATGCTGGAGACCGGTTTCTTCCAGAATCACAACATTTCCGTTGCCGGAGGTTCCGACAAAGTGCGTTTCCGCGTATCAGGAGGTCTTAACGACGTCAACGGTCCTCTTCTTACAAAGAAGGACTCTTACGGACGTAAGAACATCAGCGCTTTCGTTTCTGCAGACATCACCAAGTGGTTCACTCAGGAAGCTACAATCTCTTATTCTGATGCAACCCAGACAGACCCTACCAACGGCTCATTCTATACAACACGTCTTATCAACTACTATCCTTCCTATTTCCCCGGAGAGACAGTTGGAAGAGACCACGATGTTCTCTCACAGGCACCAGCCAGCCAATTGCAGCAGTGTCCTGTCACTAACAACAAAACTGCTATAGCCCGTGTATTCCTCAAGTCCAATTTCAACATACTCAAGGGATGGACTGCAACTATGGAATATACGTTCGACAGAAAGGACCGCAACTACAACTATTATTCGACTCCTTTCGAGCAGGCTGAGGCTCAGTTCGCGGCAAAGACAATTCCCGAAGCAGGACAGGATATCTATGAGATGTACGACGAAATCACCAAGTACAATGCCCTGAATATCTATACCACTTACCAGAATACCTGGGGCAAGCATGAATTCAAGGCTATGGCCGGTTTCAATCAGGAGAGCTCCTGGTACAAGTACTTCTATGGCTCAATTCTTGGACAGACAGTTCCAAGCGTACCTTCTTTCGGTGGCGGTACCGGCACAAAGAATCTTAACGAGGATTATGTTGAGTATGCAATCCGTGGCGGATTTGCCCGTTTGAACTATGCATATGACAATAGGTATCTCCTTGAAGTCAATGCACGTTATGACGGATCATCCAAATTCCCCAAGGACTCCCGTTTCGGTTTCTTCCCTTCTGTTTCAGTTGGTTGGAGAATCGGTCAGGAGCACTGGATGGAAGGCACAAAGAGTTGGCTTGATGAACTCAAGATTCGTGCTTCATATGGTTCCATCGGCAATCAGAAGATAGATCCTTATCAGTTCACTTCCACAATGTCTATCGGACAGAGCACCGCTTGGCTTGATGGTGGAGATAAGGTAACCACCATTTCCACTCCGGCTCTGGTCAGCTCTACCTTTACCTGGGAGAAAGTCACAACCCTCGATATCGGTCTTGACTTCAATGCATTCCAGAACAGGTTGCAGGCCACATTCGATTACTACAACCGCAAGACCACAGGAATGCTTGCTCCCGGTGTTGAAATTCCTTCAGTCGTAGGCGCATCCGCTCCTCTCCAGAACATTGCCGATCTTCAGAATAGGGGATGGGAACTTTCAGTTTCATGGCGCAATCATGTCGGCAAGGACTTTGGATATCACGTTAACTTCAACATCTATGACAACCGTACATTCATTGACAAGTATAACAATGAGTCCGGTCTTTTCGATGACTACTATGTAGGCAAGGAACTCGGTGAGGTTTGGGGATACGTTTCAGACGGATTCTACACTATCGACGATTTCGACCTTGCAAAGGCCAAGACAGGGGTCTGGACTCTCAAAGAAGGCGTTACTTCCATTCAGGGCGTGAACGTTCAGCCCGGTGACGTGAAGTTCAAGAACATCGACGGTGATGAGAAGAACGTCATCACAGCGGGAGAAGGAACTCTCAAGAACCCGGGAGACCGCAAGATCCTTGGCAACACTACTCCCCGTTTCTGCTTCGGTGCAAATCTTGGAGTGTCCTATAAGGGCTTTGCTCTCGACGTGATGCTTCAGGGTGTCGGCAAGAGAGACGTATGGCTTGGAGGAGCATCCATCTATCCGTTCGCAGGCCAGGGCGCAGGCGATGCCGTATTCCAGCCTCTCTACTACAATCAAACCAACTACTGGACAGCGAAGAGCTACGACCCGGCCAGCCCCGACTATATGGTTGCAGCCAATCCTGATGCCAATCTGTTCCGTATTTACGGTCAGGGCAATAACGTGGGGTCCAACACACGCACTTCCGACAAGTATGTCTCCAGCGGCTCTTATCTGAGAATCAAAAATATGACTCTCTCTTACAAGTTCCCGCAGAAGTGGATGAACAAGATCAGACTTTCTGACCTCAAACTCTACGCGAGCATTGAGAACCTTGCTACCTTCACTACACTCCCGAAGGGTTACGATCCCGAGACTCTTGCATGGTCTTATCCTTTCTATCGTACAACCACATTCGGTGTAAGCATCACATTCTAATTCAACAAGGTTTTGATATGAAAAAATTAGTATACATTTCCCTTGCAGCCATTTGCCTTCTTGCAACTTCCTGCAATGACGAATTCCTTGAGAAGTATCCTCAGACTTCATTGACTGAGCAGAACTCCTTCCTTGAGTACAACGGATTCAGGGCATATATGAATCCTTGTTATAATCTCTTCTTTGACACCGCCATCAGGACGAACTTCAACACGATGCATTGCGGTTCACAATTCTATAGTGACTTTTACGCCGGCATCCTTACCAATAGGGATAACCCTACAGGAAACGGATATGCATATCGTACTATCACCCCGACAACGACAGGTGGCGGCTGGGATTTCTCGTACATCCGCAGAATCAACATTATGCTTTCCCATGTGAATGATGGTGTTCTTAGCGATGTTGAGGCAAAGCACTGGGAAGCAGTCGGCCGTTTCTTCCGTGCTTGGTGGTATATGGAACTCGTTGACCGTTTCGGTGACGTTCCCTGGATTGACAAGGTCCTCTCTGATACATCAGAAGAAATCATGTCTGCACGTACAGACCGCGCTACTGTCGTAAAGAACATCTGTAATGATTTTGAGTTCGCAATAAACAATATCGGTGACAGTTCAAAGGATGGCTCAAATCCTTTGACACAGAATGCCTGTCGCGCCGCTTACTCCCGTTTCCTCCTTCGTGAAGGTACCTGGGCAAAATATCACAAACTTACCGGTGAAGATGCCAATGACCTTCTCAACAAGTGCGTATCAGTGTCCGAGTCTCTAATGTCCGCTTATCCTGCACTCTACAAGGGTGTTGATGACAAGAACCCCGGCACCGGCTACGGTGAACTCTGGACTACGGAAAGTCTTGCCGGCATCCCCGGTGTCATTTTCTACCAGGAGTACGTGGATGCTATCAAGATGCATCGTGGGAATGACTACGAGCACATTGCTGCGCATTATACCGATGTTCCCCAGCATACAATGGATATGTTCCTTATGAAGAACGGAAAGCCTGTGGCAAATGCCGCATCAGGATACAAAGGTGGCAAGGGAACGGACATCTACGCTGAATTCCAGGATCGCGACCCCCGTCTCTATCTGAACGTTCAGCCTCCCTATGCAGTTGTCGCGAATTCCGGCACTGGTGACGGTAAAGAATCCTTCCCTACTTGGAGATATGCTAAGGCCGGGGACAAGATTGCGTCAACAGACTACGTCGTAAAGGATGATGCCGAAGCTGCAAAATTCCGCCAGTTCATCGATATGATGGGTGCCAACGAACTCTGTGTCCGTGGTGGTGATTTCGGAGGAAAGGGAATGAAGAGGTGCCCCGGTCAGAACTGGGGTGCCGCCCTGACTCCTTCCAGCCCGAACCTCAGCAACTCCGGTTCCGTGGCATATATGAAGAGCCGCACCGGATACTATTTCTGGAAAAACTACGATATGTGGGAATATGCGACCGGATCATCTGCCTTCTGTACTGCGGACAAGCCTATCTTCAAAATTGAAGAGGTTCTCCTCAACTATGCGGAGGCCAAGTTTGAATTGGGTTCTTTCGATCAGGGTGTAGCGGACAAGACCATCAATCTCCTTCGTGCGAGAGTCGGTATGCCCAATATGGTTGTCGCTGACATCACTGCCGACTTCGATCCCGACCGAGACAAAGGAACCGCTCCCTGGCTCACCGGTTCACTCAGCAAGTATGAGGTTGCTCCCGTCCTTTGGGAAATCCGTCGTGAGCGTATAATCGAACTCTTCGGTGAAGGATTCGGCTTCTATGATGTGCGTCGTTGGGGCAAGGCTGATTATTACATCAACCGTCAGCCTTGCGGTATGTATATTGCCAGCAAGAGCATCCCCTGCGGAAACGGTACATACGACGGCACAGTCGTTGACTATGAAACAATCAAGTCAACAGGTAAGGCCAGCGCTTCCGGAAACGAAGGCGGTTGGATTTACACCGCCGCAAGCCCTCTTGAGCAGGGTGGCGGTTGGCTTGACACCTACTATCTTATGATGGTTCCTACCAACGAGATAGTTCTCAACCCCAATCTTTCCCAGAATCCCGGCTACAACGAGCTTTTCGGGCTCTAATAGTTAAATAGCTATGTATGGAAAGGGGCGGTAGAAATTTTCGCCGCCCCTTTTTTATTTAAATTTAAACCTTTTATGAAACGCAAAGTCTTTATCGATTCGATGCTCCTTACGGGGGCCGCTCTGTCCGCGGCCGCCTGCGCTGAAGGGCAGAAGACCGTTCAACCCAAACCGAACGTGGTGTTCATTCTGGCTGATGACCTCGGATGGGGAGACCTCAGCTGCTACGGGCAGACAATGTTCCAGACGCCCAACATCGACAGACTTGCAAGCGAAGGCCTGCGTTTCTCCCAGTGTTATTCGGGAACGACGGTCAGCGCCCCGTCCCGTTCCTGCCTCGTCACAGGCACGCACAGCGGGCATACGGCCATACGTGGCAATATGGAACTCAACCCCGAGGGGCAGTTCCCCCTGCCTGCTGATGCAGTGACGATATTCCACGATCTCAAGGCCGCGGGCTACACTACCGGAGCATTCGGTAAATGGGGCCTTGGATTCGTCGGCTCCAGCGGAGATCCTCAGAAGATGGGCGTTGACAAGTTCTATGGCTATAATTGCCAACTTCTTGCCCACAGTTACTATGCAGACCATATCTGGGACAATGAGAACAGGGTGGAACTCGCTGACAATTGTGACGAAGTGCCTTACGGGGAGGGTAGTTATATCCCCGACCTCATCCACGAAAAGGCCATTCAGTTCATTGACGATGCCGTCAAGGATGGGAAGCCTTTCTTTATGTGGTATCCGACCACGATTCCCCACGCGGAACTCATAGTCCCACAGGACAGCATCATTCAAAGTCTCGTCGGCAAATACCCGGAAAAACCTTTTAAAGGCTGCGACCAGGGAATGCCCGGTTTCCGCAAAGGAGGATACTGCTCTCAGGAATACCCTCACGCCACCTTCGCGGCTATGGTTACGAGGCTTGACGTGTATGTGGGGCAGATTGTCGAAAAGCTGAAGGAACTCGGCGTTTACGACAACACCATCATCATTTTCTCATCGGACAACGGCCCGCATCTCGAAGACGGTGCCGACCCCGATTTCTTCAATTCAAACGGCCCCTGGAGAGGCTACAAGAGGGATGTCTATGAAGGCGGCATCCGTGTGCCCTTCATTGTCAGGTGGCCGGGTCACGTCGCCGAAGGCAGCGAGACGGACTTTATGTGCTCGTTCTGGGATTTGATGCCCACTCTGCGCGAAATCAACGGACAGGCCGTTCCGGATGATATGGACGGCATCAGCCTCCTTCCCCTCTGGGAAGGGCGCAAAGGACAGAAGGAGCACGAATACCTGTATTTCGAATTTCAGGAGATGGGAGGCCGTCAGGCCGTCCGCAAAGGCCCCTGGAAACTCGTCCATATGAACATCCGCAGCGAGAAGAATTATTTCGAGCTGTACAACATAGATGAAGACCCTTCCGAGACAAAAAACCTTATCAGGGAATACCCTGACAAGGCCGAAGAACTTAGAGGCATTATGGACGAGGCACACGTCCGCAATCCATATTTCCCCATCCTGAAGGGGGAAAATACCCAGGATATGTTAAAGTTAGAGAATTAGTTATTTAACGTGAGTTCGATGAAATTTAACTAATTGATTATTAGGAAAATAGCGAAAGTTTTTGTAAATTTGGTAAAACGAAAATCCAATAACAAACCCTTTCGCTATGACGATCGACAGAGACAAAATTACTGAAATTTTCTATATGGCCGACAATTTCTGCCAACTTTATGACAGATTCATCAAGGTAAACGGACTTGCCCGCAAGCGTGACAAGTCCAAGAGGAAGTATCATCGGGACAGCACCCTGTCCGATGCCGAGGTTATAACCATCATGATTCTGTTCCATTTGTGCGGCTACAAGTGCCTGAAACATTTCTACATTGATGAGGTTTGCAGGAACATGAAAGACCTGTTCCCCAATACCGTATCCTACAACCGCTTCGTAGAGTTGGAACAGAAAGTGGCAATTCCCTTGATTCTGTTTGTGAAGAGATGCTGCATGGGCGGCTGCACTGGCATCAGCTTCGTGGACAGCACGGCACTGCGAGTCTGCCGGAATCAGAGAATCCATATCCATAAGGTGTTCAAAGGGCTTGCCCAGCGTGGCCAGTGCTCGATGGGATGGTTCTACGGCTTCAAGCTGCATCTTATCTGCAACGAGAAGGGCGACCTCTTGAACTTCATGCTCACGCCGGGCAATGTCGATGACCGCGAGCCCCTGAGGAACAAATCCTTCATCGAGCAGATCTTCGGCAAATTGGTCGGAGACAAGGGGTATATCTGTAAGGACCTCTTCTCCAAACTCTTTGTGGACGGCATTCAGCTGGTCACAAAGTTGAAGAGCAACATGAAAGGCCAGATCATGACCATTTCGGACAGAGTCCTTCTGCGCAAGAGGGCTTTGATTGAGACCATCAACGACGAACTGAAGAACATGGCCCAGATAGAGCACTCCAGGCACAGGTCCGTGACCGGCTTCACGGTGAACCTTATGGCGGGCCTTGCCGCCTACGCGTTCTTCCCAAAGAAGCCGATGATTGACCTCGAACGCGTCTCCCCTTGTGAAAATGGCCTTATGCAACTGTCTCTCTTTTAGTTACAATTCGTCGAACTCACGTTATTTTACATGGAAGACATGAAGATACTTGACATTGCCTTGATCATGCGGAAGCCGATAGGGACAGTCAAGTCCTATCTGAGCCGAGGCAGAAACCACCTGAAAGAGAAATTGAAAGATGAATAATGACAGAGAAATAGATAAGCTCTTCAAGAGTTTCAATCCCGATGTCAATACAGAACGTGTCATGACGGAGATTTCAGACAAGATGGATGTGATAGATATGGTGTGCCCTGAGCAGTATCATATTAAACGCTTTCACAGGATGGTATCAGTCTGCTGTTTCATTGTCGGATTGCTGGCAGGATGTTTCTTTATGAGCCTGATGCTGCCTAATCCGTCAGCAGGCAATGAAGTGCTTGACTTCATGCTTCCAGGCAACAGTTTTCCATGGGGCAACGTGTTCTGGACAGGCCACAGAGAGATGATTCTGACTATCCTTGCTGCGACGAGTATCATTCTAGGTTCATTGCCGCTCATTAATACAAATGAGTGGACTAATGGTCAGTTCTGATCCACCCCAAGATGTCCCCGCTGGAGCGCTTACATTGTAAAGAATCTTTACATAGGGTGTAAAGATTCTTTACAGTTTTTGTTTTGAGTAAATTGGGAAGTTATTGTAGGTCAGGTAGTTGAGCCTTATGGCACGGTGAATGCTGACTGTGTTGCTGGTTGAACTATATTATACTTACATGACTAGGCACTGTAGGATATTTGTTTCAGTACTCCTGACTTGCAGTCTGCTTCCTGTGGCTTTGATGGCGCAGGAGCTGGATGCACGTTCACCGATGACTCTGCATGACTGCATGGAGTAT
>JAZLLN010000068.1:0-2282 GCA_045598165.1 Candidatus Cryptobacteroides sp.
TACGAAGCCTCGAAAAATGTAGGACACTACGTACATCCTGAAATGGAAAAAGTGCCACCGGTTGGCCTGAAACAGCTTTTTTAAAAAAAACAATGTACGTAGTCTCCCTGAGTCACCGGAGACTACGTACATTAGTCTGTATGGAAATAACCTGGAAGTCCGGATTATTTGATGACTCCGAGTTTCTTGCCGACTTTGATGAAGGCGGCGATTGCCTTGTCGAGGTGCTCTTTCTCGTGCGCTGCAGAGAGTTGGACGCGGATGCGGGCCTGACCCTTCGGAACCACGGGATAGTAGAAGCCTGTGACGAAAATGCCTTCTTTGGCAATCTCTGCGGCGAATTTCTGGCTGAGAGGTGCGTCATAGAGCATCACAGCGCATATTGCTGACTGTGTGGGCTTGATGTCGAATCCTGCGGCAAGCATTGCCTCGCGGAAGTATTCCACGTTCTTCACGAGCTTGTCGTGGAGAACGTTGCTTTCTTCGAGCATCTTGAACATCTCAATGCCTGCTCCTGCAATCATCGGAGGGATTGAGTTTGAGAACAGGTAGGGACGGCTGCGCTGACGGAGCATGTCAATTATTTCCTGACGTCCTGTAGTGAATCCGCCCACTGCGCCTCCAAAGGCCTTTCCTAAAGTTCCGGTGTGGATATCAACACGACCGTAGACGTTGAACTGTTCGGCGACGCCGTGACCTGTAGGGCCGACGACACCGGCTGAGTGACTTTCGTCAACCATTACAAGTGCGTCATATTTCTCTGCGAGGTCGCAGATTTTGTCAAGAGGAGCCACATTGCCGTCCATTGAGAATACTCCGTCCGTGACGATGATGCGGAAGCGTTGGGCCTGGGCATCCTGAAGGCATTTCTCAAGTTCTGCCATATCTGCGTTTGCGTAACGGTAGCGGACTGCCTTGCAGAGGCGTACTCCGTCAATGATGGATGCGTGGTTGAGAGAGTCGGAAATGATGGCATCGTCTGCGGAGAGAAGAGGCTCAAAGACTCCTCCGTTGGCATCGAAGCAGGCGGCGTAGAGGATAGTGTCATCCGTGTGGAAGTACTTTGAAACAGCTTTCTCCAGTTCGCGGTGAAGGTCCTGCTGGCCACAGATGAAGCGTACGGAACTCATTCCGTAGCCGCGTGTGTCCATAGCCTTTTTGGCGGCTTCCACGAGTCTCGGGTTATCGGCGAGTCCGAGATAGTTGTTGGCGCAGAAATTGAGCGCCTTGCTTCCGTCTGCAAGTGTGATCTCCGCACCCTGGGGGGAGCAAATCATTCTTTCACGCTTGTACAATCCTGCCTCGTCGATGGCTTTCAGCTCGTCCTGGAGGTATTTCTGAAATTTTCCGTACATATTGATATGTTTATTATATGTTTCTATTGTTCTACGCCGGTGACTATGGGAATCTCGGTTGCAACTGTGGACGGTGTGACGGAAAGAATCTCATAGACTATATATCTTTGCATTCCGCGCCAGGGGAGCATTCCGTTGTATTCCTTGTAGCGAAGCTCGACGTTCTTGCCGCTGCAACGCATGAGGGAGTCTGCCACGGCCTTGTCCACAACGCTGAAATTGAACTCGTTGGACTGGATGCTGCCGCCTTGCTTGGCACCTTTGAAACCTGTCTGGATCAGTCGGCCCTCATAGGTTTTCCAAACCCATCCCTTGTAAACAATCTGGTTGAGTTCGCCCGCCTTGACGCCCTCGCCGAGGACGAAGCAGAACTTGAAATAGAAAAATACCGCTGCGGCCAGGATTACGACTGCTGCGATGATGCTGATTATTTTTGTGCCGGTACGCATAACTTTTATAGTTTAAAATCCATACAATATTAATCAATTATGAGCAGATTGCCTAATTTATCTTATTATCTGAATCCAGTATGTCTTCCTGCCGGTATTCATTCAACCGGGGATATATGCCAAAGTAGCGAAGTCTTCGGTTCCTCAAGTGTAAGAGTCACGCCTTTTGCAAGTTCGGCACCTTCAAGGACCATTTCTTTTTCTGAATTATCGTCCTTTATCAAATACCTCTTTGTACAGACTGCAAAAGGCAATTTTACAGTTATCAGTTTGTGTGTCATAATTACAAAAGATACATGCAACAGCCAAATTAACAAAAATTTTAATAAATTTGTGAATTACTACTGATGCGTTAAAAATTTAAAATAAAGTAAGTTCATTGACATCTTGATTTAGAATGAGTGGTTGTGGCTCCGTGACGAGCTTTTTCAGATCCACCTTTGTCATCGCATAGTTCTTTATCAGCAAGCCGATCTCG
>JAZLLN010000069.1:0-2924 GCA_045598165.1 Candidatus Cryptobacteroides sp.
TAGGATTTGCCAAGCTTTTCCAGATTCATTCCGGCTTTGCCGCCGGTAAAAGCACGGTGGAATACGCACACTCGCGTTTCCCCGACAGGCCGGTTCTCCGGCCCGATTTTGGTTAGATTTGCCATAGTGATGCTCTATTAAAGGGTTCATGATGTCAGGGTCAGATTTTCCCTTTGAACCGAGCATACCTTCCAATGGCTTTCGTTTCCTTGAGCTTCTTCAGATCGTTGAGGCAGACCGTTCGCCTTCCTTCCTCTTTCTTAGTGCGGATGGAATCACCTTTAAGACGTTCATAAAAGGCCGTGGTCTTGATTCCCAGGAATTCACAGGCCTGTTTGATGGAAATGTAAACTTCTTCCTCCTCTCTTTCTTCAACTTTTGTTTTTGGAGCAACCTCAGTCATCGCCTTGCATACGCTTCTGTACACAACGTCCTCCAAATACTCACCTATAGCGTCAATAGCACTCATAGTCTCATAATTTGAAATTTGACAAAAAGGTTGTGCGCACTCCCTTGCCGGAATACCTTTCCGACAGCGCAAAGATGAAAGGGAAATTACGGAATTCCAAACACTTACAAGTGTCGGGAAATGTAGTGGGATGTAGGTGTATAAACCAAAAAGGCCCTCTGCCGAGAGCCTGCGCGGAATCGGCTTGTCACCGGATACCGACAAATAATTTTATTTTTCTTTACGGGGATATTTCGCCAAAATCTCTACCAGCCTGTCATTCTTGCGCCCGATGGGGTAGGGATTGCGTGTGAAATGAACCAATGTCGGACTGCCGTCTTTGCCATGGAAGCGGAAAATACGGTTCATCACCTCTGCGCTCACTCCGAAATGATTGCCGAAATATGTGGCCTTGTTGACTCGTTCAGTCCAATCTCCCTTGTGGCCGATGAACTTGTGGTGAAACAGAGCATCCTCCAGATCGGTATCCGTGAGTCCGTTGAAATAGCCGGACATTTCCTCGGCAAGTCCCTGGAGCGGAGTTGTCTTCTTTCCCCGCCCGGAAGAAATGGCATCAAGATCCTCCGTCACCTTTCGCAGCCCTTCGCAATACTTTGATGCAATAATCACATATTCCCTCGATGCCTCGAAATCCCCAAGGACATCGTATGCCGCCGACTCATTCGTCGTACACTGGCTGTCGAATTCCATCACGGCATTGCAGAAAGCATCGAACTTGCCGATGAAGTCCCGGACTTCCCTCTGCCTGCCGGCATTCCCCTCGATGAGCGGCCACTCGTCATTGATGAAATTGACGGCCCTGAGAAGATTGCCGTCGAGAGACGCGCCATCGCTCTCCAGAGCCCCGGCGCTACCTTTGACACCATACCTCTCCAACGGATCAAGAGCCTCGCCCCTCACAGCCTTGCTGACAAGGGCAATGTGCCGGAGTGCGGAATCAATCGACTCCGCAACCTCCAGCAACGTATTTCTGTATGAATCTCCCATATCAGTCGAAGTAGTTGTATTTGTCAATAATCTTATCAACCACCTCCAACTGGTCGGCCTTGATGTACTTCTTGAGCATAACAGGGGTAGAATGGCCGGTAATCTTCATAATGTCATAGACATCCATCCCCGCCAGATACATCAGTGTGGCTCCGGTCCTTCTCGCAGTATGCGAGTGGATAAGCTGCCATTTCTCGTATCGCTGCATCTTGATTGTTCCGCCCTTTGTTTCCTCAAGTTCAATAATATCATTGATGTCGGCCATCTTGCCAATCTCTTTTATATACCGGTTGATTACCTGGTCTGCAAGATGCGGCATCTGGAAATTGTACTTCTCAAGAATCGCCTTGCATTCAGAACTTACGGGAACGGCTACCTTCGCCCCAGTCTTGTGCTGACGGATATTGATATAAGTCACCTCCCGTTCCTGAATGACGGATTTCATCTGTCCGGGATTCTCCGGATCCGGAATGTCAACAATCATCTTCTTGATATACGACTGAATGGAATCCTTGGAGATATTGTTGTAGTCAGATACTCTTTGAGCAGTCCAGCATCCCACGAGGAAGATATCACGCGCCTGCTGATAGCCAACCGGAAGCTCCGACAAATCAACAGCGCAGAACTTCTTCAGGTCCTCCTTGGTAAGATATATTGAATCCACCTCGATGCGCGTACCCTTGAAACGTTTGTCCTTGAACTTCTGGCTCTGATTGTAGCCCTCGCTTTCAGCGCAACGGAGAATTGCCTTCAATGTCTTGATGTGCTTGCCGACGGTATTGACGCAGTAATCACGTCCCTTCAGCCATTCGGTGTATTTGTAGTACAGAGGCATATCGATATCATCAAAGTCATAGACCTTCTTCATATCGTACTGAAAAGCCTTCCATACCGTCATTGACTCCTTGATTGCCTTTGCCGTGCCGTGCGCGAAGTTGGTTCCTTTCTCCGTCTGCCTGGCACCAGAGAAAATCTCCTTCACATAAAGGTCGATGTACTTGCTCAATGTCATACGCTTCGCCTCGGCCTCCGCCAGCCTTTGAGCCTCAAGCCTTCTGATTTGCTCCTCACGTTCCTCCTTATAGATTATGTCGTGGCAAATCTTCTCGATAATCTGCGCATTTACCTCCTTGCCATCCTTGATACGGGAATCGATGGCTGTACGAATCTGCTCCATCTTCGAGACCAGAAATGAGCCGCTTTCACTCTTCGCATAATTGGCCCAGGCCGCTCCGTTGCGGCTAAGATTCCATTTCTCTGCAGGACAGGTCAAATCCGTCTTGACTCTGATGTTAATCTTCGGGGTAGAGTACTGAACCCTCACGTGCAAAGGCAGGTCGCCTTTGGTTTTGTCCGTCCGGACGATGAATGTAGTTGCCATAAAATATGTGTTTAAAATTCGTATCACAAAGGTACTAAAAATTCCGAAATTGGTACTAAAATGGTACTAAAAATTTCGAAAGCCCTC
>JAZLLN010000070.1:0-18658 GCA_045598165.1 Candidatus Cryptobacteroides sp.
GTCTATTGTGTGACCGCCTTTTTCGGGGGCGGCTTTGACGTCTCGAATTTTAAAGGTTTCTTCACCTCCGGAAGCAGGGGCGCGGGCGGCTTTGTCAGTGCCGTGCCGCTTGCGATGGTTGCCTATGGCGGATGCATCGTGATAGCATTCCTGTCTGAGGAGGTCGAGAATGCGGAAAAGAATGTGTCCAGAGCGCTGTTCATAGGATTGGGGATAGTCTCTTTGCTTTATGCGGCAATTATTGTCTGCATCGTCGGCACGCTGCCACAGGCTGAACTTGCCGCCCACGAAGAACTCCGGCTGGTCCCTTTGTCCGCCTCAGTGAGTCACGGCAGTCTGTCTTCTTTTCCATGGTTGTCAAAGTTGATAGCCGTCTGCGTGTCGATAGCCCTGCTGACCACAATAATCGCGCTGCTGAGAGTCAATTCCAGAGCTGTTCAGGTCATGTCATCGGAAGGTCTTTTCCCGGAGTTCCTGAGCATGGAGAACGAGCGTGCGGTGCCGTGGCCTGCCCTTGTCATGGTTACCGCCGTGTGCCTGGTGCTGTGCTTTTCCGACAGATGGACTGAGCAGATGATTTCGTTGGGTGCCGTTCTTAACGTGGTTTCGATGACGGTGACCTGCGCTTCGATGATAGCGGTGGACAGAAAGCGTATCGGGCTTCCGCTGGGTGTGGTTCTGGTTTTCCTTCTGTGTTATTTGCCGGGAATAGTTTCTTCCGGCAGCAGACTGTGGCTGTTTACTCTTGCCGTGTATGTTCTGGGCCTTGCCGTCTATTATCTGTGCGGATTCGGACGCAGGAACCGGAGTTTCAGGTCCGTCCGCGGAACCGGTTGCAGACTGAGCGGGAAAGTGATTCACGGAAAGGGACACGGGAAGCAGCATGGCATGCCCACTGCCAATATCTCCTATGATTCATGCGGCGAACTTCCGGCTTACGGTGTTTGGAATACCAGAGTGATTGTTGACGGGAAGGTTTATAAGGCGGCCACCCACGTGGGGCTCAGGCCAACGGACGACGATGACCCTCATCCTACGGTAGAGACCCTTCTGCTGGATTTCTCGGGGGAACTTTACGGAAAGGAAGTCACGGTCCTGTTTGACAGGTTCATCCGGGAGACCATCAAGTTTGACAGTCTCGATTCCCTCCGCAGGCAGATAGACGATGATGTCAGATATTTATAGAATATTCATTGTTGTTTTTTCGGTTTTTTGCTGTATCTTTGCAGTCCTCAAATAATGATGGCGGGGTAGCTCAGCTGGCTAGAGCGTCGGATTCATAATCCGGAGGTCGTGGGATCATGCCCCACTCCCGCTACGAGATGACAAGACAAGAACATATATGTTTGTCTTGTCATTTTTTTATGGTATGAAAAACTCAGAAGAATAAGGACACTTGTCAGCAGACTTATCGTAGTTTAACCCCAGTTCTCAAGCCTTATGCCTTTGACTCGCGACATATGAACTTCGTTTCCGCTGACAAGAATGCATCCGTTGCAAACGGCACTGCAAGCGATTAGAAGGTCGAAGTCTTCAATCAGCTTTCCGCAGGCGCAGAGCCTGTCCTTTTCTTCAGCATAGAATTCAAGAGAGTCGCTGATGGAAACAACAGAGATGGATTCAAGAAATTTGTTCAACATAGTTGAATCCGATTTTGCTCCCCGTCGTATGGCAAGTCTCTGCCCGAAAAGCAGTTCGGCTTTCGTTATTTCGCTGATGCAGCAGTTCTGTAACCCGTGTCCGTCTATTGCTAGGGCAACATCGTGCCTCCCTCGGAGGAGATTGACGCAGATATTGGTGTCGAGCATGTATCTCATAATTCCGGGAATGTATTTTGAGTCCGATAGGTGCGGATTTGCCCGGCATCGGGGTATCGGTCATCAGACCAAATTCCGCAGAAATCGATGGCAGATGGGGTATGTTCAGTAGCGGCCTTTGTCAGAATGTCCTTGATGTATTCGCGAAGCGACAGCCCCTTGCTCCGGGCTTTGTCCTTCAGTGAATTGATGGAATCTTGGGACATATCGAAATATTCATTGATACTGATTGTGTTGTCAGATAGATACTTTGCTTCGCATTGGCGTTTATATCCGTCAACAATGGAAGCGGATTCAAAGTCGGCATCTTCTGCTCCGGATATGGAAACTCCCAGAACGTATGAGATTTCGGCGAGCAAATCAGACGTGAAATTGTGCTTTCCGCTGAGCCATCTGGTCACTTCGCTGGGAACCCTGTGCATTTTCTGCGCGAATTCCTTGCGTGTCAGTCCGGACCTCTCAAGAGCTGTGGCTAGTTCTTCAGTTGTGCGTTGGCGACGTGCCGTTTTTTCGGCTTCGATTCTGTCCATAGTATGGTTTGTTTTAGGCAAAGATAAGTTCTTGTTTGCAAATGTGCAAATTCGCAAATTTGCAAAATGACATCTTCGATGATATTGGGCAATCCAAAAGTAATCGCAATGCTGAATCTATTTGCAAAAAAGCTTGGGAAATGGTAAATTTGTTTTTCAATAAAATCATGAAATTATGAAGAAACATTTGGCAACCATAACGTTGGTCTTTCTGGTAGGGACAGCGGCATTCTCCCAGGACTTCAATCTGGGCGTCAAGGGTGGCGTGGCCGCAAACTGGATGCCCGGAACTGTGATTGACGGCTTTGACAGACCCACCACAAACGTGGGATTCTATGGTGGACTTACCGGTGACCTCAATTTCGACGGCTCCGCGTTTATCCGTATGGAGGCTCTCTATGCCCGCAAGGGTGTTTCCACCAACAGTGATATCACCGGCAAGTATTCCAGGAACATATCTTACATACAGGTGCCTGTCCTGGCCGGCTTCAAACTTTCCGATGACCGTTTCCGGGTTATGGTAGGCCCTGAATTCGGTTTTTGTGTCGGTGAAAAAATCAAGATAGGCAACGATGCCGGCTTTGATCCCGCTTCAAGCGGAAAGTCCTCGCCGTTCAATCTGGCTATCGCCCTCCAGACCACCTATCTGATTGCCGGCAATCTTGGTGTCGACGTTAAGTTTGACTACGGCTTGACAAGGACATTGAAAGACACCTTCACCAAGGACAACGGTCGCAATATGAGCCTCCAGATTGGTCTCAGTTATCTTTTTGGAGATTAACGGAAAGGCGGCTTGAAGATTCCGGCAATCATAATCTCCATCGCTGCTGCATTGATGGGCAGCGCGTATGCGCAGGCATCCGGCAATGTCCCCAATTCGGGATATACCGTAGGTGTCAATTATGCCGTTGTCACCAATACAGATAATCTCCGTGAGAATTTTCTGGAGAGGAACGGTCATATGGGGTATTCACTCCAGTGGGCTCATAATACGCGGCCCGGAGGGAAGAACGATGTTTTCAACGAAATTCTGAATTTCCCTGTCTTCGGCATAGGCGTCAACTATGACGTTTACCGGACAATGGGTTTCCGTAACAATAGTCGAGTGGGCGATTTTGTGGACCTGTACGGGTTTATGGAAGCATCAATGTACAAGAACAGATGGTTCTCTGCAGGATTCCTGTTGGATTTGGGCCTGAGTGCCACTAACGTTGTCTATGATCCCATAAATAATCCGGGAATGATCAACATCGGAGCGCCGTTGTCGGTCTTTATGGCTTTCGGCCCTC
Source organism: Candidatus Cryptobacteroides sp. (assembly GCA_045598165.1). Lineage (GTDB taxonomy): Bacteria > Bacteroidota > Bacteroidia > Bacteroidales > UBA932 > Cryptobacteroides. The sequence goes on from JAZLLN010000070.1 coordinate 3,637, forward strand.
AATTGAAGTTCCGCCCTGTAGATCAGTTGGAACTGGCTTTCAATGCATATTGGCTTCATCATTCCAACGGAAATGCCTGGATGCCGAACTTCGGGCTCAATGATCTTTCCATAGGTGTGAGCGCCCGGTACAACCCCGGCGGCGCATATACGGAGCAGGTCAGAGCCCTCAGGATGCCGCACGAATTCGAGCGTAAGGTCAGCGTTGACGTATATGCAACCACCGGATTCCATTCCTGCAAGACCGAATTCAAGGCTTACAACCAGATGGTAAAGGACCCCAAGCTCAAAAAAAACGATTTTGTAAGCCATCCCCGTGCAGGTATCGGCGTTGATGTGAAGTACCGATATTGTATGATGTGCTCTTCAGGTCTGGTGGTTGACGGAGTCTATAACTGGGGTGTGGACGAATTGGAAAAATGCGATCGTATCATATACGGAGACAAGGAGGTGGATAAGTGCAAGGGCTACAGTCCGTTCAATATGTCCCTCGGTATCTTCCACGAGTTTCATTACCGGAATACGTCAGTGTTCTGCGCCATGTGCGGCTATGTTTTCCGTAAGGTCGGCATTTATGAGGACAGGACGAGGTTCTTTCAACGTGCCGGAATGCGTTTCTATATGCCGAAGCTCAGCAATATGTTTCTGGGTTGTTGCATCCGGGCTACCAAGTTCAACAATGCTGACTATTTCGAGTTCCAGATGGGAGTGAAAATATAAAATACAATATGCCAATGATTTCAGGACATATTTCGCAGATTATCGGTCCGGTTGTGGACGTGCATTTTGATATTGATTCGTCCGTGGCGGAACAGGTTCTGCCCTGCATCCACGATGCACTCGTTGTCAAACGTGCGGGCGGACACGATCTGCTTATCGAGGTTCAGCAGCATATAGGTGAGGATACCGTGCGCTGTATCGCGATGGATTCCACTGACGGACTTCAGCGCGGGCTGGAAGCCATACCCACCGGAGCACCCATAGGGATGCCGGTTGGCAAACAGATTCGTGGTCGAGTGATGAACGTGACCGGTGACAGCATAGACGGTCTGGGGGAACTCAGCAGGGAAGGCGCTCTTCCCATACACCGTGAACCTCCCAAATTTGAAGACCTGACGACTTCTCAGGAAGTCCTTTATACCGGAATCAAGGTCATAGACCTCATTGAACCCTATCTGAAAGGAGGAAAAATAGGCCTTTTCGGAGGCGCCGGCGTAGGAAAGACCGTGCTCATCAAGGAGCTCATCAACAACATTGCCAAGAAACACAACGGATTTTCCGTGTTTGCGGGAGTCGGAGAACGCACCCGCGAGGGAAATGATCTTCTCCGCGAAATGATAGAATCCGGAGTCATCAGATATGGTGAGGACTTCGCCAAGGCGATGGAGGAGGGAAGATGGGATCTTTCCAAGGTTGATATGGCGGAAATGGAGAAGTCGCAGGTGGCGATGGTCTTCGGCCAGATGAACGAGCCGCCCGGAGCCCGCAGTTCCGTGGCCCTCAGCGGTCTGACCCTTGCCGAGTCTTTCCGGGATTCGCAGGACAGTGCCAGCCCCAAGGACATACTGTTCTTCATTGACAACATCTTCCGTTTCACCCAGGCGGGCTCCGAAGTTTCCGCACTGCTTGGCAGAATGCCTTCAGCTGTGGGGTATCAGCCCACGCTGGCCACGGAAATGGGGCAGATGCAGGAACGCATCACTTCCACCAAAAACGGATCGATTACGTCGGTCCAGGCGGTTTATGTGCCTGCCGATGATCTTACAGACCCGGCCCCGGCCACTACGTTCTCACATCTTGACGCCACTACCGTGTTGAGCCGCAAGATTACCGAGCTCGGCATTTATCCCGCCGTAGATCCTCTTGAGTCCACTTCCCGCATCCTCGATCCGAATATCGTCGGCGAGGCGCATTACAACACGGCCCAGAGGGTGAAGCAGATTCTTCAAAGGAACAAGGAGCTCCAGGACATCATAGCCATTCTCGGTATAGATGAACTCAGTGATGAGGACAAACAGACCGTCAACCGTGCACGTCGCGTGCAACGCTTCCTCAGCCAGCCGTTCGCCGTCGCGGAACAGTTCACGGGAGTGAAGGGCGTGATGGTGGATATCGAGGATACAATAAAGGGGTTCAATATGATTCTCGACGGGGAGTGCGACTACCTGCCGGAGCAGGCTTTCCTCAATGTCGGAACCATAGAAGATGCAATCAAGAAAGGTGAGGCTCTGCTTGCCGCCGCCAAATAATGATAAAAGTCAGGATACTTACACCGGAATGGAACCGTTCGCTGGAGGTGGATGCAATCTTCCTCCCCGGCGTTCTGGGTGAGTTCGAGATATTGCCGGATCACGCTCCCATTATCAGCACGCTTGAGAAAGGGAACCTGCGCTGGCGTATCGGAGACAGGGAGGAAACCCTTTTTGCGGAGGGTGGTGTGGCGCGTCTTGACCACAACGTGCTTGATATCTGTCTTGAAAAGGCTGTCAGGATATGAAAAGGATTCTGACCATACTGATGTTGCTTCTGCCGCTCAGCCTTGCGGCGGAGGAGCTCGATATGCAGGAGTATCTCTTCGGACATATAGGGGACAGTTACGAGTGGCACATCACTACCGTCAACGGCAAGCCGGTGAGCATCCCCCTGCCCGTAATTGTCCATAGCAAAACCGGAGGATGGCACTGTTTCAGCTCTGCAAGACTTGAGGGCGGGGAGTCATTTGAGAATTTCAGTATTGCCCCCAAAGGCGAAAAATATGAAGGAAAGATAGTGGAAACTCTGCCGGACGGTTCAGTTGTAAGGCCTCTTGACATCTCGGTCACCAAGAACGTCCTCGGGCTCCTCATCAACTGTGTGCTGATAGTCGTCATAGTGCTTGTCACTACAAGCTGGTACAGGAAGCACGATGCACGGGAAGAGGCTCCGGGAGGCTTCGTGGGGCTTATGGAAATGCTCATAACTATGGTGGAGGATGATATTATCAAAGACTGCGTCGGCAAGGACTACAAGCGCTACAGCCCCTACCTGCTCACGGCATTCTTCTTCATTTTCATCAACAACCTGATGGGCATAGTGCCCTTCTTCCCCGGGGGAGCCAACATCACCGGCAACATAGCCGTCACCCTCGTTCTGGCTCTCTGCACTTTCTTTGCAGTCAATGTGTTCGGCAACAGGCACTATTGGAAAGATATACTCTGGCCGGATGTGCCCATATTTCTCAAGGCAGTGCCCTTGATGCCGGTGATAGAGATAATAGGAATGTTCACCAAGCCTTTTTCCTTGATGATAAGGCTCTTTGCCAACATACTTGCGGGACATGTGATGATATTGGGTGTAGTGGCCGTAGTATTCCTTACAGTTGAACTCGGTGCGGCGATGAATACGGGGCTGAGTGTGATAGCGGTCTTTTTCGGAGTATTTATGGACTGTCTGGAACTGCTTGTCGCATTCCTGCAGGCTTATGTATTCACAATGCTGAGTTCCGTGTTCATAGGCTTGAGCAGGCAGGAACCTGCTCCGGAAAACGAATAGAAGTCAATTATTTAAAACTATATGGTTATGTTACTTACAATAATTCTTCAAGCAGTCGCCGGTGCGACCCTCGGAAAAGCAGGTATTGCCGTGGCTGCGGGTGTGGCTGCGTTCGCGGCGGCTATCGGTATCGGTAAAATCGGTAAATCAGCCCTTGAGGCTGGTGCACGACAGCCGGAGCAGGCAGGTCATTACCGTATGACCGCCATCATTATTGGCGCCCTCGTGGAAGGTGCCTGTCTTTTTGCAATTCTTGTCTGTCTTATCGGTATCACCCAGTAAATGTCACTGATTACACCGGATTTCGGTCTGTTGTTCTGGATGGTCCTGATTTTCGGGATTGTCTTCTTCATTCTTGCGAAGTTCGGATTCCCTATGATTACGGGAATGGTCGACAAGCGCAGGGAGAGGATAGAGGACAGCATTGCCAAGGCGAAGGAAGCAGAAGAAAGACTTGCGTCTCTCGCTGATGAGCAGGCTCGGATGATAGAGCAGACCAGGCTGGAACAGAACCGCATTCTCAACGAGGCTGCGGAGGCCAGAGACAGGATTGTGGCTCAGGCGAAGGAGCAGGCCACTGAAGAGGCTTCCAAAATAATCGATCACGCCAAAGTGGAGATTGCCGCCGAGCGTGAAACGGCCCTCCGGGACATCCGCCGTCAGGTAGCGATACTCTCAGTGGACGTTGCGGAGAAAATTGTCCGAAAAGATCTCGGCACTGATGCGGGGCAGATGGAACTCATTGACAAACTTATGGATGAGGCTTCCAGAGTGAAACCCAACTGATAGATGAATACGGGAGCGATATCTACGCGTTATGCAAAGGCTCTGCTGCGATATTCGCAGGAGAGAGGCGTTGCTGACGCCGTGGCGGATCAGGTCAGGATGATGCTGTCCGGCCCGGAGCATATTCCGGCGGCGCTTGTCCCTGAACTTGAGAAATTCGTTTCATTCCTTGTGTCCAAGGGAAGAAGGGATTATCTGCGACCCGTGTTCCGCAAATTCGTTGATTTGTACAGCCGTGAGGCCGGCATAAGGTATGCCGGACTCACTACTGTAACGGATTCTCCGGAACTTACGGAGAAGCTTCAAGCCCTTCTGGAGAAGCAGACGGGCTGTAAGGTCATTATTCATACTGCCGTGGACCCGGACCTTATCGGCGGATTCGTCCTTGAACTGGACGGTTATGTTCTGGACGCCAGTGTGCGTCGCAGAATAGACATTATCCGAAGGCAGTTTATGGTATCAAACAATCGATTAGTCTGAATTTATGTCTCAAAACAGTATCAAGCCCAGCGAGATATCGCAAATCCTCCTGGAACAGTTGAAGGGGATCGACACGTCTCTCAAGTACGAGGAAGTGGGAACAGTGCTTCAGGTCAGTGACGGCGTTGCCCGTATATATGGCCTGGAGGAGGCGGAAGCCGGAGAACTTCTTGAGTTTGAGTACGGCATGAAGGCCGTTGTGATGAACCTGGAGGAGGATAACGTAGGCGCGGTCCTTCTTGGCCCCACCGATCTCGTCAAGGAAGGAATGAAGGTCAGGAGAAAAGGAACCATCGCCGGCATTGATGTGGGTGACAAACTCCTCGGACGTGTGGTGGACCCGATCGGGACGCCTCTTGACGGATTTGGTCCGGTGGAGGGGGAAACGGTAAGGATGCCTCTGGAAAGGAAGGCTCCGGGTGTCATTTTCCGTGAACCTGTGACAGAACCTCTCCAGACGGGGCTCAAGGCTATCGACGCTATGATTCCCATCGGACGCGGTCAGCGCGAGCTCATCATCGGTGACCGTCAGACAGGAAAGACGGCAATCGCCATCGATACCATCATCAATCAGCGGGATAACTATCTCAAAGGCGAGCCTGTGTATTGCATATATGTTGCGGTGGGACAGAAAGGCTCCACGGTAGCCTCCATTGTCAGCACTCTGCGTGCCAGGGGAGCGATGGACTACACGGTGGTTGTTGCGGCCACTGCTGCAGATCCCGCCGCCCTTCAGTATTATGCGCCTTTTGCCGGAGCGGCTATCGGAGAGTATTTCCGTGATACGGGCCGTCACGCCCTTGTCGTATATGATGATCTGTCCAAGCAGGCCGTGGCATACCGTGAGGTGTCCCTGATTCTCCGCCGCCCTTCCGGGCGTGAGGCTTACCCTGGAGATGTCTTCTACCTCCACAGCCGTCTTCTGGAAAGGGCCGCCAAGATTATCGGCCAGCAGGAGGTGGCTGAGAAAATGAACGATCTTCCCGACAGCCTGAGAGGCAAGGTCAAGGCAGGAGGTTCTCTTACGGCGCTTCCCATCATCGAGACTCAGGCCGGTGATGTGTCGGCATACATTCCGACCAATGTGATTTCCATCACCGACGGCCAGATATATCTCGAGTCCAAGCTTTTCAATGCAGGATTCCGTCCTGCCATCAATGTGGGTATTTCCGTGAGCCGTGTAGGCGGCAGCGCGCAGGTGAAGTCAATGAAGAAGGTGGCCGGCACTCTCAAGATTGACCAGGCGCAGTACAACGAGCTGGAAGCATTCAGCAAGTTCTCTTCCGACATGGATAAGGTCACCGCAATGACTCTTGACAAAGGGCGGAAGAACAACCAGCTGCTCATACAGCCGCAGTATTCGCCTCTTGCTGTAGGTGAGCAGGTGGCCATTCTGTATTGCGGAACGCACGCTCTTATGGCCGATATCAGAATAGACCAGGTGCGGGAGTTCCAGACACTTTTCCTTGACAGGATGCGCTCCACTCATTCCGATGTTCTCGATGAGTTCGCGGCCGGAAAGATTTCCGAGGCCGGGGTGTCCGCCATCGAGTCGGAGGCATACAATATCTGTCTGCAACTGAGATAATCAATGGCATCGTTAAGGGAGACAAAGGATAGGATAGGGTCCGTGAGGTCAACGCTGAAGATAACTTCTGCGATGAAGCTTGTGGCATCTTCCAAACTGCGCAAGGCACAGAACGCCATAGAGTCGTTGCGGCCCTATGAAGAGGCATTGCAAGGAATTCTCCGCTCCTCATCGCAACGTGTGGATAAGGTGGAAGCCTTGTCCGGCACAGAAGAGAAGGAAAAGCCTTCCGGCAAGCTGGCCATCGTAGCCATAGCGTCAAATTCCTCACTCTGCGGAGCTTTCAATTCTAACGTTATAAAGAAAGCGCTTGAGTTGACTTCTCAAAATCCGGATGCAACGGTTTTCAGTATAGGTCGAAAGATTGCGGAGGTTTTGAGAAAAGCGGGTTTCCAGAGTCCGGAGGACTACAACTCTTTGGTCGCAAAGCCGTCTTATGAAGAGGCTGGCAGTCTTGCACAGATGCTTTGTGATGGTTTTGAGGATGGTCGTTTTTCAAGTGTAATTCTGGTGTACAATCACTTCGTCAGCACTTCCCGCCAGGAGGTCAGGGTTGAGAATTACCTGCCGTTCAGTAATGAATATGATTCTGAGAAAGATGGTGACGAGGAGTATTATATTCTGGAACCCGGTGGGGGTGAAATCGTGGCGGAACTTCTCCCGAAGGTGATACGCCTCAAGTTATATGCTGCTGTTCTGGATTCCGTCGCTGCCGAACATGCAGCACGCACCGTGGCGATGCAGACAGCCACGGACAATGCTCAGGAACTGCTATCTGACCTTACCCTGGAGTATAACAAGGGGCGTCAGCAAAAGATTACGGCGGAAATTCTGGAGCTTGTGGGAGGTCAGCAACAGATTTAATAAGGCAAATTTGCGGATATTCTTTGCGAATATTAATAAAACTTTACTATATTTGCAGTCCCGTTAGGGAATCGGGATGTGGCGCAGTTGGCTAGCGCACCACGTTAGGGACGTGGGGGTCGCCTGTTCGAGTCAGGTCATCCCGACAAAAAAGAGGTCTTTCGGACCTCTTTTTTGTGCTTGATCCAGTACTCTATATATACGCACAAAAGCCAACTCACTGATTGATTGTGAATTGGCTTTTGTGATTCCGACGCGATTCGAACGCGTGACCCACAGCTTAGAAGGCTGTTGCTCTATCCAGCTGAGCTACGGAACCAAAACTGCCCCAAAGGGACTGCAAATATAGTCAAATTAGTTGATTAAACAAGAGTAATTCCCGCTTCTGAACACTGTGTCCGCATATCGTCCGGCCAGATGCTGCTTTGGATTTCTCCTATATGAGCCTTTCGAAGGAGAAACATGCAAAGTCTGGACTGACCTATTCCGCCGCCTATGGTGTAGGGAAGCTCTCCCCCAAGAAGTTTTTTATGGTAAGAGAGATCCTTTTTCCATTCTTCCCCTTTTATCTTCAGCTGTCGGAGCATCGAATCCTCATCGACTCTTATACCCATACTGGAAATTTCCAGCGCGTGTTCCAGTATGTTGTCCCAGAGGAGGAGGTCTCCGTTCAGTTCCCAGTCGTCATAGTCGGCGGCCCGTCCGTCGTGGGCCTTGCCGTCGGACAGAACGCCGCCGATTCCGATAATGAATACCGCTCCGAATTTGCGGGTGACGGCATCCTCCCTCTCCTTAGCGCTCAGTTCGGGATAAAGGTCCAGCAGTTCCTGTGAACTGATGAAATGGATTGTTTCCGGCAGTTCGGGAACTATCTGCGGGAATTCCACATAGAGTTTGTTCTCCGTGACCTTGATGGCTTCATATATTCTGCGTACCGTGGATTCCAGGAACTCCCGTGTCCTGTCCTCCTTGCGAATAACTTTTTCCCAGTCCCACTGGTCCACGTAGATGGAATGTATGTTGTCCAGTTCTTCGTCAGGGCGAAGGGCGTTCATGTCGGTATATATGCCACGACCGGGTTTGACCCCCATTTCGGCGAGCTTTACTCTCTTCCATTTCGCCAGGGAATGGACGACCTCGGCCTTGCGCTCTTCCATTGATTTGATGGGAAATGCCACCGGTCTCTCCACTCCGTTGAGGTCATCATTCAAACCTGTGCCGGAGAGGACCACCATAGGCGCCGTCACACGCAGCAGCGCCAACTGCGCGGAAAGGTTGTTCTGGAACATGTCTTTGACGGCCTTGATGGCTTTTTCCGTGTTTTCAACGCCTCCGAGGAGATCGTGGTAGCCTTTTGGAATTATCAGTTTCATTTGTGTCGGCGAAGGGTTAGACGTGAGTATGATATCACCCCGAGTATGATGATGATTACTGCGTGGAATTCGTGACAGAGAGTGGCGAACAGAATGCCCGACTCCCAGGTGGCGGCATAGAGGCTCGTAAGGCTGAGCGCTACCAGATAGTGATATGCACCTATCCCTCCGGGAACCGGAATGACGGAGGCTATGTTGCCTACGGCGGAGATGAACAATGCGTCGATGAAATGAAGGCCGTTCAGTTCGGGGAGTGCCAGGATGATGGTGTAGCTCATAAGTATGTACATCATCCAGATGCCGGCGGTATAGGCAAGGAACAGCCATTTCCTGTTCATTGCAGTGAAACTCAGGAAGCCTTGCCAAAGACCCCTTACGGCATTTGCCACCCTGTTGCAGAAAGCGTTGCGTCCGCTGAAATGGAAGACGGCCCATATCAGAAGGGCTGCCAGGACTGCCGCAACAGCCAGGACGGACCATAGCGTGAAGCCGAAACGCGCGTTCAGCGGCATCCAGATCTGTTCTCTGAAAAATGCGCCGAAGCGGTCCATGTTAAGGAACAATGCCGCTGTAAAAAGAATAATTACGGCTAGAATATCGCAGAATCTCTCCATTACGATAGTACCGAAAATCTTCTGGTACGGGGCTTTTGGAGTGGTCAGGTAGCCGCTACGTATGAACTCTCCGGAGCCGGGCAGCGCAATGTTCGCCAGATTGCTGACATTGTTGGCGTCCCATATCAGCAGATGTCCCGTTTCGGGGGCGATCGGGTTGATGAGGGCTTTCCATCTGAGCATCCGGAAAACGAGAGCCAGAACCGATGCTGCGGCAAACAGAACCATGAAAGCCCACTTTGTGTGTCTCAGACCTTCAAAAAATGCATCCCAGTCCAACTTGCGGAAAGCAACCCAGACGAGAGCGGCGGCCAGCAAGGTCATCAGCGAGTATTTGACAATGTCTTTTCCGTTAGTGCCCATCGTCTGCAAATTTACGATAATATTTTATTAAATTTGTAAGTTATGAAATCCATCTTAGGTATAGGAAATGCTTTGACGGACATACTGGCGGTCCTGCCGGATGACGGTCTTCTGAATCAGTATCATTTGCCGAAGGGCAGCATGCAGCACGTCGATATGGAGACGGGCGACAAAATCTGGTCGGCTCTCAAACCATTGGGCGTCAAGTATGTGGCGGGAGGCAGTGCCGCAAATACAATTACCTGCGCCGCCATTTTCGGGATGCAGGCCAGCTTTATAGGAAAGATAGGTGATGATGAACTGGGTCTGCTGTTTAAAAGCGATCAGGAACAGTACGGCGTCAAGACCATGCTTCTCAAGGGCAGCCATTCCAGCGGACGTTCGATGGTTTTCGTGAGTGGCGGTAATGCGGAACGCACTTTCGCAGTATATCTGGGAGCTGCTCTGGACCTTGTCCCGGAGGACTTGAAGCCCGAGTATTTCGTGGGTTATGATTATTTCCACATCGAGGGTTATCTGGTGCAGAATCAGGCTCTGATCCGCAGGGCCGTGGAACTTGCCAAGGCGGCAGGCTGCATTATTTCCCTTGATATGGCATCCTATAATGTTGTGGAAAGCAACAACGCTTTCCTCCACGATATCGTGGACAATTATGTGGATATCGTTTTTGCCAATGAAACGGAGGCCCATGCCTTTACCAAACTGAATGATCCGGAGGAGTCTCTCAACGATATTTCCGGACGTTGCAGAATTGCTGTGGTAAAGGTAGGAAAGGACGGAAGTTGGGTTAAGTCAGGAGATGAGAAATACTACATTCCGGCATGGCCGGCCGCTACCATAGATGCTACCGGAGCGGGAGACACCTATGCCGCCGGGTTCCTGTATGCGCATTCCGAGGGCATGCCTCTGAAGGTTTGCGGTGAAATAGGTTCCATCATCGCCGCCAAGGTTGTGGAAGTGATAGGGACCAAGATAGATATCCCGCGCTGGAGGGATGCCAAGACTGAAATAAGGGCCTTGATGTCAGATAATCTGTAATGCCGGAGCTCAGAACATTCATTCGCTTTTTCCTGCTGCTTTTCCATCGCAGCAAGGTTCCGACCTCGTTTGTGCCTCTGGACCAGATCAGTTCCGTAGCGGTGCTGAGAACGGAGAATGAATATGGTCTGGACAAGGAAATCAACGATTTCTTCAACCGTTTCGGCATCAAAGTTCGGCTCCTTTCGAAGAGGGACAAAAGGCTTCGGACAAACGAGGACCTTTTCATTTCCCTGTTGGCGGAGCGGGGAATGGATGAGACTTATGCAGTGGAATGCAGCACCGCAAAATTCAAAGTCGGAATCCACGACATCAAGAATTATTTTGACCTGACCGTCGTGCCTCCGGAAGGGGGTGATGCCCGTCAGGTGGCCATATTCCAGGTCATCGCAGATATTCTACAAAAAATCAGATAGTTATGTTTGAAATTCTGTCCAAAGAGATGCTGACCCCGAACATCTGCAGAATGAAGGTCAAGGCTCCGCGTCTTGCTTCCGCCGCTCTGCCGGGTCAGTTCCTGATTGTGCGGGCTGATGAGAAGGGGGAACGGATTCCGCTGACTATCAGTGATTATGATGCCGCTGAAGGGACGGTTACGATTGTCACTCAGGAGGTGGGAGCATCTTCCTCCGACATAATCTCCTTTCAGGTTGGAGAATCTTTTGCGGATGTGGTCGGCCCCTTGGGGCTGGCTTCCGATTTTGTGAAGAAGACTCCGGAGGAACTTGCAGATCAGCACTACATATTTATTGCAGGCGGTGTCGGAACGGCGCCGGTATATCCTCAGGTCAAGTGGCTTCACGAGCACGGTGTCAAGGTTGACGTGATAGTAGGCGCCCGTACAAAGGAGCTGCTCATCTATACCGAAGAGCTCCGCCTGGTTTGTGACAATCTTTATGTCTGTACCGATGACGGCTCCGAGGGGTTCCACGGGGTGGGGACGGCAATGCTTGAGAAACTTGTTGCCGAAGGTGAGCATTTCACTCAGGCGGTGGCGATAGGCCCGATGATAATGATGAAATTCTCGACGTTGACTTGCAGGAAGCTTGGGATTCCTGTCACAGTCTCGCTCAATTCCCTTATGGTGGACGGTACCGGCATGTGCGGTGCGTGCAGGGTTACCGTAGGTGGAAAGATCCGTTTCGCTTGTGTTGAAGGGCCGGAGTTCAATGGATATGAGGTGGATTTTGATGAGGCCATGCGCCGTCAGGGGCAGTACAGACAGGAGGAGGCGGAAGCGAAGGAACATCACGTATGCAGAATAGGGAGGGGAAAATAATGGTGGAAAGAATACCGAGAACACCGGTCAGGGAACAGGATCCCGTACTTCGTGCGGCCAATTTTGAAGAGGTCAGTTATGGATACAACAAGGAAGAGGCTATGCTGGAGGCATCCAGATGTCTTCATTGCAAGAATCCCCAATGTATGAGCGCCTGCCCCGTAGGGATTCATATTCCGGATTTTATTGAAAAACTGGCTTCGGGAGATATTGACGGGGCCGCCGCCGTTATTGCCGTGGATTCGTCCTTGCCTGCAGTTTGCGGGCGGGTATGCCCCCAGGAGACCCAGTGCGAGGGAAGTTGCATCCTTGGGTTCAAGTTTGAACCGGTAGCCATAGGAAAATTGGAGCGCTTCGTGGCAGACAACGCTTCCGAGCCGGTAGTGGAGAAAGCTGACGCCAATGGAATGAAGGTCGCGGTCATCGGATCCGGGCCTGCCGGTCTTGCCTGCGCTTCCGACTTGGCAAAATGGGGCTATGATGTCACGATTTTTGAGGCTCTTCACAAGGCGGGAGGTGTGTTGCAGTATGGAATACCCGAATTCCGCCTGCCGAAGGATACCGTGCTTGCCAGAGAACTGGACAGAGTGGCCCGTTCGGGTGTCAGGATAGAGACTGATGTCGTGGTGGGGAAGACTGTCACCATTGATCAATTGATGGACGATGAGGGTTTCAAGGCTGTGTTTGTGGGATCCGGAGCAGGATTGCCGAGGTTTATGGGGATTCCCGGAGAGAATTTGTGCGGAGTGTTTTCCGCCAATGAGTTCCTCACCAGAAACAATCTGATGAAAGCCTTCCGGAAAGATTATCTCACTCCCATTCATGCCGGAAGGAAGGTATGTGTCGTAGGAGGCGGAAATGTTGCAATGGATGCAGCCAGGACGGCGCTTCGTCTGGGCGCTGAGGTTCACGTTGTCTACAGGCGTACCGAAGCGGAACTTCCCGCAAGAAGGGAGGAGGTCCATCACGCCGTCCAGGAGGGAATTGTTTTTGATATGCTGACAAATCCCGTTGAGGTGATTGGAGATGAGCGGGGTTGGGTGCGTGCTCTCAGATGCATCAGAATGGAACTTGGAGAGCCGGATGAAAGTGGGCGGCGCTCGCCTGTCCCTGTGCCGGGATCCGAGTTTGAAATTCCCACGGAGACGGTGATCATGGCACTCGGTACATCTCCGAATCCGCTGATTTCCAGCACAACCGAAGGCCTTGAGACCACCAGACGCGGATGCCTTGTCGCTGATGAGACAGGTGCTACGACCCGTCCCGGAGTGTTTGCCGGAGGAGATGCGGTTACAGGTGCTGCCACGGTAATTCTGGCCATGGGCGCCGGCCGAACTGCCGCCAGATCCATTGACAAATATCTAAAAGATTTGAAATAATAGATTTCCGTTCAGCAGTGAAAAAGTACCTGATAGTATTTCTTATTTCAATGGTTCCGCTGATTGAGCTCAGAGGAGCCATCCCTTATGCGGTAGGATTCAACCTGCCGACAGTTCCCTCATATCTGATTGCTGTGTTGGGCAATATGTTGCCTGTGCCTTTTATTTTTATTTTTGCGCGGAAGATTCTTGAGTGGGGCAAAGATAAAAAATTGATTGGGGGATTTTTTACCTGGTGTCTTGAAAAGGGAAGGAAAGGCGGCGAGAAAATTCAGGCAAAATCGGGGAAGGGCATCTATATCGCACTTTTGTTGTTTGTTGGAATACCCCTCCCGGGAACGGGGGCCTGGACAGGTACACTTGCAGCAAGTTTTCTCGATCTTGATTTCAAGAAAAGTATCATCTATGTGATGGGAGGAGTTGTCCTTGCAGGAATCATTATGCTTGCCGCTTCATATGGAGTATTCGGAGCGATAAGATGTCTTTGACAATACATCCTTATGGGATGGACAAAAGAGGGGAGAGACTTTTCCGGTCTTTCCCCTCTTTTGATGATGTATTGTGAAGGACTACAGGTCAGCGAGTTCCGCTTCCATATCATCCTTGCGTCCGACGACAATGTCCTGATAGTCCTTGAGACCTGTACCTGCAGGAATCAGATGACCGCAGATGACGTTCTCCTTAAGACCTTCAAGATAGTCCACACGGCCGCGGATAGCTGCTTCGCTGAGCACCTTGGTTGTCTCCTGGAAGGATGCTGCGGAGATGAAACTTCCCGTCTTGAGGGCAGCCCTCGTGATTCCCTGAAGCACAAGCCTTGCAGTTGCAGGATTTGCAGGTCTGGTAATCATAGGCTTGAGACCCTGGCGTTCAAGTGTGGCGTTCTCGTTCTTCATCTCGCGTGCGGTGATGAGGTCACCGTCGGCATATTTCTGGGAATCGCCCGGAGCCACGACGCAGTACTTGCCGTAAATTGCGTCATTGGCATCCATGAACGCGGCCTTGTCTACAAGTTCTTCCTCGAGGAATTCCGTGTCACCGGGATTGGTGATCTCGACCTTGCGCATCATCTGGCGGACAATGATCTCGAAGTGCTTGTCGTTGATCTTCACACCTTGCAGACGGTAGACTGCCTGGACTTCATTGACAATGTACTCCTGAGCCTTGACCGGTCCGAGAATGTTGAGGATGTCGGTAGGCGAGATGCCGCCGTCTGAAAGCGGGGTGCCAGCCTTGACATAGTCATTCTCCTGAACGAGAATCTGCTTTGTGGTAGGTACGAGATAGTGTTTCTCGATGCCGGATTTGCTGCGAACGGTAATCTGGCGGTTGTTACGCTTCACCTGGCCCATAATGACCTCACCGTTAATCTCGGAGAGGATGGCAGGACTGCTGGGGTTGCGGGCTTCAAAGAGTTCCGTAACGCGGGGCAGACCTCCGGTGATATCGCTACTCTTGCCCAGGACGCGAGGAATCTTGATGATTACGTCGCCGACCTTGACCTTGTCGCCGTCTTCGGCCATGATATGCGCTCCGACAGGCAGGTTGTACTGCTTGAGAGAGTTGCCGTTCTCGTCAACGATGTTCAGGGTAGGGTTCTTGTTCTTGTCCTTGCTCTCGATGATGACCTTGTCAGTGCTTGCAGAATAGTCGTCTGCCGCTTCCTTGTTGTAGGTCACACCCTCGAGCATATTCTCGAAGCGTACGGTACCTGTGGTCTCGACGATG
>JAZLLN010000071.1:0-43650 GCA_045598165.1 Candidatus Cryptobacteroides sp.
CCACTTCCTCCGCGAGAACATCGGCCTCGTGCTCCAGAAGAACCACATCTTCGACGGCACCGTCGAGGAGAATATAAAGTATGGCAATCCTGACGCGACCCACGCCGAAGTGCTGCTCGCCGCCAAGAAGGCCTACCTCTACGACCAGGTCTCCGCGCTTCCGGACGGCTTCGCCACCAAGGCGACCCTCCTCTCCGGCGGCCAGCAGCAGCGCGTCGCCATCGCCCGAATGTTCCTCAAGAACCCGCCGATCATCTTCCTCGACGAGCCTACCGCCAGCCTCGACGCCGTCGCCACCGAGCAGATCAAGAACAGCATCGACGCCATCAAGCAGAACCGCACCGTCATCATCATCTCCCACAATATCTCTCAGATCATCGACAGTCACATCATCTACGCCCTCAAGGACGGTCACGTCGAGCAGGGAGGCGACCCTGACGAGGTCTACAAGCAGGGTGGTATCTACAAGGAAATCCTTGACGCCTCGGCCCGCAGCCTCAACGTCGAGAAGATCGCCAGAACCATCGAAGGTTAATGGTGTTCGCCTGTCCCGGGCTAGGTCTGCCTTTTTTTGGGCTAGGTCCACCCTGGTGGTGGGGTACCTAGCCCACTGATGTTTTGCAATTTATTGAATACTAATATCTTGCGTATTTTTGGCGGGCTAGGTCCCCGTGCAGCATGGGGGACCTAGCCCATTCTGCTTGGACACCTAGCCCGCGCCGTCGATGCGGTCGGGCAGGTCCTCCCTTTTCTTAACTCCCAGGATAGTCCGGACCACCTCCCTGTCTATTTCGAAGGTACGCGCTATCTGATTTGGATCCGTCTTGAAAGAATGGACAGCATAATTGATCAGACGGGATTTCTTTGCCATTGA
Source organism: Candidatus Cryptobacteroides sp. (assembly GCA_045598165.1). Taxonomy (GTDB): domain Bacteria; phylum Bacteroidota; class Bacteroidia; order Bacteroidales; family UBA932; genus Cryptobacteroides. The sequence continues at coordinate 875 of JAZLLN010000071.1, forward strand.
AAGATTCTCCACATCTGTACCGAACCACTGTCCGGCTATCTCGTTGACACTGGCCAGAAAGTCCTTGTCATTTCTTTTGCAGCGCGGAGCGACCACTAATTTTTCTTTAATCTCAACTGTATTGACGCACCCGATAAGCTTGAGGAAGAAGGATTGATCATTATGAAAAGCCCCTTCCACGTACTTCCAGTCACAAATGGATGCAGGTTCCAGTTCATTGTCCTTATTCAGAGCCCAAGGAACGCCGTCAAGCCTGTCATTCGTATGCATGACCATGCGTTTCTCCCGTTTCGTCAAATCTTTGACCATATTTGTCCACGGACATTTCCCGCCGCAGAACATACCGCGATATCCTGTCCATTTGTAGTTTTGAACACAGTCTGCTCCGTTGTCCATTGCATTCCTCACATCATAGGCCACCGCATTTCTCAAATATTTGATATCCCCTATGAAGATCGCCTTTGAGTCGACCCTATGCATCACCTCGTTCCTGGCATACTTGCCCTGATGGTACATTGCCAGCATTCTCTTGATTTCATTGCCACAGTCATCCGCGGCATCCTTGCTGGGGGCCAGTACCACGCAATGAATATGTGTGGACACAACGGCATAAACAATCAGAATTACGTTTTTCCGCAGGCAGCATACAGCAATGATCTTCACAGCAGCGTCACAATCTTCGTCATCACGGCACAGTATCCTTGTCTCAAGTCCTTCCAGAGAAATGTGGAACGGGAAGACCTTGCATTCCCTGCCGTCCGGAAGCCTCCTCACCGGATTCAGAACAAAATATTCATTTTTCATATCACAGAGCACCTTGATTTTTCAAAGCCCACAAAATTGTTATTTCAGATGCTATATCACAAGGAATATATAGAATCATAAACAAGTTTTTATGGATTGATATGTTTTCTTTAATTATGTCTATAGTTTTCCCGGAATATTGAATACTTTTGTGTTCAAAGGATAAGGATATGGAATCGGAATTCGAGCATAAGGAAGAACTGCCGGAAGGAGGACACATCCGGAAGGAAATCACAGAATGGATTGACAATGAAATAGTCCCGCGGTACGACGCCTTCGATGGCGGCCATCGCCGCGACCATGCCCGCTATGTCATCGACACCGCGCTCGGACTGGCGGAACATTACGATGTCAATCACGAAATGGTAGCGGTCGCCGCCGCCTGCCATGACCTCGGCCTCAGCGTCGACCGCAAGACCCATCATCTCGAGTCCGGCCGCATCATCCGCGGAATGAAGGAACTCCCGGAGTGGTTCACCCCGGAGCAGATCGAAACCATCGCCCAGGCCGCCGAGGACCACCGCGCCTCGTCCAGAGAGGAGCCCCGGACCATCTACGGAAAGATAATCGCCGAAGCCGACCGCCAGATCATCCCCGAGACCGTCATCCGCCGCACCGTCCAGTTCGGCCTTGACCACTATCCGGAGCTGGACAAGGAAGGACACTGGCAGCGCACCGTCGAGCACCTTCACGAGAAGTACGCTGAAGGAGGCTACCTCAAGCTCTGGATCCCCGAGTCCCCGAACGCCGCCCGCCTCCAGGAGCTCAGGTCAATGATCGATTCCCCCGCCACCCTCCGCCGCCTCTTCGACCCCGCCTACACCGTCGGGACGTCCGCCGAATAACATCGCTATGGGCTAGGTGTGGCAATACCTTGGGCTAGGTCTACCTTGCTACAGGGGGATCTAGCCCGCCGTAAATTCGCAAGGTATTAGTAATCAATAAATTACGAAATACCAATGGGCTAGGTACCCCACCACCAGTGGGGACCTAGCCCAATAATGCCGGGACCTAGCCCAAAAATGCTGTGAAACCGCATTATCCTTCGCCCTTTGGTAGAAGGTTGTAATATCGCTACGCGGAAGCTCGGCTCTGCTCCGCTGAAAACGCTCCGCAGCGCCGACATCCGTCTCCGCTTTCCTCTTCCACTGCCTTTTTCTTCGATCATCAAGCCTTTGTCTTCGATCACCATGGCTTTCGCCCAAATCGTCACGGTCATACCTGCAATTCCACGACCATGCCGGCAATCTTCACGGTGCTGGGCTAGGTGTGGCAATACCTTGGGCTAGGTCTACCTTGCTACAGGGGGACCTAGCCCAAGGTAAAATTGCAAGGTGTTAGTAACCAATAAATTATGAAATACTAATGGGCTAGGTACCCCACTTCCATGGTGGACCTAGCCCAAACAGGGCACACCTAGCCCGGAGCGGGAAGAAGGAGCAAGGCGATGGAAACAAGGGTAAAAAAGTGGAAAGGCGGAAGAGGCAGAGCGGCGAAGGAGCAAAGAGGCAGATAGGCAAAGGAGCAGAGAAGCAGAGATACGGAGGGACAAGGGGACGGAGAGACGGAGGGGACGGAAGAGGGCGGGGGAACAACGAAACTGGATAATTCGGTATGGGGCAAAATAGAAGTGACCCCCGGGCAATGGCTTGGAGGTCACTAATTATATGGGCTACAAAAAGATGATATAATCGGCAAAACGAAATGTGCAATCGTTTGAAAACGAAATGTGCAAAAATTTCTCCTTTTATTTTTTTTCAATGAAGTCAAAGGAGGAGTACTCCTCGACCTGCGGCACACGTCTCACCACGCCGCTTTGAATACCGATTAAACACCGTTCGAGTGTACGCAGCATTGCAGGAATAATATGCTGCTGGTAGAAGTCCCTCGGTCGTAGGGCATAATCAATCTTCACAATCTCCTGCTCACATATATCGCCCGTATCAAGCCCTTTGTCAGCCCAGAACCACGTTGCCGCTGTTATGGGCTCGCTACGCCTGTAAGCCCACTTGATAGAGGCCGCGCCACGACCATACGGCAATGGCGAGGGGTGGAATATCAAGGTCCCAAGTGTCGGCTCCATCAGCTTCTCCTCCGGAACCTTCTCGGTAAGGAGCGGGGCAACCGCTATGTCGCAAGGATCATCCGTGCCACATATACAGTGCCCGAGCCCCAATATGGTATTTCTTGCGGCCATAAAGGCCGGTGTTTCGCTATTTCCCAGCAGCCTGACTCTCATATTCGCCGATGTATTTGAAGGCCTGTACGGCCCTGAAATGGCCGCCGTAGCCGGTTGAACATCTATCCTTGACACCCTGTCTCTGGTGAGACCTCCGGATTGACGCTGCGCTCCTCGCCTTGTTCGATCCATAAAGGCTCCCTCCTGTCTGGATCCACTTCTTTGAGTGGCGCAGCGCACCGCACAGTTGCGGGTGGGAGGTATGGAAGAACACCGGGTACTTCATCCCGCACCGTCCGCGTCCCTGCCTGTGGTACTCACAGACTGCGGCAAGGAACTTCGTGCCCACACCTATTCCCTGCCATTCAGGCATAACGACAAGCCGGGTTGCCCTGTAGGCCTTGGCCGTGAACAGCGGGGCAACGGCCAAATGGCAAACGGGCTCTCCGTTGATGAACCCGACAAAGTATTCTGCGGACACCGGCATAGGCAGATCTAAATAATAATGCTGCTTAAACAGTCTGGGGAATACACTTCCTCTGACTTTATAAATCTGAAGTTCGAGTTTCGGGCGTTGTTGAAGGCAGTCACGCTCGTAAAAGCGTGCCTCCGCAGTATCATACACCCAATCGGGCTGCAGCCATTCGATTATGTCATAGTGGCAGGACAGAAGAACGATCTGGCCGGGGCCGCGTCTCCACGTCTTTGCGAATGCCGCTGCACCAACCTTGGCAATCTGGCGGTCAATGACGGAGGTGAACTCATCGACAACCGCGTGTTCCGGACGCTCACAAGCCAGCCTTGCAAGACCGGCGCGGAAACGCTCGCCGTTGCTCAGCACGTTGAATGGCCGGAGCCAAGCCGGGACATCACCGAGGCCAACTGCAGAGAGCATCCCGGTAACGGTGTTGAAGTCACCGTCAGGATCGATGCAGTCAACGATGGGCTTGTTGTTGTCCCAACCCGAATAAAGATCATATATGGAGTCCTTGCCGAAAAGGCGGCTGCCGATGCTGGTCTTGCCACTTCCGGACGGGCCTACAATGAGGCCAATCTTCCAGTCCTTATCCTCGATGGGCAGGTCAACGGTCTTGGACCAGTCGCACCCCTTTTCCGCGTTGAAAAGGCTCTTTACTCTTGCTGCGCGGTAACTGTTGAAGTCACTGCAATGATGGTTTACTTCGATTCTCATACGTTTACGATTTTAAGTGTCAGACCTTCCTCCTTCAGACGCTCATAGACCTCCTTCTGGTCCTTTTCGTCCTTGCAGATGACAATGACGCCAAACTGCGGCTTGTACTTGTACTCTCCCATGTTTCAGATGTTTTGTTTTCACGGCAAAGTTAACGGACCGCGAATGGGAGAAAGAATAAAACGGTCCTAATGAACTGCAGGAGTTTTGCAGTCAGCTTTGAAGCGTTTAACAAGCTGGTAAACCTTGCGCTCGCTGATATGGTATTTTTCCGCAAGGATGGCCACCGCATAGGACACCTTTTCACCGGCATCCACAATGGCCGTGAACTCCCCATACATATCGACATACTTGACATCATCGAGGCGAATACCCGCCAAACGCACCCTATCAAGCAGCTCCTTGTTGAAATTTAGCACTTCAATTACCTTCATCTTGCAAAAAAACGCTATCTTTGTACATCTCACCTACAATAAGTAATGCCATCAAGTCCGGATGAGGTTTAGCCTCCAACCTTGGGCTTGATGGCACTTTAGTAAGTATGTAGGTGAGATGACTGCTTGCGGGTTGGAGGCTTTTTTGCCTCCTCCGGATCAGGCCGTAGCCCAATCTTCAGCAAAGATATCCTCCGCAGACGGGTTCCAGCTTGTCGCTGACAGCCTTTCGTGGTCGTTACAGGTGACAATGAGTATCTGATCGTGATACTCCAAATGCCCCTTCATTTCATCCTCCAGACCGATTGTCGAGAGCAGAACCTTGAGATCCTGCGGAATGCTTGATGCTTTCTGCACAACCTCCGGACTGATGGTGTTAGGGACCTGACGACAAATCAGCTTGCCGTGATAAGCCGGGGTCTGAAACCTTGTGTAGCAGCGGCCTTCCTTGAGGCCTTCGATGATTTCTGAGAATTTCATAGCGCAGCCCTCCATTACTCTTCCTCAAGCCACTCGGTGACCACCTCGATAGCGGCCTGACGGAACGCCTGAAACTCCGCCCATTCCTGAGCATAATCTGCGGCCTTCTCCTCGGACATCTCACCGGCCTCCAGTCCGGCCAAGGACTGCAGGACCTGAATCTGGTGCGTCTTGATAGCATCCTCCTCCGTCTGGAGGTACCTGGTTCTGATGATACCGTTGATGAGCTTATCCCTGTCAAGGGAATCACACTCGATGAGGGTTCCCCCATCGCTCATATCACCTGTATAGGCGAATCCGGAAACGGCCTCGGGCTCCTCGTCAGCCTTGTACTGGGCGGGAGCCTCGTTGATGTAAACTAAAAAATGCGCTCCGTCGTACTGACTGAAACGCATCCTGTGCGGGTAAACCGCCGTGAAAGTTTGTCTTTCCATACTACGTGAATTTGTAAAACTTCTTGTTGCGTTTGTTCACGGCTATCTGTATAACCGTGGGCGCGGGCAGGTCCTCCTTGCTGAACTCCGTACTGGTCTGCTCGATGAGCACCTTGGAGCCGGTATAGGAGTAATATTCCTTGCCTTTCTCAACAAGAACGGAATGGCCTTTTTCATCCTTGTACTCTATGTTGTCACCCTGCCAGACGTAGCGGATGGCCAGACAGTCCTTTGGTGTTCCGTCGTCGTTCGTTTCCTTGATTGAGGAGATGACCTCGAAGTCCAGAAGGTCCATCATCCGGCTTTCCTCCTGAAGACCGCTGTCCGGGTCAAACAGAAGTTCCTCAAACCGCCTCTGCTGTGAGTGCCCCATGTCATCAAAGGGACAAAGGCTTTTGCGCTTGTTGATAGTCGCGCCTAATCTTGGTTTCTTTTCCATTTTGTATTTGCGTATTAAGTTGATTGAATTCGCATGTGTCCATGTGCCGAGGTAGGATGAGCAAGCCCGTCGGATCTGTTCGTCAGAAAGGCCCATTTTACGCCCTCGGAGGATTTTCCGGATACCTTTTACCTTGGACTTCTTCCCGACCCTTATATGGCCGTCCTCGTATATCCTGTAGCCGACTGCCGGAAGACCGTCAGTGAGCTTCAGGACCTGCCATTTCGGATTGAGCGGCAAATGCAGCTCGCCTCCGAGGTAGAGACCAATCCACTCGAGAAGGAGGTGGAGGAATGTCTTATCTTCATGTAGGATGAAGCCGTTGTCCATAAACCTGTAGTAATAGACAATTCCCCTGCGGACATACCCGGTGAACTTTTCAACGAGGTGTTGAACGCCTTTTGAAAGGTCTTCAAAGTCCTCCGGGGTCTTGGCCGTCTGCCTCTTTTCCTCCGCGTATCTCTCCGCATACTTCCGCACCAGGCTTTCATCCTCGGCAAGGCCGAACAGCCGCCGAAGGTCGTGGTCAAAATAGCACAGCGACATATTGGCGATGATAGTGGATATCTTCAGGCCGATCGGAACCCCAGTCGGATTCACCTTATCGCCGTTGCCCATCGGAGTGCCAATGCTGCTGTCTATTATCTCATCGATGTGATGAAGCAGCAGCGGATCCTTTATCTTCCTTCGAATATTCTGTTTAGGAAGCCACAACGGAATACTGGCGTACATCTTCGATATGTCAAAGGTCAGGGCGTAGGCAAGTCTGCCGTGAGACAGATATATGTCCGTACTGATCTTCTTTATCATCTGATGCTGACCTCTCCCTATGATACAGGCGTAGGAGTGACCGTCTATTGTCCTGTTCAGGATTGGTTCGGAGGGAAGTAGTATGCCCCAATCGAAGACGTGCTCCGGATACTCGAGCATTGAAAGGAACCGCTCCTTCGGCTCATAGATCTTCTTGTAGGTGTAATGGAACTCGTGGCCGTCAGTCGAGGCAAAACGCGAAGAGAGGCCCGAAAGATTCCCGTCCAGATCTGAACGGAAGTTCTTGACCTCTCTCCGTTTTCGTTTGCGCCTCGATGCGTGTTCCTCCGCATTGCGCCAATTCTGTTCTGTCTGTATGAGTTCAGACAGATGGCCGTGAGCCTTCATCGTGTCATAAGTGTCTATGAGTGTTCAAGTGTCTGTCTGCTTTTCTTTCTCACAAGCGCCGTCGAATCATTCCTGACCTACCAGAACTTGCTTGACTGTGTATGTTCCAGCAAGAGCCGAGGCTTTGCACCCAAAAGAGGCCAGCTGCAAACAACTTCTGGCCCCCAAGTAGTGAGGCGACGACAGGTTCGCATTGGCATTCGAGGGGGCATTGTTACCATTGAAGTACGCCAAGCCATCATTGTCACCATTGTTAGCATTGCCAGAGCCAAGAGGAGACCGGAAACCAGAACCTACCGCCTAAGGATGTAAGCCCATCCTTTCGGATGTCCAAAGGTACGCATTTTCCACAAAACCCAAAAACTCAAATATAAAAAACCGCCTTACGGCGGTGTATCGGTTTACACCGCCGAGGACGTTTCCCTTACAAAACGGAAAAGAAACAATATTTCAAAGAGCGTATTGGCACTCCTTACGTCGTGCCGGGTTCTTGCTCGACTGCTGACGCAGTCTGCGCCGGTTTCTTTGGGAGCGCGTCGCCTCTCCCTCCGAAAGACCGTTTTAGTCAGAATAAACCTTTCCCCTCGGATCGAAGTCTTCTGCACATTCGCAGAGAGGCGACGACAGGAACGCAAAGGCAATCGAGGGGGCACCGTGACCATTGAAGTACGCCAAGCCATCATAGCCACCATAGTAAGCAAAGCCAGAGCCAAGAGGAGACCGGAAACCAGAAGTGGCGACATCACGATATGCGCCGTCAGCGTAATATGTGGACGATGTTGCGCCCAAAACGGAAGGCATACCGGCAAGGCCCGTGAAGTTCAATTCCTTCACGTATTCCCACCCTGCAGATGAAGCGGCCGCAAGGCCGCCGACCTCAAACATATTTGACGTGTCCTGATAGTTCCAGACGGTAAGAGAGGATTTCGCCACAAAAAACTTGTAGGATCCATCGGTTTGCTTCACGCCTACGATGCGGTTTTTGCCGCGATACAAATGACCGTATGGATGCTTCAGGCCGAAGAACACCGGTATCGGGGCCGCGTAGTGTGTGCTTCCGTCAGCCTTGAGGACGTTGAAGTTCACGACACATACGCCGTCACCGGCTGAAACCGCTGCGCTTGTCGGAATGACGGGATAATAATTATTGAAAGTATCCCAACTACCAAGTCCGGAAACACCGCCGCCGAGGCCGCCCTGATAGAGGCCGTTCGCGTCCTTGTTGGCGTTGTATGATGCCTGGCAATGCTTCGTACCCATAATCAGGTAAAACAGCACGCTGATGGCCGTCTCGATCCAATACCAGCCTGCACCCCATCCTTCGCCACGATTGGCCGCCTTTGCCTCAAAGGTTGAAGTACCCATGTTTGTGGCCGGGTAACCGAGCTGTGAAAGGATGCTTGAGTGTGCGTTTCCGCTTGAAAGGGCGGATCCGTTTCCTCCCCGGTACCGGGCATCCGTGCTGATGAGGGAGCAGAGCTTATCTCCGGTGCGGTCCATGACTCCTGCACCGAGAGCGGAAGTTGATGCCACCGGAACCCTGTAGTTCAAACGTCCCGGAATAGGCTTGAGCCCTGCGGCGAAATATTCATAATTGCCTTCCCTCCAGATGGCGATATAGAACGGTGTACGCCATCCGAACTGGTACTGTCCCATTGAGCCGTCGAGTGCGGCTGACGTGCCGTCCGCAAACTTATAGTGGTTCGTAGGATCCAGTTTCTTTCTATTGTGGGAATCGTCCACAAGATAACAGCCGAGGCCGAGAAGTGACGGCAGCTGCTTGAGATACTCCACGCTGCCGACGACTTCGCCAACCGGCGTTGAGTTGTTAAGGTTCCATCTGCGGCAAGCGTAGGCATTACCGCTGAGCATTCGAGCCGGGAAGAATCCGTACTGTCCGGCTGCTCCGTTCTTTCCAAAGAGAAGATCATCCTCCCCGACGGATCCGAAGCTGTGTGCTGCCAAAAGGGCATCTAATTCTTGTTTCTCCATATTGCAAAAAGTTGTTGTTAATCGTGAGTCTTTGTAAAGTCAGACGTGTTAATTATCATGAACTGGAAAGATCCGTCATTGAGGGAGGCATCATCGGACACCCACACGTCAAAATATGTCGAGTTCCTTGACATCAGCGTTGCTTTAGCCGGAGCGGTTGTTGAATCGGTAACGGTACTATATCCCGTTGTAATCACCATGTAGTCCGTGGAGGCAAGGCCCCAGGCCGAAGGAATATATATCCTGTATTTTCCCTCACCGATTCTGTACGGGGTGCTTAAGGTTGAGCCGTCAAACGTCTTGTATGTGAGAGAAGGCGTGCCGGTTCCTCCAGTCAGGAAGCCCATAGCAAGCACTTTCAGATAGCGGCCATACCTCTTGTTGGTCTCGATGTCACCGCGCCTGACCACAAGCCAGCCATAGAAGGTATTGTCCTCACCGATACCAAGCAGCTCGACGAACTCTCTTGAGGACAGATAAAGCGATGTGTTATTACACCCGTCCTCAAAGAAGTACTTCCCGGAAGGAGCGTCTATTGAAACTCCACCATTAGAGAGGCTGCCGTTATACCTGTGCGTGGTTATTGTAATTCTACGCCCGGATTGTGATTTATCCCAAGGGAATCCACCGGCTGACAATGTCCAGCTACCCGCTCCGTTCATTAGGAGGTTGTCGTGCAGTTCTGCCGCACTTTTCGTATCATCCCATGTGTAGGAGCCGTCGTGCCGTACAAAAGGCGAGCGCATCGTGCCGAGGATCCTCACATCCTGCAGAGTGCTGTTTTTAATATCGGCCTCCACTGCCCACAGCTTACCGTTTGCATCCACCTTGTACCTGCCGGAGGCTGTCTCAATGACACCTGCAGCTGTAAGGGTGATGTTTCCGGAAGTGTGTTTTATGACTCCCTCATCCATTATCCATCCGCTCATTCCGGAGCCGAGCAGCAAGACCTTCGTAGATATGCCGGTCCAAGAGGGTACAAGCTTCCAGTGGGTGGTATCGCCGGAGTTCACCAGAATATACGGAGTAGAGTTGGCCACGCTGGTATGGGTGCCGACGCACTGATACATATAGCCGTTGAAATACACATAATCGACGGTATCTTCCCCAGCTGCTCCGGAGTAGTAGCGGACGCCAGCCGCCCACACACTCTGACGTGTGAACGAGCCTTTCTCGCCCTTTTCGGGCTCACGCTTATAGGATATCCTCGTTGACTGTTTCACACGTGTCATACTATGCCGAAATTATCAGGGTCAAGTCTCCATCGGCCTCCTGCGCGTGATCCAACAAGACGGAGAATGTTTGTGCGTTGTCCTGCGATGCAATCTCATCGCCTGCGGAGTCGGTCAGAAGGAAATTGAAACGTGTGAAGCTGGTGTCCTGCTGCTGTGTGCTGCGCTTGTAAACCTTCGGACGGTAAACAATGAGCGGCTGTGCCGAACTCAATTCCTCCGGAACGGAGTTTCCTGACTGGTTCGTCGGGTTTGGATAAAGCACGAGGATATCGGTCTCATCCACAACCTCCATAACCGCGCTGGCCGTCTTGCCACCGGACGTGACAACGCATTTGTACAGCTCCGAACTGTTGACATCGGAAGCTGCAATCGTAATTGACTGTGTGGTCTTGTTGAGACTTACCCAGCCGTCCACACCGGCACTGACATTCATCTTATACCAGGCATAGGAAACACCGGAGGTTTTCTCGGTACCACCAACCAGAAGATGTGCCGTTGCCGTCAGCGAGCTCGTGCCATCATCAATTACACCCCCGTTGTTGATTGATATGTAGGCCAGATACGCCTCTCCGTCCGTCTGCTCAATAGAGACCTCTATCGATGCGGATACGACCGCCGAAAAACCGGTGTTGACGGTTCCCCGGAATTCAATCGTGTCGGAGTCAATGTTGCTGGAGGATGCGAGGTCCTTCAGTATCGTCAGTGTTGGAACGGCAAATCCGTCTATCGTCTTCACCTCACTCTTGAATGTTCCTGCAGCCACTCCTCCCATGGATTGTGACAGACCGCTTGAGAATTGGATTTCCACACCATTGTAATACCACTTCATTCCGCTGGTCTGCGGAGCGACTCTGGCCGCCTTTAGGGAGCTGCGCACAACAGGGTAAATACAAGGCTTGTTTGTGGCGAATGCCGGTGAAACGGTACCGGCCCCGTTTGTAACGAACTGCTTCAGCGGGAATGTGCTGCGCAGAGAGCATGTCAGGCTGTCGCCCTGCTTGACATAGTGAATTGTTGTTTGTCCTTTTACCTCGCTCATGACTATTCTGTTTTTTGAAGTTCAACCTTCGCCTCGAGTGCGGTCAGCGGAGTACCACCGAGCCGTTCAACCTTATCAAGGAAAGACTCCACTACATCACCATAGGTGAGCAGGTCGCTTTCGTTGATGATATATTCCCCGGAAACAGTCTGCCTCCGGATCTTCTCAAGCCCGAGTTCCAATGCGGCCCCGGCTGGAATTTTTGCGTACTGATATCGTTTCATAGCGTTATTACTTTTCCGTTAATGCTCAATGCCACACCATCGATTGCAAGTGCCCGGAGTGGTTCCCTTTCCTCAATCTCCAGTCCCACGTCCGCACCGTCTTCAAATTCACTTGCATCAATCATAATGCTGTCACCGTAACCGAGGGTGATTTCCTCCGCTCCGGTTACTGCCCTCTTGATGGTCCATTTCACGGAGAACCATTCGGAGGCGGACGCAAGGACGGTGCGGCCTACGGTGACGACACACTCATTCTTTACGACCGTGGCCCCTGCGGGTACCTCCACACCTCCGTGAACGATATGGTCCATCGTGTAATCCGGATATCTCCTTACCACCGTAGTTTCAGCCGTCAGGCAGCTGGCCGTCGGACTGGATGGCAGAGAATCATCGCCAACGGCGTACTCGGCCTTGCATCTCAAATGAAGGGAGCCGTCGACATATCGCGGATCGATAACGAGGGAGTCCGTGTTCTGGCCGCTTTCATAAAACAGGTCATTGTTTGGATCCACGAGTGACTCCGAGCCGTTCACGACCTTATACCACCAAAAACGGGTACTGCAGTTGTCGGTATCCGGTGCTTTTCCTCCGAGGAGGAGAGCTGCCTTGATAGTGCGGAGTCCTGTGTCGGCCATAGGGTTGAACAGAAAGGATGAAGGCTTGTCAAGCGAGAGCACGGCGGCCACGGCCACGGATGTTGTCGTGAGTGTGGAGCTCGCCTGTAAACGGATGACATTCCCGCTTCGTATATCAAGATAACTGGCCGTAAAAACAAGCACTATTGGATCCAGGTACTCGACATTACGCGACACCGTCAGGGTGCCGTCCTCGGCAACCGCAAAGCCCTCGGTCGCGCCGGTGATAAGATAACGGCTTATCTCATCGGACAGGTAAGAGAGGTTTCCAAGTTGGTCGGCCACGTCCTTCGGTATGGCATACCACATTATTCCCGACAGTTCCACCTGACCGTTCTCGAGTACTCCGTTGGGGTCGTTGATGAAGACCTCGGGGGTAAGCTCCAGAGGAGTTATCTCCCTGTCCGGAACATACTCATCCTCCTCGGCATTGTGGACCTGCGTCAGGCTTCCGCCCTTGCATACAAGTGCCGTAGAGATATGAAGCGGGTCATATATCAGACCCAGTCTTTTTGTCTTTTTCATAACGTTCAAATATTGTTCAAATAAGCATTAAAAGTCAACCTCCTGCTCGAGCGTCACGTTGCCATCCCTCACGTAAGCGGTGCAGACGAACTTCCCCGAAGGGGTCGTAAGGTCCTCGTTGGTGATGTGGACCGAACGCCCGCAGCTTGCGTGATCCGTATTCCATATTGCGTCGGCCACGGCGTTGCCGGTCTCTCTGGTCCAGCTCCAATCGGATGCAAGTATTTCAGTGGTGATATCCGTCACGCCGCGCCTTACTGTGGCCGTCAGGACTGTGTCAAGTTGACCGGCGAGGAACGTGGCCCCCTCGGAACTGTCAACCGTCATTTCAAGCGTTGTATCCCCGGCGACAAGCAGCCAGTCCGTGGAGTCATATCGAGGCTCTTGAGTGGTACCGTCAACCAGACACCGGTATTTGCATGAGTTGTGATACACCTCATCCTGCATGTCGCTTGTGGACTTGTAAGGACTGGACGACGATGCCGTGGCCGATGACCATAGACCCCTGTCACGTATGGTCTTGACTACGGTACCGGAACTGTCCAGCTGGAAGAAGTTCCGGGCAAGGACGTTGTCGAGATATATTGAGGGCTGCCCCTGTATCGGCAGGTTAGTCGGTACCAGAGCATCCGGAATATTGCCGATTACGACCTTATGATGCTGCGGCGTTATTATGTACTGGTCAACCCCGGAAAGAAGCGATATCCTCTGCTCCGAAGAACTGAAATACTGGCTCCGCTGCCGCTCCTCATCCGTGAAGTTGCCATATCTGGCGATATTCATATACGGTACCGGAGGATTGTTCGCGCCTCCCGGCACCTCACTGTCTGCGCCGAGGACAATCCGGATTGTCTTTGCGGCCTGGTTTACAGCCGTAACACGAAAATAGGATGTCACAAAGCCCCCGCTGCTGTTGTAATGTCCCTTGCAGATATCATCAACATCGAGATCTATCGTATCACCGTCCTCGACATCCATCTTGAGGGTGAAAGCCGTGTCACTGTCTTCATCGGGAATCACCTCGGCTATGGTACCGCCTTCGGTGTTCCACATCTCGCCGCCGGTAACACGGACCTTGTTATAGATCAGCTGCGGGACTTTCAGGAAGGAGCGCAGGGTAAGGGATGACATCTCGCCGTTGCCTCCGGAGTCGATGCGCCACCCGCTGCCGGTCTCTATGCCTTGGACGAAGTCCGGGGATTCGGTCACAGCGGCTATCACCTTCAGGAAGGTTACAATGTCCGTGGACCTTACACCCTGATTCAGGTAGTCGTCAAACAGGTGACCGTCCCATTTGTCGGAATCATCCGCGTGATCCGCCTCGGCGGCGTGGGTCGCCTCATCGGCGAGCCCGGCCTTTATTTTATTCAGAGTGGATTCGTCGGCCTCGGCAAGTTTATCCCTTATGTAGAGATAAAAATCCGCATCGGACACCAGAGCGTCCAGAAGGGTCTTGTTGGAATGGGTATGTCCGTCTCCGGGGGCTACACCGGTCCCCGTTATATTGGTGACGGAGGTTTGGCCGTCACCGCCGGTCGCACCCTTGCCCCTGGTCTGCGGCCTTGCCACAGTTGTTACGTTATACTGTTTTGTTGCCATGGTATCAGTCTGCAAATTCTACCCCCTGATAATCATCCGGGGCAATCTCGGCCATCGTTATTTCGGACTCCTCCGCCCGCAGGTCCTGCACCTCACCGAGAAGCATAAATTTCCCGCTGGTCATTGTGTCCCCATGGACGTTGAAAGACGGCAGGAGGTTGGCGGTTCCGGAAAGGACTGTCTTCCTTGAAGCGTACTGGCTGTAAATTGTCCCAATAAGAAGTCTCTCGATCCTGTCAGTCACTCCGGCCCTCCTGAACGTGGATACGGCATAGAAGGACGGAGAAAGGAAAAGCCCCTTTGCGGAAGGAAGACCGAACCTGTTAGGAGGGGTGCCGAGAACTGTATCTATCGACAAATCCTCCTTTGCGGCGGTATTGAGGAAGGCCACGTCTTCAATGTCATTGCCCTCAACCTCAACCCCGTTTTTGTAGCACAGCGTGATTGACGGCTCCTTGTACATCACCCAGCGAATTTTGCTGTAGATGTCCTTCACCTCACGCTTGTAGTCGAATTGGTGGACTCCGGATCCTATCTGGAGCTCAAGATATCCACCGACAGTTGGAAGGTCGATATAGTCCCCGCCGTTTCTCTTGCTCCATACGGACGGCAGACCGTCCCTGTAATAGCCGATGATAGGCTTGTTCTCCTGCCATCCACCGCAACCACTCGCACTCTTTCTGTCGTTCCAGTCGTAATACGCAAGGAAAGCGTCGCCCCACTGACCGGCACCGGCAACCCACTTGCAGTATGTCGACCTGTTGAGATAGTTGTTGCTGAGCATCATCTGCTTGTTCTCGAAATGATACAGCGCGGAGCCGTTTGCATCGTACAGTATGAGGCGGAAAGGGACATAGGCCTGATTTACCCAGTCCTGCAGGTTCTGCCAGTCGCCGCTCTCGTTGTATTCCTCCGCACCTTCGTAAGGGTTATACCGGACATCAAAGAGAAGACTCAAGTTGATACGCAGCGAGTATTTCGTGCGATCTATTGAGGTGTAGTTAAGCAACTTCCTCGGCAGCTTGAATATCATCCTTGATGTACAGGAAGCACTCTCATCGTTGTTGGCGAAAACGCCTCGAGGCGCATTCCCCACAACCGCCAGTGCTACATTAGAATCTGCTCTACCGCGATCACCGGAGCGACGGCCCCAGAACACGCCCGTTTCCTCCTGACCGCTGAACACGGGAACGACCTGAAAGAAATTCATTCCCTCACCGAGAATGATGTTACTCTCGAAGCCATCTCCCTTATGGAAGCGGAAGCCCTCTCCAGAGTCGCAAGTGCCCCAGCTGTCCTTGTGATAATTGCAATAAATCAGTGCCCCTCCGCTTCCCGCTGTCAGTGATTCATCCTTTTCCACAGTTCCCTTCACCATCTCCGGATCGTCCATGGGGGAAAAGTTGATGGAAACATTGTTATAGACCTTATCAGTGGAAAGCACAGCGTCATCCTTCTTCCAGCTGACGTTGACCGGAGAGAGGCCACAGAGGGCGTTTATGTCAAAGATATACACCTTGCCGCCCTTCTGCTTTATCTGAAGGGCCAGAGGCTGCAGGATGGCCGTCAGAACGTCTTCCGCAGTCATCGCCTCGCCCTCATCATCAAAGAAGTTCTCCGTATTGACAAGCAGGTTGAAGATGTCCTGAACACCGGCTCCGGAGTAGCCGCATTCAGGGTTGGTCGTACTCACGTGCTTGACAAGCCGCGTCGCGATATCCCCGGCGTCCAGAACCTTCGAGCCGGTCAAACACCATTCAATTATTGATTGAAGTGTAACGCACCCCTCCCCGGAATACGTCATCCTGTCCAGTATTCCGAAGTCAGAGAAGGTAAGGGTCACGACATAGTCGGTCAGATATGTGTAAGGCTCCTCATACACTTCCGTATCGAGAGTGCCCCTCCAATAGAGATTACCGGCCCTGTAAATGGAAAGTGTCACGGAACCGGCCTCAATCCGGTACATATCCACGAATTTCCTGTCAGTCTCGGAAAGGATCTGCAAGGTCGCTATCGAGGACTGTATTGGGGTGATCTTATCGGTGGTGTCCCACTCTATCGTAAGGGGCTCATCGTATGGAAAACGTATCTCCTGCGCCACCGCACCGCTGTCGGTCGTGTGTATTTCGACACGGTACCTGGTATTGTTTTCAGATACGAATTCCCCGTAATATTTCAAGTACATTGCCATATTAACCTCTCTCCTTCAGCCTTGATTCCTTCTGCAGTATTCCCACGAGCTTACGCCCCTTGATTTCAAATTCGACGGATCCGCTTATCCCGCTGGCCCCGCCTATCATGCTCCGCAACCTGTCCAGAGGCGCAACCACCTCCGGATTGTTCACGGCGTTTGCATACTCTCCGAACAATCCCACCGTAGGCCCGTAGGCAATCGCTCCGTCCGCAAATTTCGGAATCCTCACGGCGGCCATTATTCCCTCCATTGTGGCAACGAACCCGGCTGCGACGGGCACACCGGCAAAAGGTATCTCGGCATGAGCCGCGAAGATCCTCGCTGCGGCCAGTGTTTCCCAAGCTGCCGCCTCAGCATGAAGCAGCGGCGTTGTAACGGCAGCCGCAGCCGCAACCGTGGCACTGTTTGTGGCCTCGACCCCCGTCTGTGCCGCCGTGGCCGTAGTGTTCGCAACAGTGGCCACCGTGGATGCCTTTGTGATAGTCTTGATAATCTCCACTATGGCGGCAACGCCCTCGAAGATGGCTATACCGGCATCCATGACTCCGCAGAACTTCTTCCATGCACTGCCGTCGCCGGTGAGTGTGTCGGTAAGGGACTCGATGGCTCCGCCCACACCTCTTATGCTGCCCCACACCTTGCTGACCGATATCTGGCCGCGCTTGAGTGTGTTATAATAGTTCTCATATTCATTGGCCAAGGCCTCAACCTGTCGACGGGCATCGCCGTCAAGAGGGTTTGTCGTATCGGCGAGCATTTTTCTCAACTCCCGGACCTTCCCCTTCAGATTGTCAAGTCCGATCAGCTCAAGCTCCATCTTGAGCTCCTTTCCCTGCAAGCCGTCCAGTTCGGACAGCTCTCCCTGCATCGTCGGGATGGAGGCCACTCCCTCCAGCATTGCCTTCTTACGCGAGAGGGCATCGATCGTCCTCTGTGTCGACTGCAGCTCCGCACCGCTCTGCCGTTTCTGTGCTGACTCGTAGTAGGCAATGGCATCCGACAAATCCTGTATCGTTGAAAGGGTGGAAATGTCGCCCGGCTTGTTCATTGCGGCCAACGCTTCATCCCAGCCTTTTTTCAGTTCCTTCAGATCATTGATATTCTTCTGAATGGCTTCGCGCTCCGTTCCGGATGTTTTCTGTAGCTGCTTCTCATAGTGCTGCAGTTGCTGCGCGAGTTCCTCGTATGTCTTGATGTCACCAAGTGCCTTTATCTGGAATCCGGCGTCTTCGACTGACTCCTTCAGACCGGTGAGTCTTCGTATCTCTGCATCAATGGCCGCGATATTTTCCTTTGATGCCGTCTTACGCAGTTCCTGCTGAAAGGCGATGTTCTGGTTGATGACATCGAGGGAGCTGCTTTCAGTGGCCACCTCAAGGGTGGAGGCATCCATCAGAAGTTTGACCTGCCTCTGCTGCTCCTCGAGGCCCTTGATCACTTCGGAAATACGCGCCACCTCCGCTGTCCTCGAGGGATTCAGTTTGTCAAGCTGCGTCTTGTAGTACGCTATATTGTTGCCGATGGCCTTGTAGCTTGCCGCATTGGCAATAAGGCTCTTTCCGGAAAACTCATCCTTGTTGCCGCCCTTATCAAGGCCGAGCCGCTTACCCATAGCATCGTACAGCTTCTTGTACTCATCCCTTTTGGTCCGGATCCTGTTTATCTCCGCGACCTCCGTCGGAGCCAGTGACTTCAACTGCGTATCAAGAAGGTCTATCTCATTCTTCAATTCGTCGTAGCTGGCAGTCGCGGCGTTGAAGTCGCCCTTGCCGTCTGACAGAGTCTGTGCGGCCTCCGCCATCTTTTGCGTACAGGCATCAAACTGACCGCCGAGAATGGCAATCTCCCGGTCAAGCTCCTTCGCACGATCTCCCAGCTGGTTGAAGGTCTTGAACGTCTGTCTTGTGGCCGACGTACCCGGCTTGAACATATTGTCCATCCTTGACTGAATGGAACTGCGCTCCAGTTCGGCCTCGGCCTTGCGCTGCGCCAAGACACGTGCCTGGGCCTCATATCCCAGCTGCTGGCAATAGGCGGCACTCTTGCTCTTGAGCACGTCATACCATTGTGCCGCCGTGCTGTATGTGCCGAAGATCTTGCCGTACTCACTGTTCAGGTCCGCAACGGCCTTGCGGGTGTCCTTCTTTGTGTCGATGAGGGTCTTCAGCTTTGATATCTCCAGCTCGATGTGGCTTCTTGCATCCCCGGATGCCTGGCTGAATGCGTCCTGCGCATCGGAAAGGCTCTCAAGCTGCTTGGATGAATCCTCGGCCTTGTTGCCAAGGGATGAGAGAAGTGCAACGATGCCGGTAATGGCGGCTGATATGCCGAGCGTCAGGGCCGCGTACAGTGCCGTAACGGCCACGGTAAGAGCTCCCGTTGATACGGTCGCTCCCTTTGTTGCTGCGGAAAGCATTGTCTTGGCCGCAGTCAGAACTTTGTCGTGGACGGCCGCCGCTGCTGTGGCCACCGCCGAGCCCTTGAGGTGGACTGTCATAACCTTCAGCCCCTGTCCCAACTGCATCACGCCCATAAGGGCAATGCCGGACTGTGAGGCTATGTCAAGGAATGGCAGCGCACCCTGTGTGATTTTTCCGATTTTGTCCTTGACCCCGTCAATCTCCATCTGCAGCTGCTTCATCCGTCCGGGATCAGTATTTGCAAGAGCCTCGTTCATCCCGCCGACGCTCTCCGCTACAACAGCCGCAAGAGTAGCGGCCTTTTCCTCCTCCGTTCCGAACTTCAAGATTTTCTCCTGAACCTCATCGAATGAATAGCCGTAGCGGCTGAGTGCGGAGGTCTGTCCCTCCATCACCTTGCCGAGCATTGTCGCAATGGCCACCGCCGACTCCTGTGTGGCGTTAACGCCATACTGCTGCGCCAGCATATCATTCAGGACAGGGATAAGCGTCTGGAGTGATGAAGACAGGCCGAGGTATGTACCAAGCTCCTGCGCCCCGGCCATGGCGACATCGTCCTCCACAACACCAAGTTTTTCCTGTGCGGAGCATAGGTCCACTATACTCCGGATTTCATCATCAGAGGCGTCCATCGTATTCCTCATGACCTGAGTCAGACGCGCCTCCGCAACGGCATAGTCATTATATCCCTGGGCGAGTCCCTTTATGGTGCCGTCAACCTGACGGAGGACATCCATTGCCGCGCTGAATGCCTGTGTACTCTGCCCGGCATTGACAAGATCACCGCTCAAACCCTCAATGGATCCGCGCACCTGACGTATCACCTCATCGGCATCCTTCAGGGAGAGGTTCATCTGGCTGACAACCCCTGTGGCCTTATCCTTGAACTCTATGGTAAACTCTATATTCTTATCCATCGTGACTAATTTATTGCGCCCATCTTGCGCTTGGCAGCTTCAAAACGCTCCTTGTCGGAAAGCCCGGCAACCTCCCTGTCCCAAGCATCCTCCTCGACCGGCTCCACCTCCCACGGGAACGGCATGAAGTCCTTTATCTTTGGTTTGTCCTTCAGATAAGGGAGCATTATGCTGTACGCAAGCACCCTTGTCTGTGACCATTCGGACTGTTGAGCCATTTCGTGGCTCTCGTATATCCTTGAAAACTCGGATGGGGAGCACCGGCAAAAGTCATCATAACTCATCCCGATGCTCCCCAGCGCGATTCCTAACAGTTCCTCAATATCAGGCTGAGTGCCCGTTATTCGTTTTTTTTTGAGTCATCCTGTTTGCTTATTGAGTCGTTGAACTCGCCGAGTGCATCCAACGAGCAGGAGTCCGCAAATTCCATGAGGGAAAGCGGGAACTCCTTGTGCTGCGCCGCACACGCGCTTACGATACAACACCACAAAAGGGTTATCATATCGGAGGTGTCAGCGGCCTTGGCCACATCGTACCCCGTTTCTTTCTTGAAACGGACGAGTGCCCCCATGGTCATCTCACAGGGGTACTCCTGTCCGTTGATTGTGATAGTCTTCATCGTGCGTTGGTGCATGATTAAACGCTAAGACCGTTACCGGATCCTGAACCGTCACCGGAATCAGTGCCGTCCGTGACGGCTCCGGAGTTCTCAAACGTTACGGAATACTTGCGGTCGTCACCGGCCTGTCCGTCATCATCAAGAGAGGTGATGATGAATGAGCCCTGCTCGTATTCACTCTCCCCACGCTCAAGCCAGCGGAGAGTGACGGGCATTGCCGACTTCCATATCTGCTTGAGCTTCGGATAGCCGCGCTCCGCAGCGGTACCATAGTCGTACTGGAACCCGTCCGCCGAGATAGAGACCGCAAGCGATTTCACATACTTTTCCTTGAACTTGCCCGCACTTTGCTCCTTGGTGACACGGTCGCCCGTCTCGGAGCTGCGGCTGATCTTACAACCGGTCGAATGTCCGAGAGCAAGGAAATTCCCGTTCTCCACGAAGCCGAGAATCAAGTCCTGTCCATCTTTATAAGCCATTTCGTTAAATGTTTAAAGGGTTTTTAATCGTCGTTTTGGTTAGCGTCCTTCAGGTGTTCCCGGAGCATCTTCTTGAGAAGCTCAATCTGCTTTGTCAGTCGGTCAACCTTTGAGATAAGCTCCGCTCTCTCTTCCAGAAGGCTTCTATTGCTGCGCATATACTCAAGCGTCTTCCGCTGCTCATCGGCCAGTTTGAGAACCAGTTCCTTATTCTGCTCAGTAAGCTGTCTGATGGATTCAAGCAGAGGGGTGATTGCGGCATTGATTATCTCAAGATCGCTTTTCTTACGTTCCCGGCGTGTGGTGAGAGCTCGCGTGAGATATCCCACAATAACTCCCACAATCGGAGAGACAAGGAATGTAAGCCACGGGTTGGATATCATTTCCATATCATCTGAAGTACAGTTCCGCTTCCTCCTTGCGCCGCTTCACCAGACCGGGAAGCACCACGTTCTTTGCGTGGACCCACTTGGCGAACTCGGCGCGAATGGTGGGATCGGATGGGTTAACCTTTATTTTTTTGAGAAGTGTGCTGCGGAGGAGTGCTCCGCAGCCCACATTGAAAGTAAAACTACACAGGGCGTCGAATTGATTCTGTGTGAGTGGCGTTGTTACAGCTGTCGAAAGGCACGTCTCCACCACCTTTAGATCCTGCTTCAAGTATGTAGTGGCTTGGAGATCCGTAATTGTCATGCCCTGGTGCACTCCAGATGTATGACCGTATCCTATGGTCCATATTCCTGCCGGACACCTGTAAGCTGTAAGTCTGCATCCCTCGTAACGCTGTATCAGGCGTATCCCATTGTCGCTGATGTTCATAAAGTGCTATTGATAATTTACCTGCATTGGCCAGTCCGAAATGGCCGCAGATGGGTACAATAATAGGGTTGAATGATGTTGGCTCCTCCACCGCGAGAGTCTGGTTGCACAACACGTACTGCTCAAAGCAGATTGCGGTTGCAATTTCAGGCTCCTGTATGCACAGGACGGGCTGTTCGTAGCGGAGAGATGAATCATCGCCGGGAGGCCCGGCGGGGGTGAAGGCTGAACAGGTGAGAATGATTGAGGCCAGTCCAATGGCCATGAAAAGGATTTTGTGTTTCATAATGCTTATTGTTTAATGGGTTAATACTACACGTCAAGACCGCTGCCGGAGCCGGAACCAGAACCAGAACCGGATCCAGAACCGGATCCGCTGCCAGCACCGGATTCTGACTCGCGCTTGTCGAGCCATACGACTTCCTCGCCGAATGCTGTCTGAGTGTCGGCCTTCATCAAGAGCTTGAAGAAGTAACGCTCACCGGCATTGGTCAGCTTGTCAATCTGGATGACATCGGGGTCATCGGCGAGATTGACACCCACCCAGAGGTTGGTGTTAAGATCCGGGCCTGTGATTGTGGCCACGTAGAGGCCCTTCGGCCATCTTGCAAGACGCTCAATCTTGACACCACGGAATACGTCCGGAGTGGCCTGACTGTAGTCGATGCCCTTGTAAGGCTGGGCGATGAGTTCGGAGCCGTACTTTCTCCAGTCGCCGGTTGACATGATGATTCTCAGGTCAGCGTTGTCAACGAGAGTGTCGGGAATAGCCTCGTAGAGGTCATTGAGACGACCTACGACGGTTGTGTTGTTGGAGGTGACGGAAACCTTGTCGGTATCGTGCTCCATACGGTAAACGAAACCGTTGAACAGTTTGGTGTCACCCGTTTCGGCATATTCGCCGTTGATGATGTGGTCACCGAGCTCGAACTTGACCTGCTTGGCCAGTTCGGCAAGGAGGGCGTTCTGTGCTTCCGCAGGAAGTTCCGCGAAAACGAGGTTGCCCTTAGACTGCCACTTCCTCCAGATCTTCTCGAAGGAACGAGGGTTGAAGGTGGTGAATGCCATGAAGTCCTTCGGGGCAAGCACGCGCTCCGAATACTTGAAGTCGCCCTTGGAGTCGGAATCCATAGGCATCTCCTTACGCTTCTGCAGCATTGTGGTCGCCTTCAGGCGAGGAATGCTGAAGGTTGATGCGATACCGGGCTCAACGTGGACAAGGCCCTTCTCCACGATTTCATTGCCGGTCGAGGCGAGGGTGAGCAGCTGCTCAAGAACCTCACCGTTGTAGTTGGTGTTTGTGATCTGTAATGCCATAATCGATAATGGTGTTTAGTTGTTCTTTTTCATTTTGAGCGGGGACTTGGTTGTCCTGTAGTCCACCTTGCTGTTCTTGCCCTGGTCAGTGGTGCCGCCGATACAGCGTTTAGGCGGTGCGGGGGCTTTCTCCGTCTGTTTCATGGCCTACCTCCTTGAACGGTTACGACGGATCTCCTCCATCTTGGTGTCCCACGCACCGGATGCCGAGTTGGCGGGTTGCCCTCCGTTGAGGTCGTCCTTGACCTTGCGCTTGGGCTTGAGGGATGTGATGACTTTCTCCGCTGATGCGCGGTTAGAGTTAAGCAGCTGACGGTAGTCCTCCTTCTCTCCCTCCTCAATCTTTCCACATTCAACTGCTGCCGAAAGGATCTTCTCAATGTCCTCCTGCTCCATTTCGGAGAGGCGC
The DNA here is from genome assembly GCA_045598165.1 of Candidatus Cryptobacteroides sp. Taxonomy (GTDB): domain Bacteria; phylum Bacteroidota; class Bacteroidia; order Bacteroidales; family UBA932; genus Cryptobacteroides. Next base: position 24,418 of record JAZLLN010000071.1, read on the forward strand.
TGCTTGAGATTGGAATTCTCGCCCTCGAGTTTCTCGATCTGCGCGTTCAGCTCGTCGATAACACGAAGGACATCATCCTCGTTCACGACATTGGTGAATCGAGGCTTCTCTTTGATTTTTGTGATTTCCATATTGTTAACAATTTGTGAGCGTATGACCGCTCGGTTCGTGAATACTTTCTTGTATATGTCGCTCGGCCCGTCAGTTCCCTGAAGGTCCGGAACGGCAATGTCGTAGATTCCGTCGGCAAGGCCGAGCCTTACGGCCTCCTCGGCGGTAAACCAGTGGTCGGTACCGTCAAAGTAACGGGTCTTGATCTCATCCGGGCTGCACTTCATTCGCTCACCGATGATGACGGCCAAAGTGTCCTCCAGAGCCTTGATCTCATCGACAGTGGCCAGAAGGTCGTTTTTGTCGCCATACACGCCCGCGCTCACGCTATGTATCATAAGTCGGGCGTACTTGCTCATGTAGTGCTTGCGGCCACACATGGCAATGATACCGGCAATGCTTGCGCTGATGCCGTCAGTGTAAATCGTTACCTCCCTTTCACAGGAGCGCAGGGCATTGAAGATGGCGATACCGGCATAAACCTCACCGCCCTCGGAGTTGATGTGGACGCGGATCTTGTCACAGCTTTGACTCAAAGCCAGTATCTCACTGACAACTGCTTTCCCAAGTACCACGTCTTCACCGGCCCCGGCATTGTTCACTATCTCACCATACAATAGCAGGTCGGCCTCGCGACCATTGATTACTGAGTTTTCTGTTGACATCATCTCCATATTTTTGCCGCAAGTCTAACCCATTTTGGTCTAATACACAATTAATTATCCAACCGTTAGACATAGTTACCCAACCACTGTAAACTTGTTTGGAACATTGGCCACAAACCAGCACTTTTGCGTACGCAAAAGGCACTTAATTATGGCTACACAGTTAACAAGCAAACAGAAAAAAGAGTGGGCGAAGGTCCTTTATCTGAAAGAAAACCTTACCCAGCAGGAGATAGCCGACAAGGTCGGTTCCTCCCGTGTGTCGGTGTCAAAGTGGATCAAGGAGGGAAAGTGGGAGGAAATGAAAGTCGGCCTCACACTTACCAAGGATGAACAGATCCAGAACATATACCGGCAGATTGCCAGCATCAACGATGCTATATCAGGCCGTCCGGAGGGCCAGCGTTACGCCTCCCCGGCAGAGGCCGACACGATAGGCAAGCTTTCATCCGCAGTCAAGAAGCTGGAGGGTGATATCGGCATTGCCGACTTCGTTTCTGTCGGAATCAAGTTCATAGAGTGGATCAGGAAGGTTGACCTTCAGAAGGCCAAGGACGTGACGGCCCTCTGGGATGCATTCATTAAGGAGCAGATGTAATGGCAGAGAGCAAGCAGACAGCAAAACAGGCCCTGCAGGAATGGGCCTCGTATGTGGACAACATACGCCGTGAAACACCTGTCGAGACAGGGCTTTCACATTCAGACATAGAAAAGAAAAAGAGGTATCTCGAGGACCACGTCTTCGAGTGGATATCATATTTCTTCCCGAACTACGCCAAGTACCCTTTCGCCGCTTTCCACCGCCGGGCCATCACGAGGCTTATCAGCAATCCGGAGTGGTACGAAGTCCTGTCATGGAGCCGTGAGCTTGCAAAGAGTACCGTCGTAATGTTCGTGGTCCTGTACCTGGTACTCACCGGCAAAAAGAAAAACGTCATGCTGGCATCGGCCACGCAGGATGCGGCCCGCCGACTACTTGCGCCATACAAGGCCAACCTCGAGGGGAACCAGAGGCTCATAGCCTTCTATGGAGAGCAGCAGAGCATCGGCAACTGGACGGATCTGGAGTTCATCACCAAGGGAGGAGCGGCGTTCCGCGCCATCGGTGCCGGTAACGCTCCCCGTGGATCCAGAAACGAGGCCGTCCGTCCTGATGTCCTGCTGGTGGACGACTTCGATACGGATGAGGAGTGCCGCAACCCCGACATAATTCAGAAAAAGTGGGAATGGTACGAGCAGGCCTTTTATGCCACGCGCTCCATCAGCGAACCGACACTCATCGTATGGTGCGGAAACATCATTGCCAAGGACTGCTGTGTGGTAAGGGCCGCCGGTTATGCCGACAGCCACGACATCGTGAACATCCGCGACAAGGACGGACGCAGCACATGGCCGGAGAAGAACACGGAGGAGCATATCAACGAAACCCTGTCGAAGATATCCACCGTCAGTGCCCAGAAGGAGTATTTCAACAACCCGATATCCGAGGGCGAGGTATTCAAGGAAATTACATTCGGCAAGGTTCCGGCTTTGTCAAAGTTCCGCTTCCTGATTAACTACGGTGACCCTGCTCCGGGTGAGAACAGGAGCAAGGGGGCTTCCACAAAGTCCTGCATCCTGATGGGCCTTCTGGGTGACAAGCTGTATATTATCAAGGCCAAACTTGATCACGGCTTAAACGCTGATTTCATACAGTGGTACATCGACCACGAGCTGTATGTCAACGGCAAGACTCCTGTTTACCATTATATGGAAAACAACAAACTGCAGGATCCTTTCTTCCAACAGGTGTTCAAGCCTCTCGTGGCGAAGGCCCGCAGGAAGCAGGGCATATCCCTTACAATCTCTCCGGATGAGCAGCCGAAGACCGACAAGGCGACACGTATCGAGGCCAACCTTGAGCCTCTGAACCGTGAAGGCCGTCTTGTATTCAACGAGGCTGAAAAGGACGACCCGCACATGAAAAGGCTGGTGGATCAGTTCTCGCTGTTCACAATGCGCCTGAAATTCCCCGCCGATGGTCCGGACTGTGTGGAGGGTGGTTATCGTATCATAAAGAACAAGACCGTCGCGCTGCAGCCGACAATCGCGCTGCACGGACGTCGCAACAAAAATAAATTATGAGTGCATTCATCAATCTTACAGACTACGACGCATCCATTCACGCCGAGATACTCGATGCGGTGACACGCAGCGACTCGAGCATAGTGGAGATTTGCGAGGACAGGGCCATTGAACAGATGAAGGGCTACCTTCAGGCCCGGTATGACTGCGATGCAATCTTTTCCGCAACCGGAACGGAGCGCAACCAGCTGGTGCTTATGATGGCGATAGACATATCGCTGTACCACATACTCTGTGCACACAACCCACAGAAGCTTTCGCCTATGCGGCAGGATAGATACGACAGGGCTCTTGAGTGGCTCAAGAAGGTCAGCGAGAACAAACTGACGATAGCCGGAGCCCCACAGCTGCAGGAGTCCGAACAGGTCCCGACAGGCCTTTTCGGATCCAACCCGAAACGAACTCAACACATTTAAGCCATGGGAATAAGAGATTTTTTCAATTACAGAAGAAAGAAGGACTCCGCAGTACCGGCGGCCACTCCTCCGGAACAAAAAATTACTGCAGGCGGTCAGATCACCGCTCCGCAGAGCACACTTATACTGACACCGCCGCAGCGGTTCGGCCTCGACCTGTCAATGTACAAGTCCGCCATACGCGCTGCTGAAAATATGGACTACACACAGCGCACGCGCCTGTACGATATGTATCAGGACGTGATGCTGGACACCCACATGATAAGTGTCGTCGAGAAGCGCAAGAATGCCGTCCTCGGCTCACCGATAGAGTTCTGGAGAGACGGTGTGCCGGATGAAGCAATCAACACGAACATCAAATCCCCTTGGTTCAGTGAACTTGTAAGCGATATTCTCGACGCACAGTTCTGGGGGTTTACCCTTGCACAGTTCTCGACCGGCAGGGACGGCTTCATTGAATATTTCAATGTGCCGCGCAAACACGTGGATCCACAGCTGAAAATCATCAAAAGGCACCAGAGCGACATCAGCGGTGTTCCGTTCAGCGAGTACCCCGGACTTCTGTTCGTCAGAGGCAAGCGTCCTCTTGGTATCTTCGCCGCCTGTTTGCCTTGGGTGATACGCAAGAACGGCACGGTCGGTGACTGGTGCCAGTTCAGCGAACTGTTCGGTATGCCAATCCGCGACTACGCCTATGACGCAAGCGATGAGGTTGCCAGAGCTCGTACGCTGGCCGATGCAATGACTCAGGGAAGCGCATCGGTTTACATCCATCCGGATGGGACAAAGCTTTCGTTCATTGAGGCGGGAAACAAGACCGGCAGCGGCGACGTGTACGACGGCCTGGTCAAAGTCTGCAACGCGGAACTGTCAAAGGCTATACTCGGAAACACGCTCACAACCGAAGCGTCAGAGACCGGCACACAGGCTCTCGGAACCGTTCACAAAAAAGAGGAGGAAGGGTTCACAAAGGCAGACAAGACCTTTGTTCTCAACGTCCTCAATTACGATATGACGGACATCTTCACTATGCTCGGAATCAACACCGACGGCGGGGAATTCGTATTTGCGGACACCGCCCAGGTACCGGCCACGGAGAAAGCAAGCCTTTTCAAGACCGCCCGAAACGATCTGAACCTCCCAATCGATGACGATTACATTTATCAGGAGCTCGGCATCGAGAAGCCGAAGGACTACGAGCGTCTGAAAGAGGAGGAGAGGCAGCGCAGAGAGGAGGCAGCCGAAAGGATGAGGCAGGTGCAGGAGGAGCGGGGAAAGGAGGCTCCAGAGAACAGAGCCCGTTTTTTCGCCAAGGCCCCAGACTACGGGGCTTTAAACTGGTAGTCGACACCCTGTATGGTGAAGACACGCCGAGAAACAAGGCGGATCTGCCGTTCGACTTGAGCGGTGCGATGGCATCAGCCCTTCAGTCGCTGTATAAACGGCACACACGGCCTTCCGACCTTGTGCCGGTGGAATTATTCAACGGCATCGTTAAGACGCTGAATTCGGCCCTTTCTGACGATTTTACGGCAGAATACCCGGACCTGTGCGAAATGATACGTGAGAACAACGAGGTGTTCGCCGCGTTCAAGGTTCACGATCAGTGTAAACGTATGGCCAAGCTGCTGCTTGATGAGGAAGGCAACCTCAAGAGCTTTGAGCAGTGGAGCAAGGAGGCGGAGCCGATTTCCAACCATCACAACAAGGTATGGCTCCGGACCGAGTACGACACGGCCATCAAGAGAGCGGAACAGGCCCGGCAGTGGAAACAGTTTGAGAGCGAGAGGGACGTGCTTCCAAATCTCCGGTGGGTTCCGTCCACGGCGGCAACACCCGGAGCCGATCACATGATTTTCTGGGACACCGTCCGGCCAGTGGACGACCCGTTCTGGAGTCAGCACAAGCCCGGTGACCGCTGGGGCTGCCAATGCTCTCTCGAGGCAACGGATGATCCGGAAACTGATATCCCTGCAGGAAGTGAAATGGATGAACCGGCCCCCGGTCTTGACAACAACCCGGCCAAGGACGGCAAGCTGTTCAGCGACTCTCATCCGTATTTCCCTTCATCCTGCAGCACCTGCCCGTTCAACAATGGCGCGGTACCGACCACCCCCACAAACAAGGCGCGTGATTGTGCACACTGTCCGGACATCCAAAAGATTATCGCCCACGGAGGACTGGCCGACAAGTTACGCGCACTTGAAAATGCCTCCACCTCGGAATATGGCAGAATCATCAAAAGCATTATCAGCGACAAGGCCTTCAAAGCGATGGAAGGTCATAAGGGCGTATATGCCATGCCAAGCTCCGAGCTGGAACCGCTGCTTAAGGTGGCTGACCGTGCGACAAGTTTCGGAAACACAGTCTATATAATGCCAAATCCCCACGGTGTAAGATCTATGGATTATGTATTCGTCCGAGGGAATGTTGTCAGGACCTATGACCTGAAAAGCATCCAAGGGCAGAACTCTGTCAGAAACAGGCTTGAGGAATCAATCGGACAGTCCAGAAGGGTCCTGCTCAATATGGAAACCGATTATCGCCCTCGACAGCTGATTGGCGATATCAAGTATTACTTCGAAACATACGACAAGGCTGTGGAGGTGCTCATCTACAAGGGAAGGAAAGCTATCTCCATTGAAAGGGAGTATTTTGGGTCAAAGGACTATATGAATAGGTTCCTGCGCGAATGGGCAAAATAAAAGCATCCTGTTGGATGCTTCTACCATTGGGAAGACAGATGCGGCCTAACCCAACTGACAAGGATAACCGGAGCCTGACGGGTCTTTCGACACCACAAATATAGGTATATTTTTTTATTTCAATGCTTTTTCAATAAAAAAATGGAAATCGGCGAAATGCAACAACTCCTCAAGCGCAAGAATGCGGAACTCTCCGGATACTTCCGGCGCAAGTTGCCGGTCAAGGCCGGAGCCAAGGTGAAGTCCATCGTTCAGGGGAACTTCAGGCTCGGCGGGTTCCAGAACGGCGCACTGGAGAAATGGCAGGAAACGAAGCGGCAGTCTTCGGGTGGTGGTGCCGATGCCCGGCGCGGCCCGCTGCTGTCTTCCCGGAAGGTGCTGTATAACGGAACAGGCTACACGCCCGAGAACGGCTCCGTTACAATCTACAACAACGTCATCTATGCCGGAATCCACAACGAGGGAGGGGAAACAAACCCGAGGGTGACTCCGAAGATGAGACGATACGCCTGGGCACGTTACTATGCGGAAGGAGGCGGCAAGGCAAAGAAAGGGCGTTCCTCCGATCAGGCGGATTTCTGGAAAGGGCTGGCACTGACAAAGAAAAAGACGCTGAACATCAAGATTCCAAAACGCCAGTTCATGGGGCCGAGCAAGACGATAGATGCAACCCTTCAAACAATGATTACAACCGATTTAAACACCATTCTAAACCTGTAAAATTATGGAACAAGATTTTATTCAGATCCGGGACATCCTTGCCGCAGTGAGCGGCATCAGTCTCGTTGATGAGGACACCGGCCAGCTCGAGGCGATGCTGAACGGAGAGGAAAGTTATCCGATAACCTTCCCCGCAGCACTTATACTGTTCGGAGAAACTGACTGGAGATCCTTCAACGGGGAAACGAAGCAGAAGGGCTCCGGAACATTCACCGTGAGGCTTGCGTGTGACTGTTATGACGACACACACGCCGGAGCCGGTCAGGACAGTTACGCAGAGTTACGCCAGTCGCTCAGGAAGGCCGTTCATGAGGCCGTCAATGGCGTAGTCTCGAACACGTCGCACCGTCCCTTCATCCGAGTCAAATCCAGAACATACTCCTTGCCCGGAAGGATCAAGGTGTATGAGCAAGAATACGGATATTCAACCGAAGAATAGGTATTAAGCCCTAAACGAAACGAAGGCCCGCCATTATAAGCGAGGCCTTCGTTTTTCTACTGCATCAGTATAATTATTCCGGCAAAATTTCAGGGTGCTTTGATAAGTACATATCCCTTAACGGAATGCTGACGACAAAACAAACATCGGCAAGTGTAATTGAATATTGCTCTTTGCCCTGCGGTGTATCTATCTCCCAATTCGGGCTGTTGTATATCCACTGCTTCACGCCGTTGAACATATCTTTATCCTGATTTACGGCCAAAACCTCATACGCCTGACTCTCTACGTCAAGAGCGGTTTTAGGGTTACTTCTTAATATCATCTCAAGCAACATCTCGCTGTTATTCTCCAATAAGTCTCTGCCACCGCAAGCGTTAAAAAGTTCCTTACCCTTTTCGTTCAGTTGTCTGGGGCTGCGCTTTATGGAGAAGGCCGAAGCTGAAGAAGGATACTTCATAGTGAGGATTGTAATAATCTTTGTAAGCTTCTCATCGATTGTCCGGAAGTTGTCCTCGTGACGGCTGCAGGGAAGATTGGCCACCATCTCCTCCGCCTTTTCAAGTCGATGAATATCTTCCTCGAGGCGGCTGCAGGGAAGTTCCTTGACCGTGTCCTCCATTTTTTTGAATCTCCGGAAATAGAATCTGGCAATAATCCATACCACCACAGCCACGACAATACAAAGAAATATTATCGGGTAATTCTTCAAAAGCCAATCCAGTACAGTCTTTTCCATTACTCCGTCGTTTTTCGTTAGATGTTACAAATGTAATGCTATTTTTCTACATTTTTCCAACAGGGAAACAAAAAATCAAAAATAATGCCCGAAAGTTCAATGAACCTCCGGGCGTTTGTGTGGAAGGCTTGAGACTAAACGTCTTCCTCCCAATCCTCGCAGTTATCGCCGCAGCAGACGGGGACATCGTGAAGAAGACAGGTTTCGCCATCATCATCCTCGTGAAAGTGAAGACAAAACGCACAGTCAACATCCGCCTCACAGGAACTTAGTATTTCCTCCCCATGAGGGGATATTTGATTTGAACGGTCAATCAATCCTCTGGCCACCATCACACAACGGTCCTGCTCTGATATGGCCTCATTGTGCGGACGGTTAAATTTCGCTTCAAACAGGTAGCGCAGCATCGCATCTGTTATGTTGAGATTTGACATCAAATCTCTGTCATAGACTTTCTCCCCAAGTGTAATAAACCTTTTCATAAGAATACTATTTTGAATCGTTATTGAATTCATCGAAAAGAGAGGGCATCTCCGGCTCCGGTTCGGCAATCTTGCTCTCGGCCTTGAGAATGTTATACAGGGTTGACTCCGATATGGGGTACACGGGTTGAATGAAGCGGCGCAGAATCTCACGGTTGCTCAATCCGTCACGGACGTGATCGTCGTAGATCCTGTTGATGTCGGCAACACGTTTCTGATAACTGCTGCCCCGGATTTTTCCTCCTTTTGTCCTCATTGTTTTCAGTTCTAACATTCTACTTTGTCCCCTGCGGCGGAGTCGGACCGCCGCTAAGACCATCAGGGGTTTATTTGTTCGGCACGTAGGGCCGACAGTTGGTGACTACGTCGCTTGAAACAACCACACGACCGCTGCCGTCACACTGCGGGCAGGGACGGCCCGGATGCTCCGGATCCACGCCGGTACCATTGCAACGGCGGCAGATGCACAGGTGCTCCTCGATATGCTTTCTGACAGTGTGCTCCATATTACTTGTCCTCCTCCGCTTCTGTCATCCCGAGTGGCACATTGATCCACTCACCCTTGTCATTCTTGAACTCCGCACGGACGTATGTCTTGCTCGGAACGGGCTTGTAGGCGTTCATGATGATTTCGACACCGTCCATGAATTTGTCGCTGCCGCTCTCCTTCGCATGCTTGTACAGCGTCACGATCTTTGAAGGCTTGAGATTGCCTTTCTTGTCGCGGGCCATAAGACTCCTGCAGATGGTGACAGCCTTGGCGGCTGAAGGGTTGTCTTCGGCCAGAGAGTCAAGATACTCGTTGACCATGGCGATGCCGTCCTCTGCGGTGTCATCGTAATTGTCAAGGGTGTTCGTGCCAAGGGTGATGCGCCTGTTGCCCTCCTTGTTGGTGAAGGTATGGCTCCACTGGCCGTTTTCCTTTGTCTTGAAAAGGTCGGCCTTCATAGACTTGACCGTTTCAAACATCTTGTAAACACCGCTCTTTGTTTCTGCCAGAGCGTCGCTCTGCTCCTGCAGCATCTTGAATGAGTCGTCCACCGCCTCGCTCACGAGGTCCTTGTACGTGTCGATGGCTTCGCGCTTCTTGCGCTCTGCGGATGCCTCCTCCTCCGCAATCTTGGCCTTGAGCTCTGCGAGCTCCTCCTTTGAGAATTTTGATAGATCCATAATATTGAAATTTTAAGTGGTTAAATGTACTTTCTCACGGCGAGGATAAGTTCCTTGCTGTAACCGGCACTGCTGTTGTTCACGAACAGGGTTCCGGCCTCTATCTGCTTGCGTAGGCTGTCCAGATCGTAGTTCCTGGTATAGACGCCCACCTTGTAGCGGTTGCCCGGCTTGCTGACATCAATCCGGACAGCCTTCGGGCTGGTGTACCAGTGGTTGTAATACAGGCAGCCGATCAGGTGCGGAGTATTGTCACAGTCGTATGCGTCGAGGACCTCCTTCAGACGACCAAAGTCAAACCAGTTCGGGAGGTGTGTGCAGTGGTTGTGTGCGGGCTTTCCGGCCTCACGCAGAGCAACCGCACTGCGGTACATACTGCGCTGAAAATAGTTCGCTGACTCCGGGTTTCCCGTCATTTCAGTTCCTATCCACTTGAGGGCCTTGATGTCCTTGAGCGTAACGGGATTGACCGGATAGATGTCATCGTTGCTCCAGATGCAGCCGGGGAAGGTGTCACCCTCGAGGTTGTCGCAAAAAAGCGACATCGCATAGCGCATCTTTCTCGCTATGTCCAGAGCGGGTTCCTTGGCGTGCTTGGGGTCCCTCTCTGAAGGAAGGAACATAACCTTCTGCTGCGCAACAAGCTTTTTGACGGCAGGTGACTCATCGCCGATAATGGCAATCTGCAGGTCGCCCTTGAAATTCTTCAGCCATCCGCTGACGGCTGTTTCCAGTTCCCCTCCCTGGGCCGCTGCCCGGAGGTACGGAATGATAAGCAAAGTCTTCTTCTCTTTCATGTTTATTGGGGTTTAATTCAGTTCCTGTATTTTCTTGTAGATGGATTTCCACGAGGGAATTCCACCGATATTGTGATCATCAATATAGACATCCGCATAGACCTTGCGCGTGTCTACGCCGTAGGTGTTCAGAACGGTCCTGTCGTGCTCGTTGATATAGTCGAACGGAATTCCGAAACAGTCAAGCCACTCAACCATATCATCGTAATACCGTCCGGCCCTGCAGCTCCAGATGATGATGGTGCCCGTCCTCGTGGATCCTGCGCATCATCTCTACAGCGTCCTTCACCGGTTCCCCGATATTGGGGTACTCGGCATCGTGAAGTGTTCCGTCAAAGTCAACAGCGATTATCATTTTCTCCTCCCTTTGAGTTCGATGTACTCCGAATAGACAATTTTAGTATGCGGGTTGCTGCTCTTTATCTCTTGCCTTATGCCCTTGGTTCCGTATGGGATGCACAGGAATCTTTTTGGCACCCGGTGCACGACCTGATAGAGGGTGTCCACCGTCATAATGTGAACGTCCGCTTTTTCTCCCTCGACCCTTACTCTCAAGGACACCCACGGGTCGCGCCACTCTATTGCACCGGTCGTCAGGGAGGCAAGGCTCTCCAGCGGCTCGATCCTTTGGAGTTTCAGGGTGTCCGGGATAAAAGGCTCCTGCAGGAATTTTGCGACAGTGTCAACACGTGTCTCCATAACGGTCTGCTGAATACTTTCCATCCTGCGGATCTTTATATTCAAAGACTCTATGACTTCCTTCTGCTTCGTTCTCGCACCCTCGCTGGCCTCCAGCGCAGACTTGTACTCATCAACCGTCAGCTCCAGCCGCTTCGTTTCCGCAGCCCACAGCCCGTCCTTTGTCTTGTATGTCACTATGTCGGACATCAGCTGCTGCTGGTTGCCCTCCAGACGACGCACTTCCTTGGCCTTCCCGACCAAGGATGTCACGGCAAGCACCGCCGTAACTGTGACCGCCACCACATACACTATGGCAGCAATCTTCAAATAGCCTTTAATTGTCTGTAAAACCATATCTAATCAGTTTTAGTTAGTCCGTTAACAAGAGCTTCTCTGGCCCTGCGACATAAGCACCGCGAGAGCCACGGCCTCCGCCCCGGCAATATCCTTCTGCTTGTTGACAAAAGCATAGTAACAGTTACGGAGCCTCTCAACTGGGATCTTGTTGAAGTCATCATATCCGGTACTGCGGCAAGCAATGCCCTTGATGATATCGGCGTTGCTCTCGTGGCCTATTTTCTTCAGGTACCCGCCTATCGCGGCCATCACCTGCTTGCGGAGGCGGTCTTTTGATGTGTCCCTGTTCTGACCGAGCTGCCCGGCGAGTTTGTTGCAGACATCAATCAGATCGTGGGTGTTGATGTCCGCGCTGCTGTCCACTCCGAAGGAGGCCACGACGGCAGCCTTTTCCTCCGGAGTCATACCACACGCGCTGCACAGGGTGTGGAACTTCCGGAGAATCTTGGAGTGCAAGTCATTCATTGGATCTCGTGCCATAATAGTCTATATTTTGTCGGGCCAGTACCGCGCTGCGCCCTGTTCCCATATTGTAAAGTCCTCACCGCCTTCACCGGCCTCTGCATCCTCGAAGCGTGAGGTTACGAATGCCCTGTAACCCTCGACGTGAATCTTGACGTCGCTCAAGCAACGGATATGCTCGGCCACTGCAGGGTGGGCCTTTTTGTTCTTCTCGTGCGCGATGAAAATGAAAAGCTTCTGTGGGAAGGCCTTGACAAGCTCCGCATAATCGCTCTTGTGGAATCCCTGTATTGCCGTAATGGAGTCAATGAGAACTATCTGAGGGCTCTTTGGCTTGGATAACTTCTCTTTCAGGTCCTCCAGCTGTATCATATTGCCGAAGACAATGCCCCTTCCGGCCTCTGACATGCCGACACGATCCCACGCAATCTGCATCGAACGGCTCAAGCCCTGCTCGAGGGAGTCGTACATCGTACGTCTGAACTGGGAGAGGTATTTGCACAGCATAAGTGCGAATGTGGTCTTGCCGCTGCCGCTGGTACCGAAGATGGTCCAAGTCCCCTTGAGCTCCGGACGACCGAAGCTGGCGAGCCAGTCACCGTCGAAGTCGGCCACGTCAAACGTGGCCTTCGATACGTCGCAGTTACTCAGCAGCCTTTTCATCGCTATGCCTCCCTGCGCCTGTTTTCAGCATGTACCAGACGGCGCACACGGCGCAGGTCGTAGTCACAGTTGTCAATGATCTTATCGATGGTGTCTTCATCGGTCACGCCGTTGGCGCGGCACACGGCCTCCACATCGTCCCCGTTGACCTGGTCAATCGGGATGAACTTGCGGCCAATGCGGCTGAAGATTTCCTTGTACCCTTTGCGGTTGGCGGCCACGCCCTTGTTGATTCGCTTCTCCAGATAGTTCGTAGCGCACAGGATTATGCCGCAGTCATCCTCAAGGTGATTGTACAGGCTGATGAAGAAATACAGCACCTGATCCGAAAGCTTGTCGGCTTCATCGAGAATGATAATCGGGTTCTCGCGCTTCTTGATGGTCGATATGATATCGCTCATCATCTCGCTGACCGTATAACCCGCGCTGGCGATCGAGAGCTGCGCAAGCATCTCCGTCATGAAGTTCTTACGGTTCCAGTACTCACTGCATACAAGGTGGTACACGTTCCTGTGCCCCTTGGCAAATACCTTGATGCTCTCGCTCTTTCCGCAACCGGCCTCTCCGGTGACGGCCATAACAAGGGCACGGTCCTTCGCATCGGAAAGGATATCGGTCATCCTTTGGAACCCTCGTGTCCTTACCACATTCCACTTGCGGCGGTCATGCCCGATCTGTGCGGCCACATTGCGCCACATTTCGTCGCTGATGAGATCCCACTGGCCGTTGAGCATCTGTGAGATTGTCGCGCTGCTCACGCCGCTGATGGAGCGGGAGGCCGCGTTCTGTGACCCCTTCAAAGAACAGAACTCCTTGAGAGAGGCGGCGATTGCCTGTTTTTCTGACTGTTTCATAAAAAGTATAAATTAAAATTAGTAAAGGTCAAAAGTGTTCACTCTGCTCTCCCCGGCTGGGGTGTTCTCTACAACCACCGGGACGGGCTCCGGCTTGCGCTCCTCGGAGTACTCGACATCAACGGCTTGAAGGATCCTGCGCCTCTCGCTTGCCCTCTGGCTCTTGTGCTGCCCCTTGCTGTCCGTGATAAGGGCCTTTGCGAGGTCGTTATGCGCGTCCGGGCTCTCCAGTTGCTCCACATACCCGCCGCCAAGAATAGGCTTGGCGTGGGCCGTTATTTCACCGAACAGAGTCTGGGTGTGCTGCTTAAGGGCATTGTTGTAATTGGCCACGCGCTGCAGCTGCTCGGCATCACCCTCCTTGCGGTCTGCAAGGGCCATCGGCTGCACATACTTTTCCTCAAGCAGGAAACGGTGTCTGCCGTCCTCGCTGACAGCCAGAACATGGCTCATGTCGTCTTTGTCATACCGAACCTCCCAACGGAGATAAGCATACTCGCGGAAGCGGACATCGAAGCAGTCGTACTGACGCTTCTTCCCCTCCAGTCTCGGACGCAATCCGGAGCCTTCGAGCACGTTGGTATATCCCGTGGTCTTGCCGAAACGAAGAAGGAATGTCTCCTCCGGCAGAGGCAGCCTCCTCTCCTCAGGAGTGGCATCCCAGAACTTCCGGTACTCCTCCATCTTCTGCTGACGCTCCGCCGCTATCATGGCCTCGAGCTGACGGATAACGCCCTCCTCATCCGGGAAGTTGCGCTTTATGATATTGTGGAACTCGCTGCTCGGCTGGTGCTTCTTATCGGCTGTTATGCCGTAGCCGCTCCAGTTGCTTTGAGTCTTGCAGTATGTCTCATTCAGATGGTCGAAATATCTCTCAACAGGCTTGCTCTTGGCGTTCTTTACTCTTGCCGGGGTGACCTTATCGGACACTGTTGCATAGTAAGGAGCCATCGCCTTCATGGCATAGTGGTCGCTCTGGATCTGACAGGTGCGGTACCGCTGGCCGAACAGTTCACGTGTGTAGTTGGCCGCGTTGCGGAGAGCCTCCGCAATAAGCTCGGCGTTCTCTACATCGCCAATGGCATAACCTATCGGGAAGTCGCAGCATGGATCCACAACAACCTCGAGAACCTTCCTGTTCGTATAGGTGACTACGCCCTTGGCGTTGCGCTTCTGGAAATAAAGCTCGGCATCCCAGCCGTCGAGAGACCACATGAGCATTGCGGCGGTCGGCTTCGAACGGCTGACCTGCATGGCCCTGTTGTTGGAGAATGAGGTATTTCCGTAGCGGACGGCATCTATTACAAGGCCGTTCTCCTTGCGGTACTTGGCAACCGTCCCGGCTGTGATCTTTTCCCAGCCCATCTTCTCTGCCGTCTCGTTGTAGTATCGCGCCACGAACTCATTGTCAAAGCCGTTAGGTATGGCACAAAGTGCGCTGATGACAGCCTTCTTCTCCTCGGAGTCAACCTTGGCCGCGTTGCTGTTCTTGTGCTTGCCGCTGATGAGTGCCTGGTACCCGTCCTTGATATATGCGTTGTATTTGTCCTGAAGACGTCGCGGGTTGAGCGGAAGACTGTTCGGGTATGTGTCCGCCATTCTCTCCAGAGCGGCAGCCGCCGACTTCCAGAACTCTCCCTTCGGGCACCGTCCGTGACTTGTCTTCTTCCTTTCGCTGTTGGATCCCTCCAGCCAAGACCGGAACCCGTTGAGGATGGCGGCGTTGTTGGCATACTCCTCCACCTTTTCCGGTGTCAGGTGCGTTCCGTCCTCAAAGGTGAAGTCGTCGTAAAAATTGATGGCGTTCCCGTCAGGCTCAAGGGCCTCGATGAACGGCTTGGCGGCTGCTTGTGCGTTCAGATCCGGATAACGCTTATAGACTTCACAGCGGTACTTGTATGGGAGAGAGTCAGCATAGTACAGGGCCGAGGTGTTGCGGCAACCGCGCTGGGCGCAGTCTACCTGACCTCTTTGGGTGAGTTTCGCAAGGGCCTCATACGACAAAATGCCGTCAAGCTCCTGAACCGTCACGCAGACCCTGTTGTTTATTATCTCTGCCATTTCGTTGTTATTGGTGGAGGGACGGGATTCGAACCCGTATCGCATTGCCTGTAAGGCAGCCGCTCTGTCCGTTGAGCTACACCCCCGGTGATATCTTCAGACCTTAAGCCTCATTTTCGTCATCATCGAAAAACACCCAGCCCTTCTTTTCGGAGAGGTTGGCCAAGTAAGCCGCGCCTCCGAATATGGCCAGACCGACAAAGTTTACCCACGTGATCTCACCGTTGGGACCTTCGCATACACAGGCCAGAAACCCGATCATAATGCCGAAGCCGATAACATTCTTGATGAGTGTGTCTCTCGCTTTCTCCCGCTTGGAGAGAGTCTTCTTTTGAGTTGCTTGATTTGATTCCATAACTATTTGATTTAACTGTTGTATTCGGCCTCCTTGCCTCCGCGCTCTATGGCGGCTTTGCGGATCCGCTCACAGAGCTCGGAGTTGTATCGAAAATGCAGGGCGTTATGAACGGCAATTCTTGAAACACCGAACATCTTCGCTAAAGCGTTCATTTCCCCTTTTTTCGTTAAAATCAGTTTCATATTCCTAAAAATGTCTACCTTTGTCTTTGTCGTTACTTATGTAATGGTGCTGCAAATATAAAGCATTGCTTTGAAATATCCAAAGCATCGCTTAATTTTTATTTTATTATGGACTCTTCTGTAAAAGAAAGACTGGAGGAATATTTAAGGTCTCAGGGGATATCAAAGACGGAATTTGGCCGTCAAGTAGGCGTTTCCAGCGCTTATGTCTCAGCAATTCGCCAGTCCATCAGCCCGACGGTAATCAAAAGCATTGCTTTGAAATATCCAAATTTAAATATTGACTGGTTACTAACCGGAGACGGTATAATGCTGCGCTCCACCATATACGATCGAATAAATTTTGTCTTAAATAAGGAGGGACTGTCAAAAAGAGAATTCGAGAAAGGAACAAACACTGGAAACTTTCTAATTCCCGGCGCATACGCCCGGGCCGAAAAGAATCCGGGGGACATTGAGGTTGCGGGGCCGTGGGTTGATTCTCTTTTGAAATTATATCCGTCCTATTCAAAAGAGTGGCTTCTTTATGGGAAGGAACCAATGGAGAGTGAAGAGAAGGGAAGCGAGGTTGTATCTTCTGAAACACCTACCACAGGCTGTATTCCTCTTATTCCGATTGAGGCCTTTGCCGGTTATGGCTCCCCGGCGTTCGATGATATGAGGGTGGAGGATTACTATCAGGTTGCGGAGTTCAAACAGGCCGACTTCCTGATTCGAGTAAAGGGAAATTCTATGTATCCGAAATATAGCTCCGGAGACATCATCGCCTGCAAGGTCGTAAAGGAAACACTATTCTTCCAGTGGAATAAGATCTACGCCATCTACACCCGGAGTCAGGGGGTGATGGTGAAGCGGGTCAAGAAGTCAACTATGGAGGGATATATTCTTCTGGTTTCAGATAACGAGAAATATGAGCCCTTCGATGTGCCCCTCTCTGACATAGAGGCTATCGCCCTTGTTATTGGTGTAATCCGCGTAGAATAGTGCATTTTCTTTTTTTTGCGACGTCATTCAGTCCGCTTTTACTTATAAAACATTGATATAAGCACCTTTAATCGGCCTTTAAGCCCTGCTTAAAAGGCCTTTTTTATTGGATTATGTGGGTGTCTATCTGTTAAAAAAGCCGTTATGACGGTTACTATAAAGCATTATCCCACGTTTGAAAGGCTTAAAAATGGTATCGGGTTGTCCACCCATTGTCCATCCATTTGTCAATCCAATATGAAATTTGCCTGATTCGGTCCCTCCTTCGGAAGGCCGGTTAAACAGGCTTCAAAAGGGCATAAAAATAGGGGCATTTCAACCCCTCGAATCAGCCAACCAGCAACTATACCAGCAAGGCCTAAATATGCCCCGTAACGCCCTGAAACGGGGTAAATCGGCCACTATATTATGCAATGTGCGCCCAATATAAAATCAATGTAAAGCGGCGGACAAAAATAAAGCCCTTTTCAGGGCCTCCGTGTAAATCTGATGTAAAGCAATGTAAAGCAAATTGCACAACTCGTTTTTGTGGCGGTCAAACCATAAACCGCACCTAACTCACTGATATATCTACCGATACAACCTCTATCCCTATATCTCTATATTGTACATTTCATTTTTATGCCCGTAATGAGCAGCTAAAGATAATCTAATAAAGGTGAACTGCTAAAGCTGGCTGTAGGCAGGAGAGAAGGTGTCACCGAGGTCGATGTTGCCGGTGGTGATGCCCTTCTTGAGCCACTTGCTGCGCTGTGCCGAAGTACCGTGGTTGAAGGAATCCGGGACTGTGTAGCCGCGCGCCTTCTTCTGAAGGTAGTCGTCACCGATCTTAGAGGCGACGGCCAGACCCTCGTCGATGTCGCCCTCCTCGAGGGAGCGGAACATCTTGTTGTCATAGTAAGCCCAGATGCCGGCATAGAAATCGGCCTGGAGCTCCAGACGTACGCTGATCTGGTTAGACTCCTTCTCACTGACGCGGCTCATCTGAGTGTGAGCCTGCTGCAGGGTACCGAGAAGATACTGGACGTGGTGTCCCACCTCGTGGGCGATGACATAAGCGTAAGCGAAGTCACCGTCAGCACCCAGCTGCTGCTTCATGGACGTGAAGAAAGAAAGGTCGAGATACACGCAGTGGTCGCCGCTGCAGTAGAAAGGACCCGATGATGAAGTCGCACCGCCGCAGCCTGACTGGACCGCACCGCTGAAAAGAACGAGCTTCGGAGGGGTGTAGGTCATACCGTTCTGCTCGAAAATCTTCGACCAGACGTCCTCAGTGCCTGCCAGAATCTGCTTCGAGAATACAGCGAGCTCCTCCTCTTCCGCTGAAGGGGTGTAGTCCTGCTGCACTACGGAACCGCCGCCCATCTGCTGGACGTTGTTTATGACGTCACCGGCATTTCCGCCCATAAGGAGGGTGATGATGCCGACAATGATGACTCCGCCCAGACCGAGGCCACCGGCCTTGGCCACAGTACTGCCTCTGCGGTCCTCTACGTTGGAACTTTCTCTTCTTCCGTCAAGTCTCATAGTTTCAATCGATTAGAATAAGAATGCGATACCTACGTTCAAAGTGTTGCGATGGAGCTTTGTCTTTCCGTCAATAGGATTTCCGTTCTCATCCTTGCTCTTGAGGCCATCACCGATCTGGTTTACGATACCGAAGTTGTAGCCGACGGTGATGCGGGCCATATCATTGACCTCATATCCGAGGCCGAAACCGAGCTTCACGTCGAAGCGGTTCAGATAATCGTGCTTGTAGCAGTTGGCCAGCTTGAGCTTGAGGATGTCCAGAGCGTTTGCCTTGACATTGGATGCCAGACCGTAGGTGAATGTAGGGCCTACATAAGCGAATCCCTTGTCACCGTTTGAGAATCCCAGGGTGTAACCGAGCTGGAAAGGAACGTTGAGGCTGTGCTCGTAAAGGTTTCCCCAGAGATAACCATCGACGACCTTCGCTTTTCCGGTAAGGAATGCATAGTAGAGACCGGTCCTGACACTGAGGCCTTCGCCTTCGTTGATGTCATAGAAAAGTCCTGCGTATGCTCCGTTCAGGGATGTCGATTTTTCTAAAGCGTCTGCATAGGAAATGCGGAGTGACTGGTTGAGATAACCTGCTTCTGCGGATACCTGGGCTGAAGCCTTGGTACCGATGCCCATCAGCGTTGCAGCTGCAAGGGCGAAAATGATAAGTTTCTTCATTTTTCAACAAAAGTTTAAAACATCGCAAATATAGGAAAACTTTGTAAATTTGTGACAAACAACC
>JAZLLN010000072.1:0-3375 GCA_045598165.1 Candidatus Cryptobacteroides sp.
CTCCGCGATGAACAACTGGCTTGGACTAGCATTCGAGGAAGTGGTATTCAGCCATATAGACCAGATAAAGCGCTCACTCGGTATCTCCGGTGTCATGACCAGGGAATCATCTTGGTCCGTGGAAGGAGACAATGAGAATCCCGGAATGCAGATAGACCTGATCATCGACAGGGATGACAGAGTGATAAACGTTTGCGAGATAAAGTTCAGCCGCAGGGAGTATTCAGTTACTGGCGGGTATGCAAGGAAGATCGAGGAGAGAATTGACAAGGTAAGGGAGTATTCTCACGTTAAAGGCAGTATCATTTCCGTTCTGATTACTACGTATGGTTTAAAAAGCAATGAGTTCTCCGGAAGATTCCCGAAGGTTATTACCATGGAGGATTTATTCGTATAAAATGAGGGCTCCAATACTAAACGGAGATTGCAAGGCGACTGAACAGAATAAACATACTTAGGCGGCTTAGTGGCATATCAGTGTCCCAATATGCCGAGGGGAGTTAACAATATCGTTTGTGCTCATCCCCTCAGGCGATTGAATTGTATATAATATCTGGTTCATCCGTCCAGACGGATGAATTGAAAGACGCGAATGGTATGTAGGCGATTCCTGGAAAATTCCGGCTTGCGAGGGCATTTTCTTGCCTAAATGATCTTCTTCCGGTCAGGGAATACCGAATCCAGAGCACCTGATATCTTTTCTATCCATGATTCGCTCAGAGCGTTCTCCCTAGCGAGAGACGGGAACTGAGAAACTGCAAGGCATACATCACGAAGAACGGCCACAGGATTCTCTATCTCGAAGTCTTCGGCGAACTGAAGAATATAATCTGCCGTGAAATAGCACCTCCTCTGGCTTACGCCTATCGAATGAGTGTCAGCATCAGTATCTTTCCAGATGTCAGCCGTGAACGTGAGGTCGTATGCGGGTGCCAGTTTCCAATGACCGTCCGGGAACATCAGAAACGAAAAGTTCTTGTTGTGGTCGTCGGTGTTGCCGGCCACGATGTTGAAGCACATTCTGCGGAACAATTCTACCCTTTCCTCCTCCGATAGATGCAGCGAGCGGCAGAGAAAGAAGAGATTCTCGTAATCCGAAGCTCCCGGGGCGAGGGCTGCCATCGTCTGGGAGAGTATCTTCTGGCCACCCCTGCGGTCAAACCTCTCCGTGAGGAAATGGGCGTTCCCGCGTATCCAGTACAGACGGCACGGCATCATAGTTATGCCGGCTTCCCGCGCCATCAGGTAGTAGATATATTCAAGTTCCGCTGACGGGACGGAGTAATCCTCCTTGAATTTGAGTATATACTGGCTGTATCCCGGCAGCGGGTCGGTCTGTCCCGAGATGATGGTGTCGTTCTCATCGCTGAGTGCAATCAGCGTCTTCGGATGCGCTCCGCCCGGAGGCGATCCGAGGCGGGCAAATGCATTGAACTCCTCCTTCTCCTCCTCCCCGAGACGGGCTTCCGTCCTCTCGGTGTATATCTTGTTTGCCAGAGACTCCAGCGTCGAGAGGCTTCTCACCTCAGGTCCGTCATCCTCTACTTCCGGGAAAAACTCCAGCGCGCCGATACCCCTGCGTCCTATGTAAGCCAACTTGAGAAGCGGATTGCACTCCTTCGGATCTATATTATTCTCTTTCGCCCACTTGTCGAACACGGTGCTGCCCCAGTTATCGGGAAGGGAATCAGCCAGAAAGGGCGGCAGGCCGTGATACTTGTCGGAGATGTTGCCGAGCACTGGTGCGAGGGTCTTGACCGGTTTTGTCGGCAGCAGGTTGTACGGCTGTCTGAAGTAATCCTCCAAGAACTGGAACGTGGCCACACGGCCGTACTCGTCCCAGGTCAGTTGTCCTATGTTCGTGCCCCAAAGGTGTACGTTGATTTTAAGCGGTGCTGTCATATCTTTCTCAGTCTGCTTGATATCCTAGTCATCTTCGTTCCGTCAGCCTTGATGGCGAATGGAGAGTCCGGGAGCTTCGGTACGAGAGTCCCGACTCCCTCCAGCTGCGTCATCGAGCGAAGGAGCTTAATGAGAATCGACAGGCTGATGTCTTGCGGGGCTTGCCCCTCTATCCTCTTGATTGTGGCTATCGACACGCCGGAGCGCTGTGAGAGCTCCTCCTGTGAGAGGCAGCAGCTCCTGCGCATCCGTGTAAGCCGCCTTCGAATCTCGCCAAGAATCTGCTCATCGGTAGATTCATATATCATCAATGCATTAAGGATGTCCATAGTATCAACTTTGATGCGCAAATATAATAGATTGTTTTTATTTAACAAATTTTTAGTATCAATTCTGATACGCTAACTTGTCGCTATAAACATCTTAGTCTTCGCTGCAAAATCCCGTTTTTTCAATTTCCATCACCGTTTTTCTCTCAGACCCCACGGTTGGTGAGCAAATACCGTGGGTCTTATGATTGCAGGATATGGGTTTTCTGACGTTGAATGGCTCACCTGCAAAGTTCCGTGTATCTTACTTTTTATGAAAAAATAGAGTGTCGATCCGATTATCAAAATCGTTTGGCGTCGCATTGTGCTTTCCAGGCCTGTCAGGACAGGGCTCCGATGCCTAACGAGGCAAAATTGCGCCGTTTGGTCCCTAGACATCGTTTCTATCCACTTGTAGGGCATAGTGACCGACCAAACGATTTTGATCTTCTTCAATTTTCTCCTTCAATTCTCTTCTTCGACTCTCTTTAGTTGTATTCGGATTTACGATGTCCTTCTTCAAAGCCATCCAACCTTGCTCTTCAAGGCTCGTGAAGGTCATCTGGTCTTGGACGTTATCCGTTTGTGAATTCCCCATGCTTATATCCACGAAGGTTTGCAGGTGAACCTTTTTTATGTTTCTTATCTCCATTGTCATTTGAATTCACCATAATTGCAGAAAAACAATTATGGAAAATCAGAACTTCAACCAAGCAAAAACGAGGTTCATCGACCTCACCGGAGACTACGGATTCAAAATCGCCTTCGAGAACAGGGAGCACCCCGAACTGATGATGGGCTTCCTCAATGCCGTCATCAGGGAAAGGAACATCGTCTCCATCACCTTCCTCAATCCCGAGCCGCTGCCCTTCGAGGAGGATGACAAGCGACCCAACTACGACATCAGCTGCACCGACGACGCCGGCAACCACTTCCTCGTGGAGATACAGAAGAAGATGTACCGCGAGTACGGCGACCGTCTGATGATCTACAGCGGCGACCCTCTCACGAGAATACTCAAGCACGGGGAGGCATACTCCAGAGTGAGGACGCTGTACGTCATTTCAATACTTGACGGATACATCAAGGTGAAGGGAGAGGAGCGGCCGGTGAGGGACAGGCTTCTGCGCGAAGCGCACGTCACGATGGACGGAAACATTTTGTC
>JAZLLN010000073.1:0-21578 GCA_045598165.1 Candidatus Cryptobacteroides sp.
CGGTCCCGCACCACAGGAGAAGAACAGAATCTATGCAAAGCCAACCGGTTTCTCATTTGAGATTGTACCGGTCAGGTAATATTGGCAGCAGTTTTTCCCCGTTGGATTCTAAAGGCATTCTACGCTTTCGGAGAGCTCGCGGCGGTCTCCGTGTCTTTCCGCAGGGGTGCATCCGGCTGCCGGATAGCCGAAAGGCAGAAGGAGAACAGGGTGGATGTTCTCGGGAAGTTCAAGCTCCGCGGACAGTCTTGCAGGGCCAAAATAGCCTACGATGCAGGTGCCTATGCCCAGATTTGCCGCTTCGAGAACCATATGGGTAAGCACTATGGTAACGTCAATGTCACCATAATTGCCGTTTTCCCCTCTGCGGCATACACGGGCGTCGTCATAGCAGAGGACGAAGCAATGGGGCGCGCCATACATACAGGGGGAAACAATCCGCATTTTGGCCATGGCCTCGGGGCTCTGCACCAGATATATCTTCTGCGGTTGGGAATTGACTGCGGTGGGAGCCAGTCGTCCCGCCTCGAGAATTTTGTCGATAAGGTCGCGGTTCACAGCCGTGGAGTCGAAATTGCGGACTGAGTATCGCTCGGATGCCAGTTGGAGAAAATCTTTTTTCATTTCAGAATTTGTCTGTTTGCAGCCTACCGTGCACAGCAGGGCTGCGGTGAGGAATATGATAATGCGTTTCATATCTGTAAATATAAGAACCTGTTTTGAAATGATTAATATCTTTTATGAACCTTTTTCAGTCTTTAGGTTCCGTCATTCGGTCACGTAGCTACGGCTACGCTCCCTCTTTCAGTGAAAATTCAACCCCAAATTTCGGAAAGCCTATTTTTCCTGTCTTGCAAGTGTTATGCTAGTTGTCTGTCTTTACGGGCATATATCTGGGAACACAGATTTTCATCACCACCCAACCTATGACGTAGGCGAGTCCGCAATAGCAGAAGATGATGAAATATCCGGCAGGTTTGCCTTCGAATCCCATAAAGGTGAAGCTTTCTCCCGCTTTCTCGGCGAAGGCGAACAGGTTGCCGGCTATCTTCTGGATAGCCATTGTGCCTATGCCTCCGATGAGGGAGCAGAGTCCGGTCAGCGTCGCTATCGAGCTCTTGGGGAACATGTCTCCCACGAGACTGTATTCATTGGCGCTCCATGCCTGATGCCCGGCGCAGGCCAGACCTATCATTATGGCGGGCCACCAGGGGCTGTTGAAATGCATTCCGAGGGGCTGGGCCAGCAGGGCGCAGAGGGGGAAGAACGCATAGATGAGCATTGAGCGCATACGGGCATCGAAGGGGTGCATTCCCTTCTTTTCGACGAAATGTTTGGGCAGATATCCTCCGAATATGGAGAGTACCGAACTGATGGTGTACAGCGTGATCAGCAGCAACTGTCCCAGAGTGGTGGTAGCCTTGGCTCCGAACTGGTTGTCGAAGTAGGAAGGTGCCCAGAAAAGGAAGAACCACCATACGCCATCGGTGATGAGTTTCGCCAGAATAACGGCCCAGGCCTGTCTGTATTTGAGGCATTGGGCTATGGGCATACTTTTTTCCTCCGCTTCAACATTTTTATTGACTTCTTCCGCATCATCCAGATGGATGTATTCGAGTTCGGCCTTGTTGACTCTCTTGCTCTTCTCCGGCTTGTCGTACATGAATACCCAGAAGAATACCCAGATGAATCCGAGACCGCCGATGATTATGAAAGCCATCTCCCAACCGAGAGCCTTGGCAAGCGGCGGGATGCACAGAGGGGCGACGAGGGCTCCGATGGATGCCCCGGAGTTGAAGATGGAGGTGGAGAATGCGCGGTCTTTCTTCGGGAAATATTCGGCTGTCACCTTGATGGCGGCGGGGAAGTTCCCCGATTCACCGAGGGCAAGGACGCCGCGGCAAAGAAGGAAAAGATATACTGAAGTGGTTGACAGCGCAAGGGCGGTGTTGGATGCGACGATGAGGCCGGATACCTCGCCGCAGGCGGCGTGCATGATTGCTCCGAGAGACCACACGCAGATGGCAATCACGTAACCTTTCTTGGTACCCATCCAGTCTATGAACTTGCCGGCGAAAAGGCATGCGACGGCATAGAAGATGGAAAAGAAACTGGTCACTGTGCCGTATTCGGCATCTGTCCAGTGGAACTCCGGCTTTATGAACTCCTCATAGGTGAGAGACAGTACCTGTCTGTCCATATAGTTGATGGTGGTTGCGAAGAACAGCAGTGAGCATATCCACCACCGCCAGTTGGTCATAGGGTTTGCACTGGTTTTTGTCATATTCTTATCTGTTTCTGTTGAATTCTTCCAAAGCCCCGTAGAATGCTTCGATATTTGCAAAGGGAATATGGGGTGGAACGTCACATCCTGTTGAAAGGATGAAGTTGTCCCAGACCGCTGTCGCTTCCAGAAGTCTGAGGGTTTCAGCCTTCACCGTTTCCGGAGAAGCCTGGCCGAGAATGCCGACAGGGTCGATGTTGCCCATGACGGGAATGTCGGCAGGGCAGTTTCCGAGGGCATCCACCATATTGGCGCGATTTCCGAAATGGAGCGCCGCGGCCCCGCTTTTGACCATAGCTTCGGTACAATGTCCCGTGTTCCCGCAATTATGGAGCACAATGGAGAAACTGTCGTCCTGAACGGCCTCGACAATTTTTTTGACGTAGGCTGTGGACCAGGTCAGGCAATCCTCGTTCGAAATGAGGCCGGCCGCCGGTTCTGCCATAATCACTCCGCTGACTCCGGTTTCTTTCATTGCCCTGACGTAGGAAGTGATGAACTCCGTGCATTTTTCCAGCAGAAGTGTCACCGTATCAGCTTCGATGTAAATGGCCATCATAAGTTCCGAAAGGTCGAAGAGCCTTCCTGCAAGCGAGAAGGGACCGATGCATCCGGCATATATGGTTTTGCCCTTTATTCTTTCGGCGGTGAGCCGGTTGGCCAGAAGATACTGCGGGACGCGTCCTTTGTCAAGTCCGGGGACCTGCAGAGCACTGACTGATTCGAAATCGGACACCAGACGTCCGGTGATGTTGGGAATCTCATCTTCGGAGAAAATGACTCCGGCGCCGAAAGCCTCGGCCTCGACTGTGAGATCCATTATCGCGGTTACGGCGGAGGAAGGGTATCTGTCATTGAGAGCGCAGATGGCATCGGCGTGCACTCTTCCGTCCGTGACGGCTTCCTTTACGGTTTTCCCTATGAGTTCAATGCCCGGATGGGTCATTATGGGGACGGCTAGCCTTTCCTTCTTTTGTAGCATTTGCTGTTCTTGCATATTTCGCAGTGATACGGCTGTCTGTGCAATTTTTCACCCATTGCGAAGAAACCGCTGACAGACTTTTCGGGCTGCATAAGTGACGATTCGGTGAGACGGATGCCACAGGGATCCACGGGGAAAAGAGAGAACAGGATATGTTGTTCGCGTATGTCCCACCCGCAATATCCCGGGCTGTATGGCATGGAGAGCTTAAGGGCCGGCATCAACGACTTTTCAAGTCTGTCCACGGCCAGTTCAGCCAATACCGTTCCTACGGCATCTGCGATAAAGTCGGTCACGATGTCCCCTTCGGCGTTGATTTCCCGGAGTCCGGCTTCGAATTCCCGACCCGCGGTGGCCACGAAGATGCAGGCATCGGTCATCCCGTCAAGGTATGAGCATATTATGCCGCCGGGTTTGAATTCCGCCCCGTCAAGAGCCATGGCAGTGGGGGAGAGTTTGGATGCAGGTACCATCCTGTACATATAACGGATTACGGCACAAGGAACAAGCCTTTTTATGACTTCCTCGGCCATGTCCCGGATACGCTGTTCGGGAACGGCCCCCCTGTAGCCCATGGCGAACCACACGCTCTCGCGGGAAAGTTCCTCCGCTTTGAGAGAGAAAGACGCTTCGATTGCCTCTCCTTTGAGCATAGGCTACGCTACGAGGCTCTTTGCCAGATCAACCGCCTCGTTGGCGTTGGAACTGTATCCGTCCGCTCCGATGCTCCTCGCGTATTCGGCATTGAGGGGCGCGCCTCCTACCATAACCTTCACCTTGACTCCTGATTCCTTTACGGCATCCACAACTTCTTTCATATATCCCATAGTCGTGGTGAGAAGGGCTGAAAGGCAGATGATGTCGGCGTCGTTTTCTTTGGCGGCCTCGATGAATTTCTCCTTGGATACATCGGCTCCGAGATTGATGACCTTGAATCCGCGGCCTTCCAGCATTGATGCCACGAGGTTCTTTCCGATATCGTGGAGATCTCCCTTCACGGTTCCGATGACCACGGTTCCGAGAATGCTTGTATTCTCAGCCTGCATCAGGGGCTTCAGAATTTCAAGCGCTCCCTTCATCGCCCGTGCGCTGAGCAGCAGGTTGGGGACGAATACCCTTCCTTCGGCGAATTCCTTTCCTATGGCCTCCATGGCAGGAACCATATTGTCATCAATTATCTCCTGAGGGTTCTGCCCTGCATCGAGAGCGGCCTGCACGGAAGTCTTGGCTAACGGGAGGTTGCCTTTGAATATTGCATCGTAAAGTTCTGTCATATCTGTTTCCTGATTTCTTTTAGTGTGTCAAAAAGAGCCACAACGTTCTCCACCGGAACGTTAGCCTGAATGTTGTGGACTGAATTGAAGACGAAACCGCCGTCCCTGCCGAAGATGTCGCAGAGTTCGATGACCTCCCTGCGGACATCGTCGGGAGTGCCGAACGGGAGCGTAGTCTGGGTATTGACACCGCCGCCCCAGAAGGTGATGCGGTCACCGAATTCTTTCTTGAGCCGTCCCGGCTCCATATCGACAGCGGCAATCTGCACGGGATTGATTATGTCGAATCCTGACTCTATGAAGCCTTCCATAAGGGGATAAACGGCACCGCAGGAATGCTTGAAGGTCTTCCACGGGGTATGTTCGTGAATCCAGTTGTTCATGCGCTGGTAATAGGGCATATAGAGGGAGCGGAAGGTGTCGACCGAGCAGAACTGGCTGACCTGTGTGCCGAAATCTGTGCCGCAGATATGGACCACGTCAACTTTGTCTCCAAGGGCGGCGTAAAGTTTCTCAAGGTTCCTGACGGCAATCTGAGTCTGCCTGTCGAACAGCTCGTGAATGTAGTCCTGCCTGATGACCGTTGACATATACCATTCCGCCACGCTGCGAATTCCTTTAGGGTGCTTGAGTGCCGGGGTGATTACGCGTGCAACGTCTCCAAGGGCCATTCCTCCGAAACTTGCGACTACGGCGCGTCCCGTGGCGGCCGCTTCGTCAACGGTCTTTTTCCAGTATTCTATGCCGGCATCGGAAATCTCACCGAATTCTTCAAGATTGTCTTCCACGTTCAGTTTCTCGTCATCAATCTCTCCATCCTGCCTCTCGATGCAATCGAAGAAATAGCAGGTTTCGGGCATCTTCGCGGAAGGCGGGAGAGTTGTGTCTCCCTGAGGATAACTGAAAAGGGCTCCGTCTTTTTCGGAAATTGTGTCCGCCAGTCTTGCCGGGAACATTATTGTCTGCCCCCAGGGCATCTTGAACGGCTTCCAGTCCTCATTGGCGATTCCGAAGTTGTTCTCTTTGCCGAAACATCCCTTGGTGTCGATTCCGAGCGCTTCGGCAAGGTCATCTTCCATCAGTCCGAGCATCTGGCCCGGTTCATATACATACACCGGATGTTCGTCAAGCCCGTAATGCTTCCTGACAGCTTCCATCACCCGGCAGTGCATTCCGGTAACGTTCGTGCCTCCGAAGTCAAGGGCTATCCTGTCGGCGTTCCTGTGATTGAGGACAGCCTGTAGTCTTTCTTTTCCTGTCATATCCACAAATTTAATCAAAAAATCAATGAGTCAGTCAATATGGCATATTTTGTCTTCCCTGACATACCAGACAGCGCCCCGGACGTTCTTCGCTCCCATTTTGTGGTACAGGTCCATATAGGTTCTCACCTGCGACAGATGCGACCTGCGGGGCTCTCCGAATTTGTAGTCGATGACGGTCACGCCGTCCGGAGTGCTGATGACTCTGTCGGGCCTGTGGCATTCCCCGTCATCGCCCAGAATGGTTGTTTCATTGGAAATATCCGTGGATTCGTCCGGATGGAACCATTCCCCGTGTGCGGAAATCCTTTCGGACAGAAGCGAATATGCACTCTCGCCGTCTTTCTCGGAAAGAGCTCCGCACAGCACGGCGCCATCCACTGCTGCGCGCAGTTCTGCGGGGTTGTTCACTTCGGACAGAATATTGTGGAGGATGATGCCTTCTATGCGTGGAGATGCGGAGGGGCCTGTCAACCCGTCTTCTCCGAAGAAATCCATGGCATCGGTGGATGGTTGCAGGCGTCCTCCGAGCGGTATGGACCGGAAGGTCGCGGGAAAGTCCCGGACGTCTCCCGAATCTTCGCGCTCCATCCTGCTGAAGTCATACATCCGGCCGTAGGTCCTTTCCGAGCAGGAACCGTTGAAATGGAACAGAATTTCGGAAAGGGTCTTGTATTCCGGGGCCTTTTTTTCTCTGAAAGTTTTCGAAGGGTTGGCCGCTATGATGTGCAGGCACTTGGCCGCTCTCGTGAGCGCCACGTAGAAGACATTGATATTGTCCACAACCTGCATCCTGCGTTCCTTTTCGTAATCATCTGCGAAAAGGGTCCTTGTGCTTCCGGAAGACAGGGCCACCGGGTAGATGCCGTTCAGGACAGAGGCGGGACCGCCGTTGTTCAGCCGGCACCAATGATCGCCATGTTTGTAAAGCCCTACCTTCTCGGCGTATGGGAAAATAAGATAAGGGAATTCCAATCCCTTGGATTTGTGTACCGTAAGAATGCGGACCGATTCGGAATTGTCCGGGGAGCCGATGCAGGGGTCATTGTCTTCCCAATGCTGCAGGTACAGGCTGAGATTGTTGCCGTTGACCTCGGTCCAGGATTTCAAGTCATCCATAAAGGCCTGGATGAAGAGGGTTTCGCCCGCGAATGTGTCGGGATCGTGGGTCTCAAGCTGGCGGAGCAGTTCTTCACAGAGGTCTTCTATGGAGAAGAATCTGTCGGGCCATACTATTTCCAGAGTGGATGACAGGTATCTGCCTATGGAGTCATCCGGGTTGTCGAAACTGCTCAGGAGAGAGACCAGGCGCCTGACGGTGACGGATGACTTGACCCTGAGGGAATCATCGGAAATGACGGGTATCCCGTGGTCAATCAACTTTGATGCAATGTGGGAGCCGTCCCTGTTGTTCCGGACCAGAACTGCGATGTCACCCCACCTCGCTCCTGCGTCCCTCGCCGATTCAATGGAGGCCAGCACCAGCTCATCCTGGTCGTCGGTAAAGGAAACGCGCACGAAGCCGTCCTGGCTGTCTTTCGTCTTCTTATGCTGTCTTACGTCAGAATAAATGTCACTGACTCCAAGGATATCTGCGGCATATTTGAAAAAAGTGTTGTTGAAATCGACTATTGCTCCGCAACTTCTCCAGTTGCAGTCCAGGGATTCCGGCTCTTTTTCGGGGAATTCTTCAGGAACCCGTGTCCGCAGGAGGTTCCAGTCCGAATCTCTCCAGCGGTAGATGCTCTGCTTGACATCCCCTACTATCAGGTTCTCATTGCCGTTTGCATCGCTTTCTTTCAGCAGGGGCAGGAAATTCTCCCATTGGATGTTGGAAGTGTCCTGAAACTCGTCCAGCATGAAATGCTCGTACCTGACGCCTAGCTTCTCATAGATGAAGGGGGCGTCGGATCCGTCAATGATTTTGCGCAGTATGGTGTTGGACTCTTCGAGACACATCAGGTTCTTTTCCTTGAGCAGGGCGTTGAATTCATTCAGGAATTCTCCCGCCAGTCCAAGGCTGTAGGTGCTGTCGTCGATAATGACGGCCGTATTGAAAATGTCATAGGGAGTTCCGAAAAGTTCAGCCAGTCCGGCATCGGCATTAAGGTCCTTCTTCGCGGGAATCTTTATCTTTCCGTCCTTGCCGGGTTTGACTCCGAAAGTCTCGGCTTTTGCAAGGAAATCACTTATTATTCTCCGGCATGTCCCGTGTATTGCCGTGAGCCTGCGCTTGTCGAACTCGCTGTCCGTGTCCGTGCCCGAGCTTTCGATGATTTCCCTGAATTCCTCGCTTTTGAGTTTCTGGCCTATGTCATACAGGCTCTTGTCGAAATTGTATTTCTCCCCGGCCTCTATCTTTCCCTTGACACTTGATTTTATCCATTCGAGCAGGGTGGGATTGTTCTCCGAAAGAGAGTCGAGGATTCTGTCTATCGCTTCGGTGACGAGAGATTTCCGGTCAAGTTCCAGCTGGTAGTCGGAGAACTGGCCGATTTCTCTCGAGAATGCCTTCAGGGCGGTTTGGAAGAATTTGTCTATGGTGCTGACGGAGAATGCGCTGTAGTCGTGCAGTATGCCGGTCAGAATCTTCCTTGCCTTCGGATTCGTCTCCGCCAGTTTGCCGAGGTCTCTGAGAATCCTGTTCTTCATCTCCGCCGTCGCCTTGTTGGTGAACGTGACGGCAAGGATGTGCCTGTATGCGTAGGGGTCCGGCGATTTCAGCAGCAGATCCAAGTAGGTCCCCGCCAATGTATATGTCTTGCCCGAACCGGCCGATGCCTTGACTATTCTCATCTCCCGCAAATGTTTTTGAAGTTGCAGAATTCGCAGCTTTTGGTGTCGGCGGTGCGTGTCCAGGGCTGCTTGGTGTCGGTTATTTCCAGGAGCATGTCATTTATCCTTTCCTCCATGAGACCGCAGAATCTGTCGTTGAGCTCGACGTTCTCGACGTCCTTTGTGAAAAGCCTCGACGTCTGGTATATGGAATTGACAATGTTCCGTCCTTTCACTTCCTTCATGTCCTTTGCGAACATGTCGTAAAGATACAGCTGCAAGGCAATCTTGGGCCTTTTTGAGTCATCCGTCCCGAAAAGCGCCCCGACCACTGTCCCGGCATTGTCTTCGGTGATTATGAAGTCATCATCCGTCACCTTGCCTGTCTTGTAATCCACTATTCGGACTTCTCCCGGTGAGAAGCAGTCCATCCTGTCTATGAACCCCACGAAATTGAAGCCGCCGATTTCCTTATGGCAGGATTTCTCCAGTCCCAGTATTCTGAAAGACGGCACGCCACGGTTCTTCATCAGTTCCAGGTCGCTTGACAGCACTCTCGAAACATATCTTGCAACTATGTCCTCGAAAATCAGGTTCCTGCCGGTTATTTCAAAACAGTGCAGCTGTTTCATGATGAATCTGCGGACGTAGTCCCGTATCCTGTCCGGATTTGAAAGCAGCTCCCTGATGTACGGAGCGGTGATGTATTCCCTGTGGCTGTACAGTTCCCGCATGGACTCGTGGAAGACTGTGCCGAGGGCGCCGGCATCAAGGAATTCGTTCACGTCCTCCTTCTCATTCAGACCGCATACGGAGCCGTAATAGAACTTGGCCTGGCAACAGAGATAGTTCTGCAGCGCTGAAGCGGAAAGATGTCCCGAACGCAGGGTTGCGATGTGTTCTTCCGTTTTTTCTATACTGTCGGATTCCGCATTGCGGATAATGGGCGATTTGACTGTATAATGCTTGACGGGGACTTTGAAATGCAGTTCCAGCTGCTTGATATATCTGCTCTCCTCTCCCGATTTCGTAGCTTCCGTCCTCGAGTCATAAAGCATCGTGACTTTCTTCGCCCTTCTTGTCATACGGTAGAAATAGTATGCCCAGACGGCATCCTGATATTCGTATGTGGGCAGGCCGAAAGCCTTGCGGAGTTCCGGTGGAATGAATGAAGAACTGACGGTATGATGGGGGAAGACTCCTTCGTTGCAGTTGAGTATTATGATGTTCTCGAAATCAAGGGCGCGCGTTTCCAAAGGCCCCATTATCTGAAGTCCGTTCAGTGGCTCTCCCTTGAACGGCACCGCCGTTCCGGCAACTATCTTGCCAAGCAGCCGGTAGTAGGTCTCCGGACGGACGGGAAGGTCGTAGGACATCAGCCTGCCGATGGCCAGATACAGGTCTTTTGCAAAATCAAGTTCCAGAGCCAGATTCCCGTTGCTTCTGATCCTTGCCGCCAGACCCGCCACGATTTCTCTCTGGTACTGGCCTATGGCGTGTGCCTCAGAACCGGCAGAGCGGAAGATAAGATCGAAGAGGGGAGTGCCGGAAAGCTCCGGGAAGGGAATATAGTACTGAGCCTTGCTTCGGATATCGCATATCCTTTCCCTCTCTTCTTCGGAGATTACGGACTTGAAAAGGCTGTTGGAAAAAATGGACCACACCTGCCTGTGATAGAAGAATTGCTGGCCGTCCTTCTCCTTGATGTGCAGCTGCATCGCGGCTATGTCGTTCATAAGAGACCACAGGGAACTCCCGCTGAGCGGATATCCCATCGTCACGTTGAGTTGTCTGATGTTTTCCGGAATGGAGTTGAGAACCGGTACAAGCATCTTCTCGTCCGGAATGATTATGGCCGTCTCCAAGCCCGGCACAGAGCCTTCCGAACTGATCTCATCAAGCAGGGCCGGAAGCTGTTTAGCCTGGCCGGATGCGGACGGTACGCTGATTGCGCGGAATTCCGGAACGCTGTCTTCATCTTCAAATTCGAAGGCCTGCGGGAAATCTTTGACGAAGCCGGAAAGGAAAAATGAAGATTTGTTGTCCGGGTCGGTCGTCATTCTTCCGGAATAGTCCCAGCAGAAATCTGCTATTCCGGCATCCCTGCATTTCCGCATCAGGGTCTTCTCGCATTCGTTGAGCGCATTGAGACCGACGAATATGAATTTTTCCGTTCCGTGGAATCCGGCGGACAGAATGTCAAGCGCCGCCTCTCCCTTCAGCCTTTCGGCGATTGAACGGTATACCTGCCCTTCATAAGACAGACCTTCCTTCTCTATTGACGAGCGGAAATCATTGTAAAGCGGCAGCAGAATGTCCCATATTTTCCTGAATTCATTCTTTATGGCGCCACCGCCTTCAAAGTGGCTGAGCAGTCTTTCGATGGCTTCCCTTTGGGTGGGGGACAGATATGAAAAGTTATCTTTCATATCCTTGAATTGAGCCACGTTCGTGAATATGCCGGATGCGTCTACAAGGTATTTGTCAACGTCATCGAAGTCTTCCAGGATGACGTCGCCCCAGAAGATGAAGTCATCCAAAGGCTCGGATGACGGGTTGAGACGCTTGTAGGACTCGTACAGTTTCAGGAGAAGATGCACTTTGTCCGTAGAACGTTTCCCCGCAATCTTGAGGAAGAAATCGTTCATCGCGTACATCTGCGGCGCTACCGAGGTGGTGCCGGAAACCGCCGCCATCCCGCAGAGATATTTGCGGAAGAAGGCTATTGACCGTTTGTTGGGGAATATGAAACATTTCCTTTCGAGAGAACCTTCCTCGAAATAATGTTCCGCCACCTGTTTGAGGAAAGCTTTCATCGCAAGTCAGTCGTAACCCAATCCCTGTCCATGGCCGGAGCCATGAAGATGGAAAGTTCATCCGAAGCGGGAGATTTCCTGACGTTTGAAATTTTCAGGTCTTTTATGGACTGAAGATTGCCGCTGACATAGTCTTCTATCCTGACGGCTGATTCAACATATGCCTCCTTTGCCTCAAAGTCCATGTATGTGATGGAGGTTCCGTCACAGAAAATCTCAAGGCCGTTGCCGGAAATGTGAAAATATCCCTGCTGGAGAACGGCGTGCCCGCTGTAAAGGACCGGAACGTCATTCTGCATCAGGCTGAAAGAATAGTCCGCTTCTATCCTGCTGCCAGGCAATTCCTCCAGTATTTTGCTGAATTCACTCAAAACGTCCGCTCCCCATGCAGGGCGGATTGAGGAGATGGAAAGGAAGATGACTGTCAGTAATGTGCGGAATGTTCTCATTTTACAAATGCGTCAAGAATCGGACTTAGAGAGTTGAGGTCTGGTACCAGGACCTGGCGTGGCTTGGCGCCTTCCTGGGGGCCGACTATACCCGCCGCCTCAAGTTGTCCCATCACTCTGGCGGCTTTGGCAAATCCCATGCCCAGGCGGGTTTGAAGGTAAGAGGTGGATGCCTTCTGGGTTGTCACCACCAGTTCGGCCGCATCCTTGAACCTGTCGTCCACATCACTCATATCCGTCATTCCCCCGCCTTCCTCGCCGCTGTCATTCGCTTCGGGGAGATAGTATGGCGTATTGTAGCTTTTCGCAAATCCCTGCTGGCCTCCGATGAATTCCGTGATGGCATCTATCTCATCACCGCTCACGAAACCGCACTGGATTCTCTCGGTGTCGATTCCGGCGGAGAATAGCATGTCACCCTTTCCTATGAGCTTCTCGGCGCCGGGAGCATCGAGAATGGTCATGGAATCCACTCTGGATGCAACTCTGAAGGCTATTCTCATAGGGAAGTTGCTCTTGATGATGCCTGATATTACGTCAACGGAAGGACGCTGGGTGGCCAGAATGACGTGAATTCCGGCGGCACGGCCCTTCTGGGCGAGCCTGATGATGGAATTCGTGATGCTCTTGGAGGCGGCTCTGGTTTCCGGAGACGCGCCCACCGTCATTGTGAGATCCGCGTACTCATCAACCACGCACACGATATAGGGAAGGTATTTGTGACCCTGATCCGGGCGCAGATGCCTTTCCTTGTATTTCTCGTTGTAAAGTGTAATCTTGTTGACCCCGGCTTTTGACAGGCGCTCATAGCGTTCGTCCATCTCTATGCAGAGAGAACGCAGAATCCTTTCCGCATTCTTGGGATTCTTGACAATGGCGTTGCTCTGTTCCTCTTCCTCAGACCCGGCATCCGGAAGAACAGCCAGATAATGCTTGACCAGCTGGGAATACGCGGAGAATTCGACCATCTTGGGATCGATGAATACGAATTTCAATTCGGAAGGGTGCATCCTGTAGAGCAGGGAACTCACAATAACGTTGAGACCTACGGATTTTCCCTGCTTCGTGGCACCTGCGATAAGGAGGTGCGGAGCATCCGCCAGATCGAATACCTTGACCTTCTGAGTGATGGTGTAACCGATGGCTACAGGCAATTCAGCCTTGCTGTCACGGAACGAGCTGTCGTTAAGCAGGGATTTCAGGGGCACTATGGAGGCATAGTCATTTGCAACCTCAATTCCGACGGAATCGGACAGGGTGACCACCCGCACGCCCTTGGCATTCAGTGACAGGGCAATGTCTTCCTGCAGCCTTTTTATCTGGGCTATCTGGACTCCCGGGGCGGGATAAACCTTGTAGAGTGTCACGGTCGGACCGACGATGGCTTTCACGTCCATCACTTCTATCCTGTAGTTCTTGAGAGTGGCCCGGATTTTATTGTTGTTGCGGGCAAGCTCATCCGTGGAAACTTCACGTCTGCCTCCCGAATGGCTCTCAAGCAGATCGAGGCTGGGGAACTTGAAACGGGGGAGCCCCTCGGGGGGATCCATACGGTTGTCAATCGGTTTGAGTTCTTCCTCTACGCTTTTGTCAAGAGTGTCATCTTCAATAATCTCCAACGGAGTCTCCATCACGGGACACTCTATTGCGGGCTTCGGCCTGACTGCCGCTTCCGTTTTTTCCGCTTCCTCCGGTTCTACGGTCTTCTCCGGTCCGGCAACTGGCTCTTCCTTCTGAATGTCCTTCTCCGTCATGGCGCCGGAAACTTCGCTATCCCTTGATTTGCCAAGTCTGCAGGCCCAGTCGGAGAACCGTCTGGAACTGAAGAACAGCAAGCCGATAATGAGGGTGAGGATGAAGACTGCCGTTACAGGGTAACCGAAAAGGTTGATGGCCCAGTCGCTGACATATTCACCGCATCCTCCTCCGAGTCCACCTCCAAACACATTGTCGAGACCGATAATCTTGCCTGTGAACGCCAGTGCGATGGAAGAAACCACCGCTCCGAAAAGTGCAATCAGGCAAGTCTTTGAGAGGGAGTAATTCCATTTCTGGGCAATAAGGCGGATGGATACGGCGGCAAGAATCACGATGAACGCAAAACTCCCCAGACCGAAGAGCTCGCATACCAGAAGATGGCCGAATCTGGAGCCCATCTTGCCGGCCTTGTTCGCCACCGGATTCGATGCGTCCATCATGGACGGGTCGGACAGCAGGCTCATATCCTGTTTCCAGTGGAACAGGTAGGACACCGTGGCGATTGTGGTGAAGATCGTGAAGGCTGCCACCACCAGTCCGACAATCTTCAGTGCGGTAGATCTCTCCCGCTCGTCCCATTGTTTCCAGAACCTCATTTCCTTCTCTGTTTGAAATTCTTCCGTCCCTTGCGTCCGCTTCCTGCCTGTCCCACGTTGATGCCCATTCCCGGGCGTGAATAGCTGGCATCCTGCGAAAGTTTGCTGAGCGTCAGTCCCTCCGGAATCCTGAGCCTGTAATCCGACAGTTTCTCCATGTCGGCGAATATGGTCTCGTCCGCGACTGAATCCTTGTTCCAGATAAGGTACTGCTGCCTCATATACGTGGCCAAAGACCGTATCATGGCCGTCTTTGTCTCACCGTCAGGCTCTTCGCAAAGGAGATTGATGATTTTTTCTATGTTGCGTCCGTAATGGGTCGCCTTTATCTTTGCGCCCTTCATGGGAAGGGGAACGGGCTTGGTCTCGAATTCGGTTTCCGACGGACTCGGGAACGGGGAGTCCACGTCCAAATCGAATCCTGAAATCATATACAGATGGTCCCAGAGTTTATGCTGGTAATCTTCCTGCCCGTGAACCTGCGGGTTCAGCAACTCCATTACCTTGACTATCGCCCGCGCCTGCTCGCTTCTCTTGTCCCTGTCGGGTACGGCTTTCATCTTTTCTATCATCTTGAGGACGTTCCTGCCGTATTCCGGCATGGCAAGCTTCTCTCTCTCAGTGTTGTATTCCAATTTTACACAGCTTTCGTTTTCTCCCATAATCGTATAAGTGTTCAATACTACAAATATAGGAAAAATCCCGGATAAACACTATTTTTGCGGGGATGATAAAGGCGTATAAAGTTGCAGGCCACGTGTTCCGTCTGGAACTCCCGGACGGTTCCGTTCTGTGGGAGAAATTGACGCAGTATCTTCCGTTCGAGATCACTGCGGACGGTTCTCCTCTTTTTTCCCTGAAACTTGTCCATTCGTTGCCTCCGGAACCGAAGGAGACGGTTTATGATGTCCCTCCGGAACCGGGTGAAGCGGTCTTGAAGCTCCACAGTACCCCGTCGGGATATCTTATCGAAATGGCTCCGAACGACAGGTTCCCTGTCTGCGGTATGATGAGAATGGACAGAAAGTTCCACGAAGGGGAGCTTTGCCTATGCGGCAAGACCGTTTCAGATGCTGTTTTCTGCATCAACAATTCCCTTATGCTGCTTTACGCATTCGCGACAGCAAAGCTCGGGACACTTGAAATGCATGCTTCCGTGATTATGAATTCGGGAAGAGGCTTCCTGTTCCTTGCAAAGAGCGGAACAGGGAAGAGTACTCACAGCAGTCTGTGGCTCAAGCACATACCGGGGAGCGTACTCCTCAATGATGACAATCCTGTGGTCAGGGTATGGCCGGACGGAAGGATAATCGTCTATGGGACTCCCTGGAGCGGCAAGACCCCCTGTTACAAGAATCTGGAATGTCCGGTAGGAGCCTTCGTCAGGATCCGCAGATGCGCGGAAAACCGGATCACTCCATTGTCTGTGGTCGAATCCTATGCGCTTCTGTATTCGTCCTGTTCCGGATTGAAGTCGGATCCGGAGATGGGTGACGGCCTTCATGAGAGTCTTGAAGCGGCGGCATTGAACGTTCCGTCGTATGTGCTGGATTGCAGACCTGACGAGGAAGCTGCCCGGGTCAGTTCCGCAGAATTGTTGAAAGATGGAGAAACTGATATTGCCCAATGACGTGATGCTTGACTCCGTGAGGGAAATGCTCTCCGAGGGTCATAAGGTCGTCCTGATGACCAGGGGATGCAGTATGCTCCCTTTTATCGTCGGCGACCGTGACAGCGTGGAGCTTGAAAGGCGCGGCGCATATTGCTGCGGAGACATTGTACTGGCATTGACAGAGGACGGAAGATGGGTTCTCCACAGGATCTTGTCCCCTTCCGAAAATGGATTTGTTCTCAAGGGGGACGGCAACCTTTCCGGTACCGAACGCTGTTCCCGGGAGAATGTCGCGGGAGCCGTATGCCGGATAATCAAGCCTCACGGTGAGGTGAACTGCGCCACCGGAAGTTTTGTCAGGCGTTCCGCCTTATGGAGGAATATGCCTTATATCGTCAGGCGCGTGATACTTGGAACAATACGAAGAATCATATGAAAGCAAAGACAGGGTTCAAACTCCGCACTCTCGGACGTGATCATATTCTCACCCCCGAGTTTTCCTCCAATATCAATTTCAACAAGATGATAGTTCTCAACGAGTCAGCCGCTTATCTGTGGCAGGCTGTCGACGGGAAGGAGTTCTCCGTTGAATCCCTGGCCGACCTTCTCATGGAGAAATACGAAATAGACAGGGAGCAGGCGGAGAAGGATGCCGCGAGCCTGGCGGACAAGTGGGTTGAGGCAGGAATAGCCGAACTTTAGAACCCGGGTGAGAACCAGGTGCTGTCCGCACTGATCAGGCATGCTTCCAGATCAGTCCTTGACAGGACATAGTCCCTGGCTTCATCAAATCCTATCACCATAAAGTAAGTGGCCAGTGCATCGGCATCGGTGGCCATGGGGGCGATGACCGTGGCGCTGAGCAGATTGTGCTCCACCGGATAACCGGTGCGCGGGTCGATGGTATGTGCGTATTTCCGTCCGTCGCTGACGTAGAACTTCCTGTAGTTTCCGGAGGTCACGACTCCGTGGCTCTCACCGTCCGATTCCCAGGTTCCGCTCAATTCGGCTCCGGGGGTGTTGTTGCCGTCGGTGGGAGTGTCTATCCCTATCCTCCAGTTTTTGCCGGACGGGTTGACGCCCTGGCAATAGATTTCGCCGATATCCACAAGCATGTCTTTCACTCCTATGGAATTGAGATAGGCGGCCACGGTGTCGCAGGTGAAACCCTGAGCGATGGCATTGAAGTTGAGCGTGCTCTTCCGGCGGCATTCGTCCATGGCCTGTTCCACGCGCCCGGCTGACGGAAGGGAGTCTCTGCTGAATCCGAAACCCCAGATATCGAAGAGGGGCCCCGCCCATACGTCGAAAGCTCCTCCGGTGAGTTCGGCGTATCTGTCGGATATGGCAAGAAGCTTCAGGAACATGCCGTTCGGTTCTACGGGTTGTCCGGCGTTGAACCTGCTGAGGAGCGAGTTCCTGTTGTATCCCGAGAAAGTGCTGTCGATGGAATTGAGTATGTCGTCAATATGCCTCCCTATGTCCCGTGAAGGCACTTCGCATCCGCTCAGGTTTGCCGTAATGCGGTACTCTCCGCCCTGGGCGTATCCGCTGAAAACGGTATATCTGCCTCTTCCGGTGCAGGAACAGACGGCGCAAAGTGTGAGGATGATGACGGGATATCGGAGATAATTCATTGTCGTTGGCAAAGTATTTGTACAAATATAAATGATTTTTGAGCAAAAATGTCCATATTTGCAAGTTGTAAAGTTTTTGAAATGAAAGTTGCCAGGTTCTTTATTTGCCTATTAGCCGCCGCAGCGGCCTTCTGCTCTTGTAAAGAAGACGAAGAGGAACCAACTTATGGATACCTTCTGGGGCAGTTGAAATTCGACAAGGAAATCCCGGAATATGTGGAATACGGTTATTCCCAGACAATAAAGATGTCGGGGGCATATCATCCTGAGGTGACCAGAAGGGCTGACGGAACCTATCCGGACACTCTCGGATATGTGGTTTCCAATCCCCTCACTTCGAAGGCGGATACCATCAAACGTTTCGAAGATCCCGTCGACAAGAAGTTCGAGTATCTTTTCAAAGTCAGTGTTGACACTCTCAACACTTATACCCTGACGGCGTCCGCGTATGCTCCGGATTACTATTCAACCAGTCATTCCTGCCCGTTTACCATTGTAAGGCCCGGATACGGGGACCGTTTCTCCCTGAGGGGATTCAACACCGAAGGTGAAATGCGCGAACTGTCGGGAAAGAATTATTACGTCACAGAGATAGATGGATTGCTGTGGATCCGTCAGAACCTGGCGGATGCGGAAAGCGGGTATCCTTTCAAGGGATGCGGAATCATGACAGACATCTTCGGACAGTACTATACCTGGGAGCAGGCGCAGACCGTCTGCCCAGTCGGCTGGAGACTTCCCAGGAGCGCTGAATTCGACAAGTTGACCGATAAGTTCGACAGCGTCGGCGATCTTATGGCGGACATTTATTTCAACGGCTCCAAACCTGCCAACAAGATGTGGACATATTGGCCTGCAGTAGGGGCCTTGAGCAATAAATCCGGTCTCTCGCTGATGCCTACCGGTTATGCGCAGATATCCGACGATCAGGTTTACACCTTCTTCGACCTCAACAAGAGATCTGTGCTTTGGACCTCTGACGAGATAGACGGCAATGGTGTGGCACGATATATCTACGAAGACCAGAATATGCTTTACAAGGGGGCGTTCAACAAGACGAACTTCGCGGCTTCCGTGCGTTGTGTCTCCGAGCTGAAGTAGCATTTACATTCCTGAAATAGTTTCCAAAGAATTCACAAGAAGCGAGGCGACGGTTTCAACCGGCCTTGCAAGCGCTGTCGGGCAGCATCCGGCCAGTGCCAGGACTGCGCATAACGTTCCACCGGCGATGAGCACTTCCGTAAGCGGCAGAGCTATCAGGTTCGTGATAAGGAAATACTTCGGGAAAGTTCCGAAATAATGGAAAGCGAGCGGCGCCGTGAGTATCTGACAGGAGATGGAGAGCGAGGCGGAATTCCATATCCGGCGCATAATGCTCCATCTTCCTCCGCCTTCCGGGTAGAATCCCTTCAGCGCAGGATAGAAAAGCAGTATGCCCAATACGGCGAGATACGACAACTGGAAGCTTACGGACCTGATTACAGGAGGGTCAAGCACAGCCTGAATCGTTATGGCTGTCCAGAATACGAGAATGCCGTCTTTTTTCCGTTCCGGATGAAGTTTTGATATCTCGTTCAGGAGAATGAACAGAAACGCCCTGACTATTGATGGCCCGGCCCCCGTAGCCAGTACATATATGCCGGATATCAGTATTGTTG
Organism: Candidatus Cryptobacteroides sp.; assembly: GCA_045598165.1. Lineage (GTDB taxonomy): Bacteria > Bacteroidota > Bacteroidia > Bacteroidales > UBA932 > Cryptobacteroides. Next base: position 19,104 of record JAZLLN010000073.1, read on the forward strand.
AGCAGCACCGTATCCTATATGCCGGGACTGTATTGCCAAGAATGGCCAATGGCTTGGAAATCACAATGTACAGTACTCCGAGGTGCAGTCCGGACAGAGCCAGGATATGCGAGGCTCCGCTGCTTCTGAACGCTTTGACCGTGGAACTGTCCAGCCCTTCTTTCCTCCCGGTCAGAAGGGCTTTCAACAATTCTGACGTCTTTTCCGAGGAAAAGGGGATGTGGTCCAGGGCTTTGGAGATGGTCAGAGTCGAAAAGGGGTTGGAGAATGCCGCGGCGGCCGGAAGTGAATACGACGAGTAGCAGAAGATGCCGATGAAAAAGAACAACAGCGGAAAAGAGGGTGAAGGAAGCTCTTTGAAGAATGTCACGCACAATAGAAGCAGGGCTGACGTGAGCAGTGAAGCGGTGGCAAGGAAAGCCGATGGCCCGACCCCTGCCGCCACAATCATACCCACAATCAACGGAATCGAAACCTTTCGAATCATTGTTGCGAAAATAGGCAATAATCTGTAAATTTGCCCTGCCAAAAAAGACAAATTTCAAATTAATTATGATAGTACTTGTAATAAATTGCGGTAGCTCTTCGGTTAAATATCAGCTGCTTGATATGAAGAGCAATGTGGAGTATAGCCTTCTTGCCAAAGGCCTTGTGGAAAAAATCGGCCTTCCTGAAGGGACCATCACGCACAAGCCGACAGGCAGGACTCCGCTTGTGAAGAATCTTCCCATTCCTGACCATAAGCTGGGAATGAAGCTTGTGCTGGATGCCCTCGTGGATCCGGAGCACGGAGTCCTCAAGACTTTCGATGACATAGATGCTGTCGGCCACAGGATAGTTCAGGGTGCCGACTTCTTCAGTGAAAGCGCCCTTGTGAACGAGGATGTCATCAGGAAGATAGAGATGTGCTGCGATTTCGCGCCGCTTCACAATCCCGCACATCTTCTGGGCATCAGCGCCATCAGCGCCGTCCTTCCCAAGGTGCCACAGGTGGTTACGTTTGACACTGCGTTCCACCAGACAATGGAACCTCACGCCTATCTGTATGCTCTTCCGTATGAATATTATGAGAAGTACCGTGTCCGTCGATACGGAGCTCACGGAACTTCCCATCAATACGTCTCCCAGCGTGGTGCGGAGTTCGCCGGACTTGATCTGGGCAATTCCAGGATAATCACATGCCATATCGGCAACGGTAGTTCCGTGACAGCTGTCAGAAACGGCAGATGCATTGACACTTCAATGGGGTTCACGCCTCTTGAGGGAATGATTATGGGAACCCGCTGCGGAATCATTGACGCCAATATCGTCCCCTATATCATGAAAAAAGAGAATCTGACTCCGGACGAGATGACGACAGTGATGAACAAGAAGTCCGGTTTCCTCGGACTGAGCTGCGAGAGCTCCGATATGCGTGACATCCTCAGTTTGTCTGCAGCCGGTAATAAGAAGGCTCAGATAGTGTTCGACAAGCTGATTCACGACATAGTGAAGCTGGTCGGCGGTTATATTGCCGAAATGAACGGGGTGGACCTCATAGTCTTCACTGCGGGTATAGGTGAGAACAACTCCGTGATCCGCCGCAGAGTTTGCGAGCACTTCAGCTATATGGGTTTGAAGATCAATGACGGGGCCAATGACAATGCCCACGAAGAGACAATGATATCGGCACCTGACTCAACGGTCAAGGTGGCAATGATACCCACGGACGAAGAACTTGTCATCGCCCGTGATACCATGCGTATCGTAAGTCTGGCCAAAAAGTGATTTCTGGCCAGATGGCGGCTATTTTGCCGCCATAGCCTGGCACGCAGTGATCGCGACCATTTTGTAGATATCGTCCACCGAGCATCCGCGACTCAGGTCGTTGACCGGTCGGGCGATACCTTGCAGAATGGGACCTATGGCGTCAGCCTCTCCCAGCCTTTGGACGAGTTTGTAACCTATGTTGCCCGCTTCGAGGTTGGGGAATACAAGTACGTTGGCCTTGCCCGCTATTTCTGAACCCGGAGCCTTCTTTGCACCTACTGAAGGCACGAGGGCCGCGTCTGTCTGAAGTTCGCCGTCGATGTGCAGTTCCGCATTGAGTTCCTTTGCCAGTTTCGTAGCCTCCACCACTTTGTCAACCACTTCGTGCTTGGCTGAGCCTTTTGTAGAGAAGGACAGCATTGCCACCCTGGGCTCGGCGATTCCGGCCACACTCTTTGCCGTCTGGGCGGTACATACAGCAATCTGAGCCAGCTGATTGGCATCGGGAGCGGGAGTTACGGCAATGTCACCGAATACCAGAACTCCGTTATCTCCATATTGAGGTGTTTTGGTTATCATAAGCATAGCACCGCTGACGCAACTGATGCCGGGGGCGCATTTGATTATCTGAAGGGCGGGACGAAGCGTTTCTCCGGTAGTGGAAAGGGCACCGCTTATCTGTCCGTCGGCATCTCCGTTCTTGATGATGAGGCAACCGAAGTAAAG
>JAZLLN010000074.1:0-4666 GCA_045598165.1 Candidatus Cryptobacteroides sp.
CAACGCCAAGCTCTATGCGAACAAGACCGAGGGCTTCGTCGGGTTCAATCTCAAGAAGGACGACAACGGCGAGTTCATCTGCGAGTGCTCCGACCTCTCGGAGATCATCGTCATCAACAAGGAGGGCAAGTACATCATCACCAAGATCACCGACAAGGCGTTCTTCGGCAAGAACCTCCTCTATGTCAATGTCTTCAACAGGAACGACTCACGCACGATATACAACGTCATCTACCGCCAGGGCAAGACATCCCTCTCATACGCCAAGCGCTTCAATATCACTTCGGTGACGCGCGACAAGGAGTATGACATAACCTCCGGTGAAGAAGGATCGTCCATCCTCTGGTTCACGGCCAATCATAACGGTGAAGCGGAGTCTGTCCGCATCTATCTGCGTCCACGCCCGAAGCTGAAGAAATCATCCCTGGAATACGATTTCTCCACTCTCGCCATCAAGGGCAAGGCATCACGCGGAAACCTTGTGACAAAGAACCCTATCCAGAAGATTCAGCTGAAGGCAAAGGGTGTCTCCACCATATCCGGAAAGGACATCTGGTACGATGCCGACATCCAGAAGCTCAATGAAGACTCACGAGGAATCTACCTCGGACAGTTCGACACCCAGGACAAGGTTCTCGCTATCTTCAAGAACGGAACATTCTATACCACTTCGTTCGACCTGGTGAACAAATATCAGGGAGACGTGCTGAAGATAGAGAAGTTCGATGCAGATAAAACCTATACCGCCCTGTATTGGGACGCTTCAGTCAAGGCATTCTATATCAAGAGGTTCTCGTTCGCCCTTAGCGACAACAACCCTCTTTCCTTCATCTCCGACAGCAAGGGTTCGTTCCTTGTGGACCTCAGCGAGGACAAACATCCCCAGGTACTTGTCACCTTCGGAGGGAAATACGGGCACAAGGAGCCGGAGGCAATCGATGCTGAGGAGTACATCGCAAAGAAGGGCTTTGCAGCCAAGGGAAAGAAATGTCACGCACTTGACCTGAAGAAGGTCGAGTTCATCGAGCCGCTCGTCAAGCCCGAGGACCTGATCGAGGAACAGGAGGAAGACAACGACCCTGTGAACCTAGCCAGCGAGATAGACATGTCGGATATCATCGATACATCGGACGGTGATCTCGACATCCCGGACATCGACATGAGCACTATCAACGTTCCGGAAGTGAACGGTGACGAGGATCTGACATTGTTCTAGGATATGGTCTACGCACTGACAGGATTTATGGGAAGCGGAAAAAGCAGCGTCGGGAGGGAACTCGCGGCACTGCTTTCTTCTGATTTCATTGACCTTGACGACTATATTGTCAGCAAGGCTGGGATGAGCATCCCGGAGATCTTCGCTTCTTCCGGAGAGGAGGGGTTCCGGTCCCTGGAGTCCTCCTGCCTTGCGGAAATCCTTTCGCCTGAACACAACCCGGCCCCCGCCAATCCGCAGGGCACCATTTCCCAAAATGCCGGTGTTTCCACTGCTGCTTCCGATCTTGTGCTGTCTTTAGGCGGCGGCACAATCCTCCGCGCTGAAAATGCAGCGCTGATTGCAGCGCACTGCCGCTGCGTCTTCCTGCGGACATCGCTGGAGACCGTCAGGCAGCGCCTGGAGGGCGAGTTCGCCGGACGGCCTATGCTGCAGCGCAGCGACATCGGCGAACTCTTCGCCGCCCGCGCCGCCGCGTACGCAGCCGCCGCCGACGTCATCATTGACACCGACTCCCTTTCACCTTCCGAAATCGCCCGGAAGATAATTGGCCGGTATCAAGTCCTTTGACACAGTTAATATGACGCCCACCGGATCAGCAGCCGCAGTTCAGTTATTCCCCGCAGGGGGCATCATATAAGGCGGGTACTCTATTATTTCAATTCCTTCCTCACGGGCCTTCTCTTTGCCCTCTTTCATCACCCGGGCCAATTCTTTTGAATCGTGGGCCATATTTTCCAGTACCTCTTCCCTATTGCCACAAACGGCCAGAGAGGTTATGGCCAGCAAACGTATCATTGCAAGCACTGACAACTCATTGCCTCCCCATAGTTTTGTAGTCATACAATAGGCACTGTTGAATATAATATGAGGCATATAATCTGGATCCTTCATTGCGTAAGCATCATCAATGTCAGTATTGAACCGTACTTCTAATTTTCCATATTCAAGCACTTCCAGTATCTTTTTCATATTCGTTCTTTATTATTTCATTAATACATCTTTCTTGTCTTTTCTGCCACGTCCTGCCATTTTCCACCCTTCCATTATTGGCTTCTCCTTTCGAAATTCCCAGCCATCACTTCCGTTTCTGTCACCAGGATATCGTCATCCCCAAAAACTGCTGGACAGCACTCCCAACTGCTATTCCGCTCATCATTGCGCCTTCTACTCAAACTAACAATCAACTAATTTCATATCTATTACACGGTGGTTTCCGAGATGAGCTTTGTACGCACGTCTGCGAGGGATGGGCGGAAACCATGGGCCGTTTTGAGGCCGGTGGTTTCTGGGACAGGCCACAGAAGCACGTCTAAGCGGGGTGAGTGGAAAACAAGGGCCTCTGGGATGGGGTTGGTTTCCGAGATTGGCTTTGTACGCACGTCTGTGAGGGATGGGAGGAAACCATGGGCCGTTTTGAGGCCGCTGGTTTCCAAAACAGGCCGCAGAAGCACGTCTAAGCGGGGTGAGTGGAAACCATATTGATAGTTTCTATCGGACATATTTACGGATTTCGGATTCTGGGAGACGGACTACAGAGGCCACCTGGCGGAATGGCAAATAATATTGTGTCCTCAGACTCTGAGCAACAGTTAAACGCTGTCGGACATCAAGCCCTCGAGGGTTATTCATTCCAAACAACCGCAGGCACAGTTCCGAGCATATTCTTCTAGCCTCCATATCCTCCATACTGATTCCATGGACCTTGGCCATACGCTCATGGACGGCCTGATCTCTCTGCTTCCCACTGCACAGAAATGCCCTGAAGCAGTTGTGAGTGACGTATATTTTTTCAAAAAGACTGATATCCACATAATTAGTTGGCAGGAGAAAACCGTTGCACACCAGCCAGTCTTCAGGCACTTCGCTTCTTGAAGACAGAATGGCTTTCTGTTGCTTACGGCAGAACGATGCCAGTCGTTGCGGCTGCGAAACACTGCCGTCCGATGCGACAAGCCAAGGAAGAACCACTCTGGAAGACCTGAAGTATAAAGCCCCGGTTCCATAAAGATAATCATAAGGCATCACAGGTTTTCCATCCTTTGTCGGCTGCGAGATTGTGTATGTCCCAACATTCTTCAAGTGTTCGTTGTCGTCAATGAAATCAAGGTCACAATCAAGAACGACATCATCAATGGAACCACGATTCGACACGATATAATGCCTTGTTGAAGATTCAAATTTCTGTTTGAAGACAAGACAGTCTTCCTGAGAACCATATAGCAGAATATGAGGATGCGTATCTTCAATGGAAAAAGACACAACTTTTGCTTTACTATTCGCGGCACAGACTCCCACTCTGTTGAATGCAGACAGGATATCCCTTTCGCACAGCACAAAATTCTTTGCATCATCACCGTTCGCATACATATGATAATAACCAGTTTCTGACATCTTTCAACTATTTTTGCTGCCGGCAGACGACACCGCCTTCTTCATTTTATATTCACGGAACATCCTGTTTGATTCTTCCTTAATCTTGATTACATTGTCTGAATCCTTTCGCAGGATTTCCAACATTTCCTCACGGTTCACACTGCAAGCTAGATCGGCTACAGTCAATGCGTAGATCATATCGAATACATAATCCGAGATCTGCTGCCAATAGTCGCTCTGCATCGCCATCAGAATTTTACACATCAGTGCTGTACCGATATCCTTATCCTTTCTCACATCAATATCCGTCTCAAAACGGATATCACCATCCCCATATTGGAGGACCTCCAGAATCTTTTTCATTCGATTAATAGTTTATGGACAATCATGCCCTGTTATTTGCCTCAAAAATAGATAGAGATTCTCCCATAAACATATCAATTCATATAAACCGCATATAGAATCATAAAAAACGGAACGGGACGGGCACCATCCTCTGACATTTATGCTGGGTGGTTTCCAAGACAAGCCACAGAGAATAGTCTGGGAAGGGTGAGTGGAAACCAAGTACCTCTGAGAGCATGGTGGTTTCCAAGACAAGCCACAGAGAATAGTCTGGGAAGGGTGAGTGGAAACCAAGGGGGCCTAGGGACGGGGTTGGTTTCCGCGATGAGCCTTGTACGCATGGCTGTGAGGGATGGATGGAAACCAAGTACCTCTGAGAGCCTGGTGGTTTCCGGAATAGGCCACAGAGAATAGTCTGGGAAGGGTGAGTGGAAACCAAGGGGCCCTGGGGCGGGCTTGGTTTCCGCGATGGGCCTTGTACGCATGGCTGCGAGGGGTGGATGGAAACCAAGTACCTCTGAGAGCATGGTGGTTTCCAAGACAAGCCACAGAGAATAGTCTGGGAAGGGTGAGTGGAAACCAAGGGGGCCTGGGGAGCAGGTGGTTTCCAGAATGGGCCTTGTACGCATGGCTGCGAGGGGTGGATGGAAACCAAGGGCCGTTTTGAGGCCACTGGTTTCCGAAACAGGCCGCAGAAGCACGTCAGAGAGGGTCGAGTGGAAACCATGG
>JAZLLN010000075.1:0-5050 GCA_045598165.1 Candidatus Cryptobacteroides sp.
AACGGACTTGGCCTCGGCTGACAGGGCAGCGGAGTTCCACGCCAGAATCTGGGCGTTGGTGAGAGACTGCCAAGCCTGTGAGAGTTTCTTGAAAATGGCTTTCACAGATGCCTGGTCTGATGTGCGTACACTTCCACCGTATCCACGGTTTCTGATGTACTTGCGACCACGCGTTTTTGCCGCGGTCACACCCTTTGCGGAGCCTGACATCTCCTCAAAGGCGATTGAAGGTAAGTACTTCATAGCTTGATAAGTTTTGAAGGTGAAACAAAAAATTTATAGATAGCGTATGCTATTGCGAGGAATAAGGCGAAGAACCCGAGAGAACCGAAGCTCATCAGGAATTTCTGCCAGGAAGTCAACTGCTTCTCGACTTCCACAGTGTTGGTGATGATTTTGTCAACGTACACCAGGGAATCCCTGTAAACAATCTGCTTCTCGACCTCTACGGCTTGTTTTACGGGCTTTGTAGCAAGATTGTGGGTAAGCACTCCACCCGACACGGAAGCCTCGGATTTGGAGTATTTATTCTCCAGTACCGAGGACGTGTCGAGGGTTTGGACTTTCTCCACGTAAACCGGTATCTCGAAATAGACGGTATCCTTCTCGTATTTGGTTTCCGTGCGGATTTCGACCGTGGTTTGTTCTCTCGGTGTGACCTGCCTGGTAACGGAGCAGGCCACAGAGAGGAACAGGAGGAGAAAGAGTATGAAGTTTTTCATCGCGTAAGATCTATTCGATTTCCGGCTTGTCGGCCTTCTTCCGGAGCTCGGCATCGATGCGTACAAACTTGGCGTCATACGAAGTCTTGACTCCGAGGATGGCTCCAGCCAAAACCAGCAGCTCACTGACTATGCTGATGGCCGAGTTGGAAATCTCTCCCGGAGGAGGGACCAGGAACAGGCAAACACAGGCGATGGCCACGCCCGCCGCGAATGATGCGACGGCCATAATACCCTGCAGGCGTGTCATTTCTTTCTGTGTCATCTTTGCCATAGTCCTGCGGTATTATTCGGTGTCACGCACGGCGAAGAACTGAATGAATGTTCCATCGTTGGAAGTATAACCGGCGTCATCAGGGTTCGTGCAAGTGAAATTTCCTCCCTGAAGATGACCTGCGGCCATCGGAGCGCCTTTCTTGTTGATGTACATATTGGAGTACGCCACCGGAACATACACGTCCACGTCATCAGGCATTCCGATGATGTCAAAGGACTGCTCGAAAGTGCCGCTGTCCGTCTTGAATGCTCTGAACATCAGTTGATAGGTGGAAGCGAAATATTCCTGGACGAATATTCCTGCTTTATCAATTATGATGATGAAAACTGCAAGCCGGATGAAGTGAAAATGGAGGTATATTCCGGGCAAATCCCTGAGTGGGCTATCAGGTTTATGCTTGATACAAAGGAGAACGGCGGATACCGATATATTGTTGGAGATGGCTTTTATTGGATTTTTGGAAATTCCAGCAACAAGGTGCTTCCGGGAGATGAACTTTGGCTCGGGAAAGGTGTCGATAAGATCTTCGGTACTGCACCGGAGTTTCTATATGTTTCACTGAAGTACGCATAAAATGCAATAATCTCGAAATCAGAAGTAATTCCGTAAATCCAAACGCCTATTCTATACATTTGATTTTGCAAGGGTATATCATCCCACTACTTTTGCAGCACAAACCAAAAATCAAAGTACAATGAAAAAGTTTATCAAAACATCTCTCATCGCTATCGCGGCATTATTCACCATCACCGTAGCCAACTCTTTCGCTCCAATGCTTGCCGATCCTGCGTTCAAAATTGAGTCGATTGATGACACGAGTCTGAACATCAATTTTACTCCGACACAAGTCCGCAGTATGTATGGCCTGTTGCCGGAAAAATACCGTGAAATGCTGGATGAGTCGTATGGCCGCTTCCGCGCGAAGACTCTTTCTGCCGGATATGATAAGGCCGCATTTGTGGACGGGTTCAAATGTACGTGCACAAAAACCAACAACGGTGATATATACACTATCTCCGGAGGCATTGAAGGTTTGGGCTACCATTCGGTAAAAGTCAATGTTGATTCTCGTGACAATTTTATTGCATGGATGGATGGTTTGATTCTTGACTAGCAATGAAAAAGAGGAATAAAATCATCCTGATTGTTCTATCATCACTGCTCGGCATTGTGATTATTCTGGTGGTGATGTTCTTCTGGGCGCTCTCAAATTATTATGAAGAGATGAGTGCGTTTTCAGGCAGTTTTTCGGTCGAGTACCGTACACCGGAAGATCTCAGTGCAATAGCAGGAGTAAAAATCCCAAGAGTCGAGTTGATTGATTCCTGTTTCATTGACCACCTTGATATGGGTGGATATACAATTAAAGCCATATTTGCCATTCCAGAGAATGACCACAAATCTTTACTGAGAAAGTTGTCGAAGGAGTCAGCTGCAAAGCGAAGATGGACTCAAAATGAAAAGGAGTTCAGGTTGTTTTTCTACCCGGACTTGCAAGATTCAGACTGGTCGGATGGGATTGATTCCCGGAAGGTTGAACTTGATGGGGAGATGGTTGATGATTGGGATGGTACATTTTTCGGAATGACCGTTCCCAAAGACAGTTGCAGAATCATATTTGGATATGGCTGGATCAGATAAAGATGATGCAAATAGCCTTCTGTAAGAAAATATTTTCGTAGATTTACAAGGAAATATCAATCAATGGCCCGATATCTAATACCGACATCACGCGAACTTGTCAGGATAAACCCTGACAGGCTCGTGTGTGTGGTGGCTTCGGGGAACTATTCGTCGTTCTATCACGTAGACGATTGCATCCGGCTGGCCGGTGTTTCCAACGAGGAAATCTCTGCATTCAACGGTGGCAGTAAGATAGTTCTTATGCAATTGGGACAGGTCGAGGATGCCATTGCCAGGCGTTTTAAAAAGGAGGACCAGCATTTTATCCGCATCGGCAATAGCCTCATTGTGAACATCGATTACATCTGTGGGATAGATCTAGAGAAGATGCAGATAGAGCTCTCAGACAACGCCACATTCCATATCTGCCGGAAGGCATCCGTCAAGGCATTGGGGCAGATAAAGGAGTATCTTGAAAAGAAGGAGGACATCCTCCGGGAAGAATATAAACGGACAAGGAAATGAGCAGGAACCTATCTGAAGACGATATCCGCATCATAGATAATCGCGGAAGATACAGCATCCGGAAGGGTGTTGTATGGGGAGCTGTGGCCATTGTCCTGCTCCTCGGCATCCTCCTCGGTTCGAAGATCTCCCGCCAGGCTCGGTTCATTTCGGAGCTAACATCGGGAAAGGTTGTTGCAGAGCAGCAGATAGACATTGAGGCACTGGACAAGATTCGCGTGATAGAAGTCAATGGGGCGAAGGTAGACCTTACAATAGGTAAAGGAAATCTCAGGCTGCTTAACTGGGCAATCGGCTTGCTTCCCGAGAAATATGCTGCCGATCCACACAAAGAATTGGCTATAGCCTACAAAGTATTCAAGAAAAGAGTCGGTTCCCAGCATCTAAAGGAATTCGACTACGACGTTATCCATATAAAGGTGGACTACCAGAATGGCAAAGCCTATAGGTATTCGTTCACAAACTCATTGAATGACTACTCTTTGACTGTCATCTGCTCATATGATGAGCTGGTGAAGAAGCTGGATGAGGTAGTGAAATAGAAATCAGCCTAAGGGCGAAACGAAAGCAGATAGTCATGAAACAATTTTTCAAAATAGTCATCATTGCATTGATACTGATATGCCCTGTTGCCTGCGGCAATCAGAGAAAACCGCAAACAAATAAAACCGCAACGGTCCCGGAGAAGACAGCTGTAACACCAAAGGAATCCGGGAATCTTGCGGAATCAAATGAGAAAGAGATAATCCGTCCTTACAAGTTCTTTGACTTCTATCACGACGGCACAGAAGAAGATTTCTTGCGAGAAGCTCAAAAATCCGAAATTTTCGTTCTTCGTAAAGATCAAAAATCAGAGGGTCTCCAGTTTGAAAGTTCCGTAAAAGTTGTAAATATTCTCGGGGCAGATTGGGGGCTGAATATTCATACGGATTCTTTAGGTACAATTACCAGTGTCGTGCTCATTACAAGTAATACATCCCCGAAAATTTTTGAAAGAGCAAAAACAGAGCTGACCCCGTATCTGGGGGAGCCATATGAAATTGATGAAGCAGAAGAACGGATAAAATGGAATCCACGATATAAGTTCATTCATTTCCGCCATCTTCACACGGACGATGGTGGGTGGACAATAATCTTTCAGTTCTATTATCCCAAGATAGATCCTGAAGATTACGGAAAGATGGACTATGTGCGGCGTGCGGATATTTAGATGCACGATGTAATCACATTCTTTCTGCCAGATATTCCGTAATCCCTTCCACATGCAGGTCAACGATTGCCTGCTTGGCTGCGCGGGTCTGGAGCCAGCGGCATTCCTGTTCATTGGTCATAAAGCCGTTCTCTGATAAAACAGCGGGGCAGAGGGAGTGACGCAGTATATAGAAGGATTCCTCGAAATCCGGGTCTCCGTCAGAGTTGTCGGTGCGCATCTGCATATCGGGAAGGTATTTCTTTGCGGCTTCGAATATGCAGGTTGCGAGGGCGTCTGCGGCCGTCTTGCCTTTGGAAGTATAAATGCTCCATCCGTGTGGCTGCGTCCACTGTGAGCCGTTTCCGAAGGCATTGACGTGGATGCTGACAAGGATTGCATTCTGCTTGCCGTGGAGCAGGCACCAGCTGTTGACACGCCGGCAGCGCTCCTTGAGGGAGATATCGTCATCCTCTGGAACGAGGAGTTCGGCATCATAGCCCCGGTCCTGAAGATCCAGGACTATTCGTCTTGCGATTTGGCGGTTGAAGAAGGCTTCGCGGAGCTGCCCGACTGGAGAGCGTTTGCCTGGGGTAAACTGACCGTGGCCATTGTCGATGAAGATTTTCATGGAGTTGCTTTGCAATTATTGAAGCAACTCACTGATTCCTATGCGAAGATAGTAATAAAGTTTGAGATAAGCGTTATGAATCT
>JAZLLN010000076.1:0-6788 GCA_045598165.1 Candidatus Cryptobacteroides sp.
GGCGCGCCGGAGTTCGACAAGCTGATGTATTTCTCCGAGGAGGAGTCTTACCTCATCAATTCGCTGCTGGACGCGCTGGTGCCGACGAATGCCCTCAAGAAGGGCATCAAGGACAAGCTGGCCGTCATCTGCGACGCGACCTCCGTTGCCGACTACGTTGACCGCCGGAGCAATGCCGCCGCGGTGCAGGCGCTCACCCAGGCCGCCCGGGAGAAGAAGAAGGTGCTGCTGAAGGGCTACGAGTCCGGGAATTCCCACACCATACGCGACAGGTATGTGGAGCCTTACGGGTTCACGACGGACTACATCGACGTGTGCGCCTACGACCTTGAGGACAAGCAGAACAAGATTTTCAAGATTCAGCGCATAGGCGAGGTTGAGGTGCTGGATGAGCCGTGGACGGATGAGAAATCGCACCACAAACAGGGAATGGACGTGTTCCGTATGACAGGAAGGTACACCGGCCACCTGAAATGGCAGATGACCGTGATGGCCAAGAACCTGCTGCTGGAGGAGTATCCGCTTGCCCAGAAGGAACTCAAGCGAAAGGGCAACTTCTGGATTCTGGACACTGACATCTGCAATTATGCCGGAGCCTGCCGCTTCTATGTGGGCCTGGCCGATGAAATCAAGGTGATTGAGTCGCCGGAGTTTGAGGAGTATGTGAGGGGGTATGTGCAGAAGAATCTTTTGAAAAAATAGCCTGAGTTCAAGCTCGAAACGCAATCGGGGAGAAGAATTTGAGCCGGGCGGCTTTGCCGATTGTTTCTGACACGAAGATACGACAATTATTAGAAACAGAATTGAAAAGCATTCCAATACCGATGTATGTTTTGTCCGGCAGACATTTGATGGAACATTGTTCTTTGTGTCGATTAGCATAAATTTTGTATATTTGCCCATATTTGATTTGAACCTATGCCTACAATTTTTATCGTTTTTGGATTTGTCTTCAAGTTTTATTCAGACGACCATACTCCTATTCATGTGCACGTAATAAAGGATGGAAAAGAGGCAAAATACAATGTAGAACCGATTGTGGCGCAGGTTTTTAATCACGGCTTCAAGAAGCACGAAATTTCAATGATTGAGAGCATAATTGAAGAGAATGTCAATGTCATCAAAGAAAGGTGGCAGGAATATTTTGGACAGGAGAAGTAATATGAAGCATTACATCACAAAGGTTTGGATTGAGTCCGGACACGTTTATGCACAGACCGGTGATGGGCTTGTGGCGAGTTATGCTATTTCTCTGTGGAAAAGGCTTGCGTCTGCAACAGAGCAGCAGCTCAACGATTTCTATCTTTCCTATTCAGGAATTCATTGGCCCCAGCTTGACGAAGATCTCAGTTTTGAAGGAATGTTCCATTCTGCAGGTCTCTGCGACAGGACGTTAACTGAAGATTCAGTCTGTTACATCAATTAACAGGGAAAGATACGGCGGCAGTTTGGCAGCAGGAATTTCGGTCAGCCGATTTATCTTCACAACGTAAGCTTTTCCATACCGATGTATGTTTTCAGCATCCCGACGTTAAAGCAAAATATTTTCTTTATGAAGGAGTACTACGAACTTTTCCACCTCGTCACGGAGAACAGCCTCTTCCACATCGTATTCCTTCTGTGGCCAAAAATCAGTATCTGTTGTCAAAACTTGACAATTTGCCTATGTACCTTTGCATCTGACAATTCAAAACAAGTGCAGATATGCAAGAAGTACAGACAAAGGAAAACACCCTCTACCTTCCAATCAGGCAGATTTATTTCGACCAGATAATCGAAGGGACAAAAACCGAGGAGTTCCGGGAAGTCAAGGAGGGCATCACGGCCAACAGGTATCTTCAGAAAGCCGACAATGCGAGCGGCTATGCGCTCAATCCGGATTGCACGGAGAGCGGCAAACAGTATTTCATTGACGACTACAACGGCGGCAACTTCCCGTTCCTGCCCAAGCCCATCAAGTATCTTGACTTGGCAGTCGGATATGCAAAGGAGCGCGACACGGCTACAGTCGAGGTCGTGGGTTTCTCGTTCAAGCCGGAGATGATACGTTGCGACAGGGACGGAAATCCGCAGTTCTGCTTCTGGGTGATATCATTCCATCTCGGGAAAGTCGTAAAGCTTCACAGGAAATGAGCTACAAGGAATCTCTCAACGATTTCATCAATTCGCAGAATTGGATATTTGCCAAAACTATGGCGGATATTCCGCACTGGTATTGTCTGAAATCGAAGTGCGATGACGAAGATTCCTGGAACTGGTTCGTGCGGTTTATGGATATGTACGGCGTTGAAGGGACTTTCTGCGGAAAAACATACAAGTATCTCTACTGGGGAGAATACCGGTACTGGATGATGGATCCGACTCCGGAGGAGTGCGACCTCATCAACAGGTGCATCATTCCTGATGGCGAACGCAAGCCGGAGAATTTCCCGAATATTATCAGATAAAAGATTCGAATACTATGATCAATATCTACCAGACCTTCCGGCGTTTCCTGCGCGACAACGGTTGCGAGCGGCAATTTGATGCTGCCTTCTATGAGCAGTGCGGAGCCAATGTGCTCGATGAGACCTTAGCGGACATCCTCGTAATCGATGAAGGATTCTTTGGACGTGTGTTCAGGTGGGACCTGACGCCCGAAGGCCGGGAGTTCTGGAAGGATATTGACAATAAATGGTGGAGAATCTTTCAAACGGTATCTGCACGCAAATCCATATAAGCTTCCACATTTCCAGAAGGAAACCTTATCTTGTGTGCTGAATTTAGCCAAAGAAAACGCCATTGCATCTATCTACAGCGGTGTTTTTATACATGAAGGAGGAAAGCGTTAACCCTTTCTTGCTTTTAAGTAGGAGTACAACGTGGCGCGGCTGATTCCCGTAGTTTCAAGAATATCCTTGATTTGGATGTTGTTTGCATCATACATCGCCAGAGCCTGCTGAATCTTCTTCGAGTCGGTCTTCGGTCTGCCTCCGAGTCTTCCTCTGGCTCTTGCAGCGGCAAGTCCGTCCATGGTCCTCTCGTGGGTCAGGTCGCGCTCGAACTGACTGATGCCGGCGCTGATGGTGAAGAGCAGCTTGCCGTGAGGCGTCGTGGTGTCGAGCCAGGATTCCTTCAGGGACTTGATGTCGGCACCGCAGGCGTTGATTCTCTCGACGAGTTCAAAGAAATCCTTGGTGGAACGGCTCAACCTTGTCAGCTCGCAGACGAGAACAGTGTCTCCTTTCCGCAGGGCTTCGAGCATCCGGTTCAGTTCCGGGCGTTCCTTCTTCGTTCCGGTAACCTTCTCCTGATATATCCTCTCACATCCGTTCTTCTTCAGGGCGTCCAGCTGCCAGTCCAGATTCTGGTCAGCGGTGGAGCAGCGTGCGTATCCAATCAACATGGTTCTTGATGTTTATTTGTTGCAGGTATTGATAAGGTTGACGACAACCTTGACCATCATATCCATCTCTTCAGTCTTGCTTTCGGCAATCATCAGTGTCAGCGCAGCAAGCGCGTTGTCAGCAATCCTTTTCCTCCCGTCGAAGCCATACAAGATGCCGTTGTTCTCCAGAAACCACAGGAAAAGAGTGGCCGCAATACGCTTGTTGCCGTCAGTGAATGAATGGTTCTTGGTTACCAGGTACAAGAGGACAGCCGCCTTCTCCTCTACGGACGGATACAGCTCCTGTCCGTCCCAGGTCTGGTATATCTGACCTATGGAACTCCTGAAGGACTGGTCCTTCTCGTTGCCGAACAGGGCGCTTTCTCCGAACTTGGCTTTCAGGCTGTTTATGACCTCCATCGCATTTTCATAAGTGGCATGGAAGGTCTCGCCCCCGGACGTGTTGCGAATCTCCAAACTTTGGTAGTCATAAGCATCGAGGGTATCAAGAGCGTAAGTGTAATCCCTCACTACATCGAATATCGAGCGGACCTGATTCTCGGCCCCAGTCTCAAGACGCAGCATAGTCCGGCCGATAGTGTCAACTAGAGCCTTGAGTTCGTCGTAGCGTTCCTGCATAAGGTTGTTCTTGACGGCATAGCCCTTGATAAGGTATTCCTTCAGGACGGTGTTGGCCCAACGCCTGAATACAATACCGTTTTTACTTTTCACCCGAAAACCTACAGAGGTTATCATTTCCAGACAATAATACTCCGGATATTGAATCTGTTCAAAACCGTCACGGCGGCCATATTTCTTGGGTGTCGCAAATTTTGCGACTACCGGCTCGCCGGCTAATTCCTCCTTGAGAGCATTGTTGGTATGCTTGCCGATAGTCTTGACATCCCTGCCAAACAGCAGAGCCATCTGCTGACGAGTCAGCCATACTGTTTCATTTTCCAGCTTGACATCCAGACTGGTCTGACCGTCTGGAGTCTGATATAAAACAATCCCGCCTTTCCCCTCTTCTTCAATGATGATGTCTTTCCCCATAGCTTTTCCCGTTTCGTACAAAAAGATAAAATGAACCGTTTTATTGTATCTTGTTTCTCGGACAAGTATTTAGACCCTTAATGCTTCAGCATTTCCGAGCCCCTTTTTGTTTTTATCAAATTTGTTTGTACCTTTGCATCGTCACAGGGGAATTCGCGTAAGGGATGACAACCCTTTCTGCTTCGGCAGTTTCGAGCCCCTAGCCTTCTAGCCATCGCAAAAGCGGTGGCTTTTTTATTCCCCTTTTCGCAATGATGTAATACAATATTGAATCTTGTTTCCTGATTTCTGAACACCAACAGTCATCTTGATGTCATCCAATTGCATTATCAGCATCTTTACAAAAGGCTTCTGGTTCTTTGTCCCTTTCTTAATATCTACCTCAGATACTTTCTTCGCTTTGGTTAGTAAATCGCTGAGCCTGAATACTGCCATAGTCGATGAATACTGACGTGCGGCTTTCTCGCTGGTTTCTTCAATAGAGAGGAAGCGGATATGAATATAATCCTGCAAGTCCTCATTCCACATCTTTTTTTCGGGATGCTCAGCATTCCAGGATGCATAAAAATCCTTAATAGCCTTATCCCGAATCATGACCTCCTCTCGGCTGTTGCCAGATGGTATATTCAAAAATTCCTTTTCCATACGTCTACAAATTTACTGATTTTATTCCAACATCTTCACAAGTTCTCTCTGCATCTCCTCGTCAATGTCACGGTAGCGGGCGAAGGCTTTGGATCCTTCGGCGTGCCCGGAGAGTTTACCAACAAGGTTAGGGTCCTGCACCTGTTTGTACAGATTGCCAATGAAACAGCGGCGCGCCATATGCGAGCTCGCAACTTCGTACATCGGATGCTTTTCTTCTTCCCTTGTGGTCGGATTTAACGTTGTTACGGTGCGGTCCAGACCGGCGAGGAAACACATTTCCTTAATGTCATCGTTGTAATGGCTGTCAAAATTGTGGCAGGGTAGAAGGGCATCGCCGGGCGTGTCCTTGTATTTTTCAAGTATTTCCAGGGCGATTGAATTCAAAGGTACACGCACGATGTACGGCTTGCCTTCCTTGGTCTTACGCGGGATGTATTCGATGGCGCCGTCAATCACACTTGATTTCGTCAGATGCTTAAGGTCAGATACGCGGCATCCGATTACACTTTGGAAGATGAAGATGTCACGCTGCACTTCCAGCCGTGGATTGCCGGAAAAGTCAAAGTGATAAAGTTTATTTCTTTCTTCAAGGTTCGGGTAGAACGGAGTCCCGTACAGGCACTGGCCTATTTCGTAATCCTTGAATGGATCTGTTTCTGAAGACACATCTGGCCGATGCGACACAACTCTTCGGCACTCATGCAAAGGCCGTATCCCGGAGTTCCGATGCCTTGCGGGTCTACGAACCAGAGTTTTCCCTTAGGGGCCTTGTCTGTTGTGAAATACATATGCTCTTCAGCGTTTGCAGCAAAGAAGTTCTCCCGTGGGTCGATGCCGACCAAAAGCCCCACGATGCTCTTCGTTGCAGATGCGATGTGGCAGCAGTCACTCTTCGAGTAGCCGTTATATGTTTCAGAAAACACCAGTCTGCCGTCCTTGATGACGGCAATCTGACAGATATTGGATTCTGTTTCTTTCATTTGCGGATAATATGAAAATCTTCAAAAAGACTTGCGGTCGCCGAAATGCATACGATTACAGCGGGGATGAGAGCTTCAAACCGAACGATTGCAAACGGCAGACAGAACAGGAGGATGCCAGTCAACCTGTTGGTCATCGAATGCGGTACCGAAAGCTCCCGCTGCCTGCATGACCCGATAATGATGCCTGCAAGTTTTGCACTGCCTATGGCTGCAATCCACAACCATATCCATAAAGGCAAATCAATTGTTGGTAGAATCAATATGGCGGCGCAGATGACAAATACCAGATCTGCCAGGCTGTCAATCACTGCACCAAGAGCATTGACCGCTTCGAGTTTTCTTGCAACCGGACCGTCAATCATATCGGAGACACCTCCCCAGCAGTACAATGCCCAAAATCCTGTGCTAAAGACAGGAGAAAACAGCATTGTGAGCGCCGCGACACCTCTTGATAAAGAAATAATGTTGGGAACAGAGTTCATTCATTTCTTTCTCCACCGCTTCAGCATTGGGAACAGTTTTTTGCAATGTTCTCTCATCTGCTCGTTCGTCATCCCCGCCTGTTCACCGAATTGCGAGCACATTTCGATGTATTCCTCCATTGACACCTTGTCGATGAATTCTCCGTCTTGATAGCAGTACTTGCAGTAATCGAAGTTGGCGCTTCCGTCAGCATTGGTGCCGCATACGTCATCGGAGGTCATGGGCATACCGCAACTCTGACAGAAATGCGGCAG
>JAZLLN010000077.1:0-14882 GCA_045598165.1 Candidatus Cryptobacteroides sp.
CGAGATCGGCTTGCTGATAAAGAACTATGCGATGACAAAGGTGGATCTGAAAAAGCTCGTCACGGAGCCACAACCACTCATTCTAAATCAAGATGTCAATGAACTTACTTTATTTTAAATTTTTAACGCATCAGTAGTAATACGGAATAAAAGAAGAAATCTTTTCACTATAGCAAAGATACTGTTTTTCTATAATAGAAAGAACCAATCTGGAAATTAAATCGTTATTTGCTTTTCATCTTCCTTTTTTAGCAGATAAAGGCCGGAGACTTTAACTCCGGCCTTTATCTATTTCACTGAAAGAATGAAGATTATTTTATCAAGTCCTTTGCAAACATCATCTTAGGGATGCGTTTTGCTTCGCGATTCCTTGAAATGTTTCTGGCAAAATTTGCTGCTCTGATTCCCCTTGAGAGTGCAGAACTCTCAGCAAGAACGCGGGGTTCCATAGGTTCATCAGTAGGATTGCTCATATCAAGTTTGAATAATCCGCTCATATTGCCATAATACAATCCGCTATCTCCATCAAAGAATACCAACATGCCTTTAGTGGGGAAGGTGATAACGTTGTCAACAAGTGTTCCGAATAAACCAGCGGCTTTTACATCTTCGGCAGATGCTCCATTATATACAATCTGATAATAAGCCATCGACATCATTCCAAACTCTCCATCTCCCCAGTCAACACCAAGGTACTGGTCTGCAACTAATACTTCATCTGGAACAGAAGCGTCAATGTCAACAAATACGTTTCCTTCCTCGTAATCTCCAGCTTCATTCCAAGGGAATAATTCTCCATAAGGATTCTTCATACGGAACACACCCGGTTTTTCCTCATTTACGAGGACTTCGACAGAATAAGTTACATTGGGAGCTTCATACATAGGACCTACCACATCATCTGTATATTCGCAATATCCTATAGACTTCCACGGATTGCCACCAAAGTACGCCTCAAAGGTGTCATATGTTGCGTTAACCATTTCGTCTTGGCTGAAGGCGGCAATAACAACAGAGAAAGCTCCCCCTTCTTCTGAATCTTTAGGGAAGTCAAT
This sequence comes from Candidatus Cryptobacteroides sp., assembly GCA_045598165.1. Classification (GTDB taxonomy): domain Bacteria; phylum Bacteroidota; class Bacteroidia; order Bacteroidales; family UBA932; genus Cryptobacteroides. The sequence goes on from JAZLLN010000077.1 coordinate 1,056, forward strand.
ACGGTATTCAGCGGAAGAAGTTACAGTGACAACATCTTCAGAACCTGCAAGGATAGCAGCCAGTCCGACATTGGGATCACTTCCCTTTACGATAATCATTTTTGCTTCTTCTATGTCAACAGATTTTCCTTCTTTGCCAAGAAGCACATCGATACAAGCTTTATACTCTCCGTCTACGCTCTGGAACAAACCGGAATAAGTTGCACTGACATCATAATCAGGCGTGTAGAATCCCGCGAGTTTGAAAGTTTCGAAACCAGCTCCGAAATATCCTGCGCTCACATAATATACGACATTAAGATAGAATATACCAGCCTCTGTATCAAAATAAGAGGAAGGATAATCCGCAAGTTTGCCTCCATAATTCTTACTTTCCATTACGTTGACAGCACCATAGGATGAATGATCATAGCCTGTATACTGATCGGCAACCTCAACGTTGCCTTCCTCAGCTGTCTTGCTGGCGTCATATGTGAAGCATAAATCAACGCCATAACACCAATTGGGAATCTTAAATTGATAAAGATTCGGATTAAGCATTGATTGAGAATAATAAATCTCAAGTTCGGGATCTACTCCGGTGAACATTTGGGAGTATGTGTAATCTCCAATACCGGTCGCAGGCTCGATTTTATAAAGTGACCACTCTGACCAAGGAGAATATTTAATCGTCAAATTAAGTTTTGAAACTCCATATGGCGTTGCCTGGTCATTGCTGATAGTGAGAGATATAGGATATTCAACATCCGCTTCAATCTCGTCGAAAGGAATTCCGATATTGTATTCAGCCTTATTGCTTCCATCAGCAAATTTTACTTCAGTAGGGAATGTGAAAAGATCATTTTCATCTTCTGCGGTAACACCGACAGTGATTTCTCCCTTAGTGTCAACACGATAAACATTAATTGCAAGGGTAGTCTGATCCGGGGCCAAAGATCCCACACTTTCTTCTGAAGAGAAATAGACCTGTGAATTATTGGGAACCTCTCCGGGTGTATACGGATTCTGTTCCTTCACACAGGCAACAGATACCAGTGTCAAGGTAACAAAACCGAAGGCCAATTTTATAATGTTTTTCATAATAAATACAATTTAATATTATTCAGTCCATTCATCCACACTCTGAAGAGGATCAGGATTATTGAAGCCCATAAGAACAGGATTGCCTTCAAGCTCGCTCTGAGGGATTACCCAGTTCCACCAGGGGCAGACACCGGAACAATTGAACCTCTGTCCTGCAAATGCGTTCGTTCCCTCGTATCCGTTCTTCTGTCCTGCAGCGAGACGCTTGGCATCGAAGAAGATGATACCTTCACCCCAGAACTCGATACGTTTGTGACGGAAGATTTCCATCTGAATTTCTTTAGGATCTGAAAATGCGCATGTGTATTTTGAGTCACGAGTCTGGATGATGTTTTCGAGAGCTGCAACACCTTCGGTAACGCTTCCGCTCATGACAAGACCTTCGGCCTTGATGAGATGCATCTCCTCAACGCGCATAAGGGGAACGTCTGTTGCTCCACCAACATTGTAGGTAGCGTAGTCACCGTTTGCGGGGCGGAATTTGATAGCGGTATAAGGCTCGACGGGTTTGTCGTCCGGGTTAAACAAATCTCGGTTTGTCTTATATGCATAGAAATCCATTCCCTTCGGGTCAATCCAACTGTGCTTGCGCCAGTCGCTGTTGGGGATGGTGTTGTAGAGAGAATTGATGATACCGCGGCAAGGAGCCCAGGAATAGGAAGACCAGGTGCATTCCACGCTGAGGTGGTTGGCAAAGTTGCAGAGGTTGCCCATTGTCTCGGCAGAGTAGCGGAGAGCCCACATCCATGAATTGTTGGAAGATGCGCTGTTGAATCCTGTGGTAGGATCTTCCCACTGTGTCTGGGTAAGAGGAGTACAGCCTGAAGCGGCAATGGCTTTGTCTGCGTATTCAGCAGCCTTGGCATAAGCACCGGATTCTCCTGCAGTTCCTCTTTCGAGGTAAGCACGGGCCTTGAGTCCGTAGACAACACCGAGGCTGGGGAAAAGGGGATTGTTTTCCGTATAATTGGCAAGGAGAGTTTCCGCCTTGTCAAGATCGTCAAAGATGAACTTGTAGAGATCTTCAACCTTCGCGCGGGGATTGTTCTTGGACTCCTCAAGAGTGGTTGATTCGGTCACGATAGGAACGGTAAGTCCTGCGATGTCTCCTTCGGGTTTGTATGAACCTTTGACGGCGGGATCGGTGGGAGCCTTGTACTCATAGATTCTGGCAAGGTTCAGATACTGCCAGGCCCTGTAGGCATAGGCCATACCCTTGTACTGAAGCTGAAGTTCTGATGCATTGCTCTCATCTGCAAGTGTCCCGATGACGTCATTGGCCGACTTGATGAACATATAGAATCCTCTCCAGGGAACATAGGCACGGGCTGTGGTGGGGCCGAGGGAATAATTTCCGTAGCCGGACCAGAAAGTGTACCAGTCATATCCGCCTCCATCTTCGCTGTTGTCGATGATTTCACCGGCGCACTGGTCGAGAGCAAGCATAATGCCGGGATAAGCCATATCATACTCGTATTCCTGCCCTCCATATATGAGGTAACCCTGGACCAACTGTGCAGGGATACCGTTCACTGAAGCGGCAAGTGCACTTGAACTGGATGCAAGCTGCTCTGTGGTAGCGGCATCCGTGGGGAAGGTTTCTTTGATACAACTGCTTGCAAGAAGGACTGCAGCTGCCAATACTATTATTATTCTAGAAGTTTTCATATCAGTTCTCCTTTGCTTTTAGAATTTGATGTTAAGGCCTCCTGATATAGTCCTGATAGGATTATAAGTGGCTTGGTTGGATGAACCCGTGAAAGAGTAGCGGGGATCGAATCCCTTGCGTGCTGAGAGATAAGCCAGATTCTGGGCGGCTGCATAGACGCGGAGCGCACTCACACCGAACTTCTTGGTCCACTTGTTGGGGAAGGTGTATCCGACATTGATGTTCTCAATGTTCAAGTAGCTTGAATTTGTAAGGAAGCGGTCGGATGTTCCGTTTGCATATGTGTCACCGTACTGGAATCTCGGGATGTTGGAGGACCTGTTGGTGTCTGACCAGGCATTGAGAAGGTCCTTGTGATAGTTGGTACCTGTTGAGCCGGATACAGGGCAGTACATAAAGGTCTGATATCCGCTATCGTAAGCCATACCACCGATTTGATAAGAGCAGTTGATTGAGAAATCGAAGCCGTAGCACTTGAATGATGTGCCGAAACCGCCATAGACATCGGGGATAGGGCCCTTGCCGATGTAGTATGATGCTTCTGAATAGTTCTTGGTAGTCTCTTTCCCAGTGATGTTGCCATCAGCATCTTTCACGTCCTTGTACCAGAGAGATTCTCCGGTTTCGGGATCCACGCCAGCATAGCTTCTGAGATAACGTGAATAGAGAGGAAGTCCCTCACCGATGAAGTAAGAACCATCTGAATATCCGTCATAGCCTTCGAGTTTGAGGGTCTTGACTTCAGGATCAAGATATGTGACCTTGTTCTTGAGTGTGGTAGCATTGGCATTGACTCTCCACTCGATGTTTTTGGTCTTGATGATATTCACACCAACGTTGAGCTCGAAGCCCTGGTTGTACATATCACCAACGTTCTTGTAGAAAGAAGAATAACCGAGAGATTTTGCTACGGTGAATGCGAAGAGCATATCCTTGGTTGTCCTATGGAAGAATTCAAAACCTCCGTCTACGACACCGTTGAAAAGTTCGAATTCGATACCGGTGTTGAAGTTTCCAATCTTCTCCCAGGAGATTTCCCTGTTACCCTTTGATGAGAACATGGTGGCGGGAACACCGTCGGAAGGAACGATATCATAGACATCGGTATACATATAAGAACCGATATCATCGTTACCCTGCTGTCCGTAAGAAGCTTTGATTTTCAAAAACTGAATCCAAGGAGCACTGAACCAGCTCTCCTTGCTGATGATCCAGGCACCACCGACAGACCAGAAATTACCCCAACGGTAATCCGGGTGGAAGTGGGAGGATGCATCACGACGGAAGGAAGCGCTGGCAAAAATACGATCGTCGTAATCGTATTGGGCGCGTCCGAGGAATCCTTCGGTGTTGTACTCTGTGGTATAGGAATATGCTCCCTTGTTGTCAACCACAGCACCGGTAAGTTCCTTGTTGTCCTGCGAAAGCATCTGCTGCTTCGAAGCTCCGGTAACGGCGCCCTTGTTGTCATAGTATTCGTGACCGATCATCACGTTGACATTGTTCTTCCCGAAAGATTGGGTGTAGTTGAGCAACTGCTGGGTGTTGAAAGCAGAAGAGCGGCTATGAGCTTTGCCTACGGTTCCGCCTGAGCTGGCGAACTGTCCATAGTAGGGATTGAGAACCTCTGTAGAACGGGTCTCGTCAATGACGGTGCTGGCATTTACCGTGAATTTGAAATACTTCAGGAAACTGATATCAGCGATACCCTGTGCCGAGAAGGCATTACCCTCGGCATTATGTGTGTTCAACTGGTTGGCGAGAAGAGGGTTGGCGTTGGAAATGAAAGGACGGGTGAGGCCTGCATTCATTCTGTCTCCGTAGTCATACATGGTGATTCCGTTTGCATCCTTCATGATGTTGCCCTGGGCGTCGCGTACGAATACGGGATAGATAGGTGCGCAACCTGAAGTGAATGCCCAGATGTTGCCTGAAGAGGTAGAGTTCCCTTCATCAGAAAGGGAGTTTGCATCGAACCTGATATAGGCCATGTTGCCCGAAACCTTGAGCCAGGGTTTTGCCTGATATTCGGCTCTCAGTCTGGAGGTGAAACGTTTGAAATCCGAGTTCTCGGTGATGCCCTGATTGTTAAGATATCCAAGGGATGCATAGATGTTGGTCTTTTCTCCGCCACCCGCTACACTGAGGTTGTAGTCCTGACGGATTGAGTTGCGGTATCCGAAATCAGACCAGTTATCGGGCTGGATGAGATAATCGGTGCCCTTGTAGTTCTGAATATAGCCCTTGGTTGCTTGGGGGTTCAGTCTGCCGTTTGTGCCGATGAAGAGCTGTCCTGCGGGAACAGACATTGACTGATAGGCAAGACCGCCGGCTGCGGGCGCGGCGAAGAGCAGGCTATTTGCCGTTGCGTTTGCGGCTTCGTTGGTATATCCCTTGTTTACATAGTAGTTATAAAGGGATGTGTAGTGGGTTTCATAGTACTGACCGGGGTCAGTGATTACGTCATAATTCACAAGAGCCTTCTGGTTGACGCCGACTTTCGCATCGAAGGTGATGGTTGCATCTTTGCCTTTGGCTTTCTTGGTTGTGATCATGATGACACCGTTGGCGCCACGTGCACCGTAAAGGGCGTTGGAAGCAGCATCCTTGAGGACGGTTGTGCTCTCAACATCATTGGGGTTGATGTTGTTGATATCACCGTCGTAAGGGACACCGTCAACGACGTAGAGAGGTTCCTTGCCTGCTGAGATTGAGCTGAAGCCTCTGATTCGGATCGAAGGCTTTGCGGAAGGGTCGCCACTTGACTGTGAAAGCTGAACACCGGCAACCTGTCCGGCAAGAGCTGAAGTGACGGCGCTGACCTGGGCCTTGCTGATTTCATCTGAATTGACAACTGCTGCGGAACCCGTGAAAGACTCCTTGGTAGCTGTACCGAACGCCACAACGATTGTTTCCTCAAGGAACTCTGCGCTGGGCTCAAGATCGACGTTGATTTCAGTGCGTCCGTTGACTTGGACCTCAACGTCCTTGAAACCGATGGTAGTGAAGCCGAGAGTCGCGTCCGGGGATACACTGATAGAATAGCGGCCGTCATTGTCGGCGACTGTTCCTGCCGGAGTACCCTTAACGAGAATTGCAGCTCCTGATAGAGGCTCCCCGTTGGAAGCGTCCGTCACGACACCTTTGACTGTGATGTTCTGTGCGAATGCGACAGAAGCCACAGTGATTAAAAGTGCCGAAAGAAAAACTTTAAGTTTTCTCATTTGGTTGATTTTTAGGTTAAACAATAATTTATACTAACTACATTTATAGTTTTCCAACTTTATTATTGCGTATTATAGTTACCTGAATAGTTTTTCCATCCGCTTTTGCGCGAATTAGGTGCCAAAGTTGGTAATAAAAAATCGGAATTCCAAATTTCTGTAAGTTGGCTCAAATCGTGCGTTTATAGGCACTTGTGGGCGTTTTGTTTAACTTTACGGGCTGGAAATCGGGAAATGATTAAAAATTTTAAATAAAATAAGCCGTTTTTATGATAATTATTAAGCAAAAACGTAATTAAATTTTTTAGAAAATTTCTTAAAATTCTTTATTTTGAATATTATTCAGGTGATATTCATTAAAAACGGCGAATTTATGCATATTCTGAATAAATCATAAAAAGTCCCGAAGCGGCCGTAACACCGTCGGGACTTCCGAAAGGCTGCTTTTTGCCGCCTATAAATTGTAAGTTGTCAGATTTCCCCCTGCCTGATTTTAGTCGCGACAATCGTGCTTGACTTTATATTGTTCGTCCCGAGAAATTCCTGTTGAACGCTCAGTGGTATGCATTCCGTCCATAAAACGGGGCCTTTTCGTGGACGGAACAAACGTTATGAGCATTCTGTCCATGAAATGCCTCCTTTTCGTGGATGGGGAGCCGGTCTGGAGCGCGCATTAACTTGCCTCTGAAGCGGACGTGCACGTAGCCTCTGGGAATATGATTATTTCCCTTTAATTGTCCGGCTCACAGATTGGCTGAAAGTTTTTTGCCGCCAGTATCCGGAGCGGTTGCACTTTGAACAAACTTACTCAGACCGTGCGCTCGGACAATACAACTTATAGATTGCTTATTTGCTCAAGATCCAGGCCGGTGACGCTGGCTATGACATCTACCGGAAAATCCTTTGCAAGCATTGCCTTGGCAACTTCCGTCTTACCTCTGGCTTCTCCTTCCGCGAGAGCCTTGGCGTGTTCGTCTTCGCGAGCCTCGGCTAGAGCTACGAGTATGTCGTTCTTCGTTGTCATATTCCTGTGTGCTTCTATTTCGTAAATTGTGTCTGTGGGTAGGTTCGCCATCATCGAATGTTCATACAGTTCAATCATCTCCTCACTGTCTCCGAAACTCCGAGGCATCTCGTTTAGTCCCGAAATGTTCTTCAGCGAGTACATGAACCTGTCAATCGGATCTTTCGACTCCTCGGCGCTCTTTTCGAACCTGTCAAGGCAAAGGTATAAATAATTCAATTCAACTCCCATATCCTTCCCGGTATTTTTATCGCGCAGACGGAATTCGTGGATGTAAGAAGCCGAGAAACGGAGAATCATTCTACAAGAGCAATAAGTCATTGGAAAACAGAAAAAATAGCAGGCTCTTTATTCTACGCAATAATAAAGTTGGAAAACTATAAATGTAGTTAGTATAAATTATTGTTTAACCTAAAAATCAACCAAATGAGAAAACTTAAAGTTTTTCTTTCGGCACTTTTAATCACTGTGGCTTCTGTCGCATTCGCGCAGAACATCACAGTTACAGGTGTCGTGACAGACGCTTCCAACGGGGAGCCTCTTTCAGGAGCTGCTATTCTCGTTAAGGGAACACCCGACGGAGTGGTTGCCGACAATGACGGCCGCTACACCATCACCGTATCCCCTAACGCGACTCTCGGCTTCACTACCATCGGTTTCAAGGATTCCGAAGTTCAGGTCAATGGACGTACCGAAATCAACGTCGAACTTGAACCTGACTTTGAATTGCTTGATGATGTCATCGTTGTTGCATACGGTACCGCCAGCAAGTCATCCCTGACAGGAGCTGTGGCCGCCGTCGACTCGAAGACCATTGAGAAGACAATCAGTTCAAGCGTTACAGCCGCCCTTGAAGGAGCGGCCCCCGGCGTTCAGGTTAACAACACCTATGGAGAACCCGGTTCGACTCCCAGTATCCGTATCCGTGGTTTCGGCACAATCAATGGAAGCAATGCCCCTCTTTACGTTGTTGACGGTATCCCGTTCGACTACAGCGTTGCAGATCTCAACCCCAACGATATCGAATCAATGACAGTCCTCAAGGACGCCGCTTCTGCGGCTCTTTACGGTAACCGTGCGGCAAACGGCGTTGTTATCATCACCACCAAGAAGGCGAATAACACCGGCAAACCTGTCGTCACCTTCACAACCAATCAAGGCACTTATTCCCGTGGTATGAAGGATTATGACCGTCTTGATGTTGATGACTGGATGGAGGCTCAGTGGGTTGGTTTGAAGAACTACACTATGAGCACTTCGTCCATGAAATATGACGAAGCTACGGCCGCCGCTTATGCAACGGCTCACCTCATCGGAGACAAGGTCAAGAGAAATATTTACGATAAAGCTGACGATCAGCTTTTTGACGCTTCCGGTAAACTCGTGGCAAAGAAACTCCCGGGTTATACTGACCTTAACTGGGCCGACGAACTTGAAAAGGTCGGTTATCGCAGCGATTATGGACTGTCTTTCGCTTCTTCCGGTGACAAGCACGATGTCTATGCGTCTCTTGGATATCTCAAGGAGAACGGATATATCCTCAACACCAACTTCGAACGCTACACTGCGCGTGTAAACTCCAACTTCAAGCCGGTAAAATGGTTCAAGGGAGGAATAAATGTTGCCGGTTCGTTCCAGAATCAGAACTACAACTCCAACGCTTACAGCAGTTACTACGCCAATCCGTTCTACGCTCTGCGCTATCAGGCTCCCGTATACCCTATGTACCTTCACAATGCGGACGGTTCGTTCGTGCTCGATTCGGACGGCAACAAGATTTACGATACTGTTTCCGATTATCTCGGCAACCGGCACATCATTTTTGAAAGGCTTCGCGACTACGAGAGGGATGAACGCATCACTCTCAGCGCTCAGGCATATGCGACTTTTGTACTTCCTTTCGGATTCGAACTTACAGTAAAGGGTTCCAAGGACTTTACAACAAGCAACACGGGCGAATACAACAACCCTGAAATCGGTGATGGTGCTACCAACAATGGTCGTTTTACAAATTATGACCGCCGCTATATCTCAACCAACTTCCAGCAGCAGCTGACCTGGGACAAGAATTTTGGAAAACACCACGTTGATGCTCTCCTTGCTCACGAAAGTTACAAATACTCTTCCAATGTCGTATATGGTATGAATACCAATATGTCCATTGTAGGAGTTTATACCGTAGGTAACTTCACGACTAATTCATATTTTCAGGGCTACAAGGACGAGGACGCTCTCGAGTCCTATCTCGCGCGTGCACGCTACAACTACAATGAAAAATACTTCTTCGATGCTTCTTTCCGCCGTGACGGTTCATCCCGCTTCTATACGGAAAAACGTTGGGGTAACTTCTTCTCGGTAGGCGCCGCATGGAATATTACCAGCGAGGATTTCATGAAAGAAGCCGCCTGGGTCGATTTCCTCAAGCTCCGCGCTTCCTTCGGTCAGGTTGGCAACAACTACAATGAGCTCTATCCTTATATGGCTCTCTACGAGCTTGACAAGAATGCCGGTAACGCAGCTCTCTATAAGCAGAGCCTTGCGGCCAATGACCTTCAGTGGGAAACCACTCAGACCATTGATGTCGCTCTCGAAGGACGTCTCTTCGATCGTTTCAATTTCAGTGCAGGTTACTTCGACAAGACCTCCAAGGATTTGATTTTTGCAGTCAAGCTTCCTACTTCAGCAGGTGCATACATTTGGGGGAAAACCAATATGGAGATGATGAAGAATATCGGCTCCATCGCCAATAGAGGATTTGAGGTTTCCGCTGACGTCGATATCACCAAGGGCGCCGTCAAGTGGAATGTCGGAGCAGATGCAACTTTCCTTCAGAACAAGATTCTCACGCTCCCTGACCACGAAGACATTGCAAACGGAATGCAGCGCTACTCGGAAGGACACAGCATTTACGAATACTACTACTATCACTTCGAAGGTGTTGACCAGATGACGGGAAATTCGCTTTATACAATTGACCCGGAAAAGGTAAACGATGCCACAACCAACAAAAAACTTGTCACAATCAACGGCAGGGATTATACGACCGACGTAACTTATGCGGAACGTAACTGGCGCGGTTCGGCCCTTCCCAAGGTTTATGGCTCCGTTCATACGGATCTTTCCTGGAAAGGCTTCAACCTTCACGTACTCGGCACCTACCAGCTCGGTGGTTTGGTATATGATTCGGAATATGCAAGTCTGATGTCAAACACCAGCTCCAGCGCAGATGCCCTGCATTCAGACATCAAGATGTCCTGGAACGGCATCCCCTCTGGTATGACAGAGACTTCTCCGAACCGTATCAACCCGGCAGGTATCCCAATCAATGACAGCAACCTCGCCACCTACAACAATGCAGGTTCTGACCGTTGGCTCACCGATGCTTCATACTTCGTGTTGAAGAACGTCACTCTCTCATATACTCTTTCTCAAAAGGCTGTCAAGGCAATCGGTCTTCAAGGCCTTACCATCAGCGCCGGTGTTGAGAATGGCTGGACAAAGACAGCTCGTCAGGGTCTCAATCCCCAGTACAATTTCAGTGGCGGACAGGATGCAACTTATACTACTGCACGTCTCTTCAACTTCGGCCTGAATCTGAAATTCTAAGTGAGTTGAACAATAAAAGAAATTCATATGAAAAAGATAATAAGTAACATTCTGGTAGCCTCTGCAGTTTTTGTTGCTCTGACTACATCCTGCACGAAGGAGTTTCTCGATACCGCTCCTACTTCCTCTGTTGCAACGGCGGATGTATTCGCCAATGTTGATAACGTCAAGATGGCGGTCAACGGTCTTGCATACCTTATGACCACTCAGCACTCAGCTTACTCTCAGGGCTGCGACGGTGAGAACCGCATAAGGTCAATCTATCAGGAGTATGGTTCCCAGGAGTTCCGTTACAACCAGATGGCTCCGGGCTGGGCGCCAATTATGAATAACGAATACTACTCAAGAAGTACGACGACTTATTCAAGTTATCCTTGGGTTTATTACTATGAAATTATTGCTGACGCAAACAGTATTATCTGCAATGTGGATAATGCTGAAGGTTCAGACGAAGAAAAGGCTTTCTATAAGGCTCAGGCTTTGACTTTCCGCGCATACGCTTACACAATGCTTATGGAACTTTACTCCGTACGTTGGAAAGATTCGAACAACGGTTCCGCTGATGGTGTTGTCCTCCGCCTTGATGAATCAACGGAAGGAATGCCTCTTTCATCGGCTGCTAAGTGCTATGAGCAGATTTATAAGGATTGTGATGATGCTGTGGCGAACTTCAATGCATCAGGTATGGACCGCGGTGACGGTGAAATCTGGCTTACCAACATTAACGTTGCCTATGCCGTAAAGGCACGTGCCGCCTTGAATCGTGAAGACTACCAGACTGCTCTCACCAATGCGAAACTTGCACGCGAAGGATATCCTCTTATGACTAACGCCGAGTACGAGGCGGGTTTCTGTGAGCCGACGAGCGAGTGGATTTTTGGTAGTTACGGATCTGCTGAGGAGAACCAATGGTACTGGTCATTCGGCACCCAGTTCTCCTGCAACGGTTACTACGCCAGCGCCTCTCAGTATGGCGCAGGAGATATTGAGAAGGAACTTACAGACCGTATGCCCACGGATGACATTCGTATGGGTTGTTTCCTTACCATTGACAAGCTCGGTCTGACCGATGAAGATTATTTGAGCTACACTGATGGCACATATGGTTTTATTTTGGATGATGATGCCTGGGATGCCGCTGCGGCTTATATTGCTACAAGAACTCCTGCAGGACTTGAAGATGCTTACCAATCTGGATATTTTTACATTGGAGCCCAACTCAAATTCTGGGTATTCGATACTCCCGGCGTTTCTTATCTCTGCTTTATCCGTTCAAGCGAGATGGCTCTTATCGAGGCTGAAGCAAATTACTTCCTTGGCTTCGAAGAAGCCGCACAGGCTTCTCTTATGGAGCTCAATGCAGATTCAGGACGTAACCCTGCATACACTTGCAGCAAAACAGGTGCTGACCTTTTCCAGGAAATCGTAGACTACCGTGAGCTCGAGCTTTGGGGCGAAGGCTTCAACTGGTATGATATCAAACGTTGGAAGCGTGACATTGTGAGGAAGTCATTCAAGGAAGGTGGAAACTGCCACACCTCGACTGCTACCACGATTACTGCTGCCAGCAGCAATTGGACATGGGCGATTCCTGAGTGCGAAACTCTTTACAACACTGAAATCAAAAAGTAATTGATTGTATTTGATAACAAAGGGGTTGACTGAGAGATCCGGCCAACCCCTTTGTATGTTAACTTTCCCCCTTGCATCGTAATCTCAATATGAAACGAATCCTATTATTGCTTCTGCTACTTCTGCCTTTTGTGGCATATTCAACACCTATGTCGGAAAACGTCTGCAGAAAAGTGGCATCACGATTCCTTGAGTCAAGAAACAGGAGATGTGACACAAATGCCCTGCACCTGGTCAATGAGAAGATAACAACAAAAGATGGAACGGACATTAACGAATACTATGTCTATAATACTCCCGGGCAAGGTTTTGTCATAATTGCCGGGGATGATTCGGTGATGCCGGTCATTGGCTATTCCACAGAGGAGAGGTTCGTTTATGATGGATCAATGCCCAATTTTCAGAGTTGGATGAATGTTTGGACAAAGATAATAGCTTCCAATAGGTCAAAAGGGTTGAATGCTACAGCGGAAACAAAAAAAGAATGGGACAGATACATAGCGGACGGAACTGTCAGAACAGAGGGGGATGGACTGCTCCTCGAAACCGCACTGTGGAATCAGGGGAATCCATATAATATCTGTTGTCCGAAGATTGACGGAAAACAAGCTCTCACCGGATGTGTGGCCACGGCAATGGGCATACTTATGAAATACTATGAGTGGCCTGTGGCGGGATACGGTACGGTACCGGCTTACACATGCGGAAGTTGTTCCGTCCCTAGTGTGGTGCTCGGCAAACCATATGACTGGAAGAATATGCCGGTATCGCTGTCAAGCAAATCTACCAATACCGAAAAGGATGCTGTTTCCACTCTATTGTATCACTGTGGAGTTATCATCAATGCTCAATACGGGTTGGAAGATGAAGGGACATCCGCTTACTCGGAAGATATCCGTGGGGCGATGGTGAAATATATGGATTACGATAAATCGGCCGCTTTTAAATATGCGAATATGTACACTGATGCGGAGTGGATTGAAATGGTAAAGAATAATATCAGGAATGTGGGCCCTTTGATTTATTCCGGCGTAAATCCGACTTCTGGTCATCAGTTTCTGGTGACTGGGTACGACTCTCAGGATAGATTTTACATCAACTGGGGGTGGGGAGGCGTCGACAACGGCTACTATGCCTATCCTGGAATCGGAGAATTCACAAAAGAACAGAATGCCATTTTCAATCTGAAAAAGAATTGTGGAGGGGAAAGCTCTGCAAGCATAGACCTCTGTCACTATGACACTTCCAAAAAGCAGGGGATAACGCTTTCTTGTGCTGAGATTGTCAAGGGAATTCCTTTCACTGCCACGGTAGAGTGTTTCTGGAATACCGGGGCTGACACTTTCAATGGGGAATTGGGAATAGCCAGGGTTAATTCGTCAATGTGAATTTTACAATAATTTGTATAAATAACTGATAGAATACCGTCAAAGCCTTGTTTGTTTCTTATATTATTTATACATTTGTATAATTAATATAAGAACCGACAAGAGCCATGTCCAGACCTGCAAAAGAAGACAGCATCTACAGACTGTCACCTCACAAGAACGGAGATTATATGTACGCGAGCACCCACCCATACACGTTGA
>JAZLLN010000078.1:0-11110 GCA_045598165.1 Candidatus Cryptobacteroides sp.
AATTTCTCCTGCTGAGTTGCCGAAAGAAATTTCATCCCGAATTCAACAGCGTTCAGCACATTGCTTTTACCATAGCCGTTGGGTGCTATAAGGGCATTCAAATGACCAAGGTCCAATCTCAGGCGGCCGATATTGGATATACCTTCTATTAAAAAGCTATTAATTACCATACTGTCGCAGTAAAATTTGCTTAAGTTTAATGAATACTAGCGCGAAGATATGTATTTTATATAACTCGCGCAAATATTTTAGCAAATTGGGCCAAGTTTGTCAGACCAAAATAACCTCTCATCGCATGAGACATTAAATGAGATATTAAGTGAGACATTAAAATCAGCTTTACTTTCAACAGGACAAATCGCTCTGTTTCCCATTTTTACATCTTTAGCTCATATCAAGACGCCGCTGTAATATCCTATAAAACAGTGCATTATATTTGTGGGCACGTTAGTTACAGTTGTATGGGCGGATGAATGCAAAGTTATGTTGTTAGAAGCTGACGTGAATGATGTCAGTTACGCAATACGCCAGTCACTCGCGTCCGCACAACTTTTGAAGCTGTATCGGGGGAATTTAAGGCTCAAACTCCCCCCAAATGATATTTTTAATACCAAACGGGGTAAAAAATCAGGAAAATTCCCCCGCAAACAAAGTCAACGGCTTCGAAAGAACGTAATCGGATATGGAATGATTCCAACTACGTTCCTGAATAGTTAGGCTCGAGAACGGTCAAATTCCAAGAACCACGGCCGGTGGTATACCAAGATTCCGGCATATGTTTTGAGCCAACTCGAATGTGGGATTGCATTTCCCGGCAATGAGTTCGCTGACTCTAGATTGGCTTGTGCCCAACATTCCGGCAACATCCTTTTGAGACAGACCTTGCTCAAACATACGCTCTTTGAGACATTCCTGTAAAGTGGGCGTTCCCAGGTCGAAATGTTCATCAGAGTAATCGGCAACAAGATTGGAAAGAATGCAATATTCCATCTTTCTGGGATCATTGTCAGGCATCTCTTCGGTAACGTCATTTACCAATGCTTCAATTCTGCCGAGTGCCCACTCATACTGCTCTTTGGATTCAATCTTTGTCATAATATTGTAACATCTTTTATTTTATCATATTCTGCATGTGTGCCAATCCATCTTACAAGGATGGTATGATTGAAGAATTTTACGACTACAACCAGTCTATGATGATTACCATGGATATTGAAAACATAATGCTGATTCCCCGGCATGTCTGCATCACCGAAAGTCTGTCTGACATCAGCAAAACTATTCCACTGGCTCTCTTCGACTTTTGCTATCCATTCCTGTATTGCTGTTTTGCAATCAGGATGCTTATCCGCATATAACCGTAATGGTTCTTTCGTAATAATTCTCATACCCTGCAAATATATATACTTTATATAAATTATCCAAATTACAGAAACTTGGTTGGGTATGCGAATGATAAAGTCAGTTGTGTGTGTACAGATGAATGCAGGTTTATTTCTCCAGAAGACGAAGCAGAGGCAGAATTTTCTTCTCCCTGTATGGATGTTCCCGCAAAGAAAGATTCATACAGGGACTTCCTTTCAAGACTGTCGAGGCGTGAGTAAACTCGCGGAACCCCCACTCACCGTGATAAGCTCCCATCCCTGAATGGCCCACGCCTCCGAAAGGTACGCCCTTAACCATCATATGCACGCACACTTCGTTGATACAACCGCCACCGTACTGATGAGAACTCATTACACGTTCAGCCCATCTTATGTTCTTGGTAAACAGGTACATGGCAAGAGGATGCTCCCGGCCTGCAATAACGTCAAGAATTGAATCGACCTCGCTATCCCTGAAAGGCACAACGGGCAGTAAAGGGCAGAACAGCTCTTTCTGAACGATTGGATCATTGATATCGACAGGATAGATGACTGTTGGCGCATATCGCAGTGCATCTGCATTTCCTTTACCGCCGAACACAATGCGTTCCCGATATTCATCGGCAAGAGAAGAGCACTTGTCATATGCTTGACGGGTAATCATTCCAGCATATTCCTCATTGTCCTGTGCATCCTCGCCAATCTGCTTGCGGAATGCATCCTTCAGAGCTTCCAGGAACTCTCCGGCAATTTCCTGCGCGACAGCCACCTGATTGATATTTATGCATATCTGGCCGGCATTGCAAAGTTTGAAAAAAGCTATCTTGCGAGCGGCATCTCTGATATCAGCGTCCTTGCGTACAATGCACCAGTTCCCGGTTTCCCCTCCCAATTCCAAGGCTACGGGCGTCAGATTCTCCGCAGCCTTGGCCAGAACGTGCCTGCCCACTTTCGGAGAGCCGGTATAGAAAATCTTATCCCACCTTTGTTCCAGACACATATCGGCAATGTCGTGCCCTCCATCTATCAAAGTCACGAATTCCGAAGGAAATATCTCGGCAATGAACTTTTTCATGACTTCCGTACAGAAGCACGATTTGGCGCTAGCTTTGATTACAACCGTATTTCCTCCGCAGATGCTGGCAGCGACCACTCCGAGCGTAAGCAGAATCGGGAAATTGAAAGGGCTTATCACGAGCGTAACGCCATAAGGCATTTTATAGACCTTGGTAATAATACTCGGAAAGCACATCAAGCCACTAAAATGCTTCTCCGGGCGCGCCCATCGGCGCAGTCCTCGGAGCATTTCGTTTATTTCTACCACAATAGGGCCTATATCACATAAATATGCCTCTGTAGCGCAACGTCCAAGATCTTTATGCAAAGCTTCTTCAAACTCTTTTTCGTGCGCAATGACGGCATCGCGCAATGTGCGCAACTGGCGCAGACGCCATTTAACGTCCAAAGTGGTCCCTGTCCGGAAAAATGTCTTTTGGGCAGCAACAATCTGCCGTATATCGGAAGCAGTGTATGACATATTCATTTTTTATTTTGGGGAAACCTCTTTTAATTTTTCAGTTCGGATTCAATGGGGTCGTCGTAGAGGGTCTGGAGCCGGACAAGCTCTTTCCGGAGTTTCTTCGTCACCTTCTCGTAGCCGGGCTTGCCGTAAACGTTGTGCAGCTGCGACGGATCGTTCTTCAGGTCGAAGAGTTCCCATTCGTCGATGTCGTTGTAGAAATGCATAAGGCTCCAGCCATCGGTTCTCACACCGTAGTGGCGGCGCACACAATGCTCCGCGGGATATTCGTAATAGTGGTAGTAGAGAGACTTCCTCCAACCCCTGTCGTTGCCATTCAGCAGACGGAGATAGCTTTCGCCCTGTATGTCCGAAGGAATATCCGCTCCGGCCACTTCGAGGAACATAGCGGCGTGGTCAATGTTTTGGACAAAGCCGTCAACGTCCGTGCCTCTCAACGCCGTCTTGCAGCAGTCCGGCATTCTGACCAGAAGAGGTGTCCTGAAACTCTCCTCATACATAAACCTCTTGTCGAAATAGCCGTGCTCACCCATATAGAAGCCCTGGTCGGAGGTGTAGATGACGATGGTATTTTCCAGCAGCCCTTGTTCATTCAGGTAGTCATACACTCTTCCAACATTTCTGTCCACGGAATGAATCACGCGGCAGTAATCGTGCATATAGTGCTGGTACTTCCACTCATACAGTTCTTTGCCGGAGAGGCTGTCCTTCTTGAACTTCTCGATAATGGGGCCGTAGTGCGCGTTCCATTTGGAGAACTGCTCGGGGGTCATCTTTCCGGACCTGAGTTCCCCTTCGGCAGAGGGTGTGTACATACCTCTTCCAGCCCCTTCGAGGCCCGGGTTCTCCGGGGTGTGGATCTCATTCTCCGGGTCTGCCATCTTGAGGTCATACACGATGTTCATATCCTTGATGATGCTGAGTTCCTGCAATCCGGCCGCCTCGCGGCTTTCGTAGTCATCGTAGAAAGTCTCGGGCAGAGGATACACGACATCGTTGTAGAGGTCGAGGTCGCAGAGGTCTGGCATCCAGGTGCGGTGAGGAGCCTTATGGTGCAGGAACAGGCAGAATGGCTTAGACTTGTCGCGCCCGTTCTCCAACCAGTCGAGAGCCAAATCGGTGGTGATGTTGGTAGCGTAACCGGGCATCACTTTCTGCTCGCCATTGTCAATGAACGTGGGGTTGTAATAGTTGCCCTGCCCGGTGAGGATGTTCCAGTAATCGAAGCCGGTGGGTTCGCTCACAAGATGCCACTTCCCTACCATTGCGGTAGTGTAACCCGCATCGCGAAGCAACTGCTGCACTGTCTGCTGGCTACCGTCGAAGATGCCGTGCTCGTTGTTGGTAAATCCGTTCTTGTGCGAGTGCTTGCCTGTGAGCAGACACGCCCTGGAGGGGCCGCTGAGGGAGTTCGCAACAAAGCTGTTGGTGAACCTCACTCCTTCCGCACCTATCCTGTCGATGTTGGGGGTCTCGATGAACCTGTTGTCGTATGCGCTGATAGTCTGGTACGAGTGGTCGTCGCACATTATGTACACGATGTTCAGGGGCTTTTTCCCGCCATCTCCGTTCGTCTCCGGAGCCTTGCAGGCGGATGGTACAAATGCAGTCAGTGATGCAAGGGCTGTCAGTTTGGATATATCTTTCATCTTTTAAAGTGTTATCAAAAACAAGTTCCGCAAATATAAGTTAAAAACCGTATTTGCGGAACTTAATAAATAAAGACTGAGTTCACACGGAACTTCGAATCAGATTACCAGCCGGGGTTCTGCTCCCAAAGGCCTTCTGTAATGGAAATCATTCGTTCCTGGATAGGAAGCAGATAATCTCTGTCCAGTTTGAATCCATAACCGCCATCGAAACCGGCCGTTTCGGGATTGATAGGGACTATGTCACCTTTTTCGTTGACACGAATGCCTGCATCCTTGAATTTCTCGCCAAGATTGGTCCCGGTGAAACGAGCACCGGTAGGCCACCATCCCCTGAGGGCTTTGTCAGCTGCAGCCCAGCGGAGAATGTCGGTCAGACGGCGACCTTCAACGGCTTGCTCGACTCTACGTTCACGGCGTACCGCTTGTACATATTTATCCAAATCTTTGAAAGGATAATCGGAAGCGGTATTGTACTCCCTGTCGAAATCCATACCAGGCATACCTACACGGTCACGGAGAGGTTGAACGGCATTGATGATGCTCTGAGCATTGGCCGCTCCGTCAATTTCGGCAAGAGCCTCGGCATAGTTGAGAAGGATGTCAGCATAACGGAACTGAATTGCAGGTGTCGCACCTTTATACTCAGCCTGAACATTTCCTGTATAATCAATCTGGTTGTGTTTCAACAGAGTATATCCGGTAGTGTTGGTGCCGTATGCGGAACCGTCACCTGCCAGAGGTGCAAAGTCCAGAGTCTTGCCGTTAGGATGAATCTTCTGTCCGGGAATAGCGACTGTCTGGGCGAGACGGGGATCGCGGAGAGTGGGCTGAAGTTCCGTGCCGTAAGCGGCCTTCTTCGCATTCTCCTTTTCCTCACCGATGAAAGGCTTTCCGTCAATTGTAAGATAGTCATCAACGAGAGAGGCAGTCACGCCGATACCTGCACCGCCTGTATTGAGATATCTGTCAACGCAGTTGCCGACATTGTCACCATCATACTTCTTGTACCACAGGATTTCCTTGTTGGACCCAAGGTCTGTCGTGGCGAAAATGCTGCGGTATGCATCATTGACTCCACCGGCAGTCGAGATAGCCCACACGCCTCTGTCCATAACAGCTTTGGCTGCATCTGCAGCTGTCTGGAGATATTCCTTGATCTTGGCGTCAGTGATGGCTTTGTCATAGAAGGCATCACCGGCAGCCTTATGATATTTCTCCCAGGTTCCCTCGAAGAGAGCAACCTCGCTGAGAAGAGCACGGGCCACGTCCTTGTGGATTCTCATTCCGGCACAGGATGATTGCTCACCCAAGTTATCGATAGCTGTCTTGAGGTCGGAGATGATGAAATCAGCAACTTCGGTACGACTGCTCCTTCCTATTCTCATCTTCTCGGGATCAGGGTCCAGAGGCTCTTTGACAATTGCGATGGGACCGTAACTGATGAACAGTTGATAGTAGTACCACGCACGGAAATAATAACCTTCACCGACAAGCTGTTTGAACTGGCTCTGGTCAGGGCTGGGATAGTTGTCAAGATTGTTCAGGAAGAAGTTGACGTTCCTAATGTTGTTGTAGGCGCTCAACGAAGATGCGTTGGACTTCGCAAGTCCACCGTTGATTCTGGTAACCGCCGCATTGGATGCGAGGTTGTCGCTGTTGATATCTGTTCCGCAGATTCCACTGCCGCCGCCGGCGGTCATTTCGTTTATACGCACGGCGCTCTCGTAGAATTGGTTCACATAATTCTGAATCTCACCTATGGATGTGAAAGCTCCTGTTGTTGACAGAACTCCTTCCGGTGTTTTGTTCAGATCAAAACATGCGGTAAGTGCAAATAATGCTGCGCTAAGCAGAATGATATTTTTTGTTCTCATGTCTGTATCGATTTAAAGATTAACCACAAGACCGAAAGAAACCACTTTGTTCATAGGGTAGTTCTTACCACCTTCTGAAGTGTAGGAGTTGGATGAGAAGATTCCCTCGGGATCGAATATCTTCGAGAGTTTGGTGACGGTGAACAGGTTCTCTCCGGAGAAGTAAACCTTCACGCCTTTCATTTTAATCTTGTCCATCCATTTTTGAGGAAGATCGTAAGACAGGGTGAGAGTCTTGAGCCTCAGATAGGAAGCATCCTGCAGATAACGGTCGGAAGTCTGCTTGTTCTTGTTCTGGTAAACTCCGATACCGCCTGCATTATGGATGTAAGGCTTCGGATAGTAAGCGTCCGGGTTGGATTCGGACCAATAATCGAGGTGCTCGTCGAATACAGTGACCTGTGCGAAGGGACCCCATCCCCAGAAATAAACTCCGTTGGGGAACCAGTCACGTTTGCCGACACCCTGAAATAGTGCGCTGAGGGCAAGTCCCTTGTATTCCAAGAGGAAATTAAATGTATAGTTGAACCTGGGGGTTGTGTCGCCGATGATTGTAAGGTCTCCGGTGTCACCGAGAACGTTCTTGCCATTGTTAATCGCTCCGTCATTATTGATATCCACATATTTGACATCACCGGGAGCCCAAGGAGAAGAACTGAGGTAAGAGAGGTTAACGTTCTTGTTGTATGCATCCGCCTCCGCCTGAGTCTGGATGAGGCCTTCCGCCCTGTAACCCCAGATTTCGCCTACCGATCTGCCGTTATACCAGTTGCCGGAAGGGTTGGTGAAGGTGGGATTCTCGTATTCGGTAACGATTGATGTAGCATCGGAAACAGAGCCTCCTACAGTATATCTGAAGTCCTTTCCGATGCTTCCTCTATAGTTGATGGCGAATTCCCAACCACGGTTACGAAGTGAAGCGTTGTTGGTCTGAGGTGCGCTTGCTCCGAAGAAATCGGGGAAGTCAAGACCCGGGCCCAACATATCCTTCGTGTCACGCTGGAACACGTCGAATGATCCGTAGAGAGCATCATTGAAGAATCCGAAATCAAGACCGACATTGACGCTCTTCACCTTCTCCCAGGTAGTTGAGGGGTCAACGACACCGGGGGCATTGGTGTAGTTGTGACGTCCGTCACTGTAAATGTAGCTTCCAAGGCCACCGCTGAGGCTCATCGTAGAAGCAAAGGTATAGGTTGCAGCTCCTGCCTGGTTTCCAAGGAGACCGTAAGAAGCCCTCAACTTGAGGTTGGAGACAGCTTTTGCATTCGACATGAATTTCTCCTTGTGGATGTTCCAGCCGGCGGATACTGAAGGGAAGAATCCCCAACGGTGATCGGCGGCGAAACGAGAAGAACCGTCGTATCGTCCGTTCAATTCGAGCAGATACCTACCCTTGTAGTCATAGTTGATACGTCCAAAGAATCCCATTGTAGCCCAGCTGTAGCGGTTGTCTTGGGAGACCTTATCGCCAGAACCCATAGAGGCGTTGGGATTGGATGTCGAATACAGACCGGTAACGGAGTTGTAGGTATAGTTGTAATTCAGCTGCTCTTCCTGGAAACCGAGGAGAACGGAGAAGTTGTGTTTGTCAGCTATGGAAGCCGTGTAGGAAGTGTAGAGATTGATACTCTGATACACTCTGTGCGTGTTGGACTTAGTGTATTTGCCATCCTTGTAGATTCCAAGCTCATCTCTCTGGCCCTTGCTTGTGGTCTTGCCGTCAGCGGCATAGATGTCAGGTGCGATGTTCTCCGCCTCGTAGTTGCTGATGCCCTGCTTGTTGGTGTATTCCAGATTGATGAACCAGTTCTTTACAGGCTGAGCCTGAAGGGAGCCGGTGATATCGAAGTTATCCTTGTTGTTTTGGGTGAAAGTGCCGCTTTGCAGATACGGAATCATAGAAAGTTCCGTAAAATGTCCATTGGGGTCAATGTGGTGAACAGTAGGACGGAAGCGGGCGAGGGAATGGAAGAAGCCGTAGCTCAAACCGCCGTCACCGAAAGGAGAATCCTGAATAGAATGGCTGAACTTGGTATTGACGGAAGCCTTCAGCCATTTGAATACCTGAGCTGACATATTTGCTGAAACGTTGAACCTCTTATAATCCATCTTGGCATATCTGAGGATACCGTCTTCCGAATACATACCCCCACTGATATAATACTTGGTGTTCTTGTTGCCACCGCTCACGCTCAGGTTATGCTTGTGTTTCAAAGCCCAATCCTTGTAATGAAGGGCGAAATAGTCGGTATTGCCGATGCCGCTCTCCGAGTTCTCGAATGCCGGGTTCATCGAAGCGCCGGCTCCCAACTCCTGCCAAGGGTCGACAGATGAAGGATTCTCGCAGAACTGCTTGAGAAGGCCGAGTTTTTCGTCGGAATACTTCCTGCCGGGCATACCCGCATTTGTAACACCGTCATTCCAATACTGGGCGAAAGTATAGGAATCAACCATATGAGGAAGGCGGGTAGGAGCACTCCAACCCACATTGCCCTGATAGCTTACCGTAGCCTTGCCATCCTGTCCTTTCTTTGTGGTGACGAGGATGACTCCGTATGCGGCGCGAGCTCCGTAGATAGCACAAGCTGATGCATCCTTAAGGACAGAAATGCTCTCCACATCATTGGGGTTGACATCCTGCAGACTCATCTCGACGCCGTCAACAAGGACATAAGGGGTGCCGGTACCCGAAAGGTTACCTTGACCTCGGAGTTGAATTGTGGATGAAGCACCCGGAGTGCCGGCTGAAGGTGATGATACGGTAAGGCCCGGGACAAGGCCCTGAAGAGCCTGAGTGATGTCGCCAAGAGGACGGGCCTGCAATTCTTCTCCCTTGACGGAAGCGACTGCTCCGGTCAGATTGACCTTTTTTTGAACACCGTAACCTACAACGACAACCTCATCGAGAAGTTCATTGTCATCACTAAGTGTAATAGTAAAAGAACTTTTTCCCTGCGCTGCGACCTCTGCAGTCTTGTATCCGATGGCGGACACGCTCAGGACAGCATTTTCCTTGACTTGTAGAGAGAATGTTCCATCTACAGCTGTGATCGCACCGTTTGTCGGAGTCACATTCTGCTCGATAACAGAGGCTCCGATAACAGGTTCTCCTGCTTTGTCAACCACAGTGCCGGTAATTTGCTTTACTTGTGCATTGACAAGAACGCAGGAGATTAATAGAAATGTTGTAAGAATCAGTTTCTTCATTTCCTGTGATTTTAAAGGTTAGTAATTAAGTGATAGTTGATAAAAGTGAGTTTGAATACTTAAGGCACGAAAAACGGAACAGTTCCGTTTGGATATGAAAATCCCCGCTTCTGTTTGACAGAAACAGTCATAGAAGAATGTAAATGATTGACTATATGATAGATACCCCCCCCCCGACGCGATAATAGCGGGAGGAATGTGTTAAAGAATGAGTGTCTTTTTTTGGGCATCTTCAAATACAAATTTACAATATTAATTTAAGTTTCGCAAGAAATCCAGTTGGCAGGTTGTAGACCAAAGGGTCCGGGAATCGAACTTGTTTCTTGTGTAAACTTATGCTTTTGATATTAACATTTGGCAACCACACCGTTTTCGTACAGAAACTCGGGAGCGATGTCAATCTCGCCATCATTCCACTCCAAGGTGTCAGTAAGAACATAGCCTCGAAACTTGGAGAGATCGCTGAGCTCCTTGAATACAGGATACTTGGCGATAATTGGGCTGAAGTCAAAGACACGACAGGCCCCGTCATTGAAGACAACCTTAATCTGGTAGTCTTTCACGTAACTTGCTTGAGTAATCTTTAACATAATATATAACTTTTACTTAAGAGGTTCTATTTTACCAGGCTGTTCACCATTTGCAGCCTTTTGCCATGCTTCCATTATTTCATCACGATGAATCGAAAGCCATTCAAGAACAAGGCGCAATGCCCTTTCAGACATTTCACCACGGATAGTCCCGTTCACGATGTCTATCGTAACTTCCTGGTCTCCGTACTTTGCATGAAAGTGAGGAGGATTATGGTCAAGAAATCTGAGATAGATAAATATTCCGAAAAATTCAGAAATGGTAGGCATAATCGTTCAACACTGTTTTTGCAAATTTAATGATTATTTGAAGAATACAACGCAAAAGCGGAGAACTCCGTAGAATTCTCCGCTTTTGTAGACCAAACGGTCCGGAAATCGAACCTTATTTCGGGCAATTTCCATATTCAGGAGTAGCATTGTCACTGAGATATTGCCTGGTCGGCAGAATGCTTTGATATCCATCGACCAGGCAGGATTGCCCCCACAGGTCGATATGCAGAGCGGATTCCAGCTTGGCAATAGTTTCTAGTGTAAGGTTCTCTTTACCTTTTAGAATCAGCGATACATATTGTTGGGTACAACCAAGCCTGGTTGCCAAGATGCATTGGGTAATGCCGTCCGCCTTCATTTTAGACCGCACTTTCAATGCTATCTGCATCGAATATCTCATCCATCCCCAATTATCTCTAGCTTCAGTAGCTTCGCTCTGCCACCGGTCACTCACTATTTGATTCTCCTTAACTATTTCAATTGCCCTATTCATTTTCTGAAAAATCTTTTAATCCATCCAAATCCACCGCGCCTTGTTCGATGAGAAAATTACGTACCTGCTCCATCTTCCGTAATTCGGCCAAGGTGTGTTCCCGTTCCTCCATTG
>JAZLLN010000079.1:0-33462 GCA_045598165.1 Candidatus Cryptobacteroides sp.
ACCTTCGTATGGAAGAAGGCCACCCAGACGAACCGTGAGAAACTTGACCGTAAGGTGAAAGCCATACTTGCCGAAGCACAAAAGGAACTGAACATGGAGCTTGGTGAAGAGAAGGAGGACGTGATGACACCGGCAGAGATGACAGAGCGTACAGGCCAAATACTAGATGAGATGGACAGGCGCGGCATCAGCGACAGGAAGCTCCGCAAAGTTGTGTCCGAAGTGAAGGAAGTGCATGCGGAGAAGATGAAGGAGTATGACGAGAAGCTGGATATACTCGGCGAGCGGAACAGCTGCAGCAAGACGGATCCCGACGCCACGTTCATGCGCATGAAGGAGGACGCGATGAACAACGGCCAGACGAAGCCGGGATATAACGTGCAGATATCCACCGAGCGTCAGTTCATCACACATTACACCATGTCCTGGCGTCCGACGGACTGGGGTACGTTCATCAACCACATGGACACTTTCGAGCGGAGGTACGGGAAGCACAGCGCCGAGGTAATCGCGGACTCGGGCTACGGCAACGAGGAGAACTACGAATATCTGGAAATGAACGGCATCGATGGATATGTAAAATACCCGCTCTTCCATACTGAGCTCAAGCGCAAGACGCTAAAGAACCCGTTCCTTCCGGAGCACCTGCACTACAATGCCGAGGATGACTACTTCGTGTGTCCGATGGGGCAGCACATGACGTATGTCGGAGACAAGGTCAGGACATCGGATCTTGGATACCGTAGCTACTCGAAGTTGTACCGTGCTCAGAACTGCGAAGGATGCCCTCTTCGTGGACTTTGCTTCAAGGGCAAAGGGAACAGGACCATAGACGTAAATGTCCGAAGTAGGCAATACAGAGACCATGCGAAGGAGCTGCTGACCAGCGAGAGGGGCCTGTATCATAGGAGCATGCGCCCCGTTGAGCCGGAGGCCGTCTTCGGGCAAATCAAGTATGACGGCCGCTTCAGACGCTTCCACTATCGAGGGAGCAAGCTGACTGGCGCGGAGTTCGCGACAATAGCCATTGCCCACAACATAAAGAAGATGATCTCCGTGATGGATGCGGAACGGAACGGGCGAAGGCTGTCGCCTCCGAGGGACGTGCCACCCGCGGCACGGAAGCGGGTGCCGACATCCGCGGCCTGCAGCAGCAGGGCGTGATGGAGGCAGGGTCAAAAGAAGTCGGAGACTTTGCTATCTGGCAAAATCTCCGACTCTTTTGACTCCAGAGGAGGCGAGCAGCCTCGCCGGGAGTCGCATCCATCTACAAAGAAAGCGACCAATAATCACTTATTAGTCGCCTTCTGATTTTTCTGACTGAGGGTCTCGAACATCATATCTCCAATGCCAAGCCTGATTTCCTGACGGCACTTCAGACTGTCGGAGCTGATATCCGCAGCGCTCAGGCCCACGCCGAAAACTGTCAGAGCAAAAAAAGACAGAAAAAATCGTTTCATATGACACAAATATAATCAACTTTCATTACATTTGCATTAACGATATTGTTAAACAGAGTGGTTAATATGAAAAAATCAATCATTATTCTGATTGCAAGCCTGGTTCCCGTCATAACGGGAGCAGAAGAGTACGGAGAGCCGATGACACTGCAGCAATGCCTCGGATTTTCCCTCGAACACAACGCTTCACTCCAAAAGGACAGACTCGCGATTGAATCAGCCCTTCAG
Source organism: Candidatus Cryptobacteroides sp. (assembly GCA_045598165.1). GTDB lineage: Bacteria > Bacteroidota > Bacteroidia > Bacteroidales > UBA932 > Cryptobacteroides. The sequence goes on from JAZLLN010000079.1 coordinate 1,689, forward strand.
TCCAGAAGGGAGATCATCGGATCGCTGCTGCCTCAGGTCAATGCATCAAGCGGCTTCTCATACAACATCCAGAAAACCACCATCGCCATGCCGAATTTCGTCAATTCGATGATGCCTGAACCGATGCGTGACCCCAATGCCGCGAAGTACATGACTGTAACCATGGGTATGGACCTCAGCGCCAACTGGGGTGTATCTCTTACGCAACAGCTGCTCAATTTCTCGCTTTTCAATGCTGTCGGCATTGCAAAAGCCGCTGAAGAAATGGCCGCTCTCGGGAAAGAAGCCGACACTGATGATGTCATAGTCAAAACGAGCACCTTGTTCTTCAATGCCCAGATCCTGCGATATTCCATTGGTCTGTTCGATGAAAGCATCGCTGTAATGGACAGGCTGGGAGGCATTATGGAAGCCAACAGAGGACTGGGGCTGGTCAGGAATGTGGACGCAGACAGGATTTCCGTCACCAAAACCAATCTGGAGACCGAGAAACTCTCCCTGATTCAGGCTCTTGAAATCCAGAAGAACCTTTTGAAGCTGGAGATGGGGTTTCCGATGACCGATGACATAGAACTGGTACCGGCAGACCTGGACTATATCGAAACCCTTATCTTCGAAGAATCGATAAATGATTACATTATCGAGGAGCAGATTCCCTTCAAGATGCTCAAAAAGCAGCAGACGATGCTGGACCTTCAGCGAAAGTCCGCCATATCGGAGACTCTTCCCATGCTCTCGCTGAGCGCAAACTATTCTCAGAACTACATGGGTGATCATTTCTACGGGGAAACCTTTCACCATTTCCCGATGTCCATGATATCGTTGAACCTCCGCTTCCCCATCTTCAACGGAATGTCGAAGAATGCAAAAATAAAGAAAACGGAAATTGAGATAAAGAAATCCATGAAGGACGAGAACATGCTCGTTCAGTCCCTGACAATGGGCTACAACAATGCCAGGATGCAGATGGACCGGAACCGGAGAAGCATCAATTCTCAAAAACGCAACAAAGAACTGGCAGGGAACGTACTGAAAGTCACGGAAAGCAACTACACAGAGGGAATCTCCACGCTTTCAGACCTGCTCAATGCATCTTCATCAAACATCCAGGCTCAGATGAACTATGTCAACGCACTCAACAACTGCGTCAAAGCCTACATCGACCTTATGAAGGCCAACGGAACAGTGAAGGAAATATTGGAAAACTAAGACACAGATATGAAAAAGACTATTGGAATCATTATTGCGGTAATGGCAGTGGCCGGGATGATCCTCCTGCTCGCCGGCAACAGAAAGAAAATGCAGGAACAGACAATGTCTGTCGCAAAGACAGGTACCAGGGAAGTAGTGACCACCTGCACGGTAACGAAAGAGGATGGAGGACGCAGTTTCACGTCAAACGGCGTGGCGCAGGCCAACAAAGAGCTTAATTTCGTTTCGGAAATCAGCGGACGCGTCCAGGAAATCTATGCCGACAAAGGCAGCCGCGTTGCCCAGGGTGCTCCATTGCTGAAGATTGACTCGCAACTCCTGGAAGCCGACTACAAGGCGGCAAAAGCCGCGTACGATGCCCTGAAAAAAGACGAGGAACGATTCACCCGTTCTTTCGAAGCCGGCGGCATCACGAATCAGCAGCTTGACAACATACGCACCCAGCTGGTGGCGGCGGAAAGCCGCCTTACGGTAAGCAAGTGGAAATTGGACAATTCGGTCGTCAAAGCGCCCATTTCCGGTACAGTCAATGCCCGTTTCGTAGAAACCGGCTCGCTCATAGCTCCGAATGTCCCCCTGTTTGAAATAGTGGATGACAGCAGGATAAAGATGACCTGCAACGTTCCGGAATCAAAGGTGCGTCTTATTTCCGTAGGCCAGAAAGTCAAAGCCGCTGATAAAGAGACATATGACAAGACATTCAGCGGAACCGTGAAGAGCATAGGCATCAAGACGGACCGCGGCCTCAACTACCCCGTTGAGATAAGTTTCGACAAGGATCCTGACCTTCACGTGGGGATGTACCTCAAAGCCGTTTTCGACATCTCCGGAGAGCAGGCCGGGTTCCTCATCCCCCGCAAGGCTGTTGTGGGAAGCGTGCTTTCAGCCAATGTCTATGTGGTCGAAAACGGAGTGGCGCAACGCAGGGAAGTCCGGCTTGGAGATATGCTGGAAGACAGAATCGAAATCCTGGAAGGACTTGAGGAAGGAGATGAAGTCATCGTCGCCGGACTTATGAACATAGCGGAAGGGACTCCGGTAACCGTAGTTAACCAATAAGGCCGAGCATTATGAAAATTTCAGATCTGTCAATCAGAAAGCCGATTTATGTAATTGTGCTGTTTCTGGTAATAGGCATTCTGGGCCTGCTGGGATATTCGTCGATGAAGGCGGAATTGATGCCCAAATTCACTCCCCCTTCCCTCAATGTTCAGGTAATATATCCCGGAGCATCACCCACCGAAGTTGAGAGTTCTCTGACAATCAAGTTGGAAGACGTCCTGTCCTCGATGGCCGGAGTCGAGTCAATGCGTTCCTACTCTTTCGAAGGAATGTCCATGGTATTCGTGTCATTCACATACGGAACGAATATAGAGAAAGCCGTCACCGATGCTCAGAACAAGATAAATTCGAAGAAGGCCGAACTTCCGGCCGGGATTCTGGCGCCTATCGTGAACGAAATAAGCGTTGACGCCAAGTCTATCATCACCCTGGCCCTGAGTTCCAACCTGGATGCCGTGGATTTCAGCGACCTCGTCACCAAAGACATCATCCCGGAACTCCAGAGAATACCCGGAATGGCCAAAGTGGAAAGTGTAGGACGGCATCCGAGGGAAATCCAGGTCAACATGGACATGGCCCTGATGCGTGAACTCGGACTCTCGCCGGTTCAGGTTATGGGTGCGCTTAAAGGAGCGAATCTCGACTTCCCCACCGGAAGCCTCAAAGACGGAAAGACCAATACCGCCATCCGTTTGTCCGGCAAATTGAAAAGCGTGGATGAGATCAGAAGCCTTGTGCTGATGACTATGCCGAACGGCACCCAGATACGCCTCTCCGACATTGCAGATGTAGTGGAGACCGCAGCGGACGTAAACTCCCTCGCCAGGGTAAACGGCAAGGAAGCGATTCTCATAAACATTTTCAAACAGGAGAACGCCAACGCCATTGAGCTGAGCGATGCGGTGAAGGAGTCCGTACACGACCTCGAAACGAAGTATGCGGGCAGCGCTCTGGTCATAGACACGGTGTCCGACACTTCCGATTTCACAAGAGAATCCATCAAATCAGTCCTCGAAGACCTTTTGCTGGCCATTCTGCTTGTTACAATTGTAATTCTGCTGTTCCTTCACAACTGGAGAAACGCACTGATAGTGATGCTTGTCGTTCCGCTCTCCCTCATAGGAACGTTCATCGGCATGAAGCTGTTCAATTTCACATTGAACCTCATGTCACTGCTCGGTCTGTCCGTGGTGATAGGAGTTCTGGTGGATGATGCCATAGTCGTGATCGAGAATGTCTGCCGCCATATGGAGATGGGGAAATCCGCATTGCAGGCCACGAAGGATTCGATGCAGGAAATAGGTTTCACCGTCATATCCGTCACCGTTGTACTCGTGATTGTTTTCCTGCCTATCGCATTGACAAACAGTCTTGTTTCCGATATTCTGCGGCAATTCTGCGGAGTCATCATCTTCGCCATTCTCTTCAGTCTCCTGTCTGCGCTCACCCTCGTTCCACTGCTCACTTCACGGTTCGGAAAGATGGATGTAATCGATACGGACACAGTCTGGGGGAAAGTGATGTCCGGATTTGAAAAACTGGTGGAAAGTTTCAGCAATATGGTTTCCGGCATACTGAAAAAGGCTCTGTCGCATAAACGCATGGTAGGCATCATCGTCATCGCCCTTACCGTGATGATATGCGCGCTCTTCCCCATGGGCTTCATCGGCTTCGAATTCATGCCCAAGGTTGACCAGAGCGAGTTCGCGGTAATGCTTGAAATGCCCAAGAACATCTCCATCGAAGAATCCTCCCTGATGGTCGCAAAGGCGGAAGCCTGGTTGCTCGAGCAGAAGGAAATCACCGAAGTCGTGTCTATGATTGGTCTCACCAACAGCAGCACCGAGAACAATCAGGGCACGCCGTATCTCGCCGAACTGAAATGCAGGATGGTCCCGCCATCGGAACGCGACAAATCCGTCCATTTCTACATTTCCGGACTCAGGAGGGATCTGACGGATTACCTTGTAGATGCCAAAGTGCAGGTGATGGCCGCATCTCTTCATGGATCCGGCAACAGTGCCGATGTGGAATACGTCATATCCGGCAGCAAGGCGGATTCTGTCGCGCTGTTCGGAGAATACGCCCTCGCAGCCATGAGAAGCATCCCGGGCACTCTTCAGCAACAGCTCTCTTCCGGCAGCGGAAGACCGGAAGTGGAAATCAGCGTGGACAGGGAGAAGATGTCCGCACTGGGTCTTTCCCTCGACAACGTGGGGATGACCTTGCAGATGGCATTCCAGGGCAATACAAGCATGAAGTTCGTCAGGGACGACAATGAATACAACATAAACCTCAGGGCGGACAATTTCTACCGCGACAATATAGATGACGTGAGCAGCCTCACGTTCATCAACCAGCAGGGCAGCAGAATCACTCTCGACCAGTTCGCGGAAGTGCGCATCGGTACAGGTCCCAACAGACTGGAAAGATACAACAGGAATTCATCTGTCACCGTCAGCGCCAACGTGGTCGGCATTTCAGCCGGTGAGGCCTCCTCTCAGTTCCTTGACAAGGTAAGCGGGAAAGCCGGAATGATGGGAATAAGCGTGGCGACTGTCGGAAACATGAAGTCAATGATGGATTCCATGAGCGTTTTTGCCATAGCGATACTCCTCTCCATTGTTCTTATGTACCTCGCACTGGTTCTGCTTTACAACAACTGGGCGGATCCTCTGGTGGTGATGTTCTCCATCCCCTTCTCCATTCTCGGAGCGATTCTGGCACTTGCGCTTTCCGCAACGTCCCTTAATATCTATGCCATGCTGGGACTGGTGATGCTTATCGGACTTGTGGCAAAGAACGCCATCCTGCTGGTGGACTTCGCCAACGAAAGAAGGCGCGAAGGGATGGATGTCGACACAGCCCTTGTGGAAGCCGTCAGACTACGGACCAGGCCCATCCTGATGACAGCACTGTCAACCATAATAGGAATGATTCCCGTTGCCGTGGCTTCCGGTTCCAGCGCCGAGTTGAGAAATGGCATAGGCTGGGTCATCATCGGGGGCATGGCTCTGTCCACATTGCTTACTTTGATTGTCGTTCCGGTAGTTTACAGGATTTTCCACAGAAAATAATTGTATATTTGCAGTAATGACAAAGGAAGAGGAAATACTCAAGGCGGCTGAAGAAGAATTCTTCAAGAACGGTTATGACGCCACATCCACGGCTACTATTGCAAGGAATACGGGCGTCACGCACGCAATGGTGAATTACTACTTCAGGACAAAGGAAAGGCTTTTCATACAGATTCTCGACAATCACGTATACGAACTGCTCCGGAGCCTGAAACCGCTGATGCAGGATGAAGGCAACGTTATCAGTGTCGCCGTCAAAGCGGCAGAAGCCATTTTTGACGGGATGAACCGCAACCGCAGATTCCCCTTCCTTCTCAGCGACATTGCCAGGACGCACCCTGATTTCCTCCGCAAGTACAAGGATGCTTTCAACACCGTATGCCGGGACAGCATCGGGATGCATTCCGAACGTCTGAAAAAAAGCATTTCAGAAGGGCTGGCGGAAGAGTGCACGATGAATGACATTTACAACAGCGTCGTCACCCTGGCAGTCACACCCTTCCTCACCATCCCGCTGCTGGAAAACGTTGCAGAAATGAGCGACGCTCAGATTGATTCCTTTCTGCAATCCCGCAAAGAGGAGATGATAAGGATACTTACAAGCCGTTACAGCATTCAAGCACAATGAACAGATCCATCAAAAACGTTGTTTCCGTAATTCTTGCCACGCTGCTGGCAGTTCCGGTCTATGCCCGTGAAATGAACGTAAGGGTGATTCAGCCCCCCTATGCGCCGGACCCGACAGGCACGCCTGCCAGTTTTGAATGGCTGATTGACCAATTGGGCCAGTGCAGTCCGGGGCTCGATCTCATCGTACTTCCAGAATTCAGTGACGTACCCGGACGCTACAAGGAGCAGGAGGACTATATGGAGTGCGTCAACGCCAACAACGCAAGACTGCTTGAAACCTGTGCGGCAACGGCCGCAAGATGCGGTGCCGTCATCTTCGTCAATGCCGTCGACTTCGTCCCCGAGGGCATTCGCAACACCACTTTCGCATTCGACAGGGAAGGCAGGTTGGCAGGGAAATACTACAAGCGGCATGTCACCGCGGGAGAACGCGACCACCTCGGATTCGACGTATCCTACACAAGGGACTGGGCGGAGCCATACATTCTGGAGATTGACGGTATCAGATACGCGTTCCTTACCTGCTACGATTTCTATTATTATGAAATGCTCGGTCCCATCGGCCTCCGCAAGCCGGATATTGTCATAGGTTGCTCCCTTCAGAGGAGCGACAAGCACGAGGCTCTTGAATTCATCAACCAATTCTGCGCCTATAATACCGGGGCATACCTGGTCAGGGCTTCCGTCAGCATGGGACAGGATGCCACTGTAGGAGGCTCATCAATGGTCGTGGCCCCCACGGGAAAGATTCTCGGCAATATGAAAAGCCGGACCGGAGCATTGGATGTCACCATTGACCCCTCCGTCAAGTACCTTAAACCGGCCGGATTCGGCAATCCTCCCGCGACTCACCCGGAATATATGGAAATAGGCCGCAGACCATGGCTTTACAGACCTGGAGGCAGCGCCATAGTTCTTCCGCTGGAAGAGGCGCCCGCAACCCGGACCTGCGCCCTCGGAGGAATGAAAAGGCTCGTCAGGCGGAGCCCTCTTGCCGCAATTGGAGCGGCAATTGCCATGGATGCTGATGAGATAGGACTTGAACTCACGGTTTCACCCGAAGGCGTCATTCTTCACGAAGGATGCACCCTTGAAAGCATCCTGAAAAAATTCTCCTGCCATACAATTATGAATATGAGATTGACAGGCAGCGGTTGGGACGAAGAGTCGCTGTCAAAACTGGCCGGTCTCATCTTCGCATACGATGCCGGGAACCATGTTTACGTCAGTTCCGGCGACCGGACTGCACTTTCAATCTTCGCCGGATTCTCTCCCTCCACAACGAGATGCCTCGAAGGTTCCGTCAAGGATGCAGTTGATACCGGATGCAGTATGGTTCTTCTGGACGGATTCTCTGCGGAAGCTGTCAAGCAAGCACACGATGAAGGCCTGCGCTGCATCGTCTGCGGCAGAAGCCGCAAGGCGGACAAACTTTTTGCATTGGGATTTGATACCGTTGTCATAAAGGATTTCAGATGAGCAAATTCAAGGGCGGATTATTCCTCAAAGTCGTACTGGCAATAGTATGCGGTGCATTACTGGGTATTGTAGCGCCGGAATGGACAGTCAGGATATTGAAGACGTTCAATGTACTGTTTGCGCAGCTGCTCAAATTCATAATTCCGCTGTTGATTCTCGGCCTCGTGACCCCGGCCATAGCCAACGTAGGACGCGGTGCGGGCAAGATGCTTCTTTCAGTATTGGTAATTGCCTACTGTTCCACCATCTGCGCCGGTTTCTTCACCCACGTTTCCGTATCCGGCCTGTTCCCCCACTATCTGACACCCGGGGAACTTTCAACGGACATAATGAGCGCAAAGGAATTCACGCCGTATTTTGACATCAAGATTCCGCCCGTATGTGACATCCTCACCGCTCTGGTACTGTCCTTCATGATTGGAGTGGGGATTATTTTCACCGGATCGTCAGCTCTCAAAAAAGCATTCGACGAATTTGGCGCCATAATCAAGCTCACCATCGGAAAAGTAGTAATTCCCCTGCTTCCCTGGTACATCTTCTCAATGATTTGCGAAATGTCCGCAAAGGGCGTGATCTCAGTCATTCTGGGAGCCGGCTTCAAAATCATACTCACAGGAATCGTTCTTTCAGTCATATACCTCATCATTCAGTACTGCATAGCGGGTGCCATAGCCGGCAAGAACCCGTTCAAATGCCTGTGGAATATGATACCGGCCTACCTTACGGCATTTTCCGTATGCTCCAGCTCTGCTGTGATACCTGTAACGTCCGAATGCACCCGCAAAAACGGAGTCAGTGATGACATAGTCAATTTCACCATACCCCTCTGTTCCACGGTTCACATGTGCGGTTCCACCATCAAACTGGCGACCAGCGCAATTGCCGTGGCCTACCTGAGCGGAATTGACCTTCCCTTCGGAGTTTACGCAAGTTTCGTGATGATGCAGGGTATTGCGGCGGTAGCGGCTCCCGGAGTCATGGGAGGCGTTCTGATGGCATCAGTCGGACTTCTTGAGTCCATAATGGGGTTCTCCCCGGAGCAGACAGCTCTCGTAATGACCTTGTACCTTGCCCTTGACGGATACGGGCCGGCCTGTAACGTCACCGGAGACGGTGCCATAGCGATGGTCATAGAGAAATTTTTCGGAACAAAACAACCAAAAATCATAAACCGATGAAAATGACATTAAAACTATTTATGGCTGCAGCGGCGCTCTCCGCAGGACTTATCGCTTCGGCCCAGCCTTCCGAATGGAACGTCCAATACATCAAGCACAGCAATTACGGTCCCCCCACCGCCTTTAACCCCCGGAAAATAGATATCCCGGACATTGACGGATACACCACGCTCAAGGTTGACCTGCATATGCATACCGTCAACAGCGATGGAGACGTATCGCCCCGCATGCGCGTAATGGAAGCATTTGTGGAAGGTCTGGATGCAATTGCAATCACCGACCACCTGCCCGCTTTCGGCAAACCTGAAGCTTGGGACAACGACCAGTCCTATCCCCAGGCACTCAAAGAGGCACAGGCCCGAGACATCCTTCTAATCAGGGGAATGGAAATATCACACAACCAGAATGACATAGGTCACATCAACGTTCTGTTCGTCAAGAACTGCAACGACTACAAGATTCCTTTGAACTTCGGTCAGAAAGAGACACACGACGCTCTTGTTCAGGCACAGAAGGAAGGCGCCTGGGTTACCGGCAATCATCCCGGATGGCCGGACCAGAACAGCGAGCTCAGCCAGTTCTGGATTGACGAGATTGAAGCAGGACGCATACAGGGCATGGAAGTCTTCAATTCCTACGAATTCTATCCTCTGGCCATCGACCATATCCGCAAGTACAATCTTGCATTCATCGGCGCATCCGACCAGCATCGCCCGATGAACTTCGATTTCGACATCCCCAATGTAATGCGCCCGATGACCTTCGTATTCGCCGAAGATCGCAGTGTCGAGGCAATCCACGATGCACTGAAGGCCCGCCGCAGCGTGGCTTATGCCAACAACATGCTTGCCGGTGATTCCAAATGGCTGCTCAAATTGCTCAGAGCCTCCCTCAAGATAGAGAAGGTGGAAGACCGTGGATCAAGTATCCGCGTCCGCATCTTCAACCAGTCGGACATCGACTATTTCCTGGACTGCGGGCTTCCCTCCAAACAGATCCGCATCCCCGCCCACCGCTATTTTGACGAAGAGCGTTCCAAGGTTGATATGGGTCTCCAATACAGTGTGACAAACATGTATATAAGTTCTACGGAATGCCTCACAATCCCGATGTCAATGCTCTTTACCATACAAAGCGACATCGATATGCCCATGGTTGATGACAAGGGAATCTCATGCAAAGACGGAAAGGTTATGCTTCCGCTCATATGTGAGACCGGCGACACCTATTTTACCACCGACGGCAGTGAGCCCACTCCCGGCAATGGTACACTCTACTCCGGACCTGTGGCACTCGACAGGTCCTGCACCCTCAAAGCCCGCACTTTCAATGGGGAAAAGAGCAGCTTCACCTGCGAATATCCCCTCATCTATCTTTCCGCAAGCAATGTCAAGGCCAGGAAGAACGGTTTGAAATACAAATTCTTCTCCGATCCCGCCATAAGGAGCATCACCAGCGTTGATGACCTCACTCCCGAGCGTTACAGAACGAGCGGAACGACGTCTGTCCCTTCCTTGCAGAAGCACGAGGAGGAAGACTGGTACGGCTATGTCTTTGACGGTTGGTTAAAGGCCCCCGTATCCGGCGTATATACTTTCAAACTGGATACGGATGACGGCTCACAACTCCACATTGATGACCGGTTGATTGTTGACAACAACTACAACAGGGGCAATATGATAACTACCGGATACGTATATCTTGAAAAAGGTATGCACAAATTCAATATGGCCTACTTCGAGGGCCATTATGACCAGAAACTGGAACTCGAATGGATTGTACCGGAAACCGGCACCTTCACTCTCGTTCCAGCTGAAGCGTTCTATCTGGCGAACTGATGCCTTATCTCCGTGCTGTCCGAACCAGGCATACTGAGTGAACGACAGCACGGTCTTCCTCAATATTCATATTTATGTTCTGCTCCGGATAACGGAGTTCCATCCTGTGCCTGCCCCGGTGCAGTTTCACATTGAGACAGGTGCTCCATCCGCGGTCGTTCCAGTCTGTACCACGTTGTGGCATAACCACAGCCCCGCAGGGATTACCGTCCACATACAGTGTTCTGGTTGCACACTTGTTATGGTATTCGACCTCTCCGTTACCGTTGCTGTATAGGAATTTCAGCGAATATGTACCGGATCGTCTGATTCTGACTTCGATGGCCGACGTACTGCCGGACCTGTTCAGATTCTGTTCGAATTCACCGGAGACGACAGTCTTGAAGAATCCGCACGGCTCACTCATAAAGGACTCAACTCCGTCCGGACTCACGGCTATGACACTGTATTCGCCTTTCCTGCGAAGTTTGAACGATGTATCTGTCGTGCGTACAAGCTCCCTGCCGTTACGCAGAACCTTGTAATGCATCGCATTATCTATTGCTGTCCATTTCAGGGACCTGCCTTCAAGCACCATCTCAGGTGTCGGGAGATCAACCGTATAAGGTCTGACAGGGACGGGGATATCCACGTGCGAAGGATCCTCAATCACATTGATGACCACCTTATGGCGTCCGACGAGCGTATCGGGCACGAAAGCATCGTCTGACGGCGACCCGTCGAGAGTAAATCCGCTGATTACCGAACCTGACCCCTCAACGCATATGTCCAGCAACATATTACGATATTTGAGCCCTTCCAGGGTCCTGGTCCCTTCCTTTCCCTCCGGGATACTCGGTCTGAACCTGATGCCGTCCTGACCGTATTCAATGCCGAGCAGAAGTCTTCTGTACAAGGCAATGAAACCTGCGATACTCCACAACTGGCGATGTGAATTGGTGCAAGTGGCGGTACTGCCGTCGGAAGAAACCATATTCTCATAGTTTGTTCCGTACTTATAGGCAAAAGACTCATTTGATTCAAGGGCGCACCTGATTCCGGACCAGCTGCCGACCGCAGCTGAAGCCAGACCATAGAATGAAGTGACGAAAGGCCAGACGGCATTGTTGTGATACGGTTTCTGCCAGGCTATCTGGGGCCAGAAAATAGTGGGGCCGAATGCGCTCACCGGCATATTGCCAATAATTGAAGAAGCCTTTTTCCCGTCGGCGACACCAAACAGGATGCAAAGAGATTCACCCAAGGTTTCACTACGGGGAGAGATTGCCCGGAATGTCCTTCCGTAACTGTATTGAGCATAGTATCCCCTGTCTTCCATCCACAAATTGTCATTGATTGCAGCGGACAGATCCGCCGCCGCCTGCGCATACCTGCTCTCATCATCCGTTTTACCCAATGCCGCAGCCATTCCGGCCAGGCATTTGAGAGCCGCCACGAACACTGCATTGGTGCCGAGACATTCACTTGATGCAATATCCTTGCAATCCATCCAAACGGGATAACTCTGGGACCGCCAGTCAATGAATGAACTCTCTCCCCTGAACATCCCCGACTCCCTGTCGAATGCCGTGAACAAATCATCGTCCATGGAACGGGAAGCCGCCGAATAAGCTGTTTTCAACCATTCGGGATCACCTGTCTCAAGCCATAATTCATACGCGGCGACAGTCCATATTTCCCTGTCTATCGAGCAGGGCCAGGCTCCGCCTGTTCCCGTATCCTGAACGATTCTGCCAAGACTGTCAATCTTGCACAAAAGACTGTTCCGGGCAATCACAGGTTCAACGTGAGCCAGCGAGAGGATTATACTGTAGCTTATGTCCCTTGTCCATACTCCACCCCATAATTCTCCTGTACGGAAAGTGCCGTCATCCTCTATATTCTGCACCATTTCGTCGATGGCGAGATTGTAAAGCGCCGTTTCACGAGTATCCATACCCGTGAATACGCCATATTCCGGATGTAAAGGATGAGCGTTGGACACCGGAACGGCGGTAACTGTAAAGAGCACTGTCGCCAGTGCTCCCTTAATAAAAGAAATCCTCATATATCTTAAAGTGTACGCTTGATTTCCACAATCTGGAAAGCTTCGATGAAGTCACCTTCCTTTATGTCATTGTAACCGGCTATACTCATACCGCACTCCTTGCCTGCAGACACTTCCTTGACCTGATCCTTCACTATCTGAAGTGAACCGAGCTCTCCGGAATAAATGACAATGCCGTCACGGATAAGGCGGACCTTGCTCTTGGAAAGCATCTTGCCGTCACGAACGATGCAACCGGCAATTGTTCCCACTTTGCTGATATGGAAAATCTGCTTGACTTCGGCAGTGGCGATCACCTCTTCCTTCTTCTCAGGTTCAAGCATACCCTCTATACCGTCCTTGACCTCGTTGATACAGTCATAGATGACTGAATAGAGACGGATTTCTATGCCTTCCTTTTCCGCCGCCTTGCGGGCTTCGATTGAAGGACGTACCTGGAAGCCGACAATAACGGCATCTGATGCCTCGGCAAGCAGAACGTCAGACTCCGAAATCGCACCGACAGCCTTGTGAATCACATTTACACGGACCTCTTCTGTAGAAAGCTTTATCAAAGAATCTGACATGGCTTCGACGGAACCGTCCACGTCTCCCTTGACAATGATATTGAGTTCCTTGAAATTACCTATGGCAATACGGCGTCCTATTTCCTCAAGGGTCATGTGCTTCTGAGTCTTGATACCCTGGATACGGATCAATTGCTCACGCTTTGCGGCAATACTCTTGGCTTCCTTCTCGTCCGACATCACATTGAACTTCTCTCCCGCGGCGGGAGCACCGTTCAAACCGAGGATGGAGACAGGTGTGGCCGGTCCGGCTTCCTGAATCTTCTGTCCCCTCTCATTGAACATCGACTTTACACGGCCGTAAAAGCTTCCGCACAAGACACAGTCACCTACGTGAAGGGTTCCCTCCTGAACGAGCATGTTGGCGATATATCCGCGTCCCTTGTCCAAAGAGGATTCAATCACCGCTCCTACAGCCAGTTTGTCGGGGTTGGCCTTGAGCTCGAGGAGATCGGTTTCGAGAAGGACCTTCTCCAGCAGCTCCGGAACGCCAAGACCCTGCTTTGCAGAGATTTCCTGACACTGGTACTTACCACCCCAGTCCTCAACCAGAATATTCATTTCAGAGAGCTGGCGGCGTATGGTTTCAGGATTCGCTCCCGGTTTATCTATCTTATTGATTGCGAACACCATGGGCACGCCGGCAGCCTGTGCGTGGTTGATAGCCTCAACTGTCTGCGGCATCACGGCGTCATCTGCGGCCACAATGATGATGGCGAGGTCCGTAAGCTGGGCCCCACGGGCACGCATGGCGGTAAATGCTTCGTGACCGGGAGTATCGAGGAATGTGATGCGACGGCCGTCTGCAAGTTTCACACTGTATGCACCAATATGCTGGGTAATGCCTCCAGCCTCACCGGCAATCACATTAGTCTTGCGGATATTATCCAACAACGATGTTTTACCATGGTCTACGTGGCCCATCACCGTAATGATAGGAGGTCTGGGCTTGAGATCTTCAGGATTGTCGGGCTGCTCGTTGGCATTGAGTTCCTCAGATATTTCAGCTGTCACGAACTCAACCTTGTAACCGAACTCCTCAGCAACAAGAACGAGGGTTTCCGCGTCAAGCCTCTGATTGATGGATACCATAAGACCAAGGCTCATGCAGGCACCGATGACCTTCACTACGGGAGTGTTGTTCATAAGGGTCGCAAGGTCATTCACAGTCACGAACTCGGTCACTTTCAAAACCTTGTTCTCAGCCGCAAGCTGTTCAAGTTCCTCCTGGGAACGTTGTGCGGCAAGTTCCCTCTTTTCCTTGCGATATTTGGCTCCGAAGTTATTCTTCCTGCCTTCGTTCATCCTGGCATATGTCTCCTTGACCTGCTTCTGAATCTCTTTCTGCATCTCCTCAACTTCAGCTTCGGTCATTGCAGGCTTGAACTTTTCGTTGCGGTCGCGCCTGCGCTTTCCCTGAGATTGCTGCAGCTGTTGCTGACGTGCGGCATCCTTCTTCCCGGCATTACGGTCAATATTGGCTCCAGCCTTCGCGACATCCACTTTCTGGCTGCCCTTACTGATACGTTCCCTCTTTGCAGGCTTGCGTTCAAACTGGCTCAAATCCACCTTGCCTATCACTTTGAAAGGGGAAGCAGAAGAAGCTTCCCGCTTCACAGGTTCGGAAACATGCTCCGGTGCAGGTTCTTCAACAGGTTTGGATTCCGGTTCAGCCACCGGCTCCGCAAGAGGCTCTGATTCAACCTCAGTCTCCTCCACAGTTTCAACCGGCTGCTCAATCACAGGCTCCGGTTCAGAAGCAGCCTCGGCCTCCGGTTCCTCAACCGGTTCAGATTCCACTTCAGGTTCCGTGACCGGTTCAGGTTCCGGTACGGGTTCCGGCTCAGTGGTTGGTTCCGGCACGGTCTCAGGCGCCGGCTCCACTACAGGCTCAGCCACCGGCTCGGCTGCAGGTTCCGGTTCCGATTCCGGCACGACCACTTCCTCCGGTTTCTCCTTCTTTTTGGTAAAAGTGGTTGTCTTTATACGTATTTCTTCTACAGAATCTTCCTCTTCCTCCTCCTTTGCCTGTTTTCTGCCTGTCTTGACCAGAATCTCATTAAGTCGGATATCGACCTGTTCCGCCTGTTTCAAGGCATTGAAATCCTTCTCGAACTGTTTCCTGATAAGCGGTAGATATTCCTCAGATATTTTGGCATTGGGATTAGCATCAATCTCCACGCCCTGCTTCTGAAGGAATTCCACGAGATCCCCCAGTCCGATGTTGAATTGTTTGAGTAGTTTGTTAAGTCTGATTTCTGCCATTAGTCTTCAAATTCTGCTTTGAGTATTCTTATTACATCTTCCACCGTCTCGTCTTCAAGGTCAGCACGCTTTGCAATATCCTCAGGATCGATTGCGAGCACGCTCTTGGCCGTATCGCATCCTATGCCTTCGAGTTTGTCAATAACCCACTGATCGATTTCATTGGCGAATTCGCTGAGAAGAACATCCTCCTCGTCATCGGAGCCCTTGGCTATTTCACGCCAGACTTCAAGCTCCCTTCCCACGAGCATTCCGGCCAGCTGGATATTGCATCCACCGCGTCCGATACCCTTCTTGACCTCGTCGGGTTGCATGAATACCTTGACCTTGTCGTCACTGCTCCTGCCCATATCAATGGATGACACGTGAGCGGGCACAAGTGCGCGCTGTATGAGAATCTGAGGATTGGTTGACCACTGAAGGACGTCGATATTCTCGTTCCTGAGTTCACGCACGATACCTCCAATGCGGCTGCCCTTGACTCCGATACACGCTCCGATGGGGTCGATACGGTCATCATATGACTCAACGGCCACCTTCGCCCTTTCACCCGGAACGCGGACCACCTTCTTTATGGTAATCAGTCCGTCCGCAATCTCCGGAACCTCCAGTTCGAACAGTCTCTCAAGAAATTCCGGAGACGTTCTGCTGAGAGTTATGTAAGGAGTCGTATTGTTTTTCATCTCTACGCTCTTGATGATAGCCCGGACAGTATCGTTCTTCTTGAAGCGCTCACCGGGTATCTGCTCATTCTTCGGGATATGAAGTTCATTTCCGTCTTCATCGAGGATAAGCACTTCCTTGCTCCAGGTCTGATAAATCTCGCCATTGAATATCTCACCGACTCTCTCGGAGTATTTCTTATAGACATTCGCCTTCTCGATATCCATTATGCGGCCCTGAAGATTCTGACGGATATTGAGGATTCCACGACGTCCGAATGCCGACAGGGGGAATATTCTTGCGTATGAGTCTCCGATCTCGTAATCGTCATCACCACTGTCCGCCTTGACTTCTTCAAGTGTCATCTGGGCATTGGGATTCTCCACGTTTTCAACAATCTCGAAATTCTGATAGATTTCACAGGTTCCCTTGTCCACATTGACGATGACATCAAAATTGTCTGAAGACCCGAAAGTCTTTGCAATCTGGGTAAGAAATACATCCTTGAGAACTCCCATCATTACGGGACGTTCAATGTTCTTCTCCTCTTTGAAGTCCTTGAAGGCATCAATAAGAGTGATTACTTGTTCTTTTTCCATTTTATCTGTTAATTGTTTCAAGCATTCTATCGGCCTCCTCCGGATCGATACCTGCAGACCCGACGGTAAGCGCATAATCCTCAACGTTGCGGTCAAAAGCGGCAAGGACAGCCCTATGCACAAATTCGCAATCAGAAAGATCAACAGGTGTGGCGTCAGCTCTGGCTATCGTCACGTCAAATACATTGTCATCATCGTTGAACATAAGTTCGACGACCTTGCAGCCACGCTCCTGCGCAGCGGCGGACAACACGTTCATCAATTGCTCCTTTACCATAACGAAAGACATATTATCTAAAGAAAATAGAGACCTGGCGGCCTCTATCTCTTTCACAAATGCAAATATATAATTATTTTATCTACAATCCAAATATGAAATGCTCTCCGGTCCCTCATTGAACAGAAGGTCCATGATGGAAAGGTTGGGGACAAAGCCATATTTTTCCCTGAACACCTGCCAATATTCCCTATTCCGGAAAACCGGTTCCCTCTTGGGGTGGATTCTGTCCCGATAATCATTTAATTGGGGCGAACACCCTCCATCCTTCACACCGCTTGCGGCTTCGGGGACAGGGAGCCCGATTTTCATACAGAAAAAACGGATGACAGAATGGTCAAGTTCCCAAAGAGTGTCCGGCCTGGCATCCATCACGGCATACAACTCATCCCTGTAATATTCAAAAAAAGGGGAGGAATAGTATGATGAATCTATCGCGGTCTTTGTCTTGGAAATCCATGGAGTACTGTAATCCACACGCACTTCCGTAATCTTCCTGATACCATCATGAACAATGGGGAATCTTAAATCTTCAGGTCCGTTGGCCGTCAGAATACGGCACCTGTTCCTGTAACTCTGTTTCTGATAATTCTCAGTACCGTCAATCACCGCTCCACAGACTGACGGACCCGCCTCCGATGACACGGAGGAGAACTTCCCGATAATGGAGAAATACTCCACGGGGGGAAAATATGCTATGCTCAGGAGAGCCTTACTCGATTCCACCTTTCTCGTGGGAATCTCCGGCACGTACTATTCCGCGCTTGGAGTTGCGGATAAAACTCAATATCGTTTCCTTCTCTACAGAATCGGGGAAACCCGCCTCAATGCGATCAATGGCATCAGAGAAATTGTATCCCTGATAGTATATCATATCATAGATATCCTTGATATTGCGTATGACGTCAGAATCGAACCCGCGACGGCGCAACCCGACCAGATTGACTCCGGCATACACAAGGGGCTGACGGCCACACAGGGAATACGGCGGGACATCCTTGTTGACGCCAGTTCCACCGCCTATCATCGCATGCGCACCGATATGGGAGAACTGGTGGACCTTTGTACCGCCACCGATAATGGCCCAGTCATCCACGTCAGTCTCTCCGGCGATGCCCACATAACTGACAAGAATACAATGATTTCCCACACGGCAATCATGGGCGACGTGAACGTAGGACATAATGAGCGTATCGTTTCCGATTTTTGTCACGCCCTTACCGCTGGCTTTAGTGCCACGGTTGATAGTTGCACATTCACGGATATTGACCCTGTCGCCAATCTCCACATAAGTCACTTCCCCGTCGAACTTGAGATCCTGGGGTATTGCTCCAATCACAGCACCGGGGAATATGGTACAATCCCTGCCTATCCTGACATACGGGAAGATGGTGGCATGCGGAAGCACCTTCGTGCCGTCACCTATTTCCACGTTGTCATCGATGTATGCGTAAGGTCCCACCTCTACGTTGTCTCCGAGTTTCGCCCCGGGATTGACTATTGCCAAAGGGTGTATTTTTGCCATATCAGTTAGATTTCTCAATTATTGTAGCGGCCTCCGTATTAATCCTATGGCCGGGTTTGTATGCTGAAACTTTCGCCTTCAAAAAGCCTCCCACAAGCCTCAAATCACCCATAATATCCAAAAGTTTATGTCTTCCGCACTCATCGGGGAAGCGAAGTTCAAGATTGCTCAGATACCCGCTGGGGGACACTGTGACTTCGGGTTGCTTGAGAAGCTTCGCCATTCTCGCCAAGGTCCTGGAACTCACCGGCTTCTCAACAATCACTATTGCATTTTCAACGTCTCCCCCCTTGACAAGACCGAAACGCAGAAGTTTCTCGATCTCATGGAAGAAGCAGAATGTCCTGCAAGGTCCGACTTCCGTTGCATAGTCGACTGAAGGATCCCAATGGACGGTCTGCACGCCAAGAACCTTGGAATTGAAATTGATGGTAACGTCATAACTCAATTCTTCGGAAGGAGTCAATTTGACATAAGCGCCGCTCTTCTTATCACTTATCACCACTTCCTCAGAAAGTTCTATCCAGCGCCGCGGAACATTCTGTTCCGCCAGGCCATCCGGAACAATGGCTTCAACATAGAGCCTGGCACTGCCGTCAAGGATGGGGACTTCGGAAGAATCAATCTCTATGAGTGCATTGTCGACCCCCAGTCCGGTAAGTGCTGAAAGGACATGTTCAATCGTACCCACAGTCACCTTCCCCTTGGAGATCGTAGTGCTTCTTGCGGTGGATGACACGTTCCGGGCGACTGCATCTACAAAAGAATCCGCCCCAAGATCAACTCTGTGGAAACGGATGCCTGTATCTTCCGGGGCCGGACCTATTGTCATATGGGCATATTTACCCGTATGAAGGCCCTTTCCCTCAAAAGTGTATTTCTTATGCAGTGTCCTCTGGTTCATAGTGACCTGCAAAGATAATAAAAATTTTATTCTTCTGCGGCAAGCTTGAATTTTGCGTAGGATTTCAGATAAAGAGTCCTGTCAATCGCAGGCGTCCCGAAAAGGATTTCACCGCTTTTCCTGACATTGCCTATAACACCGGACTGCGCCCCGACAGTGGTATTGTCCGCAATCTTTACGTGGCCGACAATACCAACCTGCCCCGCAATGATACAGTTCTTTCCGACAATTGTGGAGCCCGCGATGCCGGTCTGGGCGGCAATGACCGTGTTATCCCCTATCTGCACATTATGGGCAATCTGGCACAAATTATCAATCCGCACACCGTTACCGATAATTGTAGACTCCATAGGAGCCTTGTCCACGGTGGTGTTGGAGCCTATCTCAACGTCATTTCCGATTACCACATTACCCATATGCTCAATCTTCTTCCACGTCCCGTCAGCCTGGGGAGCATTGCCGAATCCATCATCACCTATGATGCAGCCGGAATGCAGTATGACATTGTCTCCTATCACGGTGTTGGAAAATATCTGGACTCCCGGATAAATGATGCATCTTGATCCGATCCTGACATTCTCTCCAACCGTCACATTGTCACAAATGCGCGTTCTGTCGCCTATTACGGATTTACGGCCGATGGTCACAAAATCTCCAATCCAAACCTTGCGGCCTGTTCTCGCACTGCACGCAACGCGGCAAAAGCCCCTGTGACGTCTGTACGCCTTACGTTGAGAAGCCACGTAATTGAGCAGTTCCGCAAGCGCGGCGTAAGCATCATCCACCCTGACAATCGTGATATCAAGAGGCCTGTCAGGCTTGAAATCCCTGTTGACCAGCAGAACGGACGCCCTGGTTGTATATACATACTTCGAATATTTCGGATTGGCGAAGAAATTGAGCTGACCGGGTTTTCCGTGCTCTATTTTGCCAAAGGAAGTGACAACGGCATCCGGATTGCCCTCAACCGTTCCTTTCAAGACTTCCGCAAGTTCTTTTGCTGTAATTTTCATATCAGAATCTCCATCCGAATGTAAGCAGCACGTCCCACAGGCTCCTCTGCGCTTTGATTACAGGAGAGGAAACCGACATGTCGGGACCGTCGATGTATACTGCATACGGATATGTGTACGTAGTGGCGAACGCTGTTCTCCGCACTGCCAGGTCAGCGAAGAAAGACCCTGCGGAAATGAATCCCAACCCTGCGGAAACAGCCCACACATTATCCGAATTGAATTTCCTGCCGGAAGACAGGGTATAGCGGCCTTTCTCGAAATCAGAATAGAAAGAATCATAGATGTAGGCATCCACCTTTTCCCCTTCGGCATCAAAATAATAGCAGGTAGGATCCGTCTTGAGGCTGCCTCCCAGCCTTATTGCCACGAAAGGAACAGGTTTGAATTCAAAGCCGGCACGCACCGAATGGGACACGCCGCAGAAAAGATTCGTCAACCTGTTGACCCGGGCATAGGAATCGCGCTCGGATACGGTCCTTGTGCCATATCTCATAGTGCTGAAATCCGTCATTTCATAGTCAACGCTCAACAGACCTCTTGATCCGAAAGTATAAGCCAGTCCGGCATTGATTGAATATGGACCTACCAGACGGTACCGATACTCTCCTACGGGAGAATAGGAATTCTCGTGAGTGGTTTTCCCGTCAAATCCGACAAAATATGAATCAGTCTGCACCTGCCAGGTCTCACGCACATTGTATATGGTGGGGGTCCTCACGGCGGCACCGATCCGCAGATTGTCCGTCGGGAGCACAATAACACCGAATTTGCCGTAAAAGCCTGTCACGTCTTCCGTCATGGAATACTGATAAACAGCTTCATCAAATGTTGTCGTGGGACCTTTCACGTATTTTCCGTTGCTTCCTATGTATTCGGGAGTCACGACGAAATCGGTAACGGGATCAGAAGCCGCATTTTCGTAGAAATCCTGGTTATACCTGTAAACCGCGGCGGGAATTCCGATATTTGCTCCTACAAACACGTTGTCGTTGATATCAAATCCAAGATTGAAGACAATATCATTCTTGGTACCCGTAGCCAGAGTATTATACCTTTGTCGAAGATCACCCTTCACGTAGTAAACGTAACGGCCGTCATCCATCGTGACAGATTCCGCAGAGCCGAAATATTCCTCAGAATCCTTATTGTAATTTATCAGTCCTCCCCAATATGAGGCCACGTAGTTCCAGTTGTAATTGGTTGAGAATGGGGCCGAATAATGCAGAACGTCACCGGGCATCTTCCTCCCGAGCCCATCTGCATTTGTCGTGGCAAACGCAGCGAACGCTCCGGTTATGGAAGTGATGGTATTGAGACCTCCGGCACTCATTCCCGAGACAAAATTGTTCGTGGAATTTGACACAAGGCCGAATGTAACGGCACGGACACCATATTTATATCCGGTTTCCAGGCGCATCATAAAACCGATGTTCGGCACCGTGAAGCGGGTCTTCACCACCTTGCTGTCCGCTCCGTAGATCTGGGGTGCAGGCTGAAGGGCGGATGGGGCGAAAGAAGCATTCGTCACGGAGAATGTTAGGCCCGGTGTTATGCTGATCTGGGAATATCCGGCCACCGCAGAGCCTGCAGGGTTGATGCTGACCGTACCAAGATCCCCACCGATTGCTGTCACTGCATTGCCCATTCCCACGGTTCTGGCAGTCCCGTAATAATTGTTATCACTGATGTTCAGCGCATCGTTCACAGTCTGAGCCGCCGCAGAAAGCGCCATCGCGGCACAGGACACAATACAAAATACCTTTTTCATCTCTCTCTTCATATAAAATGTTACACAAACAGGTCGAATCTATCGGCTTCCTCCTCCACCGCCGCGGCTGCCACCGCCACCACCGCCGTGGGAACCTCCGCCGCCGTATGAGCCGCTACCGCCACCACCGTAGGAGCCTCCGCTGCGGGAAGAGCTGCCGCCGTATGAGCCACTGCTTCTGGTGCCGCTCGAACTGCCTGAATTTCCCGAACCGGAACGCGTACCGCTGGAATAAGATCCCTGGCGTCCGTAAGAGGAGCCGGAAGTGCTTCTACCACCGGAACGGCCTATGTATGAACCGCTGCCGTCGTTGATTATGACGCCACCGCGACGATATTCCGATGAACTTTGTCCACCGCCGGAGCCGCCTATGCTGCCGGAACCGGGTCTGGAGCCACCCCCGCGATACACGGAGCTGCCGTAACTGCCATAACTGCTTCCTCCGCCGACAGTCACTCCCGAGCCTCTTCCTCCAACACTGCTTCCTCCGCCATAATATGGTCTTTCTCCCCTGCTTCCGCCTCCAAGCACATTGTTGCGGGGAACGTAGTAACTTCTCGACACACCGCCGGGATAGACCGGACGGACAGGATAGTAAGGATGCGGCCAGGGACGGTACCAGGGGTCATAAGACCTCCATCCGGGCCAGAAAGGATCCCACCATGGGTTATAGGGAGCATACCAGGGGTAGTAAGGACGATACCAGGGATACCATGGATCCCAGAAAGGATCGAACCATCTGTTCCACCACAAGCCGAAACCGATTCCGAAACCGATAGAGAACGGAGAAATGACATTGACGGTTACGGATGAATTCCGGAGGGTTTCATCGAGCACCAGAGTATCAGGAGGCAGAAGTGCCTTCTGCCTTGCTCTCTCAGCGATTTCTTCTTTGGACATGATATGCACCTCGGGCGTGCGGGATGCCTTGTAATAGATTCCGTCCTGATACTGCGAATACGATGAGTACTGACTCAACGTACCGCACGAAGTGACAAGCAATGAAGCAAGCAGGGTAAGTGTCAGAATACGTCTCATAATCGTTCCTCCTCTTTCAATAATTTTTGTATCTTTGTGTGGCAATATTTATGCCGCAGTCAAAAAGACACGTCTTGTTGATGCAAATTTCTAAAAAAAAAGCAATAATTCAAGAAAAATTATGGCAAAAGAGGTAACCAATCGCGCAGAGAATTACTCTCAATGGTATAATGATCTGGCTCTCAAAGCAGATCTGGCCGAACAGTCCGCAGTCCGTGGATGTATGGTGATCAAGCCATACGGATATGCCATCTGGGAAAAGATGCAGGGCATTCTGGACGGCATGTTCAAGCAGACCGGTGTACAGAATGCATATTTCCCCCTGTTCATACCCAAGAGTTTCTTCAGCCGCGAGGCGGAACACGTCGCAGGATTCGCAAAAGAGTGTGCCGTTGTCACACATCACAGGCTGATGAACGACCCCAACGGGGGTGGCGTGGTGGTCGACCCGGAAGCCAAATTGGAAGAGGAACTGATTGTACGCCCCACTTCCGAGACCATCATCTGGAACACATACAAGAATTGGATAACATCCTGGCGTGACCTTCCCATTCTCTGCAACCAATGGTGCAACGTAGTCCGCTGGGAGATGAGAACCAGACTGTTCCTCCGCACCGCGGAATTCCTTTGGCAGGAAGGACATACAGCACACGCCACTGCACAGGAAGCCCAGGCAAAAGCTGAAGAAATGGTGCAGGTTTACGCAAAATTCGCAAGAGAGGTCATGGCTCTCCCGGTAATCGTAGGCCACAAGAGCCCCAACGAACGCTTCGCCGGAGCCATAGACACCTTGACCATCGAAGCTATGATGCAGGACGGAAAGGCCCTGCAGGCAGGCACATCACACTTCCTCGGGCAGAACTTCGCCAAATCATTCGACGTCCAGTTCGCGAACAAGGACGGCAAGCAGGAATATGTGTGGGCCACTTCCTGGGGTGTTTCCACCAGACTTATGGGCGCTCTCATAATGGCGCACGGAGATGACAACGGGCTTGTGCTGCCTCCGAAACTGGCTCCAATCCAGGTGGTGATGGTACCCATCTTCCGCACCGAAGAAGAGATGAACGCCGTACTGGACAAAATGCACGAGCTCAAGAAGGAACTTGAAGCAATGGGACACAGTGTCAAGATTGACGGGCGCGACACCCTCCGTCCCGGATTCAAATTCGCGGAATGGGAACTCAAGGGTGTACCTGTACGCCTTGCGATGGGAGCCCGCGACCTTGCGGCAGGCACGGTTGAAGTGGCCCGCCGCGACACTCTCACCAAGGAGACGATGTCGCTTGACGGAATCGCCGCACATATTGACAGCCTGCTCGATGATATCCAGCAAAACATCTACAACAAAGCCGAAGCATTCAGGGATGCCAACATTGAAAAATGCGACAGCTGGGAAGAATTCAAGGAGAAAATCAAGACGGGCAAATTCCTTCTCTGCCATTGGGACGGGACCACAGAAACCGAGCAGGCCATCAAGGATGAGACCAAGGCAACCATACGCTGCATCCCCGTAGACACCTGCGTTTGCGAAGAGGAAGGCAAGTGCATATACAGCGGAAAGCCCTCAAAACAAAGAGTCGTATTTGCAATTTCATATTAATTTCCCACATGATGAAGAAGATAATTCTTTCTCTGGCCGTATTGAGTCTGCCGCTTTACTCGTCCGCACAGGACGCGCAGACTGCCGCGGCAGAAGCGGCAAAGGCCATTGCCGCAGCGGAAGAAGTCAAACCGGCGGAAGCCAAACCCCAATATTGGAAATCTTCCGCAGCATTCGATCTCGGTTTCAACCAGACTTCTCTCACCAACTGGGCGGCGGGAGGTTACAACACCATATCGCTTGCCGCCGGCATAGATGCGGCCGCCAATTATGCAAAGGATCAGACCAGCTGGAACAACCGTCTTCAGTTGAACTACGGATTCCTCTGGTCCGCAGACAAGAAGGGTCTCCTTCAGAAGAGCAACGACCGCGTCTATCTGGAAAGCAAATGGGCATACAGGACATCTCCCACGTCCAAGTGGAACTATACCGCATCTCTGGATTTCCGTTCTCAGTTCACCGACAGTTATGACGACTACAAGCAGATAGCCGGATCCGATGAATGGACCGGGACGTTAAAGTCAGGATTCCTTTCCCCCGCATACACCAACCTCGCTCTCGGTATGGAGTGGAAGCCTGCGGATTGGTTCAACGTCAATATCGCCCCTGTCACGGGAGGTATCGTCATAACGACCAACGAACTGCTGCGTTCCAATTACGGTATGCCCAAGATTGATGGAACTGAAAATTTCAGGCCCGTCCTGTTCCAGTTCGGTGCTCAGATCAAAGCTAACGGCAAGGTCTCCATAAACGACAAGTTCATCTACGAGACCCAGCTGGTCCTTTTTACAGACTACCTCAACAAACCCTTTGTCTACAACCGTGTGAACTGGGACAACAAGATCACCTGGCAGGCTGCAAAGTTCTTTAAGATCGGTCTCAGCACCTGGCTTATCTATGACCCTATCGTCGTGATAGACAATGTTATGAGCAAGGTCCAGTTCAAGGAGTTCCTTTCCATCTCCTTCACCTATTCCATTGCCAGCAAATAATGATTCTGCTCGCTGTCAGCGGAGGAATCGATTCGATGTATCTGTTGAATCGCGCCGGAGATTTTTTCCCCGGCGAGAGTTTCGCGGTGGCTCACTGCAATTTCCGGCTTCGCGGTGTGGAATCAGACGGAGACGAGGCTTTCGTCAAAGGATGGTGCGATTCGCACGGTATCAAGTCCTTTACCAAGCGATTTGACACTACGGACTACGCCGTGTCGAAAGGTATCAGCATCGAAATGGCGGCAAGGGAACTGAGATACGCCTGGTTCGCTGAATTGTGCGTCACCGAAGGTTTCAGGGGAGTTGCGGTTGCACACAACTCCAACGACAATGCAGAAACCCTGATACTGAACCTATTGCGCGGAACCGGCAGCCGTGGAGCACGGGGGATGGCGGAATGTTCCCCGCTTCCGGGCACTGACGGGAAAGCGGTAATATTGAGACCCCTGCTGGGCATCGAAAGAAAGGATATTGAAGACTGGATGCGCAATCAGGGACAGGATTGGCGGGAGGACCGCACCAACAGCGAGAACGTCTACAAGAGAAACCTTATCAGAAACGAGGTATTCCCTCTCTTTTCAAAGATAAACCCTTCCTTCCTGAGAACCCTCGGGCGGGATATGGAACATCTGGCGCAGACGGATGAAATTGCCGAAGAATATTTTGCGTCATGCGCCACTGAAATATCCTCAGCCACCTGCAGCGGGATATCCATCGATCTGACCGCTCTGCTGAAACGGAAGCATTGGAAATACATACTCTGGAGACTGCTCGAGCCGTACAACTTCAGTTACGAAACACTGGGGAAATTGACAGACCTGCTCGAAAAATTCAAAAACGAGCCACGCGGCACCGTGACTCTCGGCGGAAAGAAATTCGAATCACCGACCAACGTCCTTATCGCCGGTTCAAAGAAACTTATTGTCTCGTAAGGTTTTTACCGCCGCAGCGACATCGTGTACCCTGAGAATGTCGGCGCCGTGTTCCAACGCCAGAGCGTGAAGGCTTTCGGTCCGCCCCCCGGTGAAACGTTTGTCCGCTATCCCCACAAGAACAGGTTTTCCGAAGCGCTTGAATACGTTCAGATTGTCCAGAAGTTCCAGGTTCTGCGCTTCAGTCTTGGCGAAGCCGAATCCGGGATCAAGTATCCAATCGTCCATACCGGCCGACCGCGCGCGTTCGGCGAAGGCATCGAAATATGATTCAATGCAGGACACCACACCCCCACCATAATCGGTCCGCCCGTCCATATCCGCAGGAGTCCCCCGTTTGTGCATTGCAACATAGGTCAGGCCGTATGACGCTGCCGTATCAAGCATTTCGCAGTCATCCTCGCCTGCTGAGATATCATTGACCATCAATGTCTTCGCATATTTTTCACCAAGTTTCGCCCCCAGCAGTGTCACAGCCCTCCTGATTATTGCGGAGCGGGTGGTATCTATCGAGATTCTGACGCTGCCGTCAATTCCGCACAGCACAGGTTCCAGCCTCGCCCATTCCTCTTCCTCGGGAACTTCTGCGGCGCCGGGTCTGGAAGAGACAGCGCCTATGTCTATGATGTCGGCCCCTTGGGCCCGCATTGCCGCCATACGGCGGCAGGCTTCCTCCACCCCCGAAACGCGGCTGGGACTCCAGAAAGAATCCGGAGTCACGTTCACCACACCCATTATTTGATGCCTCTCCATAACCGCAAATTTAGAAATTTTTGTAAATTAGCCGTGCAAAATGATTTCTATGGCACAAAAACCATCCATCCCAAAGGGGACACGCGATTTCGGCCAGCTTGAAATGGCCCGCAGAAACTATATTTTCGATACGATCCGTTCCGTTTTCAAGACTTTCGGCTACGCCCAGATAGAGACTCCGGCTATGGAGAACCTATCGACGCTGCTCGGCAAATACGGAGATGAAGGAGACAAGCTGCTTTTCCGCATCCTGAATTCCGGAGACACGTTCAACGGTGTGAATTTAGATGAATACCGTACAGAAGAAGGTTACAACTCCAAGACGCTGTCTCTCAAAGTCTGCGAAAAAGGCCTCAGATATGATCTGACCGTTCCCTTTGCCCGCTTCGTGGTGCAGCACCAGAATGAGATTTCTTTCCCGTTCAAGCGTTTCCAGATTCAGCCTGTATGGCGCGCGGACCGTCCTCAGAAGGGACGTTACCGCGAATTCTATCAGTGCGATGTGGATGCCATCGGGTCAAAGTCCCAGTTGTGCGAACTTGAACTCGTACAGATAGTCGCAAGGGTTTTCGAATTATTGGACGTAAGAGTCCTGATGAAGATAAACAACCGCAAGGTGCTCACCGGTCTCGCAGAAATATGCGGATTCCCCGACAAGGTGGTCGACATCACCGTAGCGATTGACAAACTGGACAAGATAGGTCTGGACGCCGTCAAAGAGGAGATGATTGAGAAAGGCCTCTCAGCCGAAGCCGTGGCCGTCCTGGAACCCGTCCTGACACTCAGCGGAAGCAACGAAGAGAAACTTGCCGTAATGCGCAAAGTCATGGCGTCATCGGAGACCGGCCTGAAGGGCCTGGACGAACTCGAAGAACTGTTCGGCTTCATCAATGCGGCAGGAGTCAGCCTGCCCTGCGAAATCGACCTCTCACTGGCACGAGGCCTCAATTATTATACGGGAGCCATCTTTGAAGTGAAGGCTCTCGACTGGCAGATAGGTTCAATCTGCGGAGGCGGCCGTTATGACAACCTCACCGGAATTTTCGGCCTTCCCGACATGTCGGGAGTAGGAGTCTCATTCGGAGCGGACCGCATCTATGACGTGCTTACCGGTCTGGAAAAATTCCCGGCAGACCTTGGCAGCGCCACTACCCTGCTCTTCGCCAATATGGGTGCTGATGAGGTGAAATACATCCTTCCTGTCGCTTCGGCTCTGCGTTCCAAAGGTATTTCCGTGGAAATCTTCCCCGAAGCAGGCAAACTCAAGAAGCAATTTGACTATGCCGACAGGAAGAATATTCCCTTCCTGAGCATCTGCGGAGGTGACGAGGCTGCCGCCGGAGTGGTCCAGATCAAGAATCTGGCTTCCGGTGAGCAGAAATCCTTTGCAAAAGATGATTTGCAGAGCATCATTTCGTTCATTTCCGAATGACGGTTTTTGATAACTGGTTGTTTTTTTAAAAAAAATTAGTATTTTCGCCTGAACAATTTTTTAGAGAAATATGAAATACAGATGGATAAGATTGTGCCAGTGGTTGCTGGGAATTCTGGGGATAAGTGCGGTGATTAATTCCTGCGAACTCCTAAATAATCGTGAGATGCCTGTGGAATACGGGCAGCCCAATATGAACTATTCCGTGAAAGGCAAGGTCGTTGATGCCAAGAGCGGGGCGGGAGTTGCGGGAATCGAGGTCTGCCGTATTCCTCACGGAAGCCAGGTGGACACGACCGGCACTGACGGCAGTTTTGAAATCTCCGGCAACACGTTCCTGACAGAGAAACTTGAAGTTCGTATAAAGGATATAGACCCCGCAAAAGACGGCAATTACAAGAGTACCGAAACCACTGTACAACTCAAACAGGTCAAAGAAGGCGACGGACGTTGGTTCAAAGGCACCTTTGAAGCCTCTGGCGCCGTTCTGAAAGTCGAGGAGGACAATCAGTGACACTCAAACAGAGGTTGCAGTTTGAACTGAACCGTCAACTGGTGCTGGATGCACGGAAGACACATCCGCTGCGCCAGTTGTTTTGGGAGTGCACTCTGCGCTGCAATATGAATTGCAGGCACTGTGGAAGCGACTGCAAGGCAAGTTCATCTTTACCCGATATGCCGTTCGATGATTTCCGGAAAGTTCTGGAAAGCGTCAAGGAACATTATGACAGCCATCGTATTTCCATCACTCTGAGCGGAGGAGAGCCCCTGATGCGCCCCGACCTCGCGCAGTGCGCAAGAGCTATTTATGAAATGGAATTCCCCTGGGGACTGGTATCCAACGGCTGGCTGATGACCCCGGCCAAAATCGAGGAACTGCTCGGTGCCGGCCTTCACGGAGCCACGATAAGTCTGGATGGGCTCAAAGAAGAACACGACTGGATGAGAGGTCGCGAGCACAGCTTCGAGCGCGCCTCCGAGGCCATAAGGATTCTTGCCTCCGAACCGGAAATAGCCTTTGACGTGGTAAGCTGTGTCAACAGGCGGAATATCAGTCGGTTGGAGCAGATCAAAGATTACCTTCTGAGCCTTGGAGTCAAAAATTGGAGGCTGTTCACCGTGTTCCCAGTGGGCAGGGCGGCTCAGGATCCAGTGCTTCAGCTCACTTCCGATGAATTCAGACAGCTTATGGATTTCATCTGCAAGTGCAGAAAAGAAGGAGAGATTATCACCAGCTACGGATGTGAAGGTTTCCTTGGTCCATATGAAGGAAAGGTCAGGGACAACATCTTCACATGCCAGGCAGGACTGACCGTGGCATCGGTGCTCGCAGACGGCAGCATTTCGGCTTGCGGCAGCATAAGGTCCGATTTTCACCAGGGCAACATCTACAGAGATGACTTCATTGAAGTCTGGGAAAATCGTTTTCAGCCGTACCGGGACCGAAGCTGGGCGAAAACCGGCAAATGCGGAGAATGCAAATGGTGGCGGTATTGCCAGGGTGGAGGAATGCACCTGCGTGGTGAGAACCGGGAGCTGCTTCTCTGCCACCTTGACAGATTGTAGATTCATGTGGCAAAAAGGCCCTCCTGATATCGCCGGATGGCCTTTCGGCAAAATAATTTGGCTTTTTCCAATATTCTGCTTACCTTTGCACTCCAACATCGCGGGGTAGAGCAGTTGGTAGCTCGTCGGGCTCATAACCCGGAGGTCAGAGGTTCGAGGCCTCTCCCCGCTACGAACGCATTGAAAGCCAGCTAGTTAGCTGGCTTTTCGCGTTCTTGCGGGGAGAGGACCCCGTCCAGTCCATAAATAAGCCGGCTTTCGTGGACGGACGCATCATTTTCACCATCCCATCCATGAAAACACCCTAATTTATGGATGGATTGAGAAAAATCAGCGTCCCATCCATAAAATCCAAGCATTTTATGGACGGAATACTATCAGAAGTTGCTTCTGGTTAGCAAACTTGTGATTTAATGGTTTCATTCACCGAAACACTATGAGCCTTATGCGAGAGGTGAACGTGTTTGATTAATATTTTCTAAGAATATTTGTAAGTCGTTAACTAATTAGTTAACTTTGCGCCATGAAAAAGGAATTCGTCAGGAGGGTTGTGGTATTTGAAGACCACTTTAGAGAGTTTAGGAAATCCTTGGACAGGGAGACATTGAAGAAGCTTTATCAGGTGATCACCCTTATCATGATGGTAGAGAAAGTTCCAGTCAGGTTTTTGAAGGCGATTGAGGGAAGAAAGGGTTTATACGAAATCCGGGTTGAAAACTACACCAACATATACCGTGTCTTCTGTTGCTTTGACAAAGGGAATCTCGTTATTCTTTTCAATGGATTCCAAAAGAAGACACAGAAAACCCCATCGAGCCAGTTGGATAAAGCCGAGGCTCTAATGAAAAAATATTTTGAACAAAAACAGCAAGCAAATGAATAACAAGGACATTCCCAAAAACATGAGGCTCACCCCCATTGAAGATCTCATTACTGAAGATTTCGGAGAAATCGGCACCCAAGCACGAGACCAGTTTGAAATAGAATGTGATGCATTCGTAATCGGCGAACAACTGAAAGAGGAGCGCATCAAGGCCGGACTTACTCAAGAGCAGCTGGCTGATAGAATCGGCACGAAGAAAAGTTTTATTTCACGCGTTGAAAGAGGCCACGCGGATATCCAATTATCTACTTTGGTAAAACTGTTTCAGGGATTGGGACGCCAGATCAGCGTTAGGGTTCTGTAGAATTCGTAATGGCCAATAACTTCAGCAAGCCCTTCCAGATTCGGTTCGAGATTCGTAGGTAGCGGTCTACGAACGCATTGAAAGCCAGTCAGTTGACTGGCTTTCCGCGTTCTTGCGGGGAGAGGACTCCGTTCGTTTTATGGGGTCGATCTCCGCGGGGCGCGTTGA
>JAZLLN010000080.1:0-3089 GCA_045598165.1 Candidatus Cryptobacteroides sp.
TTCTTGTCACTCCGGAAAATTACGGAATGTCAAGAGTGACAAGAGTGCCACATAAGAGCAGGTAATTACCGGAAACGCTTTTCATAGAATCCATAGCTGATTTTCTTGAAGGCATTTGTCTGTAACCAGCGTTTGAAAGTCCTTTCGCCCATTCCGATTCCTCTTGCGATTTCCAGACCGTGGGCCGTGGCAAAGGAGCGCGGGAGTTCGTCGTATATCAGCTGCTGAACTGTGGTGAATGTGACCGTCGGAGACGGAAGGAACTGCTTCTGTGCCTTGAGACCGCAGGCCATAAAATAGTAGCACAAATCAATGGCTCCTCGCATACTGTCAGCACTTATCTCCTGCAGGTCGCCTTCCTTGCACCCGTATTTGATGATTTCCAGACCAAGCGCAAGCCTTCCGCAGTAGGGTTCCATCTTTGTGGCCATACCGGCAAATGCCAGGCTTCCGTTGTTCTTCTGGTCGGCAAGGTTGTCGTACCATTCCTTGTAGATGCGTTTCGCTTCACGGCTCAGATGAATGATCCGGCTTTCATCCTCGTACGGGATGGCAAGAATCCTGTTCACAATCGCCCTCCAGTTCTTGCGTATCTGCGGCGAGATGTCCTGGTCATTGAGTTTCGGATATTTCACCTTCTCCGGATAACTCAGCAGCCACCTGTCCATAAAGCCGTTCTGAACCTTGCCCCTTGCGAACTCACGGAGCATTTGAGGCTGTATGCCGCCGAGGATGCCGATGCAGGTGTCGTTTATCTTAACGGGGTCCGTGCTCACTCTGTTCACCATCACGCCCCGGCCTGCGAACAGCTGCGTCCACATCTGTTCATCGCTTCCGCTGCGGTACTTGTTGAAGCTGCTGATGAATCCCATCAACTCATCCTGAAAGACAATCAGCGCCCTCGGATTGGCCTTGTGGATTCTGACAATTGATTCCGGTGTGAAGTCATCAAGTATGTACTGACGGCATTCCGGAGGAGAAAGCGGTTTCGTACGTTTCTTGTCTGTCTTCAGAAGTTCGGCCTCGTATTTCTCCTTGGCCAGGGCGAATTTGTCATATTCCTCATCCTCCTTCTTCCTGATGGGGTCAAGCGCAAATTCGAGACTGGAGCTTTTGTTCGTTCCCCTGCATCCCACGATACCGAGATACAGAAGCGGCTTTTCCCTCCACCCGTTGATGATTTCCACGACGGCGGCATTTCCGCAGGCAAGACAGGCCACGAACAGCATTGCCGGAGCAATGTAACCTGGTGGGAAGTTGTTGTGTTCCGCTGTCTCCCGTACAATCTCCTGCGCCTTGGCCGGGAACACTTCAACCGGAAACGGAATGCATTCGTAGTGGGCAACGCAATCCGGGATGATGCCGAGTTTCGTGCATTTGAAGAAGAATGTCCCGATGCCTATTTCCCGAGTCTTCTCCCTCAATCCGGAGAACACCGATTCTGTCTTCAGCTCATCATACTTCTTCGAGAAACGCGATATCCTCTTGAAAAACTCCAGTCCGCTGTCACCGAGTGAGGAAAGACTCATCCCGAACTCAATCCAGTCCTTGTATTCATCCAACGGCAGCTGACGCTTCTCCCATTCCTCAACGTATCTTGCCACAATCTCCTCATTTCCCTCGTACTGCCTGACGATTTCCCCGAAATCCTCCTCTTCCGGCCCCTCCGTCTCATCATCCGGCTCGCCGCTGATGGCATAGACCTCGCAATCGTCATTGACCCAGGGATTCTCGTCCCAGCTCACCAGCCTCATCCTTCCGACGTCCACGCAGTTCTTGTCAACCTTGAATCCAATTGCCTCCATCTCTTTCTTCAGTGCCAGGAAGTAGGCCTTGTGCATCTTCCAGTCATCCGTTGCAATAGGGACAATGCCGAAGAGTCCCTTTCCGCTGACGCTCAGCCCGACATACCAGAACCACGGGATTCGGGAGAGTTCCTTCTTTGCTCCCTCCGGATCACCGAGATGGTCGAAGTCGAGGACCATCAGGCTGTTGTACCTGCGCAGCTTCTTATCCATCTCCACTTTACCGTCCCTTGTCGTCAGGAAGGCGGAAATGGTGGCCGCAGGAAGCTTGTACTTCTTCAGATAGCGGATTCTGTCAGGATCCGTACTGGTCCGGATCTCATTGATGATACTCAGGTATTTCAGCCCGAGCAGTAGAAATTCACGCAGCGTCATCTCTTTCCAGCCATTGATCTCGTCATCGTAACAACGGCTTCGCTCCGCTGCGCCGGCGCCCTTTCCTCCGTTGGACGCCGCTCTTGGATAGACACTCATAGGAATGTCACCGTAGGGAGCCTTGAAAGGTCCCTGTTGTTGCAATACGTTCATAGCGTTTTGACAAAAGGCAAAAAAATTTACAAATTAATCTACATCCTGTCCCATTTTGTGGGACACATCAGCGCAGATTCAGCCTTTGTGTCTGGTACGAACGTGTTTTGCTACGGTCTTGCTCTCCAGCTTTGCATCCAGATCGTCCGCATCGATCTTCGTCGTGCGGCCGTCCTTGACGATAATGAAGTCCCCGTTCTGGGCACGTGTGAAGTAGGTGGAGCGCTTGATTCCCATAAGCTCGCAGACCTGTTTGATTGTGTAGTACCTTTTCTCCTTTTTCGGCAGATACTTGGGCACCTCCTCAGCCAACGCCTCGGCAACGCTTTTCTTTACGATACTGCCGATGTAGCTGGTAATGGTTGTTTCTTCTCCCATTGTTTTTGTGTTTTGAAAAAAGTGAAAAAGGTTGTGCGCACTACCTTGCCGAAGTACCTCTCCGGCATTACAAAGGTCTGATATTGAACTCAATAATCCAATTTACACCATAGCCGCCGACTACCGCTACGAACCGCCCGGAAACGAAAAAGCGGAGCCGTGAACAGCCCCGCCCGTAAATTTACGTACCGCCCGAAAACCGCCCGTACGCTACGGCTTGCATTTGATAGAGTCTATCGGAAATCCATCCAGAATCCTTGCCAGTTCACAGTTTCCGGACACCTTGATGTCATCATTCTTGCTGTAATTGAGCTGTATCTTGCGGGTACGGTCATCATCCCTGTAGAAATCAAAGGTCGCGTTCATATCAGCGCAGCC
>JAZLLN010000081.1:0-13775 GCA_045598165.1 Candidatus Cryptobacteroides sp.
TGCGTGCTCACCTCCATGTACCGGTGCATACGCCGAGGAGCGGCGATGTATTCCAGCGCGAGGGACGAATCGGACTGTACGGCATTATTGTCATAGGAGCCGCCTGCGAGCCGCCATCCGGGAGCTTTCCAGCGTCGTCCTTCATTGATGTCCTTCACCTTCCGGACCACCTCGAAGAGGCGGGCCCTGCCGGGGATGCCATAGGACTTCAGGGACGGAGACACCGCCAGGCAGATGGTCTTCTCCGTACGGGAGACATCTGCCACGACCAGGTTCGTGGTCAGGGGATCAAGCCCCCTGTCCACGCACTCCACCGAAGCATAAAAAGACTTCAGGTCTATGGCGATATACTCTGAGCTGCTCACTTCGAATCTTTTTTCATACTGCTAATATACCCATTTAATTCCTCACTTGCGAGAAAAGGAGTATATTTGCCCCAATAAAGAAACTATGATGGACTGCAGGAAGACAAAGATACTCGGACGCAGTAAAAATCCACAGATTCGAATGAAAAAAGAATTGTTCAATGATATCCTCCAGGCCAATATGCAGGCCATCGAGGAATTCCGCTACGCCGCGCACATAGCGCACGACGACACCCACCACACATACGACGGCCATCCGTACAGCCACCACCTGTCAATGGTAGCCGACGCAGCTATGCGCTTCGGCCACGACATCATCGAAAACGAAGCCGACGTGCTTCCGGTAATGTTCGCCGCCTTCTTCCACGACAGCATCGAGGACGCCCGAATGACCTACAACGACGTCACCCACGAGGCTGAGAAATATATGTCAAAGGAGCAGGCCTTCACCGCAGCGGAAATCGTTTATGCCGTGACCAATGACAAAGGCCGGACACGCGCAGAACGCGCGGGCGAAAAATACTACGCCGGCATACGCGAAACGCCGTTCGCCCCGTTCATCAAGCTCTGCGACCGCCACGCCAATATGGTCTACAGCTTCACCGGCGCCAACGAGTCCAACAACCACATGCACCGCGTCTACCAGAGCGAATGGTCCCACTTCCTCGGCGCCATCACAGTGGACGGCGGAGACAAGCGCTTCGCCCTCTCCCCTGCTCTGATTTCAGAAATAGAACACCTGTTCGAAGAATAGACCTGCGTCACTGAATCCTCAGCAGCTCGATCTCGAAGCACAGCGTACTCCAGGCTGGAATATCGTCAAGCTTCATCGAGCCATAGCCGTATTTCGCGGGGATGAACACTTCATACCTGTCCCCTTCGCGCATCCTCAGAAGTGCAGCCTGCCAGCCGACTATCACCTCCCTGACCCTGAAACAGGCCGGAATGTCCTGCCCGTCAGTGGTATCAAATACGGTTCCGTCAATCAGACGTCCAGTGTAATGAACGGAAACCACGCTGTTCAGCTGCGGCTTGCGGTCGCCTGTCCCCTTCTCCAGCTGACGCATCAGAATGCCGCTGTCAAGGGCGGTTATCCCTTCCTCTTCTGACTTCCGCTCAAGGAATATTTCATTGGCAATCTTGTATTCATTATGTTTCTTTCTCATAGGATATCGGATTTAAACTACCTTGACTGCCCCAGCCGGTAACCGAGCCAGGCAGCCAGGATACATACTATCAAAGATGAAAGGATATAGACAGCCGCCATCCCGATCTTCCCGTCCTGAAGCATCCTCACGTTCTGCAAGGAGAAAGTGGAGAACGTAGTGAATCCCCCGCAGAGCCCCACAGTAAGAAGCAGCAACAAAGAGCCCTCCCGGCAGCACCCTGTAAACAGGCCGATAAGGAAAGACCCCAGAACGTTCACGGCGAATGTCGCCACTGTCCCGGAAATGCCCGCTGCCGCCCCCAGCAGCGTCACCGCATAGCGGAGCATGCTTCCCGCAGCTCCACCGAGCCCTACAAAAATAAAATTGACAATCTTGTCCATAAATGAATGCATTCCATATCCGGATGCCAAATATACAAAGAATCCCGTTCATAGTAAGCATCCGAAGAAGTACATATTGACAAAGTGAGATGCAACTGGCTTACCTTACTTCGGATGTTTACCCTACTTTCGACGAACCAAAAAAGTGGCAGCGAGGGATTAATCGCTGCCACATAATTAAATATACTTCTGATAGGGTTAAATACAATTATTCAACAATCCTGTAGATACTGAATTTTGCCTCGATATTATTTTGTGAAGCGAATTTAGTACCATCGAAGTAAAAATAATACTTGTCAGTAGAATCCTTTCTATAGGCGGTAACATTATTGCCATTTGTATCTGATACTGAATATGTCATTCTATATCCAGCAGATGACATTACTACAAATTGTCCCTGATTAGAGCCTGCAAGGATTCTGAAATACCCGTTGACTTCATCCATCTTTAAATCGTGCTTATTGTCTTCCTTAAATGTCATAGTCAGCGTGCACTTGTTAACTTCCTCGCTAGCAACGATTCCTGAATCGGTAAT
This sequence comes from Candidatus Cryptobacteroides sp., assembly GCA_045598165.1. Taxonomy (GTDB): domain Bacteria; phylum Bacteroidota; class Bacteroidia; order Bacteroidales; family UBA932; genus Cryptobacteroides. The sequence goes on from JAZLLN010000081.1 coordinate 2,450, forward strand.
AGAGACCTTTACTGCATTACCAGCGGTTTCTAGATAGCATTTGTTAGTACTCGTCTTTCCATCAGGAGCCTCGGATGCATCGCCATTATAAATGCCTTTGAAGACATAGCCCGTTCCATCTCCATTATCATGAACAAACAATACATTTTTCCATTCTGGGTATGAATTACTATTACCAGATGGAAGCGCTTCAGTAACTTTTGTATAATACACTTTCGCATTAGGATCAATGACAGTGATGGTGCATTTGTCGGACCATGCACGATAGGTGTCATCCTCATCAATGGAAGCCGTGATGTCAACAGAACCAGCTTTGCCTGTCAGAGTAACTGTACCTGAATTATCGACCGAAGCGACTTCTTCGTTACTGGATTCATATTTGACAGTAGCCCCACCTGTTTCTCCAATAAGTTCGAGATTGATAGGACCTGTGTTAGATAAGTCTCTAATAATGGAGTGTTCTGTGAACTTTATATCTCTTGAAAGCTTGGTTGAACCCTCGAGGAGGTATATATCAAACGAACCGGTTGATGATGAATTATACTCGAATTTGCCGCCTGATTTACTGTATCTAAAATTATTTCTGTTTTGAACTATTTGGAACACTTCTGAAGAATAAGATATGGTATGCAGATAATCGGTATTAGCACTCTGACCAAATGAAATTTTTGAACTTGAGTAATATAAATAGCCCTGAGATGTCTTCAAGTAATATTTTTCGTCTGAGAGAGTAATTTCTACACCTGCAGAGGCCAAATCATCAGTAGCCAAAATCTTATCGTTCGATGGATTAACTAAAATATTATATTTCCCATCTGATTTTGAAGCATCGAATGCATAGCTATTATTATGATCCACCATTAAGTAGGTGCCGCCATCGATAATCTTTCCATCTGTGACTTTGTTGTAGTACTTGTCAGGATGAGCAGAATCGATTATCGTCAAGGTATAAGTCGCTGATGCTCCCTGGTAGTCCGTTGTGGCGGCGGCCGTAGCGGTAATTACAGCAGTACCCTTCTTGGTTGCTGTTACTGTGCCAGTAGTGGCATCGATGGTGGCAGCCCCGGAAGGAGTTGTAGAGATTGAATATGTAACTGTTGTCTGAGCTCCGCTTACTTCCTGCTTGTAAGCTGTTGAATTTGCAAGATCGATTGTAGGAGCAGTGTCAGTGAATGTCAAGTTCTGAGGAGTCCTTGGGTCTTTGTATTTATAAAGGTAGACACCAGATCCACTTGTACTTGGCTTACCTGATCCTCCTATCTTAAAATAATTATCAGAGTTATAATATAGCCAAGCATCTTTACTGTTAACTTGTACTGATGATTTGAAAGAGAATAAATCGTCAGATTTAGTATCGAGGGTAAAGTTAAAGCTGCTAGTCTGGAATCCAATATAAGTTCCACTATAGGTAGTCTTTGTATATAAATACTTCTTATTTTCAGTATTATAGATGGTATAGTTGTCACCACTTTGTGTAATAACAAACTCACAGTCTTTCAAGGATTGATCGACCACAATAGTTCCGCTGGTACCATTCACACCCGAATAATTGCTCTTTGTGTCAGAAGAAGTATAGCACAAAGCATGCTCTTTTGCAGGTGATACAATCAGATAAGTGGCACCGGATTCAATGGTATTTGCAAGTTCATAGGTTACAACCTTTGACGGATCGATAACATTAAGGGTGTAAGAAGCGCTGACAGCCTGGTAGAGGGAGTTTGAGGCAAGACTGGCGGTGATGGTGGTGGTACCTACCGCTATTGCATTAATGGTTCCATCAGTATTTACTGTTGCAACATCAGTGTTACTGGATGTATATTCCACCGCACTGGAAGCTCCGTTGAGGATTGGGGTAGAACTTATGAAGGTACTTTTGTCAATATCATAAGAGGCCTCAGTGACATTGAAAGAAAGATTGAGTGGCAGCTTGGATGTGAAAATATTGGTTATATAGTCACTGGTTCCGAAAGACCATTCCTTGCTATTGGAACTATAATACAGGTAGTATTCTTTTGAGTTAATTGTTGCAGAAAATGCTGTACCTGCATAGTTAAATGATAACTTTTGGGAGGTACTCAGCGATATGCCCGGGCTATAGGATCCTGTTGAATAATAAACAAAACTGTCCTCATTCTTCAATGTGAATTTTTTTGAGTCAGAGGCATTCCAAAGAAGCTTTGACGGATCAGAAAGAACGATGGAATCATCGTCGCTTACACTAACCTCCGTATCGGCAGCCGAGCCTGAATTATTTGTCAATGCATGCGTACTGGCAGTTACAATCATATAGTTCTGTCCGGCCTCGACGCTGGTGGCCTTGTAGAAGGTGCGGGCGGAAGGGACAGTGACGTTGACGCTCTTCAATTTGTTAACGTCGAAGTCGGTTTTGCTGCTATTGCTGTTATTCTTTACGAAGGTGCCCTTGTCCGTGATGAGCTTGATGTCGTTGATCTGGACATCGGTTCCAGGGATGGCGACGAAGTAGGCGTCGAACTTACCATCCGAATATGATGGAGTCTCGTCATAGATAAGGGAAATGGTCTTCTCCGATGCGTCGGAGAAGTCCACTGTTCCATTAGTGTAATCCACTGATTTGGCAGCACCTGCGATGGCGTTTGCTGCATTGATCTGAACACCGTAGATGGTGAGGTCATCCGGAATACCGGTGAAGCAGACTCTGGAGATGACAGCTGCGTGCATGTACACCAGATCCACTTTTTCCGGCTTTGAGGCGAACTCGCTCTCCAGACCGACGAGGACATTGGCGTCCGGGTCGAAGGAACCGGCTGTAGGGTGCTGCTCTGCAGGAACTACAGGCAGGTCGTCCGCAGTTCTCGTTCCGGCGAGGATGGCCTTGTACTTGAACGGAGCGGTGCCCTGCTCTGAGAATGAAGCGGTGAAGCTGGCGTGCTTGTAGTTATCGGCAGAGCTGATGGCTACAGATTCCGATGCGGTGCCGTTCTGATAAAAAGTGATTCGCGCATTATCGTCACTGCTCCAGACTGTGTGATATTTATTTTCGGCATCTTTATCACCCATAGCAGTTTTAGTGGCCATTTCGTTCATAGAGAACTCAACGGTGCACGATGCGGAGCCATCAGATGTCTGAAAGATTTCTTTCTGGCAGGAGGCTGTCAGGAAAAGCGTCAGGGCAGTTGCTGCACTGAACGCGAGTGATTCATACTTTCTCATAAGGCTCTCCATTAATTGAAATCATACGGATCTTCATCCAGAGGATTACCCGGGCTGGTCTGGCAAAGTCCACCCAGGATCTCTACTGGGATGAACTCCATCTGTGGAGCAGAGTACTGCTCGCGGAATGTTTCTTCTTGCTTGATCATTTTTTATGTAATCCAATTATTATTCTTTCATTCTACTGATGAACTTGTCGACATCTGTCTTCGAGATGTTGAGTCCACTGGATGAAGTGACGAAATCGTACACCTTTTCGTGGAGGGAAGTTCCGGAATAATCTGCAATATATTTGATACCGCTCTTATACATTCCGCCGCCGTATGTGTCATCCACTCTGAATCTGGTACCGGTTACGTTCCCAGCAAACGAAGTAATCTCGTAATCCGTGTCGCAATAGTTCTGAGTCACACCGATAAGGGCTTCGACTAGCAGACAGATATATCCTGTACGGTCAGAGCCTATTCTGCAGTGGATATATACTGGTTCCGGTGTATCCTTGTTGATCGCATCTATGATTTCCTTAAGAGTCGTTGCTACTTTGGTCTTGCTTCTGAGATTGCTATCGTCAAAGCTTGCAGAATAGCTCTGTGTTCCTTTCGATACTCCGGAAAACGTAGGGGCAGATCCTTTCTCATTTGAGGCACGCAGGTCGATGTCCCACTTGATTTTCATCGTATTGAGGAACACATCCTTTGCATCGTTGTCACTGGAAAGTCCGTCAATGTTCGAGCCTCTGTAGATAAGGCCATATTTGACGTGCTTGCCATCGACGGTCGGAAGGCCTCCGAAATCACGGCAGTTGGCGGCATGGCTCGCGTCAAAGCTTGAACTGACTTTAATCATACGGCGACGTCCGGTAGGAGTGAAATCACCGGTTGCGACGGTGGTAGAGCCATTCGTCGCAGTGTAGTAGTATTTCTGTCCCGGGATGAGATTGTAGATGCTGGCGCTGGAAGAGCTCGAGAAAGACTCTGAAGCCACCCTGGAGCTGGAAGTCCTGGAGGAGCTTGTGAACACCTCGATTTTTGTGGCATTGCCGGACCAGGTGATTACCACAGGAGTGGGCTGGTCAAGCCTGTTGCTGGAACTGCTTCCACTATAGTACTTGCTACTCTTCATCAGGGATGAAGTATAGTAGCTGTCGTAGCTGCCGAAGTTGTTGTTTGTAAAATAAGGACTTGCTTCCACGGCATCGAGATACGCTGCAAGCATTTCGTTTTCAATGTTGAAAGAGGCCGTTTCAGGAGTGGAAGGAGTGTCGCCGTCGAGCTTGAAGAACATCAGGTTGTTTGCGCCCTTGTTCGTGGCATAGCCGAATGCTTTGTCGGTGCCGGAATGATAGAATTCCTGATTACCTGACTTCATCGCACCCTTGCCGGAAGAGAGGCTGATGGACTGAGCGGCGGAAGACGATGACGTGATGAAGGCAATTGCGCCGTCATTGTAGTACATATACTTGCCATCGTACTGAACAAGCCAGTTACTGCCGGACTTGGTTATCTTGACCTCGCTGCCAATGATACTTGCATTGTCAGTGGTAATCTCAGTGATAGTATTATCATCGGAGAACTTGAACTCCTCACATCTGTTGGAGGTCTTGATACTGCTGCTTGTCGCGGTTACCGGAGGGAAGGTACATACATAGGTCCCCTTTTTGCCCGAATCACTTTCATATCCGCAGATAATGTACGTTCCTTCAGAGATGCTGGTCACCTTCTTGTAGGTCTTTTTAGTTGAAGGGGCAGAGGCAGGTTTGATGGTGAGGGTGTATGAAGCGGTGGCACCATAGTAAGTGTCATCTTCTGCTGCAGTGGCAGTGATGGTGGTGGAACCTTCGCCGGCAATCTTGATCTTGCCGTCGTTTGTGATGGTAGCGACGGAAGCATTGCTGGAAGTAAAGGTGACGGTGGTCTGGGCTCCGCTAACGCTCTGGGCAGCGTAGGTGCTGTTTACCATGTAGGTGTCACCGAGGGTCCACTCCACGGTGGCATTCGCAAATGAGAGGGTCTGGTCCTGCTTCGTGCTCGGAGTTGCGCTCTCGTCGAGCTTGAAGAACATCAGGTTGTTTGCGCCCTTGTTTGATTTGTAACCGAAACCTGCATCTGAACCCGAATGATAGAATTCATATGAGCCGGTCTTGATCACCCCCTTGCCTGAGCTTAAGCTGATGGTCTGTGCAGCTGACGATGCGCTGGAGGTGAAGGCGATTGCATTATCGTTATGATACATATACATGCCGTTAGCCTTGACCTTGACGAGCCAGCTGGTGCCGGACTTGGTAATCTCGACTTCGCTACCTATGATAGAGGCATCGGAGGTCGAAATTTCTGTGATGCTGTTCGAACTGGAGAACTGGGTATGCTCACACTTGTTGGAGGTGGAGAAACTATTGTTCGATGCTGTCACTGGAGGGAAGAGGCATACGTAGGTACCTGAACTCTCTGAACCGCAGATAATGTATGTTCCTTCAGAGATACTGGTCACCTTCTTGTAGGTCTTCTCGGCTGAAGGGGCAGAGGCAGGTTTGATGGTGAGGGTGTATGAAGCGGTGGCACCATAGTAAGTGTCATCTTCTGCTGCAGTGGCAGTGATGGTGGTGGAACCTTCGCCGACAATCTTGATCTTGCCGTCGCTGATGGTAGCTACGGAAGCATTGCTTGAAGAAAGGGTGACGGTGGTCTGGGCTCCGCTAACGCTCTGGGCATCATAGGTGTTGCCTACCTTATAGATATCACCGAGGGTCCATTCCATTTCGGATTCAGCGAATGCGATGGTCTGATCCTGCTTTGCAGGGGTGGAACCTTCATTCAGCTTATACAGCTGGACTGTTCTGGTGGTAGCATCCTCCTTGTAACCGAAATTCTTGCTGTTCGGGTTGTCGGAAGTGCTGCTTACATATCCGAAATAGTTCACGGATCCACCGCTGCCGGTTCGCGTACTGTACATCGTCACATCGCCACCGCTGATGGACAGGCTGTTGTAATATGTATTAGATGAACCGTTGCTGCTGTTCAATACATCCTTACCGTAGTTGTATGAGTACATGTATTTACCCTTCACGGTCTTTATGTCATACATTCCGCTGACGCTTGAAGGGGAAACTGTAACCTGGTACTTCGCGACGGTCTCGCTCCACGCGACCTTTCCACTGGAAATGCTGACTGTGGATGCGTAGCTGCTGGCATTTTCGTCGAACGCCTTCCCTGCACTTTCATCGACGATGATGTAGGTTCCGGACCAGTCCTGAGGAGCACTCGTAACCTTTACATAGCACTTCTCGTCAGGTTCAGGAGCTCCTGGAACGAAAGTGAAGTTGAGGGCTCTGTATTTTCCGGCCTTGAAGGAAAGCTCGGCATTGGCTGTCTTCTCCGCAACATAAGTCTTGCCGCCGGAAGTGGCTGTTACCTTGATAGTGTAGTTACCTTTGGCCGATATCGGGTGTATTGCAGCATAGAAGTGGCCGCTGCCGTTATTCGCGATTTCAGCGCCATCGCTTACGTCAAGGGTAACGGTATTGACTGCTGAGTCGTCAGCCTCCCATACAGGGGCCTGTACATCACCATTCCACAAATCGATGTCTGCAGTGAACTCTCCGGCAATCTTTTCAGGAGCGGTGAATTCCACCTTCGTAACCTTGATTGCATTGTCCGAACCGTTGGTGATATTGAAATCAATGACGGATGCGATATGATGCATCCTGATTGTAGGATTGTCTTCCACTCCGAGAGCATAGCCGAAAATAGGGTCATTGGCCCCGGCGATGTGTGCCTTGGTATCGCCAACCATTGTCTGAGTAGCCGGGTGTTCTATCGCGGCCTCGACTTTTGAAGAAGTAGATGATGAACTCTGGAATGCAGGGTAAACTGCGAACCAGTTATAAGGTGAACAGAAATCTTTGTTGACAGTTCCATCGAACTTGCCGTCACCCTTGTATTTAAACTGGGAATAGCCATATTTTCTTCCGCTACCGCTTTCCCGTGTTACATACACGGTCATCTCATCATTATCATTCCATACAGTGTTCCAGTCATTATCAACGGAAGTACGCGTAGCATCGAATGTTGCAGTGATTTCCCGCGACAAACCGGTGTATCCATTTGGATTTTTAACCTCTGAAATCTTGCTGCATGAAGAAAGGAGCATAGCAACAGCTCCTAAAAGTGCTAATGTTTTCTTGAATACCATAACAATACGCGTTTAGAAGTTGTACTGATCTACATCATCCTCCTCCCAGGAATCGATACCGTCGCTGGTCAGCAGGAAACTCGAGTAAACATCTGCCTGCAAAATCTCGCAGACAGGAATGAGATAGGTCGATTTTTCTTTCATCATATTACATTTATTAAAATTGAATTGCTTATCTGTCAAGCCATCTTTTCAATTCAGTGGATTTTTCACGGCTGATTTCTATATTGACGTCGGGAAAAGTATCCAGTTGAAGATGGGTTTTACCCTTGAACCACTGATGTATGCGTTTGACGTTCTTAATGTTCACAATATACTGGCGGTTGGCACGGAAGAACACGGAAGGGTCAAGCTGTTTCTGAAGTTCTTCCAGAGACTGGTCGATTGCAGCCCATTGGCCGCCAGCCGTAAATACCTTGGTGATACCGCAGTCTGTATAGAAATGGCTGACATTCTCCACAGACACCACCTCGCTGAAATCCGAGCGGTTAAGCAGAATGCGTTTTCTGTAGGCAGGAGATCCCTGCTTTTGGATCATATCTATCAGCGTGTCTATTCCCGAAGCGACTCCGTCGGATTCCAACAGTTTTTTTACAGCCGCCGCATTCTGCGCCTTGAGGAGTTCTTCTTCTTCAATCAATCTGATTCGATCCGTCCAGAGACAAGAGGACGTATGGTAATAGGATATGAAGGTTGCAATCAGTCCGAAAACGAATGTATCGATGATACGTGACGAAGCCCCATCGAAATAGTAGTACAAGCAGCGGGACAAGAGCTGTGCGATGATGAGGTTGATTACGAACAGAAAGACAGCATGTATAAGCATTCCACTCTTGCGGAAACCGTCAAACTTGACCAGTTTCATCACCCCGTTGCTTATCATCAATGAAAGGAAAGTAAGCAGCAGACAAGTCCCGAGGTCTATCAGAACTAACTTCCACGGATAGTCAAAATCCACAAAAAGGCTATTACGGATTTCCACGTCAATAACTGTCCAGAAAGAATAGTAAATTATAAGTGAAATACCCGATAGTAAAAAATAGTCTTTGGCGTTGAAATTCATAAATCTGGAAAGATACATCTAAATGGATTTTTAAAAATACCGAAAAGAACCAGTTCAATAAAAGGAAATAAGGGTGAAGCAGCAAAATCAGGCTGCGAACTGGTAAAAATCCGAGCTGAAACCGACCCGTAAAACATGAAAGCCCGGCGGTTATTGATGAACAGAATTGAAAGGGTTCCTCCCATTTGCGAACAAACAGGAAGAAAAGAATACACTGATATATAATATTGACTATATTTGTAGAAGTTCAAAATTGTCCCGCTTAAGCCACTATGAAGAGTAAAGGAAAGAACTTCTGCTGCATACTTTCCGGCAGCAACAACGACATCGCCCGCATCGCCGAAATCCAGCGGCGCGCCACAGAACAGCAACCTATATCACAATAACCAATAATTTATTAAATCAATGGCAAACAAGTATTCCGGTACCCAGACCGAGAAAAATCTGGAAGCTGCATTCGCAGGTGAGTCACAGGCCCGCAACAAATACACCTATTTCGCATCAAAGGCGAAGAAGGAAGGCTACGAGCAGATAGCCGCCCTCTTCCTCGAGACCGCTGACAATGAGAAGGAGCACGCAAAGCTTTGGTTCAAGGAGCTCGGCGGAATCGGTGACACCGCTCAGAACCTCGCAGCGGCTGCCGCCGGCGAGAACTACGAATGGACCGACATGTACGAAGGCTTCGCCAAGACAGCTGAAGCTGAAGGCTTCGCAGGGCTCGCCGCCAGGTTCCGCGGCGTCGCAGCGATCGAGAAGCGTCATGAGGAGCGCTACCGCGCCCTTCTGAACAACGTCGAGACCGCCAAGGTATTCGAGAAGTCAGAGGTCAAGGTATGGGAGTGCCGCAACTGCGGACATATCGTGGTAGGCACGAAGGCACCTGAGCTGTGCCCTGTATGCAGCCACCCTCAGGCATACTTCGAGATCCACAAGGAGAATTTCTAGCAGAATGGCCGGCAAAAAATGTCCGGCCTTTTTTTACCCGCACATTTATTGACAGTATCAATATCAAGAATTGAAATATTGTATTAAAACCGATATCAACAAAATTAATCTTCTGCCATATTTGCATTCGGAAACAGGCGGACGGACGTTCGGTCCCGGGTGAATGAAGCTGCTCCACCGAAGTTTTCAAAACCATTGAAAAACTTTAAAACTATGGCTACTGTATTTTACAAATGCCCTGTTTGCGGCAACGTTATCATGAAGGTCGAGGACGGCGGTCCCGTTCCTCACTGCTGCGGTCAGGAAATGACCAGGCTCGAACCTAAAACAATGGACCCATCCGACAATATGGGTGGAAAGGATACCGGAATGACAGAAAAGCACGTTCCTGTAATCGAGCGTCTCAACGACTGCACAGTAAGAGTGTGCATCGGAAGCAACCCCCACCCTATGACCCAGCTGCACCACATCTGCTTCATCTGGCTGGAAACAGAATGCGGCGGACAGTTGCGCTACCTCTCCCCCTGCGGGCAGCAGAGCATGGACAAAGAGGAAAAGACCTGGCAGGCATGCGCTGAATTCTGCTGCTGCAAGGACAGGATCACCTCTGTCTATGAGTACTGCAACCTCCACGGCCTATGGAAGCTGGAGGTAAGCAAGAACGACAAATGCAACAAAGGTTGCTGCAAATGAGCTTGAAACTATGATTCATTGACACCTTAAACTAAGAAACTATGATCTCCAAGAAAATGGCAGATGCTCTCAATGAGCAGATCAACGCCGAACTCCGCTCGGCTTACCTTTATCTCGCAATGTCCCTCGATGCTGACAGCAAATCACTCGCCGGTGTCGCTAACTGGTTCTACGTCCAGTGGCTCGAAGAGCAGGACCACGCCAGGATTTTCCAGAAATATATGATCGACCAGAACGCAATCGTGGAACTGAAATCCATCGGCAGCGTCCCTACCACCTGGAAATCCCCTCTGGCTATGTTCAAGGATGCCCTGGAGCACGAAAAGAAGGTCACCGCCCTGATCAAGGAACTAGTCCAGATATCATTCAAGGAATACGACCTTGAAACCCTGAGCCGCCTCCAGTGGTTCATCGATGAGCAAGTGGAAGAAGAGGCCTCGGTCCGTGAACAGATTGACGCATTCTCGCGAATAGAGGGCCGGCCCGAAATGGTCGGCCAGCTGGACGCCCATCTCTTCTCAAGAAGCTACAAGCCCGCTACTGCCCTGAACGAATAGTGAAAACACTTCTGCCTGTGCAATAAACTGACTAACTGTTAGAAGGCGGCTGGATGTGATTTCCGACCGCCTTCTTTTTTGCAAGTTCTCGTCGCCCAGCCATCTGTCAGAACATTCTCCGTTGTTTCTCCAGAATCGGAGAACACAGCTAAATAACGTGTTCATTAGAAAAAAAGAAAAGTGAAGTTTTTCATAAAGCTCGATGTGTGTTTACTGTAATCCCTTTATTTGTGCCTGTTGCTGTGAGGGTAACACCTTGCTCTGACCGATGACTTCAGACGAAACTGTATATAAATACAATAATTTTTAAATTCTTGCACAAATTTAAAAGTATAATTTTATATTTGTATTATCCAAACCGATAGCAACATTATCCATATTCTCTATTTTTGAATATATTATAACATGAAGCATGAATTTCAGGCTGTTAAATTCGAAAAATTTATTAATAAGGACGTTAGCCCCGGGCACAACATCGGTGATCAAGTGTACCTGATGGACGAGTACATCCTCAGAAGTCCGATAGAGGACCTGGATTTCATTGCTAACGAGAATCTCTTCATCGAAGTCCTGGTTGGAAAAGGATACATAATTGTAAACGGAGTGAAGCATGCTGTGAACGGGCACTGCCTCATCTCATACCTGAAAGGTCAGAGGATCCAGACAATGGTCACCAGCAGGAGGTCGG
>JAZLLN010000082.1:0-19515 GCA_045598165.1 Candidatus Cryptobacteroides sp.
GGCGATGAGTTCCTTCATGGTGCCCAGACGCTCTACGATTCTCGCAGAGTTCTTTCCGTTTTCATTGCGAAACGACTTCTGAATGTAGTAGGTTGCCGAATTTTTGGATTTGCTGACAATGAGGTTCATATATCCGTACTGTTGGATTAGTATATGTTAGTACAAATATAGAAACAAAATTTGACAAAAAAAAGAGGCCCGAGGCCTCTACAGCAAAATATTTTCAAAAAAATGTTTCAAACTTCCGGCTGATTCCTTAAAAAAATCGAATTTTTTTTGCGAATCACAGAATTATCAGTATTTTTGCAATCCCAAATGCGGTAGTGGTGAAATGGTAGACACGCTACTTTGAGGGGGTAGTGGGCGTTGGCCTGTGTGAGTTCGAGTCTCACCTACCGCACGGAAAGCCGGGAGATTTGCTCCCGGCTTTTTTCGAATGTCTAAAACGTAAATATATGAAAAACAATGTTTTAAAGAGGATTTTGCTGATTTTCGCATTTGTTGTGGCAGTACTTGTTGCGGCAGTCGCCATCGTGTGGCACGGCGAAATCGCAACGCTCCGTACCATTCACAGCGTGGATGGAAACAAGTATCTCTATGCAATGGAGTACAAGGCCGCGTATGATCTGGATGCGGTCGTAGAGGCCGATATCGACAGCAACGCCGGACTTATGGAGTTCATAGTCGGGAAACTGGCAAAAGGCATCCCGGTAAAAATAAAGAATCCTGCAGAGAGGGTGGCGGTATTCAACTGCACCAGTTTTCAGGTAAAAAATGCAGAAGGTGAGGGATATCTCTACGGGCGCAACTATGATTTCTTCAAAAACCCCACGATGGTGACGGTTTCCCGCCCGAAGAACGGCTATGCCTCCATCGCCGTAAGCGATATGTCCCATTTCGGATACGGTCTTGAAAAACTCCCGTCATCTTTTGTCTCAAAGGCTCTTTGTCTGGCCGCCGTCTATGCTCCGGTGGACGGTATCAATGAAAAAGGTCTCTGTACTTCAATAATGGCGTTGCCCAAGCAGCCGGCCCGTCAGGACAGCGGGAAGCACAAGGTGGGCACCACCATCATAATGAGACTCTTTCTGGACAGATGCGCCACGGTTGACGAGGCTCTTGAACTTGTGGACAATCTCGATATATGCCATGACCTTAAAACGGGATCCGGCTATCACTATATGGTTGCCGATGCTTCCGGGAACTGTGCCGTCATCGAGTTCGACCGGGAGGAAGGCTGGAAGACGATGGTTGTCCGCAAGGGAGAAGGCGAGAACAGCATGCTGGTCACGAATCATCTGCTCAGCCCGAAATATTACACCGAGACGCCGGACGAATACGTTGGCAACCCCCACAGCAGGAGCTGGTGGCGATATGAGACGGCCGGCGCCTATCTTGAGAGAAAAGATGGCATATTGAGCCTGGGAGAGGCCCAGGAGTGCCTTTCACTGGTTCATTGGAAAGATCTTGTGTGGGATACGGGTACGGTCGAGGACACGCAGTACAGCTGCGTCTATGACCAGAAGGAAATGAAACTGTATATAAGGGATTGGAGCGACTGGGATACGACACATCAGTTCTCCCTGAGATAATCTGTGGAGCATAGGGGGATCGAACCCCTGACCTTAAGATTGCGAACCTTACGCTCTACCAACTGAGCTAATACCCCGATTGCGAGGGCAAATATAGAACTAAATAATAAAATATGCAATTGATTGCTCTGATCCTTCAATGGGCCGTCATACAGGCCTCGGCGGTTTATATGCAGGAATCCCCGGACTATGAGTCCGCAAACGTGAACCAGACCGGGATGGGAAAGGTTGTGGAGATACTTGACAGGGACCGGTATTGGACGAAAATCCGCACTCCGGAACCTTATGAAGGCTGGATTAACGATTTGTGCCTGGTAGAAGTCACGGAGGAGCAGAAGGATGAATATCTGGATTCCCCCAGGTATATCTGCACCGGAGAATTCACGCATATCTATTCATCCCCCTCGGAAAAGGCCGGATATGTTTCGGATTTTGTGATGGGGAATATTGTCAGGCAGGGTCCCCGCAAATCCGGAATCTGGCTTGAGGTGATTCTTCCTTCCGGGAAATCCGGATGGGTGCGTAAACGCGAGGTCTCCGATTTCCGCGAATGGGCCGGCAGAACCGGGGCGTCCGCTTCAGGTCTGGCTGATGTCGCCCGCCGCTTCGTCGGTTCCGCATATGTTTGGGGAGGAATGAGTCCGAAGGGCTTTGACTGCAGTGGATTGACGGGATTCTGCTATTTTATGAACGGCATCCTTCTTCCGCGCGACGCTTCGCAGCAGGCGAAATGCGGAGAGCCCGTTCCCGTAGGGGAGATGCGGCCGGGAGATCTCGTGTTCTTCGGTGAAGGCAGGATTTCCCACGTCGGCCTCTGCATAGCGCCCGGCGTAATGGTGCATTCTTCCCAGACGGTCAGGGTGAGTTCGCTTGTCCCGGGCGGTCCCGACTATTATGGTCGCAATATTATCTCGGTCAGGAGGATATTGGGCCATATTGATGACGGGACGGGAGCGAAGAGCATAATAGCCAGTCCGCAGTATTTCAAACAATAGAAAAATTGCGTATATTTGTCGTGGTGAAATTATAAACACTTTATTATGAATCTTAGAGATATCAAGAAAGACATCGAGTATGTTCTCAGTGCATTCGTAGAGGATTGCTCTGTTTGTGCAGCCGTTAACCCCAATGCTTCGGAAGAAGAGGTAGCTGAACTTATGGAAAAAGCCATCAGCCTTTACAACGACCTCCGCGACAAGGCCAATGTCAAGGTCGAAGGGCCCAAGAAGGCATATTTCACAGGACTCCGCAAAGAAATCCTCGAAGAGACCAACGCTCTCTACGAGAAACTCAGCGAAAGTGTAAAAAAGAGTGCCAAGAAATAGTTTTTCAATCATCATATCAGTCGCGCTCCTGCTTGTGTGCCGGGGCGCGACTGCTGGTATTCCCCGGTCTCCCGTTCAGGAGGATATTTTGAAGACAGGAGACATTGAGGGATTACGCGGGTCGGTTTGGGGGGCATTTGCCATGACGTCCGACGGGGACACGCTGCTCAACATAAACGGAGGTGTCAGGATGCTCCCGGCATCCAACATGAAACTCGTCACGACGGGGGCCGCATTGAGGACCTTAGGTCCCGGATATCGTTTCGGGACGCGCCTGGCCTGTAAGGGAGAAATCGTGGACAGCACCCTTGTGGGCAATTTGTTCATTGTCGGCGGAGGAGATCCTTCCTTGTGTGACCGTTACAAGCTGACCGGTGATTCTCTTGCCACGTTCGCCGCATGGAAGAATATCCTTCTCAAGAACGGAATCAATTCCATACAGGGCGGTGTGGTGGCCGATTCCAGATTCTTCGACGGTGAAGATATCATCGGGGATTGGAACATCGAGGATATCTGCACCGATTACAGTGCCGGAGCTTCAGGCCTCAGCATAGCCGACAATAAATCCTGCAGTGCCGATGACGCGCCGCTTCATTGCGCCTCCGAGTTTACTTTCTATCTGCGCCAGAACGGAATTCCCGTGTCGCGGAGCGAATCGGTGGGGACATTCATTCCTGTGGACAGCATGAAGGTGCTGGGCGGAACGGAGTCTGTGGATCTTGCCACATTGATAAAGGTAACCAATCACGAGAGTGAGAATATGTATGCCGAAGCTCTTTTCCGTCAGATTGGGAAGGCAATCGGCGGTTCTTCCTCCTACGACACTGCCCGCAAGGCTTTGCGTACCGTTCTGGACAGTATGGGAATATGTTCCTCCGGGGTGAGAATAACTGACGGCAGCGGCCTGGCGAGAAATAATCTGCTGACCCCGGAATTCATAGTCGCTTTCCTGATGAGGATGAGCGGGGAGACGGATTTCGGAGTCTATCTCAATTCTCTTCCCGGGCCCGGATCCGGGACAATGAAATACCGATTGTCCGGTCAGCCTACCCCGCTGCGTTCCAGAATATTCATGAAAAGCGGGACAATGACGGGAGTCCGTTGCTTCAGCGGATATATTCTCCCTTCGGTCGGCAATTCCGGCAAGATGATTGCATTCTCAATAATGTTCAACAATTTTGTGGTCTCCGGGTCGACGCTGGCGCCGGTGATCGATGAAATGATTGTCCGTTTGGCTGCAGAAAATTAATTATTATATTTGTAGGCTATGATTAAAAGAATCCTGACCCTTGCTCTGGCTGTAGCGCTTCCTTTCTGCGCATCGGCCCAGAAATATTCGAACGGCCTCATTGACAAGTCCATTGCCGTTGTCGGCAATGAAGTCATCACAATATCGGATCTCGAACAGGAGGTGCAGACTATGCGTGCGTCCGGAATGGCTTCCGATCAGAATCTCCGTTGCGAGATTCTTGAACAGATGCTGGAGTCCAAACTTTATCTGATGCAGGCGAGGCTTGATTCGTTGAAGATAAACCGCGACATGGTCGAATCTCAGTTGAGCCAGCGTATCGACCAGATACGTACCGGTTTGGGTGGAGACGAACAGGTTGAGGAATATTTCCACAAACCGTTGTACAAACTTCGTCAGGAATGGCGCCAGCAGTTTGAAACGATGTCCCTGACTCAGCAGGAGCAGCAGGAGATTGCCTCCAAAATCCCTGAGATTACGCCGTACGACGTGAGACAGTATGTGGATACCGCCGATGTCGCCAATCTTCCTGTCATCCCCGTAAAATACAAGATGAGCCATATCTGTGTCTATCCGGACCGGGAGGCTGCCGCCATGGCTGTGAAAGAAAAGCTCCTCAGTCTGCGTGAACGCATCATCAATGGGGAGAAATTTGCCACTCTGGCCAGACTTTATTCCGAGGATCCGGGCAGCTCACGCAAGGGAGGAGAGCTTGGAATGGCTTCAAAATCAATTTTCTGGCCGGCTTTCTCAGATGCCGCAATGGCTCTCAAGCCCGGTGTGATCTCCCAGATTGTCGAGACACCGGACGGATTCCACATCATAGAAGTCATAGAGAAGAAGGGGGATATGTTCAATGCCAGGCATATTCTTATCAAGCCGCAGTATTCCGCCAAAGACCGGGAGAAGGCCTTTGCCCGCCTGGATTCCATACGCACTATGATTGTTGACAGCGCCAAGATCACTTTTGATATCGCGGCCCATTTCTATTCCGAGGATCCCGCGACCCGCACGAATGGAGGGCAGATGGCGGACATCAACACCGGTTCCGCATATTTTGAGATAGATCAGCTCAAGCCTCAGGATTACAAGGCCATTCAGGACCTTAAGGAAGGAGAGGTGTCACGGCCCATCGAATCTCTTGACAATGAAGGACGTGACGGTAATCTGGTCTACAAGATTGTCCGTCTCGACAAGATTGTTCCCGCCCACACCGCTACTTTGGAAAAGGATTATACCGAACTTCAGAACGGGGTGGAGTTGCTGAAGAAGGAAGAAGCGGTCAGAAATTTTATAGATGAGAAGATAAAGGAGACGTATATAGTCATTGATCCTCTTTTCAAAGAATGTGAGTTCACCCGTTCAGGATGGCAGGAGAAATTCAAAAAAGATTAGTCCCGCTTTGTCTGGCGGCCATGGCGCTGCTGTCGGTGTCTGCTTCGGCACAGGAGCAGTCCGACAGTCTTGTGCGTTTTGTCAAGGGTGCATCCATCCAGCTAATAGAAAAAGACGGGCAGACGCTACGCAAGGCGGTGGATGCCACGTTCCTGCATAACGGGACATATCTGATATGCGATACGGCCCTGTGGAATGTCAACCGCAAGGTGATTCAGGCAGAGGGGAATGTCAGGATAATCCAGGACGAGACGACTTTGTCTTCCGACCGTCTCGATTACGATATTGACGGGAGTCTGGCCGAGTTCCGGGGGTCAGTCGTAAGTCTTCAGGACAAGCAGAACAACATACTCAAGACCCGATATCTTGATTACAATACCAAAGACAGCGTCGCAGTGTTCCGGAACGGCGGGTCGATGAAGGATAAGGACGGGCAGATCATCGAGAGTCTGGAAGGCACTTATGATTCCAAGGAGAAAAAATTTTCTTTCAGGCGGGATGTGAATATGTTCACCGATTCCGTTTTTGTAAAGACAAATTCTCTTGATTACGAGGCGGACAGTTCCCTGGCTGTTTTCGGGTCCCACATTGATTTCTGGAAGGACGGGAATATGCTGTCGGCATCTGCCGGATGGTATGACCGTCCGCGGGAGATATTCTTTTTCAACGGTAATGTGCACGGAATGACATCCGAGCAGGAATCCTGGTCGGATTCCCTTTATTTTTTCCGTTTGACGGAAAATGTCAGACTTCTTGGGAACGCTCAAGTGCAGGACACGACCCGAAACGTTGCGGGACTTGCCGATTACATTTTTTACGAGGACTCACTTGCCAGGGTGACGATGCGTAAGCGTGCCGCCGTGGCCGTCCGCACCAGAGAGAAAACTGGAGAAGATGAAGGGGAGAAATTGGATACTCTGTATTTCGGAGCCGATGCGCTCATATACTATACGCTCAGAAGGTGTGATGTGCCGGAGGGAGACGTTAAAGAAGCTTCAGCCAGAATTGAGGAGATGTTTGTGGATCCGGTCAAGGAATATAGGCAAAAAGCGGCGAAGGAGGCGGCTGAGGCGGCCGCCAATGCCTTGAAGGAGCACGAAGAGGAGACGGGCGCGGTCAATAAGAACAAGGCGGTCAGGCAGGACAAGCCCGGACCGGGTACCGTTGCTTCGGAGAAAGCCGATTTGGGTCCTGCTCCTGAACTTGATGAGATGGCGGCCAGAGACAGTGTCAAGGAGATTCCGGCACCATTGGATACGGTGGCCGTCGTTGTAGAGCCGGATACCACGCGAATCGGATTTCTGGAAGGATTGCACAATATAAGGATATACAGGAGGGACATTCAGGTATCCGCCGATTCGATGCGCTACAGTGATCTGGATTCCATCGCGAGATTCTATAAGGATCCCATAGTGTGGAACGAAGGAAACAGGCAGTACAGTTCCGACAGCCTTTTTGTCCTGATAAGAAATAACGGAGTGGACAGGGCGAGTCTGATGTCGGAGGCTTTCATTCTCACGCAGGAGGATTCCCTTTATTTTGACCAGATAAAGGCTACGGAAGTGATGGCGTATTTTGATTCGACGTCCGCGCTCCGCCGTTTTGACGCCCTCGGAGGGGCTTCGGCGTTCTTCTACCTTCAGGAGAATGACGCCTTTGCCACAATGAACAAGGTGGAGAGCAAGATGCTTTCCGCGGTCTTCAGGAACGGGGAAGTGGACCGTGTATATTATTTCGATTCGCCGAAAAATGATGCATATCCCCTCGCTCAGTTGAGAATGGAGGAGCAGAGGATGAGGGGTTTTAACTGGCAGGTTGAGAAAAGACCGGAGTCCAGGGCGGATGTGACCACTCTGGAGTTGAAGCCGTCCGAGAGGCTGGAATACAGTCTCCGTCCCAAGGCAACATTCCTGCAGACTGATATTTATTTCCCGGGTTACATAGAAAGCGTGTACAGGGGAATTTCTGCAAGGGATTCTCTCAAGCGGGCGCGCAGGGCGGAAGAGGAAAGAGCGGAGAAGACGGTGAAGGACACTCTTGCCGCTCCGGTGGACACTGTCGTGGTGGGGACGCAGGCTCCTGATTCTTTGACGGTGCCTGAGGCTCCTGAGGATTCAATTGCGATTGACACGGTGGCCATTGCCAGGCCGATGACTCCCGCTGAGGCGAAGAAGGCCGAGGCTGAAGCCCGCCGGAAGGCGAGAATGGATGCGAAGGAGGCGAAATGGGCGGAGCTGGATGCCAGGGATGCGGCCAAGGCTGAGGCCAAGGCGAAAAAACAATTGGAAAAAAAGCGTGCCCGTACCCGGAAGGATCTGTTGCGTAAGCAGAAACAGGATGCGAAGGATGCGGCCAGACTTGAAAGATACAAGGCCCGTTATGCTGCCCGAAAGGCAAAACAGGAGGCCAGAAAAGCAAAAAAACAAAGCGATGGAAAAACTGATTGACAGATTCTTGCGCTATGTCGCAATTGACACCCGGTCCAATGAAGAGTCGGAAACACAGCCTTCCGAAGCGAAGGAACTTGATCTTTTGCGTCTTTTGAAGGACGAACTTTGTGCAATGGGGGTCGAGGCCACGCTTGACGGGTATGGTTATGTGATGGCGCGTATCCCTGCATCGGAAGGTGTCAAGGGCTCCAAGATAGGATTCATTGCCCACGTGGACACTGCTCCGGATGCTTCCGGCAAAGACGTGAAGCCACAGATAATCAGAAACTATGATGGCGGTGCCATTGAATTGAAGGGTGTTCCCGGTCTGAAACTGGATCCGGCCGAATTTCCGGAGTTGCTGGACCATAAGGGTGAAACCATCATCACAACAGACGGAACAACTCTTCTCGGAGCGGATGACAAGGCTGGGGTGGCGGAGATAATGGATGCGGTGCAGTATATTGTGTCCCACCCTGAATTCAAGCACGGAGAGATACGTATCGGCTTCACTCCCGACGAGGAGATAGGACGCGGCGTAGTGAAATTTGACGTGTCGGCTTTTGATGCCGATTATGCCTACACGATGGATGGAGGCGGGATAGGAGAATTGGAATTTGAGAATTTCAACGCCGCATCGGCAGTCGTCAGAATCCAGGGATGCAACGTACACCCGGGTTACGCCAAGGGAAAGATGCGCAACGCCATACTCATAGCTCAGGAGTTCAATTCCCTTCTGCCCGTCGAGCAGCGTCCCGCATTCACTGAAGGATATGAAGGATTCTATCATATCGTTGACATCAAGGGATCTGTGGAGAACGCTTCCCTCACATACATCATAAGGGATCACGACAGGGAGAAATTCGAGGAGAGAAAAGCCGTTGTCCGGCAGTGCGCTGATTTCATCAACCTCCGTTACGGTGAAGGAACTGCGGTGGCGACGGTGAAGGACCAGTACTACAATATGAGGAAGGAGGTAGAGCCGCACTACCACATTGTGGAGAAGGCGGTGAAGGCAATGGAGATGGCGGGCATCAAGCCGAAGATCCAGCCTATCCGCGGAGGTACCGACGGTGCCAATCTGTCGTTCCGCGGGCTTCCCTGCCCCAACATTTTTGCCGGCGGTTTCAACTTCCACGGAAAGATGGAGTGGGTTCCCCTTGAGTCGATGCAGAAGGCGTCGGAGGTTATCCTCAATATAATCAGTCTATACGCAGAATAATATGGCAGATAAAAAAATATCCATGCCGGAGAACGCGCATCGCGAACTGAAGGCCGGCGAACAGTACAAACCCATTCTGGGAGGACATAATCCTCTGGAGGTCACTCCTTATTCTGTGACGATGGGGCTTATAATGACTGTCCTGTTTTCTGCTGCCGCCGCATATCTTGGTCTCAAGGTGGGTCAGGTATTCGAGGCGGCCATTCCTATCGCAATCCTGGCTGTGGGCATTACAGGTGCGTTGGGTAAGAAGGATGGCCTGGCACAGAACGTGATTATCCAGAGTATCGGAGCCTGCTCCGGCGTCGTGGTCGCAGGTGCGATATTCACCCTCCCTGCCATCTATATCCTGGGGCTTGAGGTGAATTTCTGGCAGATGTTCCTTTCCTCCCTGCTTGGTGGATTCCTTGGAATTCTGTTCCTCATTCCGTTCAGGAAATATTTCGTGAAGGAAATGCACGGAAAGTATCCTTTCCCTGAAGCTACGGCCACCGCACAGGTCCTTGTCAGCGGCGAGTCCGGAGGAAGCAGTGCCAGGACGCTTGTGGTAGCCGGCCTGATCGGAGGTCTGTATGACTTTGCCGTCAGCACTTTCGGCGCCTGGGCGGAGACTCTGAGCACCACGGTAATGCATTGGGGACAGGTCGTTGCCGACAAGGCCAAGCTTGTGTTGAAACTCAATACCGGTGCGGCGGTCCTCGGTCTCGGATACATAATAGGACTCAAATATTCTTTCGTAATCTGTTGCGGCTCCTTCCTTGTGTGGCTTGTGATAATTCCTCTTATGAATCTTATCTGGGGAGGTGATGTCATTGACCTTATGGGAACAGGAATATGCCAAACCATTTCTCAGATGGCTCCGGAACAGATATTCAAGGAATATGCCCGTCACATAGGAATAGGTGGTATTGCCACGGCGGGAATCATCGGTATCATCAAGAGTTCCGGTGTCATCAAATCCGCTGTCGGGCTGGCTGTCGGAGAGTTCCGTAAAAAAGGACCTGCTGCCGGGAATACCCTTGACCGCACTCAGGAGGATCTTCCGATGAAGACGGTTGTTTTCGGAATAGCCCTTACGCTTCTCGCTGTTTTTGCATTCTTTGCTTTCGGAGGGGTGGTCAATAATGTGTGGCAGGCACTGATATCGCTAGTGATAGTGGCCCTGATAGCATTCCTTTTCACTACGGTGGCGGCCAACGCCATTGCCATAGTGGGATCCAACCCCGTAAGCGGAATGACTATAATGACCCTGATCATCACGGCACTTGTTCTGGTGGCGGTCGGTTTGAAGGGAAATGCCGGAATGGTTGCCGCGATGGTGATAGGAGGCGTGGTCTGTACGGCCCTTTCAACTGCCGGAGGTCTTATCACCGATTTCAAGATTGGTTACTGGATTGGCACTACACCTAAAAAACAGGAAGCTTGGAAGTTCGTCGGTGTGGCTGTAGCGGCCGCTACGGTTGGCGGCGTGATGATGATTCTCAACAAGACTTATGGCTTTGTGGGCGAAGGTTCCCTTGTCGCTCCTCAGGCCAATGCCATGGCTGCCGTCATCCAGCCTATGATGAATGGAGGAAACGCTCCCTGGCTGCTTTATGGCATTGGTGCGGTCATTGCCGT
Organism: Candidatus Cryptobacteroides sp.; assembly: GCA_045598165.1. Taxonomy (GTDB): domain Bacteria; phylum Bacteroidota; class Bacteroidia; order Bacteroidales; family UBA932; genus Cryptobacteroides. The sequence goes on from JAZLLN010000082.1 coordinate 10,833, forward strand.
GATTCTCACCGTCTGCAAGGTGCCCGCTCTGGCGTTCTGCCTCGGAATGTTCATTCCTCTTGACCTGAACCTCCCCCTGCTCCTCGGTGGGGCGCTAGCCTGGTTTGTGGGCAGTCGCAGCAAGGACGCGGCGGTCAATGCCTCCCGCGTGGAGAAGGGAACGCTCATTGCCAGCGGCTTCATCGCAGGAGGCGCGCTGATGGGCGTAGTTTCCGCAATTCTAAAGTTTGCGGGATGTGATTTATGGCTTGCCTCCTGGAATACTCCTCTCGCTTCGGGATCAACCCCTGCTGAGATGATAGCCATCATTCCTCTGGTGGGCCTTTGCGCCTATCTTGTACTTGCTTCTCTCAGGAAAAACTGATGCGCCGCCTGCTCCCCGTCCTTTTTCTGGCAGCCCTTTGCTCCTGCAGCACTGAGGCTGTCCGGGGGTATCCCGACATCTTCCCCGACTACATAGCCGTTACGGTTCCGGAAGGTATGGCTCCCTTGAAATTCAGGATGTCGGATGGAAGCCGGTGCAGAGTGAAAGTGCGTAGGGAAGCCGACACTCTGTGGTACAGTGTGAGAAGCGGTTCCTTCAGTTATGAGCCGTTTCCCGTATATCTTTCAAAGGATCCCATAGACCCGTATGTCGCATACAGACTCGTCGAACCCGGATACGAGAGCTGGAATCATATCTCCATCGTTGAAAGGGAACTCGGATGTTACAGGGAGAGAACGATAGTCAGCAACAATTCCACTGGAGGAGGTTGCGTAAACTGCCATTCCTTCAGGCCGGCAGACAACGGAGCCATGATGTTTCACGCCAGAGGCACCGGAGGAGGAACGGTCTTTTCCATAGAATCGGAACTGTACAGGAAAGACCTTTCCAAGACGGGAATTTGCCGGCAGGGAGCATATCCGGCGTGGCATCCCGCCGGAAGGTACATAGTTTATTCGTCAAACAAGACCAAGCAGCATTTTCTCGTGGGCTCTTTCCAGCCCATAGAAGTGTATGACAATGCTTCCGATATCATAATGTATGACACCGTTTCGGGAGAAACGTCAATGGTGATTTCTACACAGGATTCACTTGAAACTTTTCCTGCCTGGTCAGAAGACGGGGGCACCCTGTATTACTGTTCCGCCCGTGATGTCGGCAATATCGGGACTAACAGAGGGCAGGTGCGCTACAGCCTCATGGCACTGGATTTCGACGGGGAGAAGTTTGTCGGCAGCCCGCGCAGAATATGGGGGTCTGACAGCCTTTCAGTCTCGTTCCCGCGCCCCAATGGCGGATACATTCTTTTCACCGGCTCGGATTTCGGCACTTTTCCTATCTGGCATAAGGAGGCTGATTTGTATATGCTGAATCTTGAAGACGGTTCAGTAAGATCTGCGGACGCTCTGAACAGTGACGATACGGAAAGTTATCACAGCTGGTCTTCCAACGGCAGATGGCTCGTGTTCAGCAGCCGTCGCCTGGACGGGAGATACACTCGCCTTTATCTGGCTCACTACGATGGCAATGGACATTTCGACAAACCCTTTCTCCTGCCTCAGAGGAATCCTGACCACAATACCCTCAGACTGCAGTCGTATAATGTTCCGGAGTTTGTCTGCAGGGATTATTCAACGATGGACCGCAGAGTCCGCAAACTTTTCGGGCAATGAAGAAGACAATAGTTCCTGTCGTGCTGTTCCTTGCTGTTTTTGCGGTAAGCATTCTGTTCCAGAAGTACACGATGATTCTGTGGGAGTACAGGGGCCTTTTCCTTTTCTCTCCCGATTATTTTCACGAGGTATTCACACACCCCTGGCCGCTTTCAAATCTCATTGCGGATTTTCTGGTGCAGTTTTACTATTATCCTGTACTTGGATCATTGCTCAACGCCTTGCTGGCAATCGCAATCTATTTCTGTGCCGGAAAGGTCTTCCGGTTCATTCCGGGCACATTTATCCCTGCCGCCATCGCCTGCGCGGCATGGTTTCTTGCGGCGCGGTCCATCGACCTCGTCCCGGCGGTCCGCATAATGCTTTTTACCGGACTTGCGGCAGCAGTGTCGCATTTCGCTCATTATCAGCCGACAACACCCGTCTTGTGGGTTGAAGTGCTCACAGCGGCAACGGTTTGTGTTTTCTTCATATTTGCGGCCACAGACAAGACTATTGCAGAAAAAGAATCACGGGCACGTTTGAACAATGCCGTACTCAAGTCGGAGTGGAAAGAAGTCCTTGAAATCGCCACCCCTGCAAATGCGGTTAAAGACAAATTCCTGCTGCCTTACGCCCTGCTGGCTCTGGGAGAAAGCGGACAACTGCCTTATAGGATTGCCGAGTATCCAGTAACGGGCCCTGAAGATTTTGATTTTGGAACATACTTCGATGACGGCACTCTTTATTTCAACGAGGCTCTGGCTGTCTGTATGTCCGACTATCCTGAAGCGATAAGGTCGGTGTTCCAGATGTCATGCAGTTGTAAGCACAATACCTGTTTCGGGGCGCTCAGGTCTCTTGTCAGATACAATGCTTTGCTGGGGAACAGGCGGCTGGCAGAAAAATATGTCAGCTTGTTGTCAAGAACAGTAATGAATTCCTCATACGGACATGGATATCTGGCTCGGATGACGGAAGTGCGGGACAGCTCACAAATAAATACAAGTTGGAAGGCTCCCGTTCATTCTCATGACGGCCTGGTCAATCTTGAAACGGCAATCAACTCGGGGAGGGTGTCAAAAGCTCTCCTTGACAGGGTCCTGTGCATGTTTATCGTTTCCGGACGCCAGGACCTATTTCTCAAAAATTTCGAGTCTGTGAAACAACTCTACGATCCTGTCCCTCCGATTTTTGCAATGCAATTGGACGGAGGCCCTAATCTTTTACAGCCCTGATTACGTGTCCGTTGTCGCGTCCGCGGTCGTAAAATTCCCCGTTCAGGAATTCGTGGAAGGAGAATTCCCGGGCTGCTTTGGGATTGCCTTCGGACGGGGTTGATGTCCAGTAGAAGCCCAGGTCGCCGGGATAGCGGAAGCGTGTCCCGGAACGGTAGCCGGTTGCCGGCAGGAAGATGCTGCCGAGACTGCCCCTGACTTCATAGCCCAGCTGTTTGCCGACTCTTGTCCAGGTCCAGCTGCAGTTGGCCAGAAGGTCCTGGAAATCCTTTTCCGTAGGCATCCTCCATCCGTCTTGCAGGCTAACAGTCGCGGCATCGTCTTCCGGGCCTATTTCATTTCCTTTGAAGGTATATGCACCCCAGCCGAAGACTGTCTTTGCAGCGGTCTCTCCCCAGGCGTAGAACAAACCGGTTTCTTCGGGCTTGGATGCTCCTATGTTGCAGCTTGCCCAAACCGGGCCGCCTTCCCAGAGGCGTACGCCCTCCATTGTGCCTTGTCTGTCGATTGACCCTTCAACGTTCCTTCTTTTCAGCCAGGCCATCGAGAAGTTGAGGTACCAAAGCTCTGTGTACCAGGTGTTCTTTTCGAGGTAGGCACCGATGGTGCCGTCATTCAGGACGGTCAGCGAGGAGTACTGTCCGGGACCCTCGAGTATGGTTTTGCGTTCGCTCCAGCTCTTGCCGTTGTTGTGGCTGAGGAGTATGCTGATGTTCTCGCGGTTCATTGAGAAGGGGATGGAATGCAGCAGAGTGCTGTCGTCATAGCTGATCAGGTCTCCGTTGCAGTTGGTGACGTGCATATCGGTCCAGTGCCCGACCGGTCCCCAGGTTTCCCCGTCATCTTCCGAGATTGACCAGAGTCTGTCTCCTACCATGCGGATGCTCATCAGAATGCGTCCGTCAGGGAGCTGAGCCATTTTGGCTTCGTCGCCTGTGGGACAGGCAAGGCCGGATGCGTTCCAGGTCCTGCCTCCGTCATCGGAGTAGATGGCGTGGTTGACCAGACGCCCTTCCCCTGCAATGCCGAGAACTCCTGCGGTAAGTATCCTGCCTTTATGTTCACCTTTCTTCAATACAAGGTTGTTGCCGCTTGAAAAGAAATTCGAGCTATAGTGTTTTGTTGTCGGGAAAGAACTGTCTGTGCCCCAGATGGAGGTGGTGAGTTCGTGAATTTCGCCCCAGGTCCGTCCGGAGTCGTTGCTAAGGGCGAAGTAGGAACGCTGCGGATTGGAAACGGTGGAACGTGAAAAATTCTCGCTGCCGCAGAACATACATATTACGGTGCCGTCGGGGAGCTGGGCCAGCGAAGGGTCTCCGTAACCGCCCATAAAGCCCCTGTTCTTTGCAACGAACACCGGCTCGCTCCAGCTCTTGCCTCCGTCGGTACTGTAGCTGGAAACCACGTCTATCTTGCCGGGAAGATCCTCTTCGGAGTCGTTCCTCTTGTCGTTTACTGTCAGCAGCGTGCCGTCGCTGAGTTGCAGAATGGCAGGGATTCTCCACGCCACGGAACAATAGTCTCCGGGGGCATAGAGGAGTTTCCGGCGGAGAATGGTCTCCCTCTGACCGGTTTTCTCCACCTCGGGTTCCGTCCTGCATCCGTTTATCGTGATGCTGTTTACCTTCGCCGAAAGAAGACTGCCTTCTGCCGCGTCCTCCCTGATGTCGGCGCAGATGCTCAATGTGGTTTTCCCTTTGATTTCAAACTTGCAGGGCAGTGTGTAATTGTTCTCACCGGATTTTACGGCCCTTATGGCCAAAGGCTTGTCCCCGCTTGTTCCGGAGCCTGTCCTGCACTCCGGACCGGTCGGATAGGGAGAACCTTCCCTGATACTGACAGCCTCTATGGCTTCAGCCCCTTCAAGAGTGATGTCCATTGCCTTGATGCGGCAGGGACCGGAAGGCATAATGGTTATAGTGGTCAGAACCTCGCCTTTGTTGCCGCGGCCGGTAAGTTCCGTTTCTCCTTCAGTGAAGATTCTGGTGGTGACTTGCGGCTGCGAGCAGGCGATGACGGCCATTGCGGCCGCAATGATGGGGACAATGTGCTTCATAATAAAATGATTATGAATGCAAGTTAACAATTATTCAAAAATATTTCGCATCTTTATTGAAATACTGAATAATTCACATCAATTCTTTGGATATGATGAATAAGAAGTTGCTGTTATCTTTGGCTGTTGTTTTCTTGGCGCTTGCCTCCTGCAATAAGCCGGACGGCGGTGGGGTTACCCCTACCCCACCAACACCCGGGCCAACTCCTCCTCCGGATCCTCCCACGCCGACGTCTTATTTCAAAGCTGAAATCCGGGACCTGTATGTCCAGGGTCCGGACGATACCGGGTTCACCATTGCCGTGGATACCAATATGGACTCCGGCGAATGGACGGCGACTGCGGATGCAGATTGGATTACGATAACGAAGAGCAGCAAGGAGGTGGTAATCGTTCCCGCTCCCATAGAGCGTGATGAGTCTTATCCGGCACCCCGCAGCTGCAGCGTCTCCGTAAAGGCGGGAACCGTGTTCACGAAGACCTTCACGGTTGTGCAGGAAGCCTGGACACGCATCAATTCCGAATATGAAATCAGACTAAATCCGGAAGGAGAGACGCGTGAAGTGAACGTAACCCATAACTGCTACTCCTGGACGCCCCAGACCGAGGCGTCCTGGCTCACAGTCAGGAAAAAGGATACCGCCACCCTGGTAATCATCTCCTCCCCGAGAGGGTCATCGGATACCCAGGTCCGCTCTGCGAAAGTGCGTCTGCAATCAGACTGGCAGTCCGGAATATTCTGGGAAATAGAGGTGTCAGATGCGGATTCCGAACTTGGAAACGAAGATTATGGTTATGGTGACCAAACAGACTGGGATTGATTATGAAAAAGATAATAACAGCGATATCGGTTCTTTTCGTTTTTGCCGGATGTGCAAGGACGGAATTGATTGACAATACTGCAGGCGGCAACTCCTTGAGAGCGACGATAGATGGTGGAGTTTCTTCTACCAAAGCGATTCTGGTGGATAATCCCGGCATCCGTATGCAGGCAAAATGGCAGGGCGGAGACTGTATCGGAGTATTCGGAGACGGTGCGTCCAATGTCAGGTTCAGCATTTCGGAAGAAGATATCTCGGAAGACGGCAAAAGCGCTGAATTCAATTCCGGGACGGGAATCCCGTCCGGAGACCTGATGTCTTACAGCCCTTATCAGGAGGGAACTTCAATATCTTCCGGGGTGATTACGATTAACTTCCCGGCCATACAGAACTATTCGTTGACAGAGGGAGTTCCCCAACCTGATCCTGCAGCCAACATAATGATGGGCGCCGGAAGTGCCGCGAACGGTATCACGTTCCGCAATGCGATGGCCGTGTTGAAAATAGGCCAGGTTTTCGATTCTCCGGTCCTGCTCAAGTCTGTGGAATTCCGCGACCTTTCCGGGAAGGCGGTCAGCGGAACGGCGACGCTCTCCTGGAACGGCGGCAAGCCTCTGGCGGAAATCACCGGTTCCGGAAGCACTGTCTCCCTGGATTGCGGAGAAGGCATGGCCCTGGATGAAGGACAACTGGGTGTCTTCTTTATTGTTGTTCCTGCGCGTGCGTATGAGAAAGGATTTGAACTGACTTTCATCACAGACGGCGGGGGCAAGACGGTCAAGACAGTGGGTGCCACACAGGGAAAGACCCTGGACAGGAGCGTCGTGTATATGATCGGGGATATCTCCGGGCGGGAATATATCGAGGGGGCGACAAGCCAGCTCAAGTCCACGGCGCAGATAATGACTCCGGAGAAGATGGACAAAGTCAGGGTTACCAGTTCGTCTCCCTCGTTTGTCTATGATGATAAAGGCCGTAAAATGGAAGACTGTGACGGTCGCACTATAATTATGCCCCAATACGGAATGATGGTCCACAAGGACCTGAATCCCGTGGAAGGAGGCTGGCTGGTTTTCGAGGAAGGCACCGATGACCTTCCCGGCGGAGGAGTTTACAGGATTGTCTCCTGTACAAAAAGCAATGATGACTATTTCGAGGTTGTGGCGAATCCGGAAATCAATCCGGCGGCCGCCTTCGAAAGTGTTGTGGCCGGAGAATTGGTGTTGGACGGTTCCGGAAATATCGATGAGGAGAAGTGCCTCCCCATTGACATAAACGGCTATGTCAAGTCTATTGTCGACGAAAGCGGCAATGACCTCTACATCCATACCGGCCCGTCGGGAGAACTGGCATTCAGTGCCGCGGAACTGCAGGATATGGTTGATGCCGCAACCAAGGCCACCAAGCCTCATTCCCGCACATACAAGTCTCCCAAACTGAGCGGAAACCTGAAGTCTGACAACGCGGAACTTTCAGTCGGAGCCTCTATGACATTCAACACCCGTCTGGCTTTGGGTGTGATGCAGGGCGAGTTGCAGTATGCCTGCCTAACCGTCAATCCTCAGATTACCATTTCCGAAAGCCTTACAATCAAGTCGGAGGTTGAACTCGAGAAGAGTTTCAGGCTGTTCACCCTGACAACGCACCCTATTCCCGTCACGCCCGCCGTGGCGGTGGTTGTGGAGATTGTTTTCAACGCATCCCTGGGTGTGGGCGGAAATCTGCAGATAACGGCCACGGCCGAGTCGACCACCGATCTGGGAACGTATTCCATATCCTACAATGAAGGAGACGGAGTTGTGTTCCGCCGTCGGGAATTCTCCGAAGAAGTGCCGGGCAATTTTGATATGGACCTGAGCGGATTTGAAGGGTCGGTATACGGTTCCGCCTCCATCGGGGCACAGACCTCAATATCCGTTTGGGGAGTGATGGGCCTTGGCGTAAGCACGGACTATAACCTTAAATGCGGCTTCTTCTCAAGCGAGGGCGCTGCTTCCTGGAAGAAGTTCGCGCTTCAGCCCGAGATAGAGTTCACTCCTGTGCTGTCCACATATTTCTGGTCCCACAAGTTTGAGGACCTGACGGCCAAGATAGACCTCGACCCCATCTGGGAGAGGTATGTGATCCCCGATACGCGGGCGGGTTATGTGATTCCGGAATACACATATTCGGATAAGCAGTATGATATTGATCTGGGAGATGGCAAGAGCGCTACTGTCAATCCTCCAACGAGAGTGAAAGATATCAAGTACTCCATCGACATAGAAGGCGAGTGCTATAAGGATCTCAAGGTGGTGCTCCTCGTCTTTACAGGCAGCGGAATCAAGATAACGCCGCAAGATCCCGGTGACCCTTCGGGAGATATGCTGAAAGCATACAAGGCTGCCGGCATAGAACACCTTTACAGGTCATTCTATATGTGCGACCGGAAGCTTGAAGACGTTTCCAAAGATCCTGTACAGGTGCTTGAGGCCGGCATTTATAAAGTCGGCACGGAAAAACAGACTTTCGAGGGGACTGTTACGGGGTCCTTCAGTCAGGGGCTGGCATACGGGGTTGTTCCGGCCATATCCGTAGGCGATTATTACTGGATAATCGATACGGGCGGCTCGGCTTCATATTACAATCCCTTCATCTACTGGTGGCCAAACAGGTCCAACGGAGCTCCGTACGGCAGCGAGTAAAGATTTTTTAAAAAATTTTTGCAGGTTAAGAAAAAGTGTGTATCTTTGCCGTCCCTTTCGGAAATAAAGGGACAAGTTCATTGAAAATACTGAGAGAGATAACGAGGTAAAAAAGATTAGTCTAATTATTGAACAAAGTTTTTTCGTTTGATAAGGGACTACAATTTCAAAGAAGGCAAGAATTTGAGACTGTGAGAGTCGCAAATGATTCACCAAAAAAGTACGAGAAAGATAAGAAGAGCGAACGGA
>JAZLLN010000083.1:0-5563 GCA_045598165.1 Candidatus Cryptobacteroides sp.
ACTCTTGCCGGAATCGGTCCTATAGGACTTTTGAACATAATAAAGAGTGGCGTTCTTGGATTTGCTGATGGTAAGTTTCATATGTATAGCCGTATATAGCTACAAATATACAAACAAAATTTGACAAAAAAAAGAGGCCCGAGGCCTCTACAGTAAATATTTCCAAAAATTATGTGTCAAACTTCCGGGATATGGAGGCGAAGTATTGGTCCATGTTCGGACGCGGCTTCTAGCGCTTGCAGGATACAAAATTATTCGTATATTTGCATCCGAAAATGAGGGTTTAGCTCAGTTGGTTCAGAGCGCTTGCTTGACAGGCAAGAGGTCAGCAGTTCAAATCTGCTAATCCTCACTGATGGGAACGATAACAAAACGTTCCCTTTTTTGTATGACTTACGATATCATAATGAACCTTCCCGCTTCGTGGACTTGCGAACAGGATACTTATCTGGATGAATCCGGATACGAGATCACACACCTTGAAGCTCATCTGCGCAATGACAGGAAACAGCAGGATGACGCCGGCATCGACATCTACGTCGGTAACATTCCCGAAGGAGAAACGGCGGAAGACCAGGCTCTTGCAAATTATGCCGAGACCGTGGGATTCTATGATGACGACCCCGAGGACTTCAACCCCATTGACAAATTCAAATTCAACGGGAAAAACGCCTACGGATTCTCCGCCCTGTGCGAAGATGATTCTCCCATGCGCTTCATCGCGCAGGAAGTCAGAAAAGGGGTTCTGGCGATAATTGTATTCGTGGCCAAGGATGAAAAGGCTCTTGCCGACACCTTCAGGCTGATAGAATGCAACTTCAGGGTCAAGGACTGATTCATATGCCTTCCTATCTTCAGGTAGAGAACATATCAAAATCCTATGGCCCGAAAATTCTTTTCGAGCATATATCCTTCAACATCAACGAAGGCGACAAGATAGCTCTTGTCGCGCCCAACGGGACAGGCAAGACTTCCCTGCTGCGCATTCTGGCCGGCAAGGACAAGTCCGATTCCGGAGGCAGCATAAAATTCCTGAGGGATGTCCGCATCGCCTTCCTTGAACAGGAATACGGCTTCAATCCCGACAGCACCGTCGGAGAACAGATACTGACAGGGGACTTTGAACAGGAAATCAGGGTAAAGCGCATTCTCTCGGAACTCGGTCTCGGCATCGACAGAAAAATGTCGGAGCTCTCAGGAGGTGAAATAAAAAGAGTGGCTCTGACGGAGCTTCTGGCAACGGAATCCGACTTCCTGATAATGGACGAGCCCACCAACCACCTTGACCTGGACGCCATCGAATACCTTGAAGGCTATTTGAAGAAATCACGCTGCACCCTGTTTATGGTCACTCATGACCGCTATTTCCTGGACAGAGTCTGCAATACGGTGATGGAGATGGACCACGGTTCAATCTACGTCTATAGAGGTGACTACGAGGAGTTCCTTGAAAAAAGGGAAGAGAGAATCGCCAACTACAACGCAGAGACCGACAAGATCCGGAACATCCTGCGGCGGGAGCTTGAATGGATGCATGCCACCCCCTGCGCCCGAAGCGGAAAAGCCAAATACCGCAAGCAGGCATTCTGGGAATTGAAGGACAGGGCCGGCCAGGCTTATGTGGAGAATCAGATTTCAATGGAAGAACTGTCCCGGGGCTCAAGGCTTGGCAACAAAGTCATAAATTGCAGGGACCTCTGCTTCGATTACGAAGGGAGAACGATGATAAGCCATTTCACCTACAACTTCCAGCGTGGAGAACGGGTCGGAATCGTCGGTGCCAACGGAGTGGGAAAAAGCACTTTTCTGAACCTCATCACGGAAAGCGACCTTCCTTCGATTGAAAGGGGCACATCCCTTTCAATAGGTTACTACAGGCAGGAAGGCATACAGTTCAGAGAGGGAGATACCGTTCTTGACGTGGTTCCTGACACTCATCTCCTTGGCAAATTCCTGTTCCCTCACGATATGTTCCACAACAAGGTGGAACGGCTGTCCGGCGGTGAAAAGAGAAGGCTCTATCTTCTCACGGTCCTGATGCAGAACCCCAACATACTGATTCTCGACGAACCCACGAACGATCTGGACATCGTGACGCTCAATGTACTGGAGGAATACCTGCTGGAATTCAAGGGATGCCTGATTATTGTGACGCACGACAGACATTTCCTGGACCGTCTCGTCGATCACCTGCTGGTATTCTGCGGAGAAGGGCATATCAAGGATTTCCTGGGAGGCTACACGGAATACAGGACTTTCATCCAGGATCTTGAAGCGGAAAAGAAAAAAGCGGCGAAAGAGGCTTCAAAACCCAGAATCACCGTTCATCAGGCGGAAAAGGGCCCGACTTCAGCCAGAAAACTCAGTTATAAGGAAAAACGCGAACTGGAAGAGCTTGATGCCAGAATAGCTTCCCTGACCCGGGAGAAAGCGGAAATTGAAAACGGACTCAACGGCGGCACGGACGACTATCAGGAAATCTCCAGGCTGTCGGAACGGTATTCCGCGTTGAAAGCGGAACTCGATGCCGCAGAAATGCGCTGGCTGGAACTGTCCTGCTACTGATTCTCCATTCTCTGCACCTCATCCACACCGGGAATTGCCGCAATGCTCTCCATCGTTGTCTGGAGTTCATCGGCGGAGTGAACGGGAAAATCTATGATACAGGTCACTATCTGCTCACGTGTGCCTGACTCCAACTGATTCATTGACAGATGCTGCTTTTCCACGAAGCAGTCGATAATGTCGCGAAGCAGGTGGTAACGGTCTATGGCCGTAATCTTGATGCGTACAGGATATGACAGGTTGTCTGAAGGAATGAATTTCACGGCAACGATGGAATCCCCGTTCTCCGAGGCAAGCTTTATAGCCTTCGGACAATGACGGCTATGCAGTGTAATCTCCCCACTTTCATCCTTGAACCCTATCACCTCATCACCCGGAAGAGGATTGCAGACGGGACAACGGAGAAAGCCTATCTTCTCCTGCTGTTTAAGCAAATCGTGGAGTTGGTTCTTTGCCTTGTATGTCCTCACATAACCCAACCATTCAGCCTTAGGTTCTATGGCATCATTCACTCCTATCTCCACGCAATCACCACGGTGAAGTTTTGTGCTGATAGGACACAGCCTGCCATTGATTCTCGCATATTGGGCGTGCATTCCGATATCGGAATGCACCTCGAAAGCAAAGTCGAGGGCTGATGCACCCTTGGGAAGTATGATACCTTTTCCGTGAGGGGTGAATGCAATTATATCCTCGTTGTAAAGAGACGAATTAAGTCCTTCCATGAACAGGAAACCATCGCTGCTGCCGGCTATGCTTTGAAGCACTCCGCGGAAACGATCAAGCCACTGCTCTCCTCTCTCGACTATGCATCCCAAGCGTGAATTGCGATGCATTCGTTCTGAAGCGATATGGAGTTCCTCCCAGACACCGGCCTTGTTCAGGAATCTGACGTGAAGACTCTGATAACCGTTATCCTTGGGATTGTCTATGTAGTTGCTTACGCTGCCGGGACGCTCCTTGAACATTCCTGAAAGGATGGAATATATGTACAGAGCCGTATCCTTCTCTACGGATTCGTGGTTGTTCCAATCCGTCATAGGCTCATATATGACTCTTACGTAATGCTTGAAATCAACGTGGGCGAAGTCGCATCCGCTCTCTTTCATATCCCTCCAGATACTGTAAGGACGACGATATCTGACGTGGGTGCGGGCAGTAATCCCCTGGGAAGTGATCGCTTCGTTTATGGTTTTGACAAACACGTCCAGGTCCGACTGCGTGCGTTTTCTGTCCTCTTCAAGGAGACGTTCAAGCATCTCGTATTCACGCTGACAGCGGTAACGGAAAGACAGGTTCTCAAGTTCCGATTTTACGTGATAAAGTCCGAGGCGGCCTGCCAGAGGAGCATAGAAAAAGTCCGTCTCGCCGGCAATCTTCATCTGCTTGTCCGGGCGCATCGAATCCAGGGTACGCATATTATGCAGGCGGTCGCTCAGCTTGACCAGCAGAGCGCGCACATCATAATGGACGGAGTCAAGTATCTGCTTGTAATTGTCAACCTGTTTGGTATTCTCATAACTCTTCTTCTTGCGTTTGGTCACAACGTCCACCAGAAAGGCCACATCGTCACCGAAAAGCTTACGTATATCCTCAACAGTATATGGGGTGTCTTCAACGACATCATGCAGGAATGCAGAGCAGACCGTGTTTGCATCAAGTTCCAGTTCCTCGGCAGCTATGGTCGCCACCGCTATGGGATGAATGATATATGGTTCGCCTGACACCCGCCTCTGATCTTTATGAGCCTCTGCAGCAAGGGCATAGGCATTCTTAACCCGTTGCAGTTCCTCCGGGGTCACGCGAGTGGCCATCACGTCAAACACATGCTGGGCAGATTCACATATCTGTTTTTCAATTTCACCTTCCATAGTTGACAGCTGTATTACTGACCGGTTTCACCTGATTTGATTTTCTCCACAAAAGCGCTCAGCCTTGCCGCATATTCAGCAGGGTGGTTCTCACAGGATCTGGCGTGTTCGGTATCCGGAACCAACCAGAGTTCCTTATAGCCCTTGCTCTTGGCGTCGTAATTCAAATACACGTCATCTGTGGGAACATATTTATCGGAATCTCCGTGTATGAACAGCATAGGCAGTTCACATTTCGCCAGTTGGTCAAGGGAGGACGCCTCCTTGAAAGACCAGCCGAAACGTATCCTGCACACGAGGTCAGCAGCATACAGAACAGGAAAAGCCGGCAGCTTGAAATCTTCCTTGAGTTCTTTCTTGAACTGGTTCCAGACGGAAGTGTATCCGCAATCGTCCACGAATCCCTTTACGAATGACGGAAGGTCAGGTTCCCCACTCAGCATCATCGTTGTGGCTCCGCCCATAGACACTCCGTGAACAACGGTGAAGTCATCGCCGAATATTCCATTAGCCACTCCGAGCCATTGCTTTATGTCCAGGCGATCCAGCCACCCCATCTGAATGGCATCACCTTCACTCAATCCGTGATGGCTGTTGTCCGGAAGCAGCACATTGAATCCAAGCGAATCCCTGTAGATTCTGGCAATGTGCATCATACACAGATGATTGTCTGTATAACCGTGGACGAGTACCGCCGTACCGGCCGCCAATTCCGGAGCAGCCGCATACACAGCGTGAAGCTTTCTGTTCGAAGAGCCCTGAATTACAGTATCCCTGAAAACGCCGGCCACATGCAGACTGTCGTACCAGCCCATAAGTCCCGGAACAAGTCTTTCCCATTTCTGAGCATACTTCTCAAGGTCCTGACCGTGATCTTCCGGTTGCAGGGCAAATTTGACCATATAACACCCGGCTCCTATGGAAATGACCGCAAGCGCAAGCAAAACAATGAGCGTTATTCTGATTATCTTTTTCATAATTCACAAATACTAGTGATGCGTTAAGCGACGCATCAACGTTTGTAACTTATTAATATTATATATTTTATAACAGTTCTTTGATAACCTCGATTTGAAATGAGTTCGTAATTTCGCGGGATAAATCCCGCTGATTATGAATGAAGGCAG
>JAZLLN010000084.1:0-56859 GCA_045598165.1 Candidatus Cryptobacteroides sp.
CAGAACGTCTGCGACGCCAGGGAATTCATGAACAGGGCCCTGGCCTATTCCGCGCTGGCCATCCTCGATCAGGCAAGAACCAACTGGCACTACAGGTTCGACAAGATATACTTCATTGGCCTGATGAACTTCAGGATGTGGAGGAACAGGGAGCAGGCGTTCACGAAGGTAGGCCTGTATACCTCTAACGACCATATACTTGCGAACGGGAACTATTTGCAAATCTTCGTGGAACTTCCTAAATTAGCGCCTGAAAGGGACGGCGAAGACTTCGGCAATCTTTTCCTTCGTGCCCTGCGCGACATAGGCAAGAGCAGTGTCCGTCAGGAGGAGTACACCGACAAACGCCTCGACCCCCTTTTCAAGGCATCGGATTATAACCATCTGTCCGACAGGGAACAGAAACAATACGAAGAGAGTATGACGACAGTAGAAGACCTTATGAGTTACGCCAGAGCGCAGCGGGCCGAGGGAATAGAGGAAGGAATGGAGAAAGGAAAAGCAGAAGGGATAGCAAAGGGGAAAAAGGAAATGGCAAAAGCAATGAAGGCCGACGGTGTTCCTGTTGCAGATATTGCAAAATACTCCGGCCTTTCAGAAACCGAAATTCAGGCTTTGTAATCAGTTGTTCCTCTTGATATCCTTATGACATCATCATCCGGCCGCCCCACACTCGGAGAGGCGGTTGTTTTTCCCCAGCCACGATGCGAAGGAGGAAGGCAAAGCCAACGAGGAAAAGGCCGAAGGGGTTAATGATGCGGAGGAGGATTTGAGGCCCGATTTCGAACCGCAATCCCGTTGGAGAGTTGCCGGGGCAAGCTCGGCATGACGACGGGCCTTTTCAGCCGACGAGGACCTTGTCGATGTTGCGGGTGGAGGAGTCGAAGTTGATGCCGAGGCGGATGATCTGCTGGTCCTCAATGGCGAAGGGCAGGGTGTAATTCTTGTCTGATATCTGGGCAAGCGCCTCCTCGGCGGTGCCGTCAAGTTTGAACTCCAGCACGTAGCAGTACTTCGGGGTCCTGACCACCATATCGATGCGGCCCTCGCTGGTGCGGTATTCGGCCTGGGTGTAGAAGCCCATCAGCTTGAAGAGGAGCCACACTTTTCCTGCATTCCATACCTTCCGGCGTTTTTGCCGGGACTCTCCTCACTGTTTTTGCTGTGAAATATCCCGAATCTTATATGGCCCGTCTTCAATATCGATGATTTCTTTCATCTGCAGGCACTTTCCTTTATCAATGACTCCGGCATTGCAATGTACAAAGTGACCAAAGACAGGAAAACCGAGATCAAGATCATCAACGGTAACGTACGACGTTATTTCCGGATGAACGTCCAGATAGTCCCTTATATCCGCCGCTCTTGCATCATACGGCTCGTAATTTTTCCTTGCCCGCAGCTGGAGACTCACCCTCTCTCTGGGCGCAGGACTGGCTGTCGTCCCTTATAGGAACTATACTGTATATTCGGAGGGCGGCAAACTCATACGCGACATCCCTGTCTTCGACAAAGTGAAACAGTGGATAGGGCCGGTTCATGCCGGAGTTACCCTGTCGCTGCCGGTTTTCAAGGGAGGGAAGAAAGATGTGGAGTAGTGCCGGCAATACAATACTGACGCTTGCCGTCATTTCGTTCTTCGCGCTTTCCTGCGAACGGCGCCCCCTTCATCTCCTGACGACGAGTATGCTGATACATCTGGACAACGACTACAGCCTCCCCTTCGAGCTTCCCCACTCCTTGCCCCAGCACTTCAGGGTCTGTATGTATGATTCTGCGGGCGGCGGGTTGATTTATGAAGATTTCGTTCCCGAACAGGGAGGCGGCGTCAGAAGCCTGCACGGAGACTACCACTGCCTTCTGCTCAACTTCGACACGCGCAATATGCTCATTACCGGAGACGATAACATACGCACTTTTCACGTCTCCGTCCCCGACGCTGAAGACTATTTCGTGCAGCTGTATTCCAGTTGCCGCGCCAAACTGAAGGAGATAACCCCGGAAGCCGACCTGTCGGGAACCTTGCAACGGGAACTGAACGCTCCTCAACCCCGGCTCCTCAGCATCGACGAATGTCTGTGGACCTGGCATTCCGACCTGTCCGTCCCCCCCCTTGCGGAGAGGGACACCACTTTCGTTGTCAAAGCCGGAGTCAGCTCTGCAATGGAGCAGGGCTGCATCACTCTGACCGGGCTCAAAGGCTCGGAATACATAGCATACATAGACTGCTTCATAACCAACCTGAGTGCTGGAATTAACCCTCTGACCGGCACGCTTGACGCTCGGACAGTCACCCAGACCTTCACTTTGAGTACCGACGGCACCGAGGCGCAGGGCGCCTTCCTCTACTTCGGTCTCACCGGGAATCCAGACCACCTCCTCTATACCCTTGTCACCGACACGGGCGGCGGACGCCACCTGTACGTCTATGACCTTACCGGGATCGGGACGGGGAAGGAAATGGCCTACACCATCGACTCCGGTATAGAGATACCCAAGCCCGAGGTTCAGGAAGGGGGAGGCGGTTTCCGGCCCAATCTGGAAGAATGGGCCGTCGAATACATCATTGTCACCGTATGACAGCGATGCAATGGAGAGAAATTGGTAAAACGTAAAAGAGAAACATATATGTCGAATTTTGTTAAGTTTATTCTGATCTTGGTACTGGCGGCTGTGTCGGTCTCATCCTGCCGCAAGGAGATAGTGGAGCAGGGCGGGGAATCCGATGAACTGGTGCTCGCTCCGCAGGTGAAAGTCCTAACCAAGGCCCCCATTGCCGGGACCACGTTCCCGACCGCCCGGGCCATCGTCGTGTCGGCATACAGCAGAGGCATTTCGGCGGATCTTTTCAGTGGCGTATCTTTCAGGAACTCGTCCGGCGGCAGGTGGGCGGGAGAGGTCGCCCAGTACTGGCCCGCATCCGGCAACCTGGACCTTCTGGCCTACTCGGCCGACGGATTCACCTCCGCCCCGGCGGCCGTGTACAACGGCACGAACTGCAGCGCCGACGTCACGCTCACGGTGCCCGACAACAGTTCCGACCAGGTCGATATCCTCTGGGCGGGGGCGCAGGACCAGGCGGCATCCCAAGGCGCGGTGTCCATGACCTTCAATCACGCCGAGGCCGCCGTGGCCTTCAACGCAAAGGCGGAGACGGCCTACAACAGCTCCACCAATGATGGAATCACCATCGACAATATAACCCTCCACGGTGTCAAATCCAACGGAAAGGTCCAATTGAACAGTGACGGGACTTGTGCCTGGACCGATCTGTCAAATCCTCAGGACATCGTCTTGCCCGGTATTCCGTCCGGGGGGTACCCTGTCCCCACGGATATCCTCGCCCTCGACACCGCCCCCTTCGCCATAGGGGGGAAGGGAATCGTAGTCATTCCCCAGCAGGCCACCTCCTTCACGGTGAAATATACCATCCATAACGGATTAAATGCATCCACTCCCATAAACCAGACGGAACAGTTCACCTACGACATTCCATCCACCAGCTGGGCGGCAGGGACGAAATATGTCTATACCCTCGAATTCAAACGCGACCAGGTTTTCGTGTCCACCCAAGTCTGCGACTGGACAAACATTTGTTCCGACGATGTGCCCGTTTCCATACCGGGAATGGTATCCGCCACATTCTGGGACCCCGGCAAGACTTCCGTCAATCTGGGTCCGGCCAAACTGAGCGCAGGCGGCTCGGTAAGTCTGGATTGGGGGGACGGCACTCCCCTCGAAATCATCGAGAACACTACGGACGCCGAGGCCCCTGTGTCAATTTCACACAATTATTCAGTGGCATTCGACGGCAAAGTGCAAATAAGCGTCCTCAGGGGAAGGCTCGACTTCGGACTCGTGGACGCGGACCGTTA
Organism: Candidatus Cryptobacteroides sp.; assembly: GCA_045598165.1. Lineage (GTDB taxonomy): Bacteria > Bacteroidota > Bacteroidia > Bacteroidales > UBA932 > Cryptobacteroides. The sequence goes on from JAZLLN010000084.1 coordinate 3,876, forward strand.
CAGCCTCTTCCAAGTGTACAACAATTCGGAAGTGCAGATAAATAAAATCTTTGACTATGTACAGATAGGCGATACGAAGTGGGCAACGAAGAACCTCGGCGCCACCACGGTTGCAGGCAGCTATGAAACCAGTTACGGAGATCTGTATATGTGGGGATCTTTGGATACAATCTATGAAGGTTTCCCGTGGACCAGCGCGACTACAACCAGTATCAACTGGAAAAGCGGAAAGGGGAGCGGTTTCGTACTGGATAACTGCGAATTTAATAGCGGTGTAGAAAAACTTCCGGCTGAAAATGATATCGTACAACAGAAAATAGGCAACGGCTGGCGAATGCCGACCTTGCAGGATTTCACGGATTTGTATAATAATTGTACAACACTTGACCCTGACGATCTTCGCGATTATACCGCACGTCTTACCAGCTCCGGAGAGGGTGAGACATTAGACAAGGGGGTCTATTGGTGCGCTGACTATGACGGCGTGGCAGGAATGATTTTCTGCGACGGCACCAACAGGTTGTTCTTCCCTGCTGCAGGTTTCGGCCATGAAGAAAATATTTTTGAGGCCGGTACCAACTGCGGCTATTGGTCGAGTAACGGCTACGAGAACTCAGACTTTGCAATTTTTTTATTCGGCTATAATTTCAGTTTGATGCTTCCGCACAACAACGAACGCTGGTTCGCCTACTCTGTGCGCCCCGCCTGCCCCGCCCCGCAGTATGTGGAAATGAAAATGGGAACGAACCATACATATACTCTCAAGTGGGCAACGAAGAACCTCGGCGCCACCACGGTTGCAGGCAGATATGAAACCTGCTCAGGAGATTACTATGCCTGGGGGGAGACAGAGACTTATTATGAAAACAAAACCTTTAGCAGTACATTAAATAAGTGGAAATTTACTTGGAGGTCAGGCGATGAGTATCTAGATTCTGACAACTGGCTTGCATATTGCGGAACATGGGGCTTTACGGAATGGGATCCCATCCCTTATGATGCAAACACAAGGATTCTGAAACCCGAATATGATGTCGTGCAGAAGAAAATAGGCGGCGGCTGGCGAATGCCGACTATCCAGGAATTCCAGGATTTGTATAACGCTTGTCTTGTTGGCACAGATATGTCCAATCAATACCTGTCAATAGCCTGTGGAGAAGCTACAACTTTCGCCAAAGGTGTCTATTATTGCCATAATTACGATGGAATAACAGGCGTAGTCTTCTGCGACGGCGCAAACAAGTTGTTCTTTCCTTGTGCCGACTTTATTTATGGTCTTGACGATACAGACCCATTAGGCTTTTCCGGTGACTATTTGTCAAGTACTCTCGACCCTTACGATGTAGAAAAAGCGAACAACTTTACTTTCAATGATTACGGTTGCGTATTGGGTCAAAGAGATGCACGTAACTTAAATAAATCGGTTCGTCCCGTCTCGGATTAAGAAGCTGTTGAGGCTGACCAAAAAGTTTTGGCCAGCCTCTAATCATTCCTTAATCATTCTGAAAAAATCCTAAAAGAGGATTCCGAGCTTCACCAGCAGAGCCTTCGGCTCCGGGTCGTGTCCGCGGAAATTGCGGTAAAGAACAGCTTCCTCCTCGGTGCTGCCCTTGGACAGAACATTCTCGCGGAACGAGCCTGAAACTTCAGTATTGAAGATTCCTTTTTCTTCGAACAAAGAGTAGGCATCAGCCGCAAGCACCTCCGCCCACTTGTAGGAATAATAACCTGCACAATAATTGTTGGAGAAGATGTGACTGAATGTGGTAGATGAACAGGCTCCGTCCACTGCCGGCAATGTACGGAGGGGTTCCACAGCATTGCGCTCGAACTCCACAGTCCCCTCTTCTGGTAGCGAAGTGAGTGTATGCCATGCCATATCTATGGTGCCGAACTGAAGCTGACGTACCTGAAGATAGGCGGCCAGATAGTTCTGGGAAGCCACGATCTTGTCAATAAGTTCATCAGGAATCACTTCACCGGTTTCATAATGCTTTGCAAACGGTTTCAGGAACTCTTTTTCATAGCCCCAGTTTTCCATTATCTGGGAAGGCAGCTCCACGAAATCGTGATCCACATTGGTTCCCGCCAGCGATTCATAACGTCCCTCCGTCAGCATTCCGTGAAGAGAATGACCGAACTCGTGCATAAAGGTGGTCAGTTCATAATGTGTAAGAAGCGAAGGAGCGCTCTCCGTAGGCTTGCTGAAATTGGTGACTATGCTCACGAACGGACGATATTCCACACCGTTCCTTATACTCTGACCACGGAATTCCGTCATCCAGGCTCCGGACCTCTTTGAAGCGCGGGGGAAGAAATCCACATAATATAATGCCAGATGGCGTCCATCAGCATCCTTCACATCAAAGACTTTTACATCTTTGTGATACACAGGAATATCCTTCCTCTCCTCGAAACTGATACCGTAAAGCTTTGTCGCAAGGCCGAACACGGCATCAATACAATCCTCAAGCTTGAAATAAGGCTTGAGAATCTCATCATTGAGAGCATAACGGGCATCCTTATACTTCTCGGACCAATAGGAAAAATCCCAGGGCTGAAGTTCACTGTCTTCAAATCCGTTGGCTTTAGCATACTCCAGAACAGCGGCCACTTCCTCCCGGGCGGCGGGAAGTGACGGATCCAGGAGTTCCTTCATGAACGAATGAACGTGATCCACAGATCCCACCATTCTGCCCTCAACGGCATAATCGGCATAAGTTGCATAACCAAGCAGATTGGCTATCTTTATTCTGATCCCGACAATTTCCTTGCATACGCCGGTATTGTCGAATTCACCACCGACAGCCTTCGTGGCGGAAGCCATATAAAGAGTCTTCCTGAGGTCCCTGCGGGAACTGTACTGCATGAAAGGGCTGTAACTCGGATATGTCAGATCGAAGGTCCATCCTTGCTGACCGTTCTCCTTCGCAGTTGCGGCGCCCATATCCCTGACAAACTGAGGCAATCCTTCAAGGTCCGCCTCATCTGTGATATTAAGTTTGAAAGCATTCGTCGCAGCAAGGGCATTCTTGCCGAAACGGAGTTCCAGAAGCGACAGCTGCTCGTTAAGTTTGCTGTACGTTTCCTTGTCCTCTGCATTCAAGTTCGCGCCACCGCGGACAAAACCCTTATAGGTCTTTTCAAGGAGTCTTTCCTGATCCCTGTCAAGTCCAAGGCTGTCCTTCTGCTCATACACGGCCTTCACTCTCGCGAACAGCCCTTCATTAAGGGAGACGTACATCGAAAACTCAGTCATCATGGGCGAGACCTTCTCGGCGATTGCCTGTTTTTCGTCATCAGTGTCAGCCTCCATCAGATTGTAGAAAATACCTGAAACCTTATTCAAAGTACTTCCGCTCTCTTCCAAAGCCACGATGGTATTTTCAAAGGTGGGAGCTTCGGGATTGGCAACGATTGCATCGATTTCCGCCTTCCCTTCTTTTATGCCCTGCTCGAAAGCGGGGAGATAATGCTCATTTCTGATCTTATCGAATTGCGGGGCGCCATAAGGAAGCGCAGACTCGCTCAAAAGCGGATTTTCCATTTTGCAAGAACATAGCAGGGCTGCAAAGGCCGCTGCAACAACAATTGAAGTTTTCATAATTCATTCATTATACAAGTCCCTGTGAAAGCATTGCCTCCGCAATGAGAGAGAATGCCTTGACACTCTTTTCTCCGCTGAGACAGGAAGGCATATACTTGATTCCCGAAGCGGCCAAAAAAGCTGACGCTTCCGCAGAAGATGACATTCCGGAAAGTTCATACACCAGTGAGCATCCGTTCTTCAAAAGTTTTTTCGCTTCATTTATATCGATTTCGTTTTCACTGGCGCATGCTATGGCAGCATCACATTTCACGCTCCAGGGATGTTCTCCCGAAAAATATTCAGCCTGAGAATACTTCTCGACATAACGTTTGAGAGAGCCATGGAACATGTTTTTCAGTTCCGCCACATAGGCCAGCTTTGACTCGTCCATACCGGAACGGTCATAAATGAAACCTTCGGAATCAGACATTGCCACCACCTTGGCGCCGGAAGCGGATAATGCCGATGCCACGTACTGAGCGGTCTTGCCGGATCCAGACAGAGCGACAGTCTTGCCGGAAAGGCCTTCCGGGACAATACAGGCATTGACATCCAGAACGGAGGGTCTGCCTGCCTTTTCACCGTTCAAACGACGCAGTTGTCCATAGATGAAACCAACTTCCCTTTCACCGACTCCAATTTCCGCGGTAAATTCCGAAGAACCGCAGTATTTCTGAAGTTCTGTCACGAAACTTTGGCAGAAGTTCATTATCTCGGTGTCAGACTTGCCGCGTGCGAAGAAATCGGAACCGGCGGCACATCCACCGGCAGGTATCTCATCAAGAGCATTGCTGAATGTCTGCTCATAGGCCAGATATTTCACAATGTCCATATTGACACCTCTGTGGAAGCGCAATCTTCCTCTGCATTTGCCCATCGCGGAGTTCATCCTGACGAAGAACCCCTTGTTCACCCGGGCTTCCCCCTCATCATCCAGCCATACGACTCTGAAAGATGCCGCGAGCTCGGGTTCCGCAAGTCTGTCCATAATATTCTGGTCCTCCACAGAAGGATGGCTTAAGATGTATGGGGCAACGGCTTCAAGGGAGATGCTGACCGCTTGCCGGAAAACAGGTTCCCCGGGATTAAGCAGGTCGAAATTATCCATAAATCCGTTAATAAAAGCTGTATTCTCATCCATAAGCATTTATATTATTCCTTGTTCGAGCATTGCGGTTGCCACCTTCATAAAGCCGGCGATATTCGCTCCCTTCACATAATCGACACTGCCATCGGGCTGTGTTCCATATTTCACACAGGCTTCGTGGATGCTGTCCATAATGAAATGGAGTTTCTCGTCCACTTCCCTGCCGCTCCAACTTATGTGGCTGGCATTCTGTGTCATTTCGAGACCTGACGTTGCAACTCCGCCCGCATTGACGGCCTTGCCTGGAGCGAAGAGAACTCCGTTGTTCTGGAAGTAGTGAATGGCGCCGGGCTGACATCCCATATTGGAGACCTCGCAACAGCACCAGGTACCGTTGGCTTTCAGTTCCTTGGCATCATCCTCAGAAAGTTCATTCTGGAATGCGCACGGCAGAGCTATGTCGCATTTGACGCTCCAGGCCTTCTTTCCGGCTGTAAACTTTGCCTTGCCGGGGAATCTGTCCGCCATATCCTGAACCTTGTTGCGGTTGGACGCGCGCATAACGAGCATATAGTCAATCATTTCCTTGGTGATACCGTCGGGAATCTCGCAGACTCCGTCAGGTCCGGAAACAGCCACCACCTTGGCGCCGAGCTCAGTAGCCTTCGTACAGGCACCCCAGGCGACGTTGCCGAAACCGCTGATTGCCACCTTGCAGCCCTTGATGTCCTTTCCTGCCTTGTGAAGCAGGTTCTGAGTGAAATAGAGAGCGCCGAAACCGGTAGCTTCGGGACGGAGTATGGAACCTCCCCAAGTAGCACCCTTTCCCGTAAGCACTCCCGTGTTGTACTCGCGGGCGAGTTTCTTGTACATTCCGTAAAGATATCCTATCTCACGTCCACCGACACCGACATCTCCGGCGGGGATATCCTGATCGGGACCTATGCACTGCCAGAGTTCAAGCATAAATGCCTGGCAGAAGCGCATTATCTCGTCATTGCTCTTGCCTACCGGGTCGAAGTCGGAACCGCCCTTTGCACCGCCCATAGGGAGCGTCGTCAGGGCATTCTTGAATGTCTGTTCGAAGCCGAGGAACTTGAGCATTGAAGGGGTCACCGCCTTGTGGAAACGGAGGCCACCCTTGTATGGCCCGATTGCGCTGTTGAACTGGATACGGTATCCGGTATTTGTCTGCACTTCACCCTTGTCATCAATCCAGGTGACACGGAAACTGAAAATACGGTCCGGCTCAACCATTCTTTCGACGATTTTCGCCTTTTCGAATTCAGGATGCTCGTTATATACATCCTCTATGCTTTCCAAAACTTCCTGCACTGCCTGGAGATATTCGTTTTCACCAGGGTACTTTGCCCGGAGACGGGCCATGATTTCCGATGTTTTCATAAAATCGTTATTTTACCTCCCAGGTACTCCCGCTGTGGAGAAGATCATCCACACAATGTATCTGAGATTTTGCCATTACTTCCTTAACCTGATCACGGACACCGTCATCATATGTTATGTCCTTGACATCACGGATGACACCGAGTGCCACCGGATAGTCCGGGCCCTTCATTTCCGCAAGGGCCATATGCAAACCGATATTGTCCGTGTGTGAATCGTGAACCATAATGTCTTCCATACTGTATCCGCCTTCGCCTATACGCACGGCACGGATCTTCCTGCCGTCAAACACCAGTCCGCGATCTCTGTTCTGTCCGAACACCATCTTCTCCCCATCCCTGAGGATAATGGTATGATCCGCCTTTACAGCGGGATCCGAAAGGTTCTTGTGCGCTCCATCGTTGAATATCACGCAGTTTGTAAGCATCTCCATCACGGAGCAGCCGTCGTGAAGAGCCGCTGCGGTCATTATTTCCTCATTTAGAGCAAGTTCCACGTCCAGAGAACGGGCAAAGAAAGTTCCTTTTGCTCCGAGGACAAGGGATCCGGGATTGAAAGGATGCTCCACAGTGCCATAAGGAGAAGTCTTGGTTATGGCTCCGAACTTGGAAGTCGGACTGTACTGTCCCTTCGTCAGACCGTAAATCTGATTGTTAAATAGAATGACGTTGATGTCAATGTTCCTCCTGATAGCGTGGATGAAATGGTTTCCACCGATTGCGAGAGCGTCACCGTCACCACAGGCCTGCCATACCGTAAGCCACGGATTGGCGACCTTGATGCCTGTACTTATTGCAGTTGCCCGGCCGTGGATACTGTGGAATCCATATGTATCCATATAATAAGGCAAACGGGATGAGCATCCGATTCCGGAAACGATGACATAGCGTTCCTTGTCGTAGTTGAGGGCCTGGCTGACTTTGGGAAGAGCCCTTTGAAGCGCGGCCAGCACGGCATGGTCTCCGCATCCGGGACACCAGCGAACCTCCTGATCACTTTTAAAATCCTTTGATGTCAGATTTGCCATAATCTATATCTCCTTTCTGATTGCGGACTTAATCTCCTCGACAAGGAAAGGCTGTCCCTGAATCTTATTGAACTTTATGAAATTCATCTCCGGGAATTTAGCCCGCAGATAATCGGCAAACTGGCCGGCATTCAATTCACACACCAGAATCTTCTTGAAACAAGAAAAGACCTTTCGGGTATTGGATGGAAGCGGATTGATATAATCAAAGTGAGTATATGACACCTTAGCACCCTCTTCCTGAAGATCGTGGATTGCGCTTGCGATGTGTCCGTAAGTACCGCCCCAGCCTACCACCAAAAGGTTGCCGGACTCGGCACCGCGAATCTTCAACTCGGGGATGTCCGCTGCAATTCTTGCCACCTTTTCCGCCCTTTCCCTGACCATAGTCTCGTGATTGACCGGATCTGTGGAGAGTACTCCCTCATGTGTCTTTTCCAATCCGCCGACCCTGTGTTCGTAACCCTTTTGTCCGGGAATCGCCCACTTCGGCACCATAGTTTCGGGATCTCTCTCGAAAGGATGGAACTTTTCTCCGGGGGCAATGGCGCCTGTCGCGAACGGAGGCTTGATTTCCGGATAATCCGCCATTGACGGTATGAGCCAGGGTTCACTTCCGTTTCCGAGAAAACCTTCGGAAAGAAGAATGACGGGAGTCATATGCCCAAGGGCAATCTTTGCCGCCTGGAAAGCGGCGAAGAAGCAGTTGGCGGGAGAATGAGCGCATATTACGGGAATCGGGCATTCGCCGTTTCTACCGTAAAGAGCCTGATTCAAATCAGTCTGCTCGGTTTTTGTCGGAAGGCCTGTCGAAGGGCCACCGCGCTGGACATCAACCACAACCAAAGGCAGTTCGGCCATTACTGCAAGGCCCAGAGCCTCGGACTTCAATGAAAGTCCCGGTCCGGAAGTGGTTGTAACAGCAAGGTTGCCGGCAAACGAGGCTCCGATTGCTGTACATATTCCGGCTATCTCGTCCTCCGCCTGAAGTGTCTTGGCGCCGAGGCTCTTGTGTATCGCAAGTTCCTCAAGGATTCCGGTGGCGGGAGTGATTGGGTACGAACCGCAGAACAAGGGCAGACCGGATTTCTCCGATGCGGCGAGCAGGCCCCATGCAACCGCCTGATTGCCGGTGATATTGCGATATGTCCCCTTCTTTGATGCCTTGACGGGCTCTACAGTATAAGTGTTGGGGATTGCCTGCACATTGGCGGCGTAGTTGACTCCATCCTGAATGACCTTCTTGTTGGGACCTATAACCTCGGGATGTTTCTTCTGGAACTTACTTTCAAGATATTTGAATATCGGTCCCAAAGGCCTGTTGAAGATATAACAGGCTATGCCGAGGGTGAACATATTCTTGCACTTCAGGACGGCCTTCTGGTCCATTCCGCTGTCCTTCAGGCTCTCCTTGGTCATAGTAGTAATCGGTGCCGCAATTATGGTCCTGTCCTCGACTCCGAGTTCTATGAAAGGATTGAAGGTCTTGAACCCTGCCTTCTTCATACCGCCCTCATCGAACGAATCTTCATCAATAAGAATCAGAGCGTGGCGCTTGCACCATTTTGCATTTGCCCTGAGTGCCGCCGGATTCATTGCGATTAACATATCACAGAAATCTCCGGGAGTATTGACCTCGGAGTTACCTATATGAACCTGAAATCCCGAGACCCCGGAGACAGTCCCGTGAGGGGCGCGGATTTCTGCAGGATAATCCGGAAATGTGGATAATCCATTGCCGTAGATGGCTGACATATCTGCGAAAAGAGACCCGGTCAGCTGCATGCCGTCACCCGAGTCTCCTGCAAATCTGATCACAACATCATTAGCGTCTATTACTTTGTGTTGCATTCAGTTATGATTGTAAGCTATTTTCCTTCAGCGGCTGCCTGCTGAGCTGCCTGGAGTTCCTGTGCAAGAGTTTCAAGAGTCCTGTCATCGGGGATGTTGAGGGCCTTGCGGGCTTGGGCTGTAATATCAGTGCTCTGTGTTGCATCGAAATAAAGAAGCGATACGACGTCAAACACATAAATGTAGCCGTTTGCCTTGGCTATATCGTTGACAGTCTTCTGTGCCTTCTCGGCAATAGGAGCCATAAGTTCCTGCTGCTTCTGCTGAAGTTCAGCCTGGATTGTCTGCTGGAACTCACCAATACGCTGCTGCATATCGGTCAACTCCTTTTCCTTAGCCTCGCGGATAGCCTGGGAAGCAGTAGCCGCCACCTGCTCATAACTCTGATATTTGGCATTGAATTCTGCTACCATTGACTGGTATGTTTCCTGAGCCTCTTTGCTGGAGGTATCCATCACTTTACGGGCCTGATCCATCTCAGGCATCAGCTGAACGAGTTCGTTCATATTCACATGAGCGAATTTGGGCTGGGCAAAAGCGCTGAAAGAAACGAAAGCCGCTGCGGCGATCAAAAGAATCTTTTTCATATTGTTATTATTGTTTAAAATTGTTGTCCTATTACGAAGTGGAACTGACTTCCACCCTTTGCCGGATCATCAAATCCGTAACCCCAGTCGACACCGAGAAGTCCGACCATCGGCAGGAAAATCCTGACACCGGCACCTGCGCTGCGCTTTATCTGGAAAGGATTGAAATATCGGATATCAGACCAACAGTTTCCTCCCTCAAGGAACAGCAAGGCATATATAGTCGATGAAGGCTGCAATATCACGGGGTAACGCAACTCAACCGTAAATTTGTCATACACGTTACCTGCATAAGCGTAGTTACCGGCCTCCGTATTGTACTGAGTGAACTGGTACGGAGTGAGAGAATAGTTTTCATAGCCTCTGAGGGAAATCACTTCAGAGCCATATGTGCTGTAACCCGACATACCGTCACCACCCACAAGGAAGCCCTCGAACGGAGAATATCCCCAGTTGCGGTTATAATATCCGAGATATCCGAACTGCACCCTCGTCATTAGGACAAGGTCTCCGATAACCTTGGTATAGTTGGTTGCAGAGAACTTCCACTTATGATACTCAATCCACTTGTAGCGGTTCTGCGCAGACCAGAGGAACGTACCGGTCTTTTCATCAAAAGCGTCATAATCCACATCCCTCCAGCTGTTCACAGGCACTTTGTTCCCGGCCGCATCATAAGTATGCTTTCTGAAAAGGGAGAAAGGCGGTGTCAACTGAAGCGAAAGAGAGAACTCGGACCCGGAACGGGGATAAATCTGCTGGTCGGAGGAATTGCGTATGAGGCTCAGCGAATAGTTGATGTTGTTGGAGATGCCGTCGGCAAAAATGAAATATCCGGAGAACCAGTTGGTCAGCTTGTATGTCTGCCAGCTGAGACCATTGTAAAGAACGAAATAGTTGTCCGGCCATTTCAGACGAGTACCTATCGAGGCGGAGAAGCCATAGACCTCCATCTGCCTGTCATTGCTGAGAATATTGAGAGCGAGATAGGAATTGGTCTGCCTTGTATAGTATGCGGACAGATTCAATGAAGTCGGCTTCTTTCCGGTCAACCAGGGTTCAGTAAAACTTGCCGAGAGGGCGGTGTAATATGTACCGTTTGTCTGGAAACGGAATGCCAGGTTCTGGGCATCTCCGAGAGGAACGGGACGCCATGCGCTCTTGTCCAGGAACCTGTGGGTGGAGAAATTGTTGAAACTCACACCGACAGTGGCGACAAAGGTATTTCCACCCCAACCTCCGGAAAGTTCCAGCTGGCTGGAAGGTTTCTCCGTAACGTTATAGATTATGTCCACGGTATTGTTCGCCTGATTCGGTATGATGGAATAGCCTGTAGTCGGATCGGAGATCGCTTCAGGATCGAACTGTCCCAGGGATGCGATTTCCCTGATGGAACGCTCGAAATCCGTCTGGCTGAACAAATAACCGGGCCGTGTAAACACCTGACGACGGACAACCTTCTCGTTGGTGAGATCATTGCCGTTTATGATAATCTTGTTGAGAGTGGCCGGCTTGCCTTCGGAAATGCGGAACTCCACGTCAACCGAGTCGTTCTGGATATTGGTCTCAACGGGAGTCACGTTGAAGAAAAGGTATCCGTGATCGCGATAGAGTTTGGAAACATCATATTCATTCTGCTTTCCACCACCATAGAGGCGTTTGCTCATGGACACCATATCATACACGTCACCTTTCTTCAAAGCCATTATCTCATTGAGACCTTCCGTAGTGAACACGGAGTTTCCGGTCCACGTCAGGTCCCTGAAATAATATTTGTCGCCTTCTTCAACGGTGATGTCTATTCCTAGATGCTTGTCGTCAACATAGTAAATGGAATCCTTGACGATACGGGCATCCCTGTATCCGGCTTCATTGAACTTGCTGAGGAGTTCCTTCTTGTCATTCGGATATTCCTTTTCAACGAATTTCTTACTGCTGAAGAGGTTATACCATTTATCGGATTTCGTTTTCTTCATCGAACGGGCAAGCTTGAATTCCTTGATATGGTCATTGCCGATGAAGTTTATTGTCTTGATGCGTATCTTGTCGCCCTTGTTCACGGCGAAATTGACCTTGATGGCGCGCTTGACGATGGTATCCTTCTGCACCTCCGCCTTCACTTCAGTCTTGAGGAATCCCTTCTCGGCGAAATAGCGCTTGATGATATCGATGGATGTCTTTTCGACATACTCGGAGAATTCACCGCCGCGGCGCAGGTGCAGTCTATCCATCAGTTCCTTCTTGTCGCTGGTCTTGACACCGGAGAACGTCCAGCTGGACACCCTGGGACGTTCCACAATGGATATCTTGAAATAAGCGGAATCTCCGTCAGCGCTCAGATGGTCTATTGAAAATGCGATGTCCTCGAACTTGCGCTGAAGCCACAGCCTCTTGACGATATTTGAAACGTCATCTCCGGGAACCGTCAGTTCCATCCCCTTTTCCAAGCCGGTCTGCTGAATAATCTGTGATTCGCTGAAATATGTATTGCCCTCCACAGTCACGCCTGCCACTATATATTTCTGCGGACGGTTATAATCTACGCTGACTGCATCCCCCTGAGAAAACGCACAGACGGGAGCCAAAAGAGCACCCAGCGACAAAAGAAACCGTATTAGCGAATTATTCATCTGACAAACTGCAAATATACGTCTTTTATTTGATTTTTCCGAAACGTCTGTCACGGGAAGCGAATTCCTCCAGAGCTTCACGGAAACTTTCCTTTCTAAAATCAGGCCAAAGTGTATCGACAAACACAAATTCGGAATATGCGGCCTGCCAAAGAAGGAAATTGCTGAGACGTTTCTCTCCGGAAGTCCGTATTATCAGGTCGGGATCCGGGATGCCGGCCGTCACAAGGAACGGCTCGATGTCATCCGCCCCGGCCTCCGCCATACGCCTGGCAGCCTGAGTGATATCCCATTTACCGCTGTAACTGATGAAAAGAATGAAAATCAGCCTGTCATTGGCGGCAGTCTTGGAAGACACCTTGTCTATAGTGTCGTTAAGTTCGGCGGAAAGCCTCGCCCTGTTGCCCAGAACGACAAAACGCACCCCGTGCTCCATAAATACAGGGAGTTCATTCATTGCAGCCTTGGCCATAAGAGACATCAGAGCTTTAACCTCGGCATCGGGCCTTCCCCAATTCTCCTCAGAGAACGCGAACAGGGAGAGATACCGCACCCCCAGCTCAATGCAGGACTCGGTGACGGCCCTGACGCTTTCCACTCCTTCAAAATGGCCGAAAACGCGTTCCTTGCCACGCTCCTGAGCCCATCTTCCGTTCCCGTCCATAATGATGGACACATGTTCCGGTATCTTTTTCAATTTCTCCATATCACTGTTCCGTGGTGTTTCTTACGTCCTGTCCCCAGAAAAAACGATTTCTGAGCGCATCTATGAAATTGGAATCGCCGATTGTCACGCATTTCAGAGGCTTGTCCGCCAGGCGAAGGTCAACCGAAAATCCGTCAGGCACCTCCATCACACGGTTGTCACAGGAGAAAACAGCCCCACCATGCCTTGATTTGACCGTAAGCCTCACCATAGAACTGTCCGGGATCACCAAAGGCCGGACTCCAAGATTGTGAGGAGCTATCGGCGATATGACGAAGACCTTTGAACCCGGCATACAGATAGGACCGCCAACACTCAAATTGTAGGCGGTAGACCCGGAAGTGGTCGCCACCAGAAGTCCGTCCGCCCAATACGTAGGCAGCGCGTTACCGTCCACCTCAACATCCACTCCCACGGTATAGGCGCCAACCCGGCAGAGAGACACTTCATTCAATGCATAATGCCCTGAAGCACAAATCATCTGCCGCTCCTCAATGCAATAATCACCGGACAGAATATGTCCGGCAAGCCCTTCAATCCCCGCTCCCGCCAGGAATCCCATCCGTCCAAGATTTATCCCCAAAACAGGCACCCCGCAGTCATGAGCGACTACAGCCGCACTCAGGAACGTTCCGTCTCCACCGAAACTGATGAGCATATCGCTCGCAGGGTCCGGACGGTCCGCAGCGCTCAAACGGCATACCTGCGCCCCACCGGATTCCAAAGCGCGGAGAACGGCTTCAATCCTTGCATCATTGGCCAGAGCGGTCTTCTTTATGAAATAAGCGATTTTCATAAAAGTCTCCAAATTTAACACAATTATTTATAATATTTGTATAGATTTGATTACTTTTGTGAGATATGACCAGGCTCAGCGTCAACATCAACAAGATAGCAACCCTCCGCAATGCACGCGGCGGTAATGTTCCGGACGTAATCCGGGCAGCCGTTGACTGCGAAAACTTCGGAGCCGAAGGGATTACGGTTCATCCCAGGCCGGATGAAAGGCACATACGCTATTCTGACGTCCGGTCCATACGTCCCCTGATACGAACAGAGTTGAACATCGAAGGGAATCCCATTGAGAAATTCCGCAATCTCATAATGGAAGTCAGGCCGGACCAAGTCACTCTGGTCCCGGACGCAATAGACGCCATAACCTCAAATTCGGGTTGGGACACCATAAAGAACAGGGATTTCCTTCGCGATGTCTGTGCGCAATTCAAGTCTTGCGGCATTCGGACCTCAATATTCATCAACCCCGACCCACGCATGGCGGAAGGAGCCGCCGAATGTGGAGCAGACCGCGTGGAACTGTACACTGCAATGTATGCCGAGACATTCCCCTCAAGCCCCGAGAAGGCCGTTGCAGATTACCTTGACACTGCCGTTACGGCCAGGGAATGCGGTCTCGGCCTGAATGCGGGCCACGACCTCAACCGGAAGAATCTGAAGTATTTCATCAGAACGATTCCCTGGACAGATGAGGTTTCCATAGGCCACGCCATCATTTGCGATGCATTGTATGACGGGCTGGAGAAAACAATAGCGTCATATCTCTCCGAGATTCGGAATTTTTGATTAACTTTGTAGACTTACCGTTTCGAATTATAATATTCAATCAATAAAATGAAAAAGATTATCAAAGCCATCAGCGCATTCGCAGCACTCTGCGCAATCGCAACAATCACAGCCGGCTGCACTCAGAAAGCCGGAGAGACAGCAACGGAAGCAGGCGAAAGCACAATCGCGGCAGGCTCCATCGTATATTTCAACCTCGACAGAGTCCTCGAAGAGTACGACATGGCCAACGACCTCCGTTCTGTAGTTGAGACCAAAGCCCAGAGCATCACCGAAGAAGTCAACCGCAGGGGCACCAAACTCGAAAGGGACATCCAGTCTTTCCAGGACAAAATCAACAAAGGTCTCCTTGTAAGTTCCGTAGCTCAGGCACAGCAGGAGAAGCTTCAGCAGGATCAGTTGAACTTCCAGAACTACGCTAATCAGAAACAGCAGGAAATTGCTGAAGAACAGCAGGTTATGATGAATCAAATCGCTGACGCCATCAAGACCTTCGTTGACAAGTACAACAAGGAGAAAGGCTATGCTATGATCATTGCAAGCCAGGGCAGCATTCTCCCCGCTCCCGTTGTAACCGGAGACGCAAGCCTTGATGTCACCGATGACATCCTTGCCGGACTCAATGACGAATACGTCAAGACAAAGAAATCAGAATAAAAGGCGTGAGAATCGCCATCCTGTCTTGCTTTTATCCCTATCGGGGAGGTATCGCGCAGTTCAATGCAAGCCTGTACACCCAATTGAGCCTTGACCATGAAGTCAAGGCATTCAATTTCAAGAGGCAGTATCCCGATTTCCTTTTCCCCGGAAGGACTCAGTATGTGACAACGGAAGATGAGGCCGTACCCATAGAGTCAGAAGCTCTCATGGATACGGTCAATCCGTTTTCATGGATACATACCGCCAAAGCCATACGCAAATGGAGACCTGACATCCTGATACTCAGGTATTGGATGCCTTTCTTCGCTCCTTCACTGGGTTTTGTCGCAAGGCATATGGGGCGGGAATGCAAGGTGATTGCCATCCTGGACAACGTAATCCCCCACGAGAGACATTTCTTTGACAAGTTCCTCACAAGATATTTCCTGAGCGGAGTGGACGGGGCGGTCACCCTGTGTACCGAAGTTGCAGAAGACCTCCTTTCCCTCAAGCCCGATGCCAGATACCGCATCGCATACCATCCCCTCTATTCGCATTTCGGGGAGAAACTCCCGCGGGAGGAAGCGGAGACCGCCCTTGGACTTGAGCACGGGAAGAAGAACCTTCTTTTCTTCGGCCTCATCCGTGAATACAAGGGACTGGACATTCTTCTGGAAGCATTTGAAAAACTGGACGACAGTTATCAGCTGATAATTGCCGGAGAGCCTTACGGTTCTTTCGACATTTACAGGAAACTCATCGACAGCAGCAAGGGAAAAGACCGGATACACGTTTTCCTGAAATACATAAAGGATTCGGAAGTAAAGAAATACTTCTCAGCCGCAGACGTGACGGTACTGCCTTACAGAAGCGCCACCCAAAGCGGTGTAAGTTCCGTTTCATATCATTTTGACGTGCCTATGATAGTCACACCAGTCGGCGGTCTGAAGGAGACCATAGGGGACAGAGGCACCGGACTGATATCCCGGGACGTCTCGGCCGAATCCATAGCCTCCGGAATCCTGGACTTTTTCAACGGCGAAGAAATCAGGAACAATTGCCTTTCCAATATCGCTTCCGAACGCAAAAGACTTTCCTGGTCCGAATTCTGCAAAGAATTGACTATATTCGCGGAATCATTATAGAAAATGAGATTCATTCTGTTCATACTTGCCCAAGTCATCCCCTGGTATCTTTTCCCGGGGGCCGCACCGAAAGATACAGCAAAAGTCAAATCCAAACCTGTAGAGACCGTCGAACAACAGGCAACGACACCGGCACCGCCGGTTCAGGACACCATTATGCTCCAGACTTTCGTTGCTGATATGCCCGAAACCATAAACGTCACGTTCGCGCTGCCCCTGAACGGGCCTGCGACAGGTGACATCGATTTCTACTGCGGAGCACTGTTGGCCGCCAGGGAGATGGGAGACAGCGGAGTCAGGATAAACATACAGGCCATCGACTGCAGCAAAGAGAATATTTCGGAGCAGGCAATCAGCGGCAGCGATGTGTTTATCGGTCCCATAGATTACAACGAGATGAGCAGAGTCCAGGAAATATGCCCCGACGGCAAAGTCCTGGTATCGCCGCTCGACCCAAGATGCCGTGAATTCATAAAGGATCATCGGCTTGTCCAGGTCCCCGCTTGTCAGGAGGAACAGTTGAGAGACCTTGCACGCTGGGCAGCCAAAAGCACGGGAAACAATGACAGGCTGGTTGTCATTCTCGAAGACCAGGCAGATTCTTCGAATGCCATTGTCAACGAACTGGATCGCCTGGGCGTTTCATACGAACGGGTTGTGGGATATATGTCCGCACAGTCGGCTTGCAACAATGGCGGTCGCACGGTCTTCATAACAGGATCGGAAAAAGAATATTTCGCATCCGGAGCAGTGAGAAGCGTTTCCGTCATGGCATTGCAGCACCACGAGGTTTCCCTGTTCTGCCCTTCAAAGGTCCGCTCCTATGAGAATCTCAACGTGGAACTCCTCCATGGCGCCAACGTCCATTTCACCACGAGTTATCAGGTTGACTACAACGATGAGGAGGTAAAGTCCTTTGTCCGCACTTACAGATCATTCTTTCGTTCAGAGCCCAATTCATACGCATTCCACGGCTATGATACGATGAAATATTTCACGGGAATCTGCTCCGTTTTCGGAAGGAACTGGTTCCTCAAACTCGACGAATACCCGGCGAACGGACTGCAAACCGGATTCAAATTCAGGAAAACGGACGACGGAATGGAAAACGTTTCCGTCAAGAGAGTTGTCTACAACAGGGATTACTCAATCACCGTTCAATAATGACTCGGCATTTGCCACTGCCTGAGGTGTAATTTTCGCTCCGCTGAGAAGACGGGCGATTTCGTTCACGCGTTCAACGCCCCGGACTTCCTTCAGGGAGGAAACAGCGGATCCCGAAGAGGAAACACTCTTGGAAACGACAAAATGTGCGTCCCCCTTGGCGGCCACCTGCGGCAAATGTGTGATGGCGATAACCTGCATTCTTGTCCCCATTCCGCAAATCATTGCCCCCATTCTATCCGCAACACTGCCGGATACACCCGTGTCAATCTCATCGAATACAAGAGTCGGCATTCCGGAGAATCCGGCCATGATTGACTTCAGACAAAGCATAATCCGGGACAGTTCTCCTCCGGAAGCGCACTTTGCGACATCCACCGGAACAGAACCCGATGACGAAAACTTGAAAGAGACCGAGTCAGTTCCTGTCAGACCCGGCTGCGATTCGGCTAGCTCAACTTCAAACAGGGCTCTTCCCATCTCAAGACCGACGAGGGACTCCATCATGGATTCCGCCAATCCTGAAGATGCCGCCCCTCTTTTTTCATGGAGCCGGGCGCAACATTCCACATACTCCTTGCGGGCCGCCTCAACTTCAACTTCCAAATCATGAATTCTGTCCTCCACGGAAGACGAGCCATCCACTTCTGATGAAAGTTTATCCTCCAGAGTGATAAGTTCGGCAACCGTACCGCACGAATTCTTCTTGAGGAGCCCATACAGAAGCGACAATCTTTCCTCAACCATCTCAAGGCGCGATTCCGAGAAATCGACATCCTCCAATCTGGATTCCAGCTCATCGAATATGTCGGTCAACTCTATTCTCGCCGATTCAAGCCTGTCGGACAATTCAGCCAATGAAGGCATATATCCTGCCGCTTTGGAAAGGGTTCGGGCGGCCTCCTTGACAGAAGCATCCGGACGCAGATCCACAGCATGGGACAGGGCCGCCTTTATCTCTTCCGAATTGGAAAGCATTTTCTGTTCCTCTTCCAGCTCCTCCAGCTCCCCTTCACGGAGCCGGGCTTCCCTGAGTTGCTTCAGTCGGGCCGCGTTATACTCATAATCAAAGGACATCCTGTCCGCAGATTCCCGCAGTTTTTCCAATTCCTCAATTTTCGCCCTATATGAATTCCACAGGCGTCTGCAGGCTTCCACATCATCAGCAATGCCGGCGAATCCGTCCAAAACAGACAATTGGAATTTATGGTCGGAGAGCAACAGGCTCTGGTGCTGGGAATGAATGTCCACCAGCGCAGTCCCCAATGCAGAGAGCACGGCACCCGATACCGGAGAATCATTCACAAAAGATCTTGAACGCCCATTCCTGTTCAGGACGCGGCGGACAATAAGATGGCCGCCATCCCACTCGACATCACTGTCTTCCAGAAGGGTGCGGAGTTCCGGATTGCCGTCAATGTCAAATTCCGCCTCCACCACACACGAGTCAGCTCCGGAAGAAATGTTTGAAGCATCCGCCTTGACACCGAGAACCAGAGAGAGAGCACCGAGCAATATGGATTTTCCGGCCCCGGTCTGACCCGTAATAATGATTAGACCCTCCGGGAATTCAACATCCAGAGAGTCTATCAGCACGTAGTTCTCGATATGAAGCGAACGAATCACAGGCCGCTACTGGACATCGTCAGTCTTTGCCTTTCTATATACGAGTTCTCCGTTCTCAAATTCTGCGATTGCTACAAGATCCGGCTTGGGCTGGCGCTCATAATATTTGGAAATCTCTATCTGTTCCTTATTCTCGAAGACCTCATCCATTGTATCACGTTCATTCTTGAAGTCCTCGAGTTTCTTTGTGAGCTCCTTCTTTTCCGCCAGAGATATCTGATTGGCCCTTTTGTAAAGGACTACGACAGATTCATATATGTTTCCGGTAGGTGCCGCAAGATTCTTCACATCCCTTGTGACGGTGTTTGACTGTACTGTTTTCTTTTCCATATTCATTTGTCTTTACAAGAAATACGGACGCCGCCCGAGCGGAAGTTTCAATTTTTTTATTCTTTCACTTTCCGATACAGAGCATCGAGTTCCTTGCGGTAATGTGATTCGGGATATTCCCCGATAAAGTTGAGATAATCGTCCACAAACATGAGGAAACGCTCTTTTTTCTTCTGCGCGACGCTCATATCGGCATATTTGTAAGAGGACATCGCGATGTAATAAAGTATGTCTTCACGGTAGATATTGTCCGCATCTTCCTTCAGGACATTTGTCAAAGCCACCCTGGAAGCTTTATAGTCCTCCATAGTGTAATACAACTTGGCATTTTCAAAATCCTTCTTGTCTATGCGCTCACCGAGATCCTTCAGCATCTGGACACAGAACGGGATTTTATCGGATTCAGGATAATCCCCCATAAACTGTGAAATCTCACCCATTGCCTTATAGGTAGGAGTCTGGTCCAGTTCATACCTCAGTGTCTCCCTGAACATACAGTCTATCTTGAGGAACCGCGCCTCCTCGGCGAAGGGGCTTCTGGGGAAATTACTCAGGAAATGGTCAAAGTTGCTCTCCGCTACGACATAGTCCTTGAACCTGTAGTTGCTCAACGCCCAGAAATACTGCACAGTGTCATCCAGAGGCGTACCGGAGGTGAGGAAGGACAAAGACTCAAACAAGGACGCCGCCTTCTGGAATTTGCCATTTTCGAAGTATGTCCTGGCAGCCGCATATTTTGCATCAACGTCATTGCTCTCCAGCATCGCATCATACTGGGACTTGCAGGAAAATACTGCCGCACAAAGGAACAGGACAGGAACTATTATACTCGAACGTTTCATTTGTCAAGAAAGTTTTTAACATCCAAAGCGGCACGGCATCCTGATGCGGCCGCCGTAATTGCCTGACGGTAATGAGGATCCTGAACGTCTCCGGCGGCGAACACCCCTTCAACCGAAGTCTTCTGACCGTCATGAGTCACTATGTATCCGTTGCCATCCGTCTCAAGCCAACGGGAAAAAATATCCGAATCGGGATGGTGCCCTATAGCAAGGAAGAATCCGTCTATATCTATATCAAATACCTCGCCATTCTTTCTTTGAAGCCTGGCGCCACTCACTCCGGAGGCATCACCCAGAATCTCCTGCGTATTGCAGTTGAACAGAATCTCGATATTTTCCGTCTTGCGGACTCTCTCCTGCATCGCCTCGGAAGCCCTGAGCACATCGCGCCTGACAATCATATACACCTTGCGGCACAATCCTGCAAGGTATGTGGCTTCCTCACACGCAGTGTCTCCACCTCCCACCACAGCAACGACCTTCTTCCTGTAGAAGAATCCGTCGCAGGTGGCGCAGGCCGAAACTCCAAGGCCTTTGAACTTGTGCTCGGAAGGCAGTCCTAGATATTTGGCTGTCGCACCGGTGGCCACTATGACCGCATCTGCAAGAATCTCCGACCCGCCGTCAGTTTTCACAACAAAAGGCCGGGAAGAGAAATCCACGTCAGACACGACTCCATTCCTGATATCCGCGCCGAACTTCACAGCTTGTGAACGCATATCCGTCATCAGGACATTGGCATCCACACCTTCAGGGAACCCGGAAAAATTCTCCACCACCGTGGTGGTCGTCAACTGCCCTCCGGGAGTCATTCCTTCATAAATTACGGGTGACAATCCCGCGCGGGACGCGTAAATGCCGGCCGTATAGCCTGCAGGTCCTCCGCCTATTATGAGACATCTAACTTTTTCCATATTCTCACAAATATAACGATTTTTACAAAAATTAATCCTAACTTTGACACGATGAAATCGATTTTCTCCATCGAGCAGTTTCAAAGCCGCCTCAAAGCCAAAGGACTGAAGGCGACGCCGCAGAGAATTTCCGTTCATCAGGCAATGCTTGAACTCGGGCACGCCAGCGCGGACAGCGTCTGCCAATGGATTGCAGATCACAGCGATACCAGGATCACAGTCGCATCCGTTTACAACATTCTCACCCAACTCACCCTTCTCGGCTTCTACCGCCATCGTCTCAGTTCAAACAACAAGATGTATTTCGATGTCAACACGTCCTCCCACGCCCACCTGTATGACAGCATAAACGGAGAGTACAAAGACATAATGGATGAAGAACTGGAGCGCATGGTTGATGCACATCTGAAGAAAAAGAGATTCAGAGGATACAAGGTCGACTATATCGACATCCAGTTGGTTTGCCATCCGACAAGAAAATCCAAAGACATCAGCTCATTATGAAAAGGATTCCCGGATTGTTGCTTGCCGCCCTGGCTTTTTCACTGTCATCCTGCGTTTCATCAAGCAGCCTTCCCATTTCCATTTTTCAAGAAATAGCGAGCGCATCTTCCGGAAAACTCATCTCTGACGAAGGGGACGAATACACCATTGTCAATCCCAGCGCCGAGTACCCCCTGGATTCGGGACGGTATATGGTTAATTGTGAAGTCCTTCGCAAAACCGGAGAGCATACGTTCGAAGCGGTGCTGAAAGGAATAGTCAAAGCAGAGGGTTCGGAGATTCTCAAAAAGAGCGAAGCCGCACCCGAAGCTCTCGAGGAAGACCCTCTCGACATCGTGGATGTCTGGATTTCCGGAGGATATGTAAACATGCGCAACACCTGCATAACCCTGAAGGACTCCCCTACCGGGCATCTCGTCAATCTCGTTTTGGACGACAGCGCCAGCAAGGGAGACTCACTCTTCCTCGACATGTGCCACAACTCATTCGGAGAAAAACCGGACAACCCGGACCATAAGGGCAGGACCTTTATGGTCAGAACATACTATTCATCCTACCCTCTCAAGGGAGTGATTCCGGAGGGACATTCAAAGAAAGTCATTGTACTCAGATGGAACAGATACTCGGACTACGAAAAATTCAATGTCGAAAAACATTCCGTCGACCACACCTTCGAATATTAAGCAAAAACAAACAATATGAAAGTCATCAACTTAGGTGAGAAAAACTCAATTCTCAACTCATTCATCGCTCAGATGCGGGACAAAGACATACAGAAGGACCGTATGCGCTTCCGCAAAAATCTCCACCGTGTGGGAGAAATATTCGGTTACGAACTCAGCAAGGAATTGAACTACGAAGTCATGGACGTCACGACACCGCTTGCCACGGCAAAGGTCAGCCTCCCCCAGGACAAAGTCGTAGTAGCTACCATAATGAGGGCCGGCCTTCCGCTGCACGAAGGCGTGCTTGACTTTTTCGACAATGCAGAGAACGCCTTCATAGCCGCATACCGCAAATATGATTCAGAAACGGAATTCCATATTCACACCGAGTACTGCGCCTGCCCTGAGCTTAAGGGAAAGACTGTGATTCTTGCAGACACGATGCTGGCGACAGGCTCTTCAATCGAAGTTGCCATCGAGGTACTGCGCAAGGAGGCGGGAGAACCCGCACACATTCACTTGGTTTGTCCCATTGCCAGCGCAAAGGCTGTGGAGAACCTCAAGAAATCGATGCCTGACAATGTGACGTTATGGGTTGCCACAATAGACCCCGAACTGAACAGTCACTCATACATCATACCGGGACTCGGAGATGCCGGGGATCTTGCTTTCGGAGAGAAACTTTAGAGTTCCTTCCTCCACCGGGCGAGAGGGATTCCCAACTGGCCACGGTACTTTGCAATAGTCCTTCTGGCCACTTTATATCCCCTCTTGTTCATTTCTTCTACAAGCTGCTCATCCGTGAGCGGCTTTTTCTTATCCTCTCCCTCCACGCATTCCATAAGAGCCTTCTTGAGTTCTCTGGTGGAAACCTCCTCTCCGTCCTGATTCTCCATCCCTTCGGAAAAGAAATATTTCAACGGGAGCACCCCGAAATGCGTCTCGATGTATTTGCTGTTGACCACGCGTGATATTGTAGAGATATCGAAGCCCGTCTTTTCCGCTATGTCCTTCAGGACCATAGGTTTAAGAGACGTCTCATCTCCAGTGAGGAAATACTCGTACTGATAGTCCAGAATGGCCTGCATTGTCTTCTGAAGGGTATTCTGCCTTTGTTTCAAGGCCTCCACAAACCACTTGGCCGAATCAAGTTTCTGCTTTACAAAAGTCACCGCCTCCTTCTGAGCCCTCTCGGACGAAGCTTTGGACTCGAGAAGCATGTCCGCGTACTTTTTATTCACCCGCAGCTCCGGGACAGAGAAACGAGGCATCGAAAATGTCAGTTTCCCGCCTTCGTCCTCCAAGAGGAAATCCGGAACTATCTGCTGCGCCTGGTCATCATAGGAATCATCAATCTGTCCACCGGGAGAAGGATTCAACTTGACGATCCTTGCCATAGCGGCTTTCAGTTGATCCTCATTGATTCCCAATCTGGACATTATCTTCTGAAAATGCTTGTTGGAAAATTCCTGGAATTCTTCATCGATTATCCTGATGGCGTTGGTGACATCCTCCTTCGGCGGCAAGGCCCTCAATTGTATCAGGAGACATTCCTGAAGATTCCGGGCTCCGACACCGGAAGGCTCGAATTCCTGAATTATGGAAAGCATTTCCTGAACTTCCTCCATATCAGCTTCTATTCCTGCCCTGAAAGCCAGATCATCAATGATGGAATCCAGGTCTCTGCGGAGATAACCGTCCTTGTCGAGACTTCCTATCAGAAACATGCCTATCTGCTGCTGCCTTGGAGTCAGATTCCTGAATCCCAACTGATTCTCAAGGCTTTGAGTAAAACTGTCCTTCACCGAGAACGTATTGTACTCAGGGCGGGGGTCATTACCCCAATTCCGGACCTTGAGGTTATAAGACGGTATGTAATCATCCTCCTTGATTTCCTCAATGGAAATGTCCTTGGAGGAATCATCATCCTCTCCCGAAGAGGCTGGAGTGTCATCCAGAACAGGGTTCTCCTCAAGTTCGGCACGTATTTTCTGCTCCAGCTCCTGAATCGGCAATTCAATAAGTTTGATTGTCTGAATCTGGAGCGGGGACAGTTTTTGCGTCTGTTTGAGTTCCAGTCCCTGTTTTATCATGTTCTTATAAGGCAGTTTGAATTTTCAGAGAATCCGTCTGCAACAGGACATCTCCCGGCAATGCCGGAAATTTGAATTTCTCCCGTACAATGAATGCGGAAGGGAACTCCGTCTGAATGGCTTTCAAGGCAGCCAAAGCTTCTGAACGTGTACGGAAATCGCCGACCGTCACCTTGAAATTGGGGCTGTCAAAAGTCCTGTACGCCGGCATATCAGGATGCCCGGACTCAAAATCGGACAGAATAGCGGAAGACGCCTCTCTGGCATTCTGGCTGTTGTCAAAATATATTCTGATGCGATAGCCGTTGAATTCGGATGCCTCATTTGACAACACCCTTTCATCGACAGCATCCCTGACTGTTTGTGATTGAAGGACACTGACAGCGTCAGGCATCGAGTTGAAAATACCATTACGCATCAATACCGTATCCACCACGGCATTCCAATTGTTCTGCGCCGCGGCAACGGATGATATGCCCAAAGCGGC
The DNA here is from genome assembly GCA_045598165.1 of Candidatus Cryptobacteroides sp. Taxonomy (GTDB): domain Bacteria; phylum Bacteroidota; class Bacteroidia; order Bacteroidales; family UBA932; genus Cryptobacteroides. The sequence goes on from JAZLLN010000084.1 coordinate 28,747, forward strand.
AAAAAAGATAGCCAACTTAATCCTTGTCATTCTTCATCAACAATTTTTCAAGTGACACATCCTTGATAGCAACATCCTTGCCAACCCCCGATTTCAATGACACTCTGGCAGACACATCCACCGTCAGCTTGCTGAAATCATAATCCTTCAGGATATCAAGCAACTGCCATGGATTGAATCCGTCCATCAGTTTTCCTTTAACCGGAATCACATACACCTTGTCCGATTTTCCATCGACAATCAATTGATCCGCCGTCAGCCTGATACACGGTTGTCCATCCATCTTTATGGTTCCCTCCATATCCTGAAGAGTAAAGGCAATTATAGGATTCCTAATGCCCAATTCAACCGTTGCGTACAATTCGCTTGCTCCACGCGGTGTAATGGAAATGATATTGAAGGTCGTCACCTCAATATCATTGACAGAGCTGCCGCACCCTGCGAAAAGGGTGATACAGACACTCAATATCAATAAAAGCTTCTTCATAATCAATACGCAAAGATAAGAAAAATCTCTATCTTTGCTCTCCGTATGAAAAAGCTATACATAGAGACCTACGGTTGTCAGATGAATGTCAATGACACCGAAGTCGTTTTCTCCATTCTCGGAGAGGTTGGATACGTTCGCACCGGAGAGATCGATGAGGCTGATATCATATTGGCGAACACCTGTTCCGTCAGAGACAATGCAGAACAGAGGATATGGGGCAGAATAGAGCAGTTCAATCTTCAAAAACGCAAACGCAAGGTCATTGTCGGCATCCTCGGATGTATGGCGGAAAGACTGAAGGACACCCTGCTTGACTCCGGCAAGGTTGATATCGTGGCCGGGCCCGATGCATACCGCAAGCTCCCCTCCCTGATTGAATCCGCCGCAGAAGGTCATCCGCAGATTGACGTCAAGTTGTCAAGAGTAGAGACCTACGGCGACATCTCCCCCGTCAGAATAGACAAGAACGGCGTTTCCGCATTCATCTCCATAATGCGTGGATGCAACAACGTATGCTCATACTGTGTCGTTCCCTATACCAGGGGAGCCGAAAGAAGCAGGGACAGCAGGACCATAGTCCGTGAAGCCTGTGAATGCAATTCTCAAGGTTACAAGGAGATAACCCTTCTCGGGCAGAATGTGGATTCCTATAATTTTGAGGGGACGGGCTTTGCCCAGCTTCTGGCAATGGTGGCGGAAGCCTGCCCCGATATGCGTGTCCGGTTCTCCACCTCCAACCCCCAGGATATCTCGGACGAAGTCCTGTATACGATGGCCGCATATCCCAACATATGCCATCACATCCACCTTCCGGTGCAGTCGGGTTCCAACAGGATTTTGGAGAAGATGCGCCGCCGCTATACCCGGGAATGGTATCTTGGCCGGGTTGCGCGGATCCGGTCCATCATGCCCGACTGTGCCATCACCACCGATGTGATTGCCGGCTTCTGCTCCGAGACCGAAGAAGACCACAGGGACACTCTCAGTCTGTTCGGAAAAGTCAGATTTGATGCCGCATATATGTTCTATTATTCCGAAAGGCCCGGGACTCTTGCCGCCAGAAAATATGCGGATGACGTTGACATCGAAACCAAGACAAGGCGTCTGGAAGAAATAATTGCGCTACAGAATCAGTTGAGCCTCGAAAGCAACAGACGGGACATAGGCAAATATTTCGACGTACTGGTTGAAGGTCCTTCAAAAAAAGGGCAGAACCAGCTTTGCGGACGCACCGGCACGAACAAGATGTGCGTCTGGGAAGACAGTGTCCACAAGGCCGGAGACCACGTGAAGGTCAAGGTGACAGACTGCACACAAGCCACGCTTATCTGTAAGATATAAAAAGACCGGAAGACATTCGTCATCCGGTCTTTGAGGGTGAGATGTGGGGCTCGAACCCACGACACCCAGAACCACAATCTGGTGCTCTACCAACTGAACTAATCTCACCGTGTTAGGGAGTGCAAAGATACGAATTATTTTATACTCTCCAAATATTATTTGCAGTACATCCTGTCATCTGAGAAGCTGAAATAGCAGTCGTCACAGACCACTATGTGGTCCAGAAGAGAAATGCCGAATGGCTTGAGGGCTTCGTGCAGACGGCCCGTATATTCCATATCGGCTTCGCTCGGGTGCGGGTTGCCGCTGGGATGGTTGTGGAACAGAATCAGAGAAGATGCCTCCTTGTCCAATGCTGTCCGTACAACTTTCTTTATATCCATGGAGGTCTGGTCTCCCGTTCCGGCAGTCATCATCTTTTTATCCAGAACATAATTGGAACTGTTGAGGTACATTACCCAGCATTCTTCATGCTTCAGCCCCTTGAAATACGGCCGCATCATTTCGTAAGCGATATCCGCCGTAGTGACCGACCTCTTTTTCAGATTAGTTCCTTCTGAAGAGAAGCGTCGTCCCAGTTCGAGCGCCGCCAGCACTGACGCCACCTTGCAGGGGCCGAGCCCCCTGAGTTCCGCCATACGCTCGGAGCTCATGGAGAACAAGCCCGTAAGGGTATTGTCTGCCAAAGCCAGCAGGCGCCTGGACAGATCCATCACATTCTCACCCGCACTTCCGCTTCGGATTATGATTGCCAGAAGTTCCCCGTTGCTCAACACCTCCGGTCCGAACTCATCCATCTTCTCGCGGGGCCTCTCCCCCTCTCCCATATCCTTAATCTTCATACCTGCCACAAGTTAAGCGGAGAAAACATCAAAAAAAACAGAAAACAGAAAAACCACATTTCAATATTGAAAAAAGGAGGCAAAGACACTTTAGTTGATAAATTGTGGAAAAAAATGTAAGAAAATGGTAGAAAGTGGAAAATTTTCATTACATTTGCGTTTGCGTATAAGAAAATTATGGTCACTTTCATCGGAGAACATACTTCAAAGATCGACGACAAGGGTAGAGTTGTCTTCCCTGCGCCGTTGAAGAATGCCATTCCGGCTGGAAATGACATGAGGTTTGTCATCAAAAAGAGCATCTACAGCGACTGTCTGGATATGTACACCTACGAGGAGTGGGAGGCACAGTCAGGCAAGATCAAGGATTCTCTCGATTTCTTCAATCCGGATCACGTCGAATTCTGGAGGCAGTATATGCGGGACAGGGACGTGGTCGAGCCTGATGCCAGACTTGGCAGAATTTCCATCTCCCGTAATCTTCTTGACGCTATCGGTATTGACAAAGAGGTTGTCTTCTTTGGCGTTGACTTCAAGATTGAGATTTGGGCGAAGGAGAAATTCGAAGCATCCAAACTTTCCAACAAAGATTTCATAGCCATTGCCAGAAGCCTCTCCAGAAAATAGGGAGGGAAGGCAATGTCGGAATACCATAATCCCGTTTTACTGAAAGAGAGCATTGACGCCCTGGTCCTGAACCCGGACGGCATCTATGCCGATGCTACATTCGGCGGAGGCGGACACAGCCGCGAAATACTGCGCAGGCTCTCACCGGAAGGGCGCCTCGTAAGCTTCGACAGGGATGAAGATGCTTTGGAAAACGCCATCGGCGACGAGCGCTTTACTCTCATCCACAACAATTTCAGATTCATACATAACTACTCGTTGATAGAAACAGCGGACGGCTTCGACGGCATACTCGCCGATCTTGGAGTCAGTTCGCATCAGTTCGACACCGCTGACCGGGGATTCAGTTTCCGGTACAGCGCAGCGCTCGATATGCGAATGAATGTGCAGGGGAAAACGACTGCGGCGGATATTGTCAATTCTTATACGCAAGAAGAATTGGAGAATATTCTGAAAATCTACGGTGAAGTGGACAATGCGCGCAAGGTTGCGCAGCTGATCTGCGCTTCACGTGCCAAAGCTTCCATCCTCACTACGGACGACCTCGACAATGCCATTGCAGCCGCCCTGCCTTCCTTCGCCGAGCATAAATATCTTGCCAAGGTTTATCAAGCGCTCAGGATTGAAGTCAACCAGGAGATGAAATCGCTTGAGAAGTTCCTTTACGGAGCAGCCAGGGCCCTGAAGGAAGGCGGTCGGCTCGCGGTCATCACCTACCACTCCCTCGAAGACAGGATGGTAAAGAATTTCATCAAGGCCGGCAACATTGAAGGCATCGTCAGGACTGACATCTTCGGGCGGTCGAAGACTCCGCTACGGCAAGTCAACCGTAAGCCGATTCTCCCCGAAGAGAACGAAATAATGAGCAACACACGCGCGCGCAGCGCCAAACTGCGCATAGCGGAAAAGATATGAAAGAGAACAGTGGAAGAAAACAGGCGCTCGCCGAGGCGGGAACTTTCCTCAAGAACAGCTGCAAGGCCGTCCTCAAGGGGGAATTCCTTCTCCGGCTCAATGTGGGAAGGTATTCCATCCACATTCTCTACACGTTTCTGCTCATCTTGCTCACTATCTGGATCAGCCTTATGATAGACAACACTCTGACAAAGGTTGAAAAGAACAAGGAGATACTGAGGGAAATGGAAATCGAATGTTCCGAGAAGGCTTTCGATGTTGCGACTCTCGGGAAAAGAACCACCATCGAATCGATGCTCGAATCGATGGGATCAAATGTGAAAGAACCGGAAAAACCGGCAACGGTGATTGTCAAATGATGGAAGGACAGCATACACAGGCAAAGAAAAGAGACCGTATAGGGATGATTCTCTATGCGTTCTACCTGCTGTTGCTACTGGCCAGCCTACTGCTCATCGGCAAAATAGTCTATATGCAATTCATCTGGAAGCCGGAAGCGAAGATTGCCGCTCCCTTGAAGCCCAAGAGCACCAAAAAGGTTCTCGAGCCTGTAAGAGGCAATATCCTTGACTGCAAAGGAAGGCTTCTCGCAATGAGTTATCCTGTGTACTACATCCACATGGACTGCACTGTCGGCAAGGAAGACGAGTGGTACACGAAGGCCAAGGCCCTGTCCGAAGAGCTGGCCGTCATATTCCCCGGGAAAAGCCCCGGACAATATTACCAGATGATGCGCAACGGCCGCAAATCCGGCCAGAGGTACCTCGCAATCGGCAATCAGATCGACTATAAGACATTGAACAAGATAAAGACACTGCCCCTTTTCAAGGACGGAAAGAACAAGGGAGGTCTGATTGTGGAGCAGAAGAACACCCGCAGATACCCTTACGGTTCCCTTGCGCGCAGAACAATAGGATTCGTTAGGGAAAGCAACCCCGGTGTCAGCAACAACCTTGTCGGGATAGAGGGTAAATACAATGACATCCTGCATGGAAAAGACGGAAAGGAGTGGTTCAGACAGGCCGACAAAGGAAAGGTCGTCAGGAATTTCGACAGCCTCTACGTGAAAGCCGAGGACGGAAAAGACATCACGACCACCATCAACATAGACTACCAGGAACTTGCCAATGATGCGCTGATGGCTCAGATAGATGGCAATGACGATATCGAGGGAGCCTGTCTTGTCCTCATGGAAGTGAAAACAGGAGCAATCAGGGCAATGGTGAATCTGAAAAAGAACAGGATGAACGGCAGATTCGAAGAGATAGAGAATATGGCTATAGGACGCAGGCACGAACCGGGTTCCGTATTCAAGACCGTCACCCTGATGTCCGTACTGGCAGACCATTACGTCGATTCCCTGAACACACTCATTCCGACAAACCACGGACGGATTCCGGAAGCCCGCGTTGACGACCAGCACATAAGGGACCACGAAAACAAAGACCACTGCAATACAATAAGCGTACTCGACGGATTCAAGATATCATCCAATTACGTATTTGCGAAACTGGCTCTCGACTATTACGGAAAGGATGTCGACAAGCTCATGAAGCATATCAGGAAATACGGTCTTGCCGATGGATTTGAGTTCGACCTTGACGGGCTTCAGAAGCCGAACATCCCCGTCCCACAGCATAAGACGGACATTGCCCGCGTAGGATACGGATACGCCACTGAGCTCACTCCCCTTCAGGTACTCACATTTTACAACGGGATTGCAGGTAAAGGCCGTCTTATGAAACCTTACCTCGTTGAAGGCCCCACCATCCTCGAGCGCTCGATTTGCAGCAAGGGCGTTGCCGACACTCTGACCCGTGCGCTTATGGCTGTCACCAAAGACGGCACGGCAAAGTGGAGTCTGCGTGGATGCAAAGTCAATGTGGCCGGAAAGACCGGAACCTCATTCGGCACTTTCCCGAAAGGAGAGCGTGGAGCGGATCCGTATCACGATGCCGGCGGAAGAAGAAAATATCAGGGAACCTTTGTCGGATTTTTCCCGGCGGAAGATCCTCAATACTCAGTTATCAGCACGGTTTACTCATATCCTACAATAAGGAGCTATCAGGGAGGAGGAATCCCTGCCAGAGCAATAAAAACCCTCATAGACAAACTATTTATAATCGACCCATATTGGCAAAAAGCATTGGAGACATGCGACTCGGAGAAATAATCAAAAATACCGGAGCGGAAATCCTTTACGGAAATGCGGACTGCGAAATCACTGCCATTTGCAGCGACTCCAGAAAAGTCACGCCCGGAGCATTGTTCATTGCCGTCAAAGGCTGCAAACTTGACGGTCGCCAGTTCGCGGAGCAGGCTGTTGCCGCAGGAGCCACCGCCGTTGTAAGTGCGGAGAGAAGAGGCCTGGCTCTCATCGCAGATGCATTCTACCGGCACCCTTCGGGCAAGCTCAATCTGGTAGGCATCACCGGAACGAACGGCAAGACCACAACCGTAACCCTTCTTTACAATATGTTCCGTAATCTGGGTTACGAATGCGGCATGCTCTCCACCATAGCGAATTACGTAGGGACAAAACGCCTTGAAACGGCCAACACGACCGCTGACCCGATAACCATCAATTCCCTGATGAGTGAAATGGTGGATGCCGGCTGCGAATTCTGCTTCATGGAAGTCAGCTCCATCGGAGTGGAACAGGACAGAGTCACCGGACTTGAGTTCAGAGTGGGGATATTCTCCAATCTGACACACGACCACCTCGACTACCACGGAACCTTTGCCGAATATCTCAGATGCAAGAAAATGTTCTTCGACAATCTTCCGTCTTCAGCCTCCGCGATAATAAATACGGACGACAGGAACGGTCTGGTCATGGTCCAGAACTGCAAGGCCAGGCTTGTGACATACTCCTGCCATTCAGGAGCGGATCACAGTTGCAGGATAATCGAAGAGGGATTTGAGGGAATGATGCTCAAGATTGACGGAACGGAAGTCTGGACAAAACTCGTCGGGGCCCACAATGCCTACAACGTGCTGGCAGTCTATGCTACGGCAATCGAACTCGGCGCCGCCAAGGAAGAGGCGCTCGTGGCAATCAGCAAGCTGGATTCAGCGCCGGGCAGGCTGGAAAATCTCCGCGGCCCACGCAACCTCAGCGTCATAATTGACTATGCGCACACTCCGGATGCACTCGAAAACGTCCTCAAGACCCTCAGGGAGATTGCACCCGAACGTAAACTCATTTGTCTTTTCGGATGCGGAGGAGACAGAGACAGAACCAAGAGACCCGAAATGGCGGCCGTGGCCGAGCAACTGGCAGACAGCATATTCATTACATCGGACAACAGCCGTACGGAACGCACTGAAGATATCATGGAAGACATAAAGAAAGGGTTTACTCCTTTGGGAGCGGCAAAAGCCATCTGCATTCCTGACCGGAAAGAAGCCATACGTACTGCCATACTTACAGCACCGGACGGGGCCACCATATTGCTCGCAGGAAAAGGCCATGAGACATACCAGATCATAGGGTCTGAAACAAGGCACTTTGACGAACGTGAAATCGTAAACGAAACCTTCAAGATTATCGCATAATGTTATATCATCTCACACATTGGCTCAGCCAGCTCGGCTATGACATACCGGGAGCAGGACTGATGAATTATCTTTCTTTCCGCGCAATGTTTGCGGCCATTATCAGTATGCTGATAGCTTTTCTGGCGGGCAACTCCATCATCAAATGGCTGCAGAAAAAACAGATAGGGGAAACCGTACGCGATCTTGGTCTCGAAGGCCAGATGCAGAAGAAAGGCACGCCCACAATGGGAGGCATCATCATTATCCTTGCCGTCACGGTGTCCGCCCTTCTGATATGCGACCTTACCAGCATCTATACGATATTGTTGCTGGTCACCACGTTATGGTGCGGAGCGATAGGATTTCTGGATGATTCCATCAAGGTGTTCAAGCACAACAAGGAAGGTCTCAGCGAAAGAGGCAAACTCATATCCCAGTTCGCACTCGGTCTGTTCGTTGCGATGATGATGTGCATCAGCACCTCCATCCACACAGACAGCATCGTAACGACGATACCGTTCGTCAAGGCTCACGAGTTCGACTACAGATGGCTTTCACCGTTCGAAGGGCAATTGGGAGTATACTGGACCTGGGGTGTATATATGATAGTGATCATCTTTGTGATTCTCGCCTGCTCCAACGGGACCAATCTCACCGACGGAATGGACGGGCTGAGCGCCGGAACTTCAGCGATTGTGGGAGCTGTAATCGGCATTATGGCCTGGTTGAGCGGTGACGTCATAGACGCACGGTACCTCAACATCATGTATTTGCCGGGATCCGGAGAGGTAGCCATCTATATGGCCGCATTCGTTGGCGCTCTGATAGGGTTCCTTTGGTACAACACATACCCTGCGCAGGTATTTATGGGCGACACCGGCAGCCTGACGATCGGCGGAGTCATAGGAGTCAGCGCCATTCTCATCCGAAAGGAACTTCTGCTGCCCATTCTTTGCGGCATCTTCCTCGTGGAGAGCCTTTCCGTCCTGATTCAGAGGTACTATTTCAAATACACCCGTAAAAAATACGGTGAAGGGCGGAGAGTTTTCCTGATGGCTCCGATTCACCATCATTTCCAGAAAAAAGGCATCCCCGAACCAAGAATCGTAGGACGTTTCTGGATAATCGGAATTATTCTGGCAGTATCAACATTGGCAATATTGAAGATAAGATAAATTATGGCAAGATTAGTGGTTTTGGGTGGAGCGGAGAGCGGCATCGGGGCCGCAGTGCTCGCAAAAGTCAAGGGATTCGACGTATTCCTGTCCGACAACGGCAAAATCAAAGACGAATATCTGGACACATTGCACAAATGGGATATTCCATATGAGGAGAACGGGCACACCGAAAGCCTTATCCTGAATGCGGATGAGGTGGTCAAGAGTCCGGGCATACCCGCCACGGCTCCTATGGTCAGGAAACTCTCCGACCAGGGGACGCATATCATTTCAGAAATAGAATTCGCGGCAAGATACGACACCGCAAAGAAGATCTGCATCACAGGGTCCAACGGCAAGACCACTACGACCACTCTGATTCACTACCTCCTGACCAACGCAGGCCTCAACGTAGGCCTTGGAGGGAACATCGGGAAGAGTTACGCCCTTCAGGTCGCCACAGAAAAGCACGATTATTATGTACTGGAGATCAGCAGCTTCCAGCTCGATAACTGCTACGATTTCCGCCCCGACATTGCCATAATAATGAACATTACCCCCGACCATCTGGACCGCTATGACCATAAAATGGAAAACTATGTCAAAGCAAAGTTCCGCATTACGCAGAACCTGCGTCCGGATGACTGTTTCATCTTCGATTCAGATGATGAAATCACTATAGCCCATCTGAGCAAGATCGTACTGCAAGCCAAAATGCTTCCGTTCTCCCAGGAGAAAAAACTCAAGCAGGGGGCATATCTGCAGGATGACCGCATTGTTCTCAAATATGACGAGGATGAAAGCGAAATATACCTCAAAGAACTCGCACTCGGAGGCAAACATAACGTTTACAACTCCATGGCGGCGGCTCTTGCCGCCAAGGCTTCAGGCATTGACAACGAGGTTATCCGCAAATCCCTCAAGACATTCCAGCCCATAGAGCACCGGCTCGAACCGGTATTGAGCATCAAGAACGTCCTGTACATCAATGACTCCAAGGCCACCAACATAGATGCCGCCTGGTATGCCCTGGAGTGCCAGACCAGACCTGTAGTCTGGATTGTCGGAGGAACGGACAAAGGCAATGACTACTCTGTTCTCAACAGCCTGGTAAAAGAAAAGGTAAAGGCTATTGTCTGCCTTGGAGTTGACAATAAAAAGATACACGCGGCCTTCGAAGGAATCGTCGGAGCGGAGAACATGGTTGATACCCTCTCCGCGGAAGAAGCTGTCAAAGCCTCCAGCAGGTTCGCCTCATCCGGAGATGTCGTACTCCTGAGCCCCTGTTGCGCGAGCTTCGACCTGTTCAAGTGTTACGAAGACCGTGGAGACCAGTTCAAGAAAGCGGTAAGGAACCTGTAATATGGCAACAAAGAAGAGAACATTCTGGACTTTCTTCGACAGCCTTGAAGGAGACAAGGTTGTGTGGATCATTGCGCTTATGCTCATAATGATTTCCATTGTCTGCCTGTTCTCTTCAACCTCACGCCTTCTGACGGGAGACCAGACCAGACTTGACATGGTCGGCAATCAGGCTCTGATAGCCGCTCTCGGACTGGGTCTGATTGTTCTCTGCTACAACATCAGAAGCCTCAAGTTCTTCAGGTGGTGTTCCAAATACGGCTTCCTGATATCCCTTGTGCTGCTCCTGCTCCTCGTGTCACAGATAGACAGTTCTTTCATCAAATCCATAGAGATTAACGGAGCGAGGAGGATTCTGCAGGTGGCGGGATTCCAGATTCACGTATTCGAGGTCGTCAAGGTCGCGATGGTTCTCTATATGGCCTGGGCGCTGGACGCAATCAGCCGCAAGGAGATAAAGTGGCCCGTCAACATCAAATCACAGAAGCTGGTATACATCTACGTCCCATTCATAATTACCACCCTTCTGGTCATTCCGGGCAGCAACACCGCAGCACTTCTCATCGCCGGGATAATGTTTGTAACCATTCTTCTGGGCGGGGGAAATTTCAAGGAAATGTCGTTGCTTGCAATAATAGCGGTTATTGTGGTCTCCTCCTGCTTCGGCATCTACAAGATTTCGGACGGCAGGTACCTCACGCGTATCGGCACCGCCATCAGCCGTCTTACGGAAGATACGGACTGGGAACAGGCTGTATTGGACAGCCGCGTCGGATCCAAGGACTACTATGATGCTCTGGATGAAATACGCCAGCCCTACAGTGCGAAGATTGCCGTTCACGAAGGAGGAATTATCGGAAAAGGACCCGGGCAGAGCACCCAACGGTATGTGGTGCCGGACATGTCCGAGGACTATATGTTCAGTTTCATAATAGAAGAATATGGATTGCTGGGGGCCATCATAGTAATTTTCCTCTATGTGAGTCTGATGGCAAGAGGCGCGCTGATCGTGCGCAACTGCGGCTCGGACAAATACGCGAAACTCACTGTTGCAGGCCTTTGCATCCTGATTACCGGACAGGCTTTCCTTCATATGTTCGTAAATGCCGACATCGGCCCGATGACCGGCCAGACGCTGCCCCTCATAAGTCACGGCAACTCGGCATTCCTGTGCTTCTGCCTGGCATTCGGAATTATTCTTTCCATAAGCAGGATAGCCTCGAAGCGGATGGAGAAAGAGCAGAAAGAGGCGGAGCCGCTTGTTGAACTTCACGACAATATTGACGATCTTGATATCCTTGACAAATATGAAATATAAAAAACTGCGTGTAATAATCAGTGGAGGAGGCACGGGAGGTCATATCTTCCCCGCCATCAGCATCGCCGACAAACTCAGGGAAGTCAATCCGGAAACCGGGATTCTGTTTGTAGGAGCGGAAGGGCGCATGGAGATGGAAAAGGTTCCGGCTGCAGGATATGAGATAGTCGGCCTGCCGATACTCGGTCTCCAGAGGCAACTTAACGCCGCCAACATAATCAACGACCTGAAAGTGCCGTTCAAACTGCTCGAGAGTCTTTCAAAGGCCGGGAAGGTGATTGACGAATTCAAGCCGGACATTGTGGTGGGCGTAGGCGGATATGCGAGCGCGCCCCTCCTCTGGAAGGCTACGGACAAAAAAATACCCACCCTCATCCAGGAGCAGAACGGTTTTGCCGGTCTGACAAACAAGATTCTCGCGAAACGCGTTGACAGCATATGTGTGGCATACGAGGGAATGGAAAGATTCTTTCCCGCCGACAAGATAAGCTTCAGCGGCAATCCCATCCGTTCGGAAATTCATCCATACGGGGAAGAGGAGAAGAAGGAGGGTCTGAAATACTACGGTCTCAATCCTGCCAGGAAACAAATCCTGGTTGTGGGAGGGAGTTTGGGCAGCGGAACGCTCAACAAATCCATAAAGGCCTGGATAGAAAAAGGATGCCCGGGAGGGTCTGACATTGAAATGCTTTGGCAGTGCGGAAAATATTACAAGAAAGGCATCGATGAATTCATGAAGGGGCGTGATTTGCCATTCATTCATCACACCGATTTCATAGGCAGGATGGATTTGGCATATGCATGCGCCGATGTCATCATCAGCCGTTCAGGAGCGTCATCCATATCCGAAATCTGCGCCGCACGGAAAGCCGCGGTTTTCGTTCCGTCTCCGAATGTGGCGGAAGACCACCAGACCCACAACGCGATGGCTTTGGTCAGCAAGGGCGCAGCCTTGATGGTTAAGGATTCCGAAGCGGAAGAGAAGCTGCTGGACGTGGCGACAAGTCTGGTTCACGACAGTGACAGGATTGCCGATATAGAGAAGAACGTAGCCCCCCTTGCACGTCTGAACGCGGCGCAAACAATAATTGACGAAATCTATAAGTTGGTGAAATAATGACTGACGTATATTTCATAGGCATAGGTGGCATCGGAATGAGTGCCATTGCCAGATATTACAAATTCAAAGGTCTCCGTGTCAGCGGTTATGACAGGACGCCTTCTGAACTCACAAAGCAGCTGGAGAAAGAAGGAATCGGGGTCCATTACGAAGATAATACGGACTATATCCCCAAGAATACGGAGGAGACACTCGTGGTTTATACTCCTGCCATTCCCGACGATATGGGCGAACTGGTGTATGTAAAGTCCCACGGATACCGCGTGGTAAAACGGTCCAGGATTCTCGGAGAAATTACCAAAGGGCAGGTATGCCTTGCTGTGGCCGGAACTCACGGCAAGACAACGTCATCCACATTGGTAGCGCACATACTGACAGAATCCGGCCACGGCTGCTCGGCATTCCTTGGAGGCATTTCCAAGAATTACAATACAAATTTTCTTGTAAGCCATACCCCTACGGTAGTTGCCGAAGCCGATGAGTTTGACCGTTCCTTCCTGCAACTGCACCCGACCATCGCCGCCATAACGGCGATGGATGTAGATCATCTTGACATTTACGGGGATCTGGCACACGTGCAGGATGCATTCAGGGAATTCGCCTCCCAGGTGGAAGAAACCGTAATACTCAAATACGGGCTGCCTCTCACCGGGGAACATACGAATGCCCGGATATTCACATATCACTACAATGACAAACGCGCTGATTTTCATGCAGAAAATCTTTCGGCGGATGCGAGCGGACACTTCACCTACGACCTCATTTATCCGGGAGGAGTCCTCTCCGGCATCAGAGTCGGCACTTTGGGATGGGTAAACGTTGAGAACAGCATTGCCGCGGCAGCGATATGTCTCTGCTACGGAATTGACGGTCAAAAAGTAAAGAAAGCAATAGGCAGCTATCAGGGGGCGAAGCGAAGGTTGGACGAACAGATCAACAACGGAAGGATCACCTATATTGACGATTATGCCCATCATCCCGCGGAACTGGCCACCGCCATATCTTCAATCAGGGAGATTTTCCCCGGAAGGAAAATCACGGGCATATTCCAACCGCACCTTTATACGAGAACAAGAGATCTTGCTCCGGAATTCGCGGAGGCGCTCAGCGGACTTGACAAACTCATTCTCCTGGACATCTATCCGGCACGCGAGGAGCCCATACCGGGTGTCACTTCGGACATTATTTTCAAGGATGTGACAGCAGCGGAAAAGGTCCTGATTACAAAAGAAGAACTGATGCCCCTTCTTGAGAAAGAGGATGTTGACGTTCTCGTCACCTTCGGAGCCGGAAACATCGACCGGTTCATCGAGCCCATAAAAGAAATGCTCAGCAAAAGATAATGAAGACCTGGCTGAAATATTCACTTGTGGCGACGACCGCAGCATTGCTGTGCGCCGGTTCGGTGTTTCTGCACCGCTCGTACAAGGAGAATAAATCCCATGCGGTATGTAACGGAGTGTCCGTACACATCAACGGGGATTGCCAGTTCGTGACCGAAAATGATGTCAGGCAATACATAAGCGGAGTCTGCGGAAATGTCAAAGGCCAGAAGCTGGACAGCATCCGCCTGTTCCGCATTGAGGAAATTCTCGATTCCAAAAGTGCCGTATTGAAAAGCCAGGTCTGGTACACGGATGACGGGACCCTTCAAATCGAAGTGGAGCAACGCAAGCCGGCCGCAAGGTTCGTCAAGGAGGGCGGCGGGTTCTATGTTGACGACAGAGGGTGTATCTTCCCGCTGCACAGTTCCTATACCGCGGATGTGCCGGTTGTCAGCGGCGCCATCCCTGTCAGGGTCAGTCCCGGTTATAAAGGCAAGGCACCCGTAGCCGAAGAGCAGAAATGGATTGAAGATATGCTGAGCCTGCTGGACTATATGGACAGGAACCGGAAATGGAGGAACAGATTCACTACAATCAGAGTCGCATCCGACGGGGACATCGTGATGCATTCCGACGGGAGTAAGGAAAAAATCATATTCGGAAGACCTGACGGTTTTGAAGCCAAGTTCTCAAGGATTGAAGACTACTACAGCCGCATAGCTCCGGCTTGGGAGGACGGATATTATTCGACCGTCAATGTAAAATATGACGGACAGATCAGTTGCAGGAAATAAAAAATACTCAAAATATGGAAGAAAGATACATAGCTACCGTTGATCTCGGAACCAGCAAGATTGCGCTCACCGTGGCAAGAGTTTTTGGAGAGAGCATCGAAATCATCTTTTACAGGGAAACGCCGTCGGATTGTATCAGGCACAGCAAGGTTTTCAATCCCAAACGCGCGGCGGTTCCCCTCAAGGCAATCATCAAGGAAGCGGAGGAGGAACTGGGCATAAAGATTCTTCAGGTAGTGATCGGACTGCCCAGATACAGCGTACGCCAGGAAACCGCTTCTGCAAAAATGGACCGTAGCGATGCTACAGCCTGTATATCCCAGGAAGAAGTGGAGGCCATCAAAAGCCTTGCCCTTGACACTTATCCGTTGGAGGACCCGGACAAGGAGGAGATTTACGGAGCCGTAACCCAATCATTCGGCACTGAGGATATGATCAACCTCCCCGAGGAAGACGTTGTCGGAATGACCGGTGAAAGGCTCGAAGGGAATTTCAAGATTTTCGTGGGCGCGAAGAAGGCTGTCGCCAACATTGACACCATGCTCAACGATGCCGGTGTTGCGCCGGCCCGTAAATTCTTCCTTCCCAAGGCGACAGCCGATGCCGTATTGAGTTATGAAGAAAAAGAGAACGGAGTCGCCCTTGTCGAAATGGGCGCCGGCGTCACTTCCCTCTCTATCTATCAGGGAGGAATCCTGCGCCAGTACACAGCAATCCCCTTCGGAGGGAAAGTCATTACAACCGATATAAAATATATCTGCGGATTCCGTGAGGCACTGGCAGAGAACATCAAGATGGCGTTCGGAGCCTGTATGCCGGACAGGTTGCTTTCAATGAAAGACAAAATCATTCAGGTTGAATTCGATGAAGACGGAACCAGCAGGCAGGTCGAAGTCAAATACCTCTCCGAGATAATCACGGCTCGTGTGAAAGAGATAGTGGAAGCCCTGCTTTTCAAAATTCAGGAAAGCGGATACGCCGACAAACTCCGCAACGGCATCGTATTGACCGGAGGTTGCGCCAACCTTACAGGGTGCAGCAATTTCATAAAAGAGCTCTCCGGATTCAATGTACGCATAGGTTACCCGAGGAACAAATTCATATCGGCAAGCGGATGTCCCGGGGTCAGTGAAACCTCCGCGGCCGCCTCGGTGGGCATGCTTCTTCTTGCCAAAGAAGACACACACCTCAACTGCACCACAGAGCCTGAAATCAAGCCAGAGGCGAGTGAGACGGAGGAAGAGGAAAGCCAGGGCACTCTTTTCAACGATGAACCCGTCGTCAGTGAAGCCCCCAAGCCCGAGCCCGTCAAAAAACCCAGAAAAAACAAATTCAAATTTGAATGGGGACACAAGATGATTGACAATATCGGAACTTTGTTTGACTCAATGGAATAAAAGATTATGATGGAAGAGACTAACATAGACATTATCCCTCAGGACTGGGAGACAAAAGATTCTATTATCAAGGTTCTCGGCGTGGGCGGAGGCGGCTGCAATGCTGTTTCATATATGTATGACCAGCACATCGAAGGCTGCAGTTTCGTAGTATGCAACACCGATTCGCAAGCCCTCCAGAAAAGCAGTGTCCCCGTCAAGATTCAGATGGGCAGAGGTCTTGGAGCAGGGACGAACCCGACAAAGGGACGCAATGCCGCTCTTGAAGCCCAGGACGAAATATCCAGAATCGTTCTCGGTGAAAAGACCCAGATGCTTTTTCTCACCGCAGGAATGGGAGGCGGCACCGGCACCGGAGCCACTCCGGTCATTGCCAAGATGGCTCACGACAAAGGAATACTGACAGTAGCCGTAGTCACCCTTCCCTTCAGCAACGAAGGCAACGAAGCCCTGTCCAGAGCAATTGACGGCATACACGAACTTGAACGGAACGTCGACTCCCTGCTCATCATAAA
The DNA here is from genome assembly GCA_045598165.1 of Candidatus Cryptobacteroides sp. Taxonomy (GTDB): domain Bacteria; phylum Bacteroidota; class Bacteroidia; order Bacteroidales; family UBA932; genus Cryptobacteroides. Next base: position 45,490 of record JAZLLN010000084.1, read on the forward strand.
CAATGAGAAGCTGTATGACTTCTTTGGAGACCTGCTTATTTACGATGCTTTTCCTAAAGCTGACGAGGTTTTGGCAACGGCTGTCAAGGGCATCATCGAAATCATCAACAAAGCAGGCTATATCAACGTCGATTTCGAGGACGTCAAGACAATGATGAAAAACAGCGGAATGGCTCTTATGGGCTGTGGCACCGGGACCGGCAAAAACCGTATCGAAGATGCCATCAAGCAGGCCTTCGAATCACCGCTGCTCAACGACTTCGATCTCAAGACAGCAAAGAACGTGCTCATCAACATCACCACCGGGCGCAACGAGAGCGGACTGAAAATGAATGACCTCGGAGAAGTCAATGCCAAGATTAAAGAATACACCGGAGGCGCCAACAATTTCAAACGCGGACTCATCTTTGACGAAGACCCCGATGCCGGAGACAAAATCCAGATTACGGCCATAGCTACGGGATTCGCGTTCAACAACCTCATAGGCCCCGATATCAATCTTGGCAAACTGATAATAATAGACAAGGATTTCGTATATAACAAAGGCGAACTTGCCAGCGGAGACGGGTTGTCCCTTCCCGAGGACAACAACGCCCACATAGGTTTCTCCAATGAGATGAGCACCCCGGCCTTCCGTTTCGACGCAGACAAGGCCCCCGTTCTCCTTGTGAGAGACGACCAGGATATCAGCGAACTGGAAACAATTCCAGCCATTAACAGAGCAAAACAAAATTCAGAAATATGAGAAGGACAAGAGTAAGGTTCGCACCATCGCCCACAGGCCCCCTTCATATGGGCGGAGTGCGCACGGCACTATACAATTACCTGTACGCCAAACAGAACGGAGGCGATTTCATAATCCGCATCGAAGACACCGACTCCCACAGATTCGTCCCCGGAGCGGAACAATACATAATAGAAGCCCTGCGCTGGTGCGGGATCATTCCGGACGAAGGTGTGGACGAGAACGGGAAGGTAGTTGAAGAAGCGTCGTCAAAACACCCGCATGCCCCCTACAGACAGAGCCAGAGAAGAGGCATCTATAGAAAATATGCCGAGCAACTGGTTGACGCCGGTTACGCATACTATGCCTTCGATACCGCTGAAGAACTTGATGCCAAACGGGCTGAGGCGGAAGCCGCCGGCAGGACCTTCATCTACAATTACGAGACAAGGAAGAGTCTGCGCAATTCGCTTACTATTCCCGCCGACGAAGTGGCGGGGCTTCTCAAGAGCCGCAACGACTGGACCGTACGTTTCAAGATGCCCGAGAATACGGTGGTTCCCATGGATGACCTTATACGCGGCCACATCGAAGTCAACACCTCCACACTTGACGACAAAGTTCTCTGGAAGAGAGCGGACGAGCTGCCCACGTACCATCTGGCCAACATAGTCGACGATCACCTCATGGAAATCACCGAGGTTATCCGCGGCGAGGAATGGCTTCCTTCTCTTCCCTTGCATTATCTGCTGTACAAGGCTTTCGGGTGGGAGGATACGATGCCGCGTTTCGCTCACCTTTCGCTTCTTCTCAAGCCTGTCGGAAACGGCAAGCTCAGCAAACGTGACGGAGACAAGATGGGCTTCCCCGTATTCCCTCTTCTCTGGACAAATGCTGAGGGGGAAACATCTCACGGCTACCGCGAGGACGGATATTTTCCGGAAGCTTTTGTGAACATGCTCGCGCTTTTAGGATGGAACCCGGGAACGGAGCAGGAGATTTTCTCCATGGAGGAACTCATCAAGGCGTTCTCCATGGACAAGGTCCAGAAGGCCGGAGCAAAATTCAACCCGGACAAGGCGAAGTGGTTCAACAAGGAGTATCTGCGCACCAAATCGGATTCAGAGCTCGCCGGGCTGTTCTGTCCCATACTTAATGAGAAATTATGCAAGGATGCCGGAATCTCCACCGTAGCCCCCTGCCGCTCAACAGACAAGGAGTATGTGACGAAAGTGGTTGGGCTGATCAAGGAGAGGGCGACCTTCGTGAAGGATTTCTGGGACATCGCCTGGTATCTGTTCACTGCTCCGAAGGAGTTCAACGAGAAAGACATGGCGAAATTCTGGAAGGAGGAGAACTACAGTCTGATGAAGCAGGCCGTTGACAATCTCCTGCAGGCGGACATCGCATGGGACAAAGAAGCCATCGAGGAGAACCTCGTGAACTACATCAAAGCCAACGAATGGCCTATGGGCAAGGTCATGAACTGCCCCAGGCTTGCGCTGTCAGGCAGCGCGTCCGGTCTGGGAATAGCGGACATTCTCTCCCTCATAGGGAAAGAAGAATGCCGCAGAAGGATAGACTATATCTTCAGTCTTTAGATTTCAACCTTATCGATACGTCTCTGATGGCGGCCACCGGCAAATCCGGCGGTCAGCCATACGCGTGTCATGGCCACGACCATCCTGTATGAAACGAATCTGGCCGGCATTACCAGAACGTTGGCGTTGTTATGCTCCTTGACAACCTTGGCGACGGCAGTGTTCCAAGCCAGGGCGGCACGTATGCCCCGATGCCTGTTGAGACTCATCGCCATACCGTTACCGGTGCCGCACATCGCGATTCCGGCATCGACTTCGCCCTTCTCCATAGCCGCAGCCAATTTGTGCGCAAAATCGGGATAATCACAACTTTCAAGACTGTCGCAGCCGAAATTAACGACTTCGTATCCTTTCCCGAGGAGATATGACACCAATTTTGTCTTGTATTCAAATGCAGCGTGGTCGTTGCAGATACCGATTTTCATAATAGCCTTGATTCCTTTGCAAAATTACTTTTCTGCCGTTGCGGATAAAAGAATGATATCCTTGCCGGACGGCATTTCTATTTCGGACACTCCGTCAACCGGGATGCTCAAAAGATACATATAGGTGAACACGTAGGTCTGATTGCCTTTCTCAAAATCATGCGTGTGAGTGCCCACATAGGCAATTTCATCGGTTCTGAGCCATGACCCGTAATAGCCGGGCCATCCGTAGGAACCGTAGAATCCTGAGAATCCGGACACATTGCGGCAGAATTTCCTTTCTCCCGCCTTGAACTCAACTTCCGCAGATTGATCGGGTTTGTTTCCGGTCACCAGAAGGTGAAGAGTACGGGTTCCTTCGGGAAGTGTGAGTTTCTGGCCGTTGCACTCCAGTCCGTTCCGATAGTCAGGCGTACCGAACTCGAAGGGAATTCCCTTGTATTCAAATTCCGCAGGAATGATTTCCGCAGCAAATGACCTGTGCATTCTTCCACCCAACTGCCCCTGAGTCCTGAAGTTGTCAGAAGTGACGGCTACCATATTGAAAGGAATCCGGACAGATTCGTACTCCGTCGGGGCAAGTTTGACCGAAGGGGCGGCAAGACGCACCCGATAAGTCTTGAGTGCAAAAGGGGAAGACTTGACATCAAGCGCCTTTCCGGCGAATGACGCATCACCGGTTCTGTCCTCGATGCCGTTGAGTTCCTCCGCACTCGCGATGGCTGAATTGAACACCACCTTGCCTTCCGCACCCTCACCGGAGATTTCATAGACGCGCACTACGAATCCGTCGCCGTCCTGAGCTTTCTTCAATGCCTTGATGCGCAGAGACGGATTGGTTGTGCCGGCTATTGAAAAACTCTTTCCTAAACTTCCAGAATGAGGCTCCGCCACATAAGCGAACTTACCCTGATTCAGGCAATCCGCATCAATGTCTGCCTTTGATGGAACAAGAGCGCCCGGATGGCCCACGATGGAATAGGTGAAGGCATGTCTGCCGAGGTCCTGACTGCTCTGCTCGGTAAATCCGTTATCACCGTCCGGAGTGTGCAGAAGGGTCAGGCGGATGGTATGGTCATCGGGCTTGTCCCAACCATATTTGTTGTCGTTCATTATCGTGACGCCGTAACTTCCGTCGGGGGCGGTCATATCAGCCCACTGGTGGGCGAACACCTCATAGGCAATGTCGGTGTTGTTGCCCCTGGCGATGTGGCCCATTCCTATATCATATTCCGCCTCGGGGGCATCGAAGGCGACGGGGAAACCGGCTTTCAGCAGTGATCCCTTTGACTGCCAGTCAACGTCGTTCAAAATGTCTATCCTGTCGTCCGCAGCCCCGTCGGTAAGTATCACTTCCTGGACGAAGGTGGACCCGGCGTGCTTCCTCTCGATGCGCACAGCCGCCATAAGGGGGCCGCATTTCGACACGGATATCTTCACGTCTCCGTTGACAACGGAAGGCTTGCGGTCCATCACGTCTTTCATAATCTCCCAGGAGGGCCATTCCGTTGAAGCGTTTCCGTCAAAGAAGGCCAGAGAAAAAGCTTCGCCCTTGCGCACAAGCTCACGTCCGCAGCGCTTGTCAAGAATCGAGCAGATATCACCGTCAGCATTGAAACTCAGCTTGTAAATCCTGTTCTCAATACCATTGGCTGAAACCTTCAGGGATGAAGATGCCCTTTCCGCTCTTGAGGACGGTCTGAAATCATAGGCGGAGAGGCTCAAAGACGGGTCCTTGCCCGCGAATGCGACATCCACCACGTTGCCATCCCTGCCCACAATCTGAGATTTCACTTTCTTTCCGGACGGGGAATAAACCTCCACGGACCTGCATCCTTCCGGAACTTCCATCCTGACGGTGACAACACTTGGATTTTCCGCAGAAATGGGGTTATAAACAACAACGGGGACCCCCTTCGCGCGGGTATCAAGAATCGGCACCACCGAATTGACGGCACTCTCAATCACGGAATTCATCTGTCTCGCAGTGATGTATTCATCATTGTATGAGAACTGATAGGCTGCAGGAATGCTGGTACCCGTGAGGTCGTCGTGGAACTGATGCCAGATAACCCTCTTCCAACCATTGTCAATGAGATAATGAGGATAACTGATGCCGCCGAAGAAATCCGACACGGCAGACACCGTTTCCGCAGATCCCAAAAGCCATTCGTTGCGGCGGTTGAGATTCTTCATCTCCGCCTTTGACGTGTAGCATCCCGTAGCGTGCACATCCATCAGCAGTTCGCCCTGATATTCCTGCAGCCTCCTGTCCCATAGGAAATCCTTGAACATATCGTCCGAAGCGGCAAACTTCAATTTATAATCCGGACCCGGATTGTGAATGGCCTCATTGATATATCTGACACCAGTGGGAGTGGCGGAGCCTCCCCTGTCGCCGGTGCCGAAATACCTGTAAATTGCCGGAACATCCGAGAAGTAATCAAAAACCTTCCTGAATCCGGGCCAGTCCGTAACCGGCTCACTCGGACTCCAGCCATAGCCGCCTCCGTCCATAGCCGCCATAACCTTGCCACCGTCAAGCCCCTTCCATATTCCGAAATGGAACGGATACTTCATCCCGTTTGCATAGAACGGTTTATGACGCCAGCCGAGTTTCTGGGTTCCGAAGCCTATGAGTCCGCAGTGGGCGGCCACGGAAGGCAGCTGGATTCCGAAACCGAAGCAGTCCGGCAGCATGATATCAGTGGACAGCACACCGAATTCCTCCCGATAAAAACGCTGCCCGAGCATAATGTTGCGGATAAAGGACTCTATGGAAGGCATATTGGGATCGGTCGCATCCCAGGATGCGCCGGAAATGTGCCATCGCCCTTCCTTTATATATTTCTTGAGTTTTGAATATAATTCCGGATAATATTCCTTGGCCCAGGCATACTTGACTCCCCCTTCGAAATTGAAAACATACTCGGGGTACTCCTCGAAAAGGGCGAAATTTTGGACAAGGGTACTGTACAGATAACTGTCGATGGATGTCTGCACAGTCCAGCGCCACTGCGTGTCGAAGTGGGCGTTCGATACCATATATATTACGGGTTTGCCGGTGGTGCCGGATTCAGTTGATTCTGCAGCCGTCGCGCAGACGGGCGAAGCAAGCAGGATGGAAAGGAGCAAGAGAGTTTTCATATGATGTATCGTTGATTTCGTTCATCGCTCTCTACAAATATAATAATCTTTTCCGATGATGGCGAATTTTCATACGTACAACACTTCTTCATTTGTCCATGCATATGAACCGGGTATTTCATAGTGCGGTGAACAGGCTACAATCATCACGCCCGCATTCCTTAATGCAGTATGTGAACGTACAGACAGGTAAGCATTCGCTTCACTGTATGGTATGGAAAGAACAAACTTGTTGGCTTCAATTCTTGGGGAAATCTTCGCGGTGTTATTCTTGAATCCCCGGATTTCCTGACAATATGCCTCTGCGGCTTCCGACAATTCCGCATATTCCTTCTCAAGTATTTTTTGAGTCTGTTCTATGTCGTAAACAACGTTGGTCCCTTTTCACGTTCACGTGCGAGTTCATCAATCAGGTCTTTGGGGAACAGGATCCGTCCGCTTGCCTTGTCTTTGAACGACGGGAACAGGCCCTTTTGGGAATAGTTCGCTACAGTCTGCCCGTTAACGCCGAGAACTTTCGCGGCTCTGTTCTGGAGTAATACTTTTCCATGAGATTAACTTTGATATTTGCCGTGGCATTCCTTATACTTCTTTCCGCTTCCGCAGGGGCAGGGTTCGTTCCTGCCAACTTTTGGAACCCCGCCTGACATTCTCATAAAGGAGTTGACGATATCGTCAGGGGAATATGGAGTGAATCCCGATTCCGGAAGCGGACGGAGCTTTGGTTTCTCAAACTTCTGGAATATCTCGTTGGACGAATATCCCTTGAGGTCCCAGCGTGGGATTGCATTTGAGAAGTTCGTGACTTTTCTCATCAGAGAGTTGATATCGGTTACCGAACCGAACAGACAGTCCTCGGTGAATTCGTTGATGAGTTCCTTGATGTTGTCCTGCACGGTGACGTAGAATCCGTTGTAGTCGGGGAGTTCCTGAAAGTTGCCCTTGTTGAGTCTCTTAATCTCCTTGATGAGTGCCTGGCTCTCAGGAAGGTCTATTCCGGCAGTGCAGAACGGGAAGTCCTTGCCTGCTGCGTATATTTCTTCCGTCGTGAATTTCTTGTATTCCTTGATATCCGGTCTGGCATTCTGCTCATCTATGAAATGCTCAGGGTCGGCAATCCCAGGGTGGAAATAGTATAGAGTGTGTTCGACCTGATATAAATATAAACGACAGGGGAGATAGGTTTCAAGGAACGTATAGGCGTTGAAATGCCCTTCCCCATCACATATCTTTTCTCCTATGGATGTCAGCTGGTCGTACAAGGTATGGGCATCCACTACGCCGTACAAGTTCAGAAGTCCGTAGTAATATATCTCGAAATCGTTGAAGTCCTTGCACAGGAAGAATGCCTCGGCATTGCGTATCCCCGCCTTGAAGGCCCTGTGCATTTCTTCAGAAACAGTGTAGATGGTCTCTTCCTTTTCGTTGTATTCGGCAGTGATTAGCCTGAAGGATTCCAGCAGGGAGGGGACAGGGATGAATCCGGCATTGTACTTGAACCCCGGCTTGTGCTTAATCAATTCCTTGATAAGGTGCAGCTCCCACAGGGGCAGCATCCTCATCCAGTATTCGGGCTCTGTGTAGAGATAATTAACCACAGCGGCAGCCATATCCTCCTTGTTGAGAGTGGACTTGACATCGCAGTCAAAGGCCTTGCGGTATTCGTTGATGAATCCCTTGTTTCTGGACATCAGAAACTCAAATAACGGGGTTGACTTCGGGTCCATGGCAATTCTATTCTTCTGTGATTACTTTCTCTATCTCGATGACATATACGGTGTGGAATCCGCCATCAGATTCTCCATAATGGCTGAGAATGCTTCTGTCGATGAAGTCACACTCCTTCATGTCTGCCTTGAATATCTTCCGACCTTGTACCGTCATTCGGGCCTCGGCAAAGGTCATTACGCCAGGCTCAATCTCAAACGGAGTGAGACCTGCCTGGGAAATCTTATCGCAGTCCCGGCCGCTCTTTGTCCCGCATATCTGAAGTGCCTTGCGGCAGGACTCCGGATAAAAGGACAGGGTGACCCTTTCGCTCTTTTCGATAAAGTCATGGGTGTACCTTTCCGGCCTTACGAAGATGAAAGCCACCGGCTTGTTCCACAGCCATCCGAAGCCGCCCCAAGAGGCGGTCATTGTATTGAGTGATTCACCGGTTCCGGCAGTGATGAGCATCCACTGCCTGCCGATGAGGTCGAACTGGTTTTCTGCGCCGAGGACGCTGAGATCTGCTTCTTTCATAGGACTGGATATTGTTTTTTGATGAGTAGTGTTTATCTTTTCGATTGACGTGATTGCGGGCTCTCCCTGTCCCGGGAGAGGCTTGTATATTGTGAGATAGCAATGGCCCGGGTTGTCTTCTTCGGTGACGTCACTGAACCTGCAATAGAACTTGTAATTGATGCCGGCCACAACCTGAGTCTGGACGGTAAGGGGAGTGAAAGTCATCCCTTCCATGCTGTCGGTGACGCTGCGGAAGAGCTGGTACTCCTCGTCGCTCGGTTCCCGTACTTCGGTATATCCTCCGCAGAGAGGCTTGCTGTGCGTCTTCGGGAGCTTCTTGATATCATCCTCAGGAAGGTCTATGACATATTTCAGACTGTCCTTCTCGAAGTACATCTTCTGCCCGTTGCCGGTGATGTAGAACAGGAACTTGTCGCCGGTCTTCGCGTTCTTGAAATGTCCGGAGTTCTTCTTTCCGAGGCTGGTGCCGTTGGTGCGGATGAGGTGCTCGGTGGCTTCCTTGGGGACTGGAGATATTTCAACGCCTGTCATGTCTATATCAAGCTTGTTGCCCAAGGCGAAGTGCACCCTGACGCTTTCGTCCCTGAGTTCGTTCCTTGTGGGGAGGGTCCAGAGAATCAGGCCTAAGGCGCCTGCCACTATCACGATGGTGAATATCGTTGTCCCTATTGTCATCTTGCTCATTGCTGTGTATGTTATCTTTCCTATGCCTTATCTGCCAGGAACAACTTCAGGGCCTTGGCCAGTTGATCCCATTTTTTACTGCAACAGCAATCTGCTGGGAGCAGACCTCCCTGCAGGTGTTGGCGTATATGACTCTTACCCCTTCAGGGGTTGTCTGGTCTTGAACTTTTGTTACTTCGTACATGGCTGCTTGAGAGTGTTTTTGAGGAAGTCGAGGATTATCCGGATAACTTCCTTCTGTTTCTTTATTATGAGGTGGTTTTCTCCTTCCACGATGTGCATTCGTGAATTGGAGTAGATGGCCTTGTATTTCTCACTGCACCAGAGAGGGACTATGCCGTCCTTGGATCCGTGGATTATACAAACCGGTCCCTGATAGTTTTCTGCAACTCCGTATATATCCAAATCCTGCGTCTGCAGGAGATAATTTCTGCCGAGCTTGAAGTGATGGAAACATTTGATATACTCCGGTGGATCCTTCGGGTCGAACTCGTTGCCGAAGAAGTGCCCGCCCTGACTGGCTTCCTTGATAACGGAACCCGGCGCGAGCAGGATGAGGGCTTCCGGATTGACATCTTCAGCACCCGCTGTCATGCTGGCTATGACTCCGCCCTGCGAGTGTCCGAGAAGCGATATCCCGGTGATGTATGGAAGTGATGTGGCATAATCGCAGATGGCTTTGGCATCGGAGAGCTCGTTTGCGATAGTCATATCAATCATACGGCCTTCGCTCTTGCCGTGTCCGTCAAAATCGAAACGTATCGATGCAATTCCTTCCTTTGCAAGAGCCTTTGCGATTTGCGGCATAGGAAGAAAATCCTTACTGGAGAAGATGCCATGCATCAGGATAACCATATGGCATTTGTCAGTGACCGGATTGAATCCCTTCGGAAGAGACAGTTTCAGAGATAGCCCGCCTTGAGGGCCGCTGACTTCGTATTCCCTTGCCGACATGGTGGGGGTCAGAAGCATCAAGGATAAAATTATGGTTAGAATGCGTCTCATTTGTTTTCTGCCTTCAGGCGAGAGATTATGTCAAATCTGGTTGAATTCGGTCAATTTTCCAATACATATATGGCTTCGTTCTCTATGCTGTCCTTGAATTCTGAGGCCATTCTTGCACTGAGCGACACCACATCCACTCCCCTGCCCAGCATGGCCTCCAGTTCGGATTGGATGGTGGATCTTGTCATATAGTTCGGCTTTTCAAGAAGGATGCAGACGTCAACATCGCTGTCTGGCCGCTGTTCCTCTCTGGCGTAGCTCCCGAAAAGCCCCATTCTCTTGATTCCGTATTTCTGAGCATTATCCCTAAGATAGTTCTTGAGAATCTTCAGGACATTCAAGGATGTAAGTTCAGTCCTTATTGGCGCCAGCTCGATAACAGGAGTCAGCGACAAGGCTTTCAGTACGGCATCAACAGTGGTCATTGAACGCGACAGACCGTTCTCAAGTCTTGATATCTGGCATTTTGAGAGACCAACCATCGACGCGAGCTCCTCCTGAGACATCTTCCTGTCCTTTCTGGCACTCTTTATAGCCGACCCTAATGTTAAACTTACCGAATTCATATCATTAAATTTATTGCGAATATATGCAATGTTTATAATATATGCAACTTTTTAAACATACACGTAGTCTATGCCTATCTTAAATTGATATGGTCTCCGTAGCAAAATAGAGGCAGCACGCCCTTTTTGTACATTTGTATCAATAAACACCTGAGATGACCAAATGCCTATCAAAAGAGCATTTGCCTTCTCATTATTGTAAAATGAATACAGAATACATGGTTAAGCCCATGGTTTAAAATAGCCAATTCAAGACGGCAAACACCAGGCTTGGCTAAATTAAATTGTTTTATTTGGCCAAATCACGGGAATTCTCTATATTTGTGGGCAAATAAGATTGGCTATGATAGGAAGAAAACAAGAGGTTGCAGGTTTGCAAAGATTTTTGGACAGTAACAAAGCCGAAATTGTTGTTGTGTATGGAAGAAGACGTGTCGGAAAGACTTACCTTGTTAACGAGTTCTTTTCAAACAGTTATGCCTTCAAGCACACCGCTGTGTCTCCGATAGGAAGAAAGAAAACCGGACTGATGAAGATTCAGTTGCAGGAATTCTTCTATTCGTTGAAATCATACGGGTTGGACTCAAGCATCCCTTGTCCAACAACGTGGACGGAAGCATTTCACCTGCTCCAAGAACTGCTTGACATGAAATATGATGGAAGCAAACAGGTGATTTTCATTGATGAATTGCCATGGATGGATACTCCGAGGGCAAACTTCCTGTCAGCCTTCGAACATTTTTGCAACGACTGGTGTCTGGCAAGAAAGCATGTGAAGCTGGTTGTTTGCGGCAGTGCGACATCCTGGATTGTTGACAAGATGCTTGACGATAAGGGTGGTTTCTATAACAGGACAACCTCCAGAATATATGTAAAGCCATTCACATTGAGGGAGTGTCGTGAATACTTCGACTCTGAAGGGTTCTGCATTGACAATTACGACATCATACTCTGCTATATGGCCCTGGGCG
>JAZLLN010000085.1:0-2037 GCA_045598165.1 Candidatus Cryptobacteroides sp.
TGGTAAAGATTTATGAGGGATTGTTTATGGATTTTGAATATGGAATGAAGGAACGTAGCGGGCTACGTGACTGAATGACATGTTCAAAAGACAAAACAAGAACCATAAAGATTACCAAGTTATTTTTTAAGAATGACTAAATGTTGAAAGATTATCAAAAGATAAAAATATTATAAAGATTTCTGTATTTGAGCTTCGTTGATTCGTTTTTATGCTATATTTGTCACATAACCAATTCATTTTATACTATGTCGTTGAATAAAGTAATGCTTATCGGTAACGTTGGTAGAGACCCGGAAGTACGTTACCTTGAAGGAAATGCCGGCGCAGCGAACGCCACAAAAGTCGCATCATTCACCCTCGCAACAACGGAGAGATACAGGGACCGCAGCGGAGAACTCCGCGAGAACACTGAATGGCACAACATCGTCGCATGGAGGAATTCCGCTGACCTCGCGGAGAAGTTCATCCGCAGAGGTTCGCAAGTATATATCGAGGGCAGACTCAGGACCAGGTCGTGGACAGACCCGCAGGGAGTGAAGAAATACACGACCGAAATCATTGTGGACAATATCCAGCTTCTCGGCAAGAGGGCTGACAATCCAGCAGAGCAGGCCCAGGGTGGCTTCCAGCAGCCACAGGCTCAAGGTTACGCAGCACAAGCTCCTGCAGCATCCCCTGCACCTGCACAGAACGCTGCCCCTGCCTACAGGCAGCCGGCATCGTCCGTGCCAGCAGGGTTCCAGCCTCGCACTGAAACTGCGGCCGCACCTCTGGACATAATGGGTGACGGCAGCGACGACCTTCCATTCTAGCACTATGCCTCAGGAAATAGAAAGGAAATTCCTTGTCAGTGGTGAATTCAAGTCCAAAGCTGTCAAGGCGGTAAGGATCAAGCAAGGCTACATAGCCCCCGGCTCCGGCCGCACGGTACGCGTGCGCTCCTGGGATGACAAAGGGTATCTGACCATTAAAGGCCCTGCCGGGTCGGACGGATTGGGCCGCTTCGAGTGGGAGAAGGAGATAAGCCTTCAGGACGTTGAGGAGCTGATGACGGTATGTGACGGCGGTTTCATTGACAAGACCCGTTACCTCATTCCGTCCGAAGACGGCATTCACACCTGGGAAGTGGATGAGTTCTATGGAGATAATGAGGGACTGGTGATGGCGGAGATTGAGCTGCGAAGTGCGGCTGACTCCTTCCCGAAACCCGACTGGATCGGTGAGGAGGTGACCGGAGACGGACGATACTACAATTCCCACCTCCTGAAATACCCTTTCAAGGACTGGAAATAGCGCTTATACTACAAATGGCGGCTGACCGGTTTTCCCCGGCCAGCCTTTTTTCTTATCAATTCATAAAAAAGCATATCAAAAGATAAAAATGTGACGAAACCTTCCAGAGTGTGGCGGGTTGGAGAGTTCCGGAGATCCACAACCGCATATCTTTCATACCTTGCGTGCAGATCAATCCACTATGCAGTATGAAAAAGAGAAAGTATGTTGAAGAAGTCCCACAGCACAGCTATTCAAAGGGAATAAACGGTTTTTTTATCTTCTACGATGTAATGGACAACATCTTTTTCATTACATTGTACTTCTGTCTTTCAAGGAAACACGGAATAAGGACCACCGCATTCTGTATAATGCCCAACCATATCCATGCGCAGCTGTGGGCAAGGGCCAAAGCTGTGTTCATAGCATTCAACAGGGAGCTCTTTTCATTCTTTGCCCGAGGGTATAACAGGTGGCACCATCGGACCGGGACGCTGTTCGACCCGTTCGGGAGTGTACCGAAACTGGTCGGGAAGACCATCAGGAACAATATCTCGTATATTAACAACAATGGAACTGTCGGAGGCTTGTCTGTGGACGTTCTGGGCTACAAGTGGAATTTGCTTTCCTGCTACAAAGCTGAGACAGGGAAAGATGATGAATCATCATTTTCCAGGGCATATAAAAAGGCCCGGAAGGCAGTGGACTTCTACAACCGTCACTGCATACCGCTGACTTATGAAGTTCAGGAGCGATTGTATG
>JAZLLN010000086.1:0-7716 GCA_045598165.1 Candidatus Cryptobacteroides sp.
TCTATGAGAAAGAAAAAGTAATATCTTTGCGGCTACGCCGCTGCCTGTTTGCAAGCAAACAGAGACTGCTCTTTGAAAGCCCTGCCCTCTTCGAGGGGGTCAACATCATAAGAATGGGGGTCAATATCGTAAGAATGCACACTCTGAGGCTGATTTTCTTGCCGCGGTACAGTCTGTCCGTTCGGGAATTGCCACCAAGTCCATTGGAGTTGAAGACTTCACGTCTCTTTATGATGAGTTCAATCAGGCCATGGCGGAAGCTGATGATTATTATCAGCGCGAAGGTGGATATGAAGAGTTTAAGGCGAAATTCCCGGATCTGTATTATCCTGAATATGGAGAAGATTATGCAGCCTTTTTGCCTGTAAGCGACGAGGCTATTGCAAAATTACTGAATAAAGACGGCCTTGTGAAAATCGCTGGAAAAGATATTGATTATAGAGATGTATGGACATATGATAGAATAAGGGAACTGGGGCTTGCAATGCCAGACAATGAGTCTTACTATACGAAGTCTTTATCTAATATGTACCAGCTCACCGAGGAAAAGCAACAGATAAACGATAAGCGCAAAGCATGGGTGACCCTGCGTGGATATGTCGCAGATGAGTTAAGACAAAAAATAGGACGAGTAGACCTGTGTTTTAGAAAAAAAGGTACGCTGGGGTGGTATAATGGAAAAATGGAATCATCTTCGTATATGATCATTAATGGCCTCAGATATGACTATGAAGTATCGGCAAATAGCGCTTCGCCTCATAGATATATTGCAGCTTGGCGTGGAATGCATGAGACAACAAGCCATCTCGGAACTAGAAGAATTGGCTTTGAGTGTGGAAAAGATGAACCAGACTACTCCTTCACTGGCTGGATTGATGTTGACCTCGATGCACTATTAGATAAAAACAATGGCCCGGGATTCTGGGAGTCTCTAAGTTTCTCCTTCCCTATATATAAGAGATCATTTTGAGTATGAAAGAAAAGTTAGCTTTTATAGTTCTATTACTTTTGTCGACTACAATATTCGTGTCGGCTCAAGAGATGCGAAAATACGAAATAGTGGCTGACGTCTCTTATGGTATAAGTTTGGCAAATGGCAATTCTAATCATTACGGTATTACCCTTTTTGGGGGCTATAAACTTACAGACCATATTGTTTGTGGCGTTGGTGTTAATTACGGCAACTTCCAGAATCGTCTGCTATATAGTGGTATTGAGGGAGTGCTTATTCAAACTAAACGTTATCACTCTATTAGACCCTGCTTCTACGGCAAGTATGTTTTTGTTCCTTTTAAAAAGTGGAGCCCCTATGTTGGAGTAAAAGTAGGATATGGCGCCTTTTTAAATTCGCAAATTAGTTTCGGGGTTCCTGTGGGCTATAATTATATGAATATCGACCCGGATGACTATGCTTACTTAAAAGATTATAATCATTCTCTTGGTATCAGCGGAAATATTTACTCATCCATAGACCTTGGTGGTTCCAGAAGGATTGGAGAGAGAGGAAGCCGTATTTCTTTTGGAGTCTCAATAGAGGTACAACCAATTCAGTTCCAGTATATTGAAAGAATAGAATCTCGTACAGCCTTTACCGTCGGACCATATATCGGGTTCTCCTTTTAGGTCAAAATAAAGTCTTGTTTATTTAATGATGCCGACTGTCTATCTTCCCAAGAAATGGAAGTAGAAGTCGGCTTTTTTAGCGTTCAAATGAAATATAGGTCCATCTCTAGCACCGGGTGGGATTCTTGCCAGGTGTGTTTGCTATGACGCTCATCATCGTGGCGGTGCGGGCGCGGGAGCGCTTTGACTTTGTGACGTCGATGAGCTGCCTGGAATCCACGGGGCAGAAGCATTCTTTTGTAGTGGCGTATGCAGAGCGGCCGGAGAGGTTGGAGGTGGATACGCGTATCGCCGCCGGTGAGCCGGTATCTGCCGATGGGTCGCTGTCGGCCACTATTAACTTGGAGGAACTTGCGGACCGGCCGCAGGAGCTTTTCCATCTGGGGTACGGGACTATGGGATTTCGTTGCTGTGCGAGAATGTGTTTGTGAAGGAGGATGTGCTGGTGCTTGTGTTCTCGCTGGAGAATTCATCGGCCGTGAGCTACTCTGTGGGTGTGCCGAGGTTTGCGGTGGAGAGCGCCCGGCGTAGTCGGCGGGGGCTGACTTATGAGAAGGCGGTGGTGCCGCGTGCGACGTATGGGCTGGGGACGGTTTCTCCCGGTGATTCGGGAAAGATGGCTTTTGCCTTTGACAAACTGGCGCTGATTCGAGGTCAGGTCCTTAGGGTGTATTTTTATGAGAAGGGCGGGGTGAGGAATATGGTGCTCACGCTGTCAGGGAAGGATTTGATGGAGGCGGCTGCGTTATGATTACTCCTGCAATGATGGCCGATGACCTCGCTTCCCTTGAGAAGTACCCCGAGGAAGTGGCCGTCCTCATCATCCGAATGGCCGCGGACCGCGGATGGTCCCGCGCCCATTATCCCGGCACCGGCCGGAGAATTCTTGAAAGTTGGAACAGACTAACCGGCTCAAACGCCAGCGTCATCACCCAGAACGAGGCCGTCAAGCAGGCGCTGAAAGAGAGAAGGGGTGAAAAAGAAGATGAGAAAGAAAAAGGAGGTGCGGGGCGATGACCATCGGTGCTATCATCCAGGCCCGGAGCAGCCGCCCCGTCAGCCAAATCCCTTTTCAGGAGATGAAATGGCTCATCGCCGACGTTGTCGTCGATGAGGCGTTCTCCCTCCGCTGCGAGGCTGCGGATCAAAAACTCCTGGAAGCCATCGTAAACCTGATAACGACAGAACTCTACACCACCTATGCCTCATGGCGGGCCGAAGAGCTCCGCATCGCCATACGCGCAGGGGCTTGTTCCCAGCTGGGACCCATGTACCGGCTTTGCCCGGCCGAGTTCGTCCGCATCATGGATACCTACCACACATGCCCCATGCGTCTGGAAGCACTGCGCATCCTTCGCCGGGAAGCAGAAAAACCACAGCCGGAAGACCCGGCTGTGGCAAAACGGAAGTATAGGGAGATGTTGGAAAAGGTTGCGAAAGAGTGTTTTGAAGATGTTGCCAGGGATGGCCGCATCACCTATTACTCCGACTCGCTGTTGGCGAACATCTATGACTTGCTCTGTGAGACAAGGGACCTTCTGTCTATCGGCAATTTGCCCGAAAATGAGGTGGGGGCGGAGAGGGAAAAGCGGCGGCTTCTGGAAGAAACGTTCAAGTTGATGATTTCGGAAGGAAAGCAGTTGGAATTTCCGTAATACGCTGGAGTAAAATTTTTTGCAAGATGTGCGTTTGTGATACAAACGCGTCCGCCGCGGGACCCTTCTACGCCTGCGGCGGACATTTAAACCATTTTTTAGAACCCTGAAACATTAAACTTTGGAACTATGATTATCAAGAAAAACAAAATGATCAGCCTCCGGATGACGGAGTATCAGTACGACAAAATGATGGACCTGATGTAGATTGAGGGTTATCACTCCAGGACGAGATTTATCGTCGATACAGTCCTGAAAAACGCCCGGAAGAACTATGAGCCCAAAGGAACGGGCCGTGACGCCGAACTGTACAAGATACGCTAGAAGTTGATTGAACTATATAGGGAAATGTCTGCCGAAGGTAAAAACCTTAACCAAATAACAAAAGCTGTGAACAGGTTTTCCCGGCTCTGGGATGTGGACTTCACAACCGTGGAAAAGCTGCAGCACGCCATTACCATGGCAGGCTACGTTGCCGAAAAACTGACCTGGCGTTCACGTGACGTGCACCAGATTGCCGTCAAGATTGAATGCGACTATTGCCCGAATGATGAATATGAAGATGCTTGAGGGGTCCTCCTTGTATTGAGCAAAACAGCCAAAAAGGTTCATAGCAAACCCTCACACTAGCGCCCCAGATTATATTTTGAGGAATTGTTATATACTATAACGACATTCTTATTCCGACAAGGAATTGTCTGCCCCAGAGGCGGTTCACAGTGGAAACTGTTCGGTAAGCAGTGATGGTTTCACGGCGGTATTCGCTTATGTCAAGGAGATTGTTGCATTCAAGGTATACCGTAGCTTTGGAGAGCCTCCAGGAGACACTTGCCTTGAGGAGCGGTCTATTGAACACAGTCACGCCTGGAATGCGCTCTTTTCGCAAGTAACCGTCAAGCTCTATGTCTAGTTTTCGTAGAGGAGAGATTCGTACGGTTCCCTCACCCGTGAGCATGTGGCTGGTTATGTCCTTGTTACCGTTATCTGTAATCTGCCGTACATAATCCACTTTTATCCATGCGCTGAACCATTCAACCGGATTTGTTCTTATCATACCCCCCGTGGTTATGCTACGGGAGACATAGCGGATCGGCACATTCTGGAGATATTCATCCGTCTCGTTTACTCTATATCCGGCTGTTGCCTCAATCATAAGCGTTTTTCCTCCGAAATACTTACGTGCACTTCCATCAATACTATACATGGACGTGGCGTTGGCAAGCGGCATATATCCCGTTACGGTGAGATCCGGATAATATTCTCGGGAGGAGGATTTGTCACTAAACATCCGGGCGAAGAGTCCGTTAAGCGTGAGGAAAACCATATCCACAGGATTGGAGTACCGGATATTTGCTGATGTACTGATACTCTTGCTTTGGCCCAGGCTGTCTGCACGGGAAAGCGAACGGTGGTCTCGCATGATTACAGAACCAAGAAGGCTTTCGGGAGAGGAGCGCCGGGTACTGTACCGAACATTTGCTATGGCAGTGAGAGTGGTAGTAGGAGTGTACCGTAGACTCAATGAAGGTGACAGGGACGGATAAACCATTTCAGCCCGCCCTTTACTAATCAAAATATGAAGAGCGACAGGGAGGGATGCGGTTAATGTAACGTTCCCCAGACTCACGGCATCGCGAAGGGATAGCGAAGGACTTGTTGAAAAAATGGATAACCTGTCCTGCAGCGGTCCCCTCAATCCGGGGATGTCGGCCGAGGGAGTGAGGGTTGCGTCCAGGCCGATATAATCTAGATTTATTGATGCGTCGGCCGAAAGGCGATGGAGACCGGCGGCAACGGCTAAAGATGCCCCATGTTTGGACGTGAAGTCGTTTTGCAGGTATGACTGAAGGTAGGTGCGGTCTCCTGTATTGTAGGAGGCGGAATGATTGTTCCGCACGAATGTGGCCGTACTTGTAATGTCGATAGCTTTTTTTCCACGCCGTATCGTAAGGCGCAAGTTGTTGTCAGCCTTAAAAGAAGGAAGATTGTAGTTCTCCGTATAGTTATTTCGTCCTGTGCCGTCCGACAGGTCGCTCCGAATCTGGCCGGACATGGAAAAGGACTCGGACATGAAGCGCTTAGGACCGTTGTCTTCGAAAGTAGCAATGCCTTGGAAATAATATTTATGGCTGGTAAGCGATTTTCCGTCATCAATGGTAAGGCTTGTGCCGTCATCGAAACTCACCACCTCGGAAGAAAACGCCTGCTCCGTATAATTCTCAGCTGCGGCATTGAACGACAGCCGCAGTTTTGCATGATCCCCGGTTTTAGCCAAGTGGTTGAACGTGGCAATTCCGGAGAGATTGTCGTACCAGTATTCCTTGGGGAGGGGGAGGCTGGAGAAAGAGGGAGAAAGGATAGACGACAGTTCGCCGTCAATGTCACCGTTCAGTCTGAAAAAACGCGGCGTATCGTTGATGCCGGGTTGGTCCCGGAGTTCCTGTGAAATGTCCGATCCAAGATTATTCCCTTTGAGAAGGAAAAGGTTCTGACTGGATTTTCCGAAGCGGGACAGCATGGCCTTGGCATTAAAAAGAGGGAAAGGAGGCAGGCCGAGAAGCGCATCCCCGGTAATCATCCACGCTCCTTTTGCATCTTCCTTGAGAACAATATTTACTGCGCTTTTTTCCGAGGGGCTGATATCACGCAGGGCGTTGACAGGCTGGTGGTTCAGGTACACATCAACCCGCGCTATGTCGCTGGCTTTCAGATTTTTAGTAACAATGCCATATTTGCTTCCCATTAAATCCAGATCTTCTACGTAGAACCGGTTGATGGTCTCGCCATCATAACTGATAGCCCCTTGTTCGTTTGTTGTGAGACCGGGAATTTTGTTGATAAGGTCGTCAAGAACCCGCTCTGTGCCGTCGGTGAAGGCCTGGACGTAGAATGAAAGGGTGTCTCCCCTCCGCTGGATGGGATGAGACTTCACGGCCGATGCGTTTATCCGCATAGCCTGTTCCTTCAGCTCTATAATGATTCCAGAAGTCTTCCCGCCCGTCTCGATACTTTCCGGAGCATAGCCCATCATGGAAATCTTGATAGTGCTGATGGTCACTCCGTCCTGCACTTTGATGGAAAACTGGCCGTCTTCTCCGCTGTAAGCAAATCCTTTTTGAACATTACTGGAGTATGCGAGAACGAAAGCCCCCGCAACCGGCTCCTTGCTTTTCTGCTCCCTTACGACACCCGTGATGTGATAGGAAGCCCAGCAGTTGCACAGAGAAAAAAACAAGAATAGCAGCGTGAGCGGTATGACCTTATTTGCCTTTCCAATAGTCACTGGGAATGAGCGGGATGTATTTCCTGGCCTTTTTCTGAAGTTCATCAATGTTATTTGTGCGCGCACCAGCCACTTCGAACACATAGGAGGCATCCGTTCGTAGCTTGAAATTCATTTGCTCTGCCTCCTTCATCGACAAGGCAAAGTGCCGAGTTGTTGCTCCTCGCCGAAAGTCTTTATCCGGGTAACATTTGTTCATGAGTGCCACACGCCCAGGCACATCAAGAGCATCGGCCCAAACAATCTGGAAACTGAAGATTCCTTCTCTATCCTGTGCGGAAACTATCAATCCAGGAGTGCCCCACAGCATCCATGGGCCTATGGGAATAGGTATCTCTTCCGTATACCACACGGTCCAATTTCGTCCCAGATAATCCGCCGTTGCCTTCTTGCAAATGAAGCCCTCTATTGTGCAGGATTCCTCTGACAATTCCCAGTCGGGAACCAGCATATCACAAGTTCCTCGTATTGATATCGTTGCATGCTTGTATATCTGCGTGGCTTCCGATTTTTTTATATTCAATATAGTGATGTCATTCAATCGATTGCGTGGCAAAGAACGTATTTCATCGTATGCTGCCTGGTTTCTCAGACTTCCATCCTCACCAAAGGCAATCTGCCTAAGGGAATCCCGCTCATACGTAAATACATCATAGAACATAGATACCCCATCAGAGTAATCCAACCTCATATTGAGATATTTATTCTGTGGACCGTCAGGTGTATACTTGCAAAGGAAATGATATCCACACTGGATACCTGACGATTTCTCTTCCTCAACTTGACCATTAACAACTGTCGGCATTAACAGTAATACCGACAGTTGTAACAATAAAGATATTTTATTCTTTCCCATATTTTGGAACAGAATAATTTGGGATTTTACAATTTACACACCTAAAGCACAATACCACAATCCCAAAATTCATACCATTCGAGCCACCCCATAGCCTCCTCTATGTCCATTTCGTCCTCTGATACGACAATTTGTTCGGTGCCACAGGACGTAATAAATCCATAAACATGTTCCTCAACTCTAGCGTCACTCCTCATTGAACTTACAAAAAGCAATACTGCCGCCGCAGCAAAAGCAAAAATCTTTTTCATAACAAGAGATTTAGGAATGATGAAAAAATAAGTTGGTAAAGATTTATG
>JAZLLN010000087.1:0-9726 GCA_045598165.1 Candidatus Cryptobacteroides sp.
GGCGTGACCGTCCACGGGCTTGCCGGCCCGCCTGGCAGCTTCAATCTTTGCCATCACTTCCGGGTCACCGTTCAGAACCCCGGGATAGTTCATCATCTCGGAGAGCATGAAGATATCATCACGTTCAAGCAAGGAAGCAACGGTTTTGCTGTCCAGAATCTCTCCGCCGGTCTCAATGTCCGTTCCGCAGCTCGGAACACAGCTGGATGCTCCGAATCCGAAATAGAAATCTGTTTGCTTTGCATTGTCCAGCATCAGCTCCACGCCGGGGACACCCAGTACATTGGCAATCTCGTGAGGGTCACAGATAGCTCCGATGGTTCCGTGCCGCTTGGCAATCTGTGCGAATTCCGTCGGAAGCATCATTGAACTTTCGATATGGACGTGCGAGTCGATGAAGCCGGGCAGATAATATGGTGCGTCAGCCGGCACTTTACAAGGGGTTATAGCAGAGATGATACCGTCCTTAACAACGATCCCGGCATCGGCTACGGTGCCGTCCAGGATGTTTACGACGTGACCTTTGTATGTGTCAGCGGCACAGGATGACGGGCATATGGCGGAAAGCATGATGAAGAAATGTGATAGTTGCGTTGTTGCCACAAAATTACCCAATTCCTGCGAAAAATAAAAGGATAACCAGTTTGTCGCTACGGTCATTTTATGTATCTTCGTCAAAGATAGAAACACAAAGAATATGAAGAGAGCATTGTTATCGATTGTACTGGCATCGGTTTGTCTTTCCGCTGTCTCTGCGGCCGTTATTCCTGTAAAATCCTACCGCTATGCCGGTCCGTATCCTGTTGCCAGACCCTATATGGTGGACAGTGTCAACGTCAGGTCGGAGGCTTTCAGCCTGGCGGACATCCTGAAGTCATCTTTGACCGGGACAGGCATTAAAGATGCCTCGAGCGTGGATGCGGGCTATATGGTCGAGTCCTCCTCGGATGCTCTCAACTGGATAGGATTCTCGTTCGACAACAGCGGATATGTCACAGTGACCGTGAAAGTGGACTCCGTCGAGCACTACGAAGTGTATGTGGATGGAGTGAAGGGAGGGAACAGGTGCGGGCTTTCACCCGCAACCCATACGGTCGATATCAGATTTGTTTCGGAGGCCGGAAAGTCTGTCAGCCCTGTAATCTCCCTGGAAACCGATGACGAAAGCCGTATTGCATTCCGAACTGACGGAAAGCATCTGTACGGGATGAAGGATGTGCTTCTAAGTACACGTTTCTCAGGGATTTCCCTATCCGCTGACGGAAAATATATGACAGTGTCATATTCCACAACGACTGAAGGTGGCAAAGTGTCTTCATCGACAAAGCTTTATGAGGTAGATGGAGGCAGGATGCTGGCAGAGATGCCATACAGAATGACCTGGATGCCGGTATCCGGCAAATACTATTATACCCGCAGAACACCTTCGGGGTCCGAGCTTGTAACCGTCGATCCGGCTACAGGAGCCGAAGAGGTTATGGTTGAAGGACTCCCTGACGGTTATTTTACCATGTCTCCTACGGAAGACTTCCTGATCTATTCGGTCCGTCAGAGCGGTCCTGAGGAGAAAAAGGAAATCTATCAGATACTTACCCCAGATGACAGGCAGCCCGGATGGCGTACCCGCTCGAACGTCGCGAAGTTCGATATAACTACGGGTGTTATGCAACCGTTGACCTTCGGCTATCACAATTCATACATTTCCGATGTTTCCAGCGATGGCAGGAATGCCCTGCTTATGGTGAGCCGGGAAAGGCTGGCCCAGCGTCCTACGTCCATATTCTCGCTGTATTTGCTTGATCTGAACACGCTTGAGACCAAGGCCCTTGTAGAGGATGATGGTTTCCTGGCAGGCGCCCAGTTCTCTCCTGATGGCAGGCAGGTGCTTCTGGAAGGCTCTCCTGAAGCATTCGGGCGCATAGGGATGAAGGTGAAGGAAGGTCAGACTCCAAGTATGGAGGATATGCAGCTTTACCTGTATGACCTCGCTTCAGGAAAGATTTCGCCTCTGACCAGGGACTTCGATCCTTGCGTGTCTTCGTATGAATGGAACAAAGCCGACGGGCAGATTTATTTCACGGCGGAAAACCGCGACTGTGTCAGCCTGTATACCATCAATCCGAAGAATGGAAAGATCCGCAGGATAGATACTCCAGAGGATATGGTGAACAATGTTTCGTTCGCTTCTGCGGCTCCTGTTTCAGCCTGGTACGGCCAGAGCGCATCCAACTCCGACAGGCTGTATGTCCTGGACCTTCGGAGCGGGAAGAGTTCACTTCGCGAGGACTTGAGCAGTGCCATCCTGAAGGATGTGGAACTGGGTGAATGCCGCGAGTGGAATTTCAAGAACTCGAAAGGGGAGACCGTATACGGACGCTACTACCTGCCGCCTCATTTCGACCCGGAGAAGAAGTATCCTATGATTGTCAATTACTATGGCGGCTGCTCACCTACGGGCCGCAACTTCGAGAGCCGCTATCCGCATCACGCTTATGCCGCCCTGGGATATGTAGTATATGTCGTGGCAGGCCCGAGCGGAGCCACCGGCTTCGGCCAGGAGTGGTCGGCGCGTCACGTGAACACCGCGGGCGACGGCCCGGCGCAGGACATCATCGAAGGGGCAATGCAGTTCTGCCGTGAACACCCGTTCGTCAATGAGGGGAAAGTGGGCTGCATCGGCGCTTCCTATGGTGGCTTCATGTCGGAGTATCTCCCGACCGTTACAGACTTTTTCGCCTGTTCCGTCTCCCACGCCGGCATCAGCGACCATACCAGCTACTGGGGATTCGGCTATTGGGGGTACTCGTACAGTGAGGTGTCCATGGCGGGCAGCTACCCTTGGTCCGACCAGGACCTTTATGTAAAGCAGAGCCCTCTGTATCGCGCGGACAGGATCAATACTCCGCTGCTCCTCATACACGGAGACGCTGACACCAACGTCCCTTTCAATGAAAGCGTCCAGCTCTTCACGGCTCTGAAGCTTCTTGGGAAGGAGACCGCTCTGGTGGCCGTATCAGACCAGAACCACCATATCACGGACTACCGGAAGCGTCTGGAGTGGCAGAACACCATCTGGGCCTGGTTCGCCAAATGGCTGCAGGATGACCCGTCCTGGTGGAACGCCCTCTATCCTCCGAAGTCCCTGTAGGTCTGTATCGCAACAGATACGGCTAGAGCAGTTTCAGGGAGACCATGAACTCACCCTGGTTCAATCCGTTGCCCCAGGCGCGTGCATAGCCGAGGGACAGGGTTGTTTTCATATGGGTGAAGAATACCATCTGGATATTCATCTGTGCTCCTGCGCTTATGTAGTTGGCTTTATTCGCGGTTCTTTCCGGTCCCCACCAGTCCGTCATCAGATCATGTCCGAAGAGACAGAACTGGATGTAGTTAGGGTAGCATTGAAGTGCTCCGAAATTATTGAAGCGTATAGGACAGAAATCAAGTTCTCCTGTCACTTTTGCATAGTTATGAGCGCAGATTTGGTCGATATGTGCCCCTGGTATTGCATAAACGGTATTGAACCTGTTCACAACACCATTGTCCACATAATTGTTCCTGAATCCTCCGAAATATGAATTCCCGAGAGCGGATTTGCTATCTCCGAATGCTTGGCCCACAGCTCCTTTCAGCCAGAAGGAATTATTGTGCCCGAAAGGAAGAAGGGTTCCGAGGTCTCCCGATATGTCGATGGACGGAAAAAACTTTCCACTGGCAAGGTAGCTGTAACCGCTTGCAGAGAAACGGTATCCCCGTTCAGCGGAAATACCCCCAATCGATGTCCTGGTTTTGCCGCCATCGATATACAAACTGAGGGTCTGGAATGAAGATATTCCTTCCTCAATCTCAATTTCCTGATATAGAGGAAGGGCGTCCATATCTCCATAATGTGCCAACCCTCCACCCCATTCCCAGGTGAATGGGGCTTGTGATGTATGCTTTGCATCGTACGAGATAGAAACGTTATAGCCCTTTCTAGATGATCTTCTAGGCCCGAACAGATCATAGAAATTGCTAGGATTCCAGGCTGCTTGGAACTTCAATCCGTAATACTTGACTTCTGCTTTTGCGTGAAATCTGTTCTTCCATTCATTGTTGCTCCAAGGCGAGGCTCCTAGGAAAAGGTTGATGGACAACAGAGACAGAGGGTCATAAAATGACAGATGGTATCCAAGTACAGGAGTAATTCTGTTCCATGCCGTTCGGTCAGTGAAGCCGCTGATATCCGGGTAAGCTCCTTGAAATTTCAGTTCCTTTAGGGGCTTATACACTGTTATGGAATCGTATACTTCTCCGAAAGAAATTTGAGGCAGCTCTTCTTTCAAAGAAGATATCTCGGAGAGTTCTGGGTTCGCGACATATGCTTTCTGTCCCAGGAACTCGACGCTGTTGGCATCGTGAAGAATTTTATAGTCCATCGTTACTGGACTCATTCCGTCAACCGAGAAATGATATGCGTATACCAAACCGTTTGATGCAAGGTATGGCGCAAACATTCCTGTCTGTACGTTTGAGAGCAAGTCCAGGTCTCCGCTTTCAAGATTATACTGCCAGATGTTCGGTACTCCTGTGTAATAACTGAATCCTACTAGTTTGCTGTCGTCATAACTGAAACGGAACTGGCTTAAATTGGCATCAGGCAGGGTATATAGGGTTTCATATACTGAATTTGCATTCTCTAGTTCTTCGAGATCGAACATAATAAGTGAATGTTCTCCATTGGATCCTAACATGGAGGCTGCTATTTTGGTCCCGTCATGGGAAACATCGAGATTGCTTACGCTTATGCCGAAAGGAAAACTGAAAAGTGACTCAAGATTCTTAAAATCGGAATCGTATCTGATCAGGTGATAAGCACCTTGGTTGCTCAATAAGCCGTAAAGGCAGCCATTCGTGTTGTCATAGCATATCTCATATATACGCTGATTCTTCAACTGCTTAACTATTGCCTTCTTTGTAATATCGTATACAACAAGCCCTCGTATCGATCCGTTCCTGTCTGTCCAGATTAGACGCTGCCCCTTTTTGTCGTATGCAAGATAGGTCGTCTGATACATCATCGGACCGTCAATATATGCGAGTCTTTCGATTTTCCTTCCAATCCTTCCTCCTTCGTCAAGTGGTATCCGGACGATTTTGGAGAAATCCCCCGGGGCATTAGTCGCTAGATATATGCAGTGATTTTCTTCATCCACTATCATAGGCGACGCGGAACCAAGATTCTTTCCGATCAGTTCGTGCAATTCAGTAAGGGGATATTCTGCAATCCGGCTGAGATTTGTCTGTTGATGAATCTTCTCAAATTCAATCCACTCATTCCAGGCAGTTCTCAAATTTTTGCCGAATATTCTTTCAAATTGTTTGGCATAGGATGCGGCGCTGTCTTCAGTTCTATTATAAAACTCGATGACTTTGTTGTATCCATAGTTAAGAACAAGGTAATTGATGAAGCGTGTGCCATAAAGATATGACGTGGTTCCCTGTTGGAAATCAGAGGTACTGCCTTCTGTTTCTAGACCAACAATTGAAAACAGGTCTTTTCCATCCATTATCTGAGTTCTAAAATAAGTCTCATCATAGCCGCCTAGCGCTCTTCCTGCTCCGTCACCAAGCCATGTTTCCATGAAACAGGCTATCCCTTCCTGATACCATCTTGGTGCATACCATCTGGGCGTATCCAGATAGCTCCATAAAGCGCTGATTGGGTAATCGGAGTTAACCACTACCTTGTTGCCTGTAAAATTCCTCCATCTTGCATCTGCACTGTTTGATTTGTCTGTCATAACGACATGGGTGTACTCGTGTTTGAACAGATGGTCAAAACGCTCGTTTGATGAGGAAACAAAGTATGAAGTATTCAAGGGGGCAACCCCTATCTGTATTATGGTATGAGGAATTGCAGTTACTCCCGCATTGCCGTCATCATCCCAGTCGGTAAACATCATAAATGGAGACTGCGAAGGAATAGATCCCCAGATTTGTTTGTGAAGGGCTTTTCCTGTTTCATATTTCCTCATTATGTGAGGAATATATTGGGACTGGGATTTATCGAAGAAGCAAATTGTTGCATCATTTGCCTTGTATTGGTAGAAAGTTTGTGCCGATAACATAGCATTATGGGCTATGAGCATTGCCCATAACCCATATATTGCGGCTGTTCTTAACAGCGATCTATACATAATTATTCGGTTCGATAGTTTTCGCCAGCTACAGACTTGAGGTTTTCGCCAGCTACAGACTTAAGGTTTTCGCCAACTACAGACTTGAGGCTTTCACCAGCTATAGACTTGAGATTCTCACCTGCTACAGACTTGAGGCTTTCACCAACTATAGTCTTGAGGTTCTCGCCGGCTACAGACTTGAGGTTCTCACCGGCTACAGACTTAAGGTTCTCACCGGCTACAGACTTTAGGTTTTCTCCGACGATATGCTTCATGTTTTCGCCGAGTGAATATTTTGGACTTTCTCCGATTAAATCTGAATATGCTAGGTCTGTGATCTCATCAACCCAGTATGTCATATCATCATTTTCCATTAAGAAAGAATTCTCGGCGCAATACATTGTCCACTCTGCGACAAGTTCCGCAATTGGATAATACTCTTCACCGTCTTTTCCTTCAAGATAATTCAAAGCACTTTCAACGAACGCCTTGCCGATTGAAAGCTGGCTGTCGATTCTATTGAAGCCGATGAATACACTATTGGAAGCCTGTTCATATTCTGGCGCTTTCTTGCCTGAAGCAAGTTTATCAAGGCCATTGCTGGCTGTTATGGCAAACTGCTTTGTGTTATATGCCTTTGCGTTAAGGGAAACTACAGTTTTGATAACATTTTTTAATTCGGGAATATCAGCGCAAATGTCCAATGTCTTTTCTGTAAGATCTTCCAGACTTGTAGCGCGTGCTTCAATTAGAGATACTGTAGCTTTTGTTGCGTTGAAGAACTCTTCGTCATTCTTGAGCTTTTCTTCGATCGCAGTAACTTCAGGATCATCTTTATGGTTGCTATAAACACTGGCCTTCGAGATGTCGCCGGAAAGAAGTGAGCTCTGGGCATCTGATGAATGGAAAAGGAAGCTGACACCGAAACCTACAAGTGCAGCAAGCACGAGGTAAATGGCGAAATTGGAATTTTTAACGTACATAATTATTGGAATTGTTTTGTTTGTTTCAGGTTTTGTCGTGGCTGACATTGCAAAGGTAGTCAGACTTGATTTTATTTTCCAAGCGTTTTGTGAATACGGTAATTCATTTTGTGAATTTATGATTCTTTTTGTGATTTACGGAAGGATTTTGTGAATTTGTTAAAAACATCTAACTTAGTATCAGCATAAAAACTGATGATCGGTAACGCAATTTTTCTCCTGCCTCTGGCCATAGCCGTGTCCTGGATTGTGAGGATCTTCCTTCTGAAGAATCTGAACAAGGTCCAGGCCTTGATCGTGGCGGGTATCATAGTTGCCCTTTTGACCATGTTCTACCGCGAAAGGACCGCTTTTTTCATGTTCCCCTTCTTCTATCTTGCTGTCCGGCAGAAAATCTCTGCGCAGGGCGTGAGCAAATGGGACTGGCTGGCATTCCTGCCTGCTGCCATCATTATTCCTTGGGAACAGACAACCTTGTTTACAGTGCTCCTCTGTGTGCAGATTGCAGGCATCT
Source organism: Candidatus Cryptobacteroides sp. (assembly GCA_045598165.1). Classification (GTDB taxonomy): domain Bacteria; phylum Bacteroidota; class Bacteroidia; order Bacteroidales; family UBA932; genus Cryptobacteroides. The sequence continues at coordinate 7,659 of JAZLLN010000087.1, forward strand.
CAGTGTGGTCGGTTGTCGCTGTGTACCGTTATAACAGAAAACTGGCGGAGGTGTACGATACCAGTGATGATGGCTCGGCCGATGACATCGGGCAGGTTCTTATCTTCATTATCTTCACTGCCGTAGTAACGCTTCTGATCGTTCTTCTGCCTGACACCGTGATGGCTTCGATTTTTCTCAGAGCTATATTTGCCGTGTTCCTTTCTGTGCTTCAGTATTATATCGGTAGCTTGACATACAGGATGAAGGATACATCGACGATCGCCGCCGAGCTTGAGTCAATCGAGGAGGAGCCAGGGAATGATGCAGAACCGGTAGCTGCGAAGCCCGGCGATGACAGGCTTATACAGAAAGTACTTGATGAGAAGTTGTTCCTGGACCCATCCCTGTCGCTCGTTTCGCTGGCGGAACAGCTGCACACTAACAGAACCTATCTCTCTGCCAGCATACACGCCTGCCGCAACCAGAACTTCTCGGAATTCATCAATGCCCTCCGCGTGGAGTATTTCATGGATATCGTAAGGAAGGAACCGGGAATAAATGTCAAGGAGGCAGCGATGCGTTCCGGCTACAATAATCTTCAGTCTTTCTACCGCCATTTTTCCGAAATAATGGAAATGACCCCGAAAACCTGGATGTCCAAGCAGCTGAACCGATAACTGTAATTCATCAAGGCATGCTCTCATTCCTCATCTCCATCCTTCCCACTGCGCTATATCTTCTGGCGCTGAAGGCACTCGACAGCTTTGCGCTGGCGCGTTTCAAGCTGATCCTCCGCAACATCCTGTTCGGACTGCTGTGGTGTGCGCTGGCATTCGTGCTGACCAATCCCGTCTGCCTGGGCATTCCCGTGGCTGTGGGAGAAGTCTCGCTGATGCCTTTGGTCGAAGAGGTTCTGAAGGGCTGTATCCTGATATGGCTGATAACGCGCCAGAAGTTCCGCTTCATGGCGCAGAGCCTGATCTATGGCGCTGCAATCGGCAGCGGTTTCTCGCTTCTTGAAAACATAATCTATTTCTATTTCAATCCCGGAATGGCAGTGGGTACGGCCATCGTCCGTGGCTTCGGCTGTGCCATCCTCCATATGGGCTGCACAGCCCTGTTCGCGACAGTGCTGCTGCTTGTGTACAAGAAATGGAGAAATGTCATGGGCATCCTTGTTTCCTTCGTCCCGTCAGTGGCCATCCATTTCCTATACAACATTGTCCTGGAAAAGGGACTGATAGAGCCGGTGTATGCACTGATCCTGATAGTGCTTGTGTTCATCGCCCTCTTTGTCTTCCTGTTCACTTTCGGTGAAAGGAAAATATACAAGTGGATGGACCACAGCATCAGCACGGACATCAGCACACGCTCAGCCATCCGTTCCGGAAACTTCTCACTGACAAGGGCGGGCGAATATCTTCTGGACGTCAAGGAGAACTTCGACCCGGAGGTTTTCTTCGATATGATATGCTATGTCCAGCTGTTCCTGGAGCTGAAGATTGAAAAGCAGAGCGACATGCTGCTGCGCCAGGCCGGGTTCGATGACGGGCAGACCGATCAAAGGCACGTCGAGCGCAGCTCCAAGAAAGCTGAACTGAAATCTCTTGCGCACCGGATAGGGAAGACCGGAATGCGCGTCCTCGCTCCCCTTGTCCAGGACGGGATTTAATTACTGCATCTCTGAGAAATAGACGGTGCGCAGAGGCATCGTGACGCTCTTTCCCTTGAGGGTGAGGGTGTTCTGGAGGCGTATGTCCTCCGAGGATGCGCCGACCTTTACGATGAAGTCACCGGCGTCGACCGTCCACTGCCCGTTGTCATAATGTCCGAACTGCTGAGGGGACATCAGGAACTCAACGTGCTTCGTTTCACCCGCTTCCAGGCTCACTCTGCCGAAGCCCTGGAGCCTTATCGGCTGGTAGTCCTGCTCCTCTGAGGCAGGGGAGACATAGAGCTGGACGATTTCGTCGGAGTCCGTTTCTCCGGAGTTGGTCACGTCGAACGCCACCTTGATGGCCTTTGAGGAGGTGCGCGCAGCGGTGTCCATTGTCAGGTGGGAGTATTCGAAGGTGGTGTAGCTGAG